>CALKXV010000018.1 GCA_938005545.1 uncultured Paracoccaceae bacterium
ACGCGAGAAGACAAAGAGGAGGACCATGAAACTTAGGCGCTTGCAGCACGCTAAATCCGCTGCTTAACTGAAAACAGATGAGCGATAACTCAACGAAGTCAAAACGCCATCTGTCTCAAACTATCTGATGACGGACACCCCCTGAAATTCGGACACTGACGTAAGCCGCGGTTTGTAATCTGCTGATCTTCAATACAAAGGAGATCAGACATGTCGAAACGGAAGCAACATCACCCTGAGTTTAAGGCCAAAGTCGCATTGGAAGCGCTGAAAGGCGAGGAGACAGTCAGTGAATTGGCCAGTCGGTTTGGCGTGCACCCGACGATGATCCATCAATGGGATCGGGCTCTGCTTGAGGGCACGTCTGGCGTACCTGCATGCCTTGGAAACCGGATCAGAGGCGAAGGCGGGCGTCAGAAAGTGGGTCGACTTCTACAATCACAAACGCCCACATTCCGCCCTTTGCGGCAAACCACCTGCCGCGGTCTACTGGCGGTGAATTGAAACACCCAACCCCGATCAGCAGATGCAAAAACTGGCTTAAATTTCGCCAGATCTTGTCCAAACGTTAGGGAGTAGCTCAGTCGCGGATCAGCTCATCGACGGTATCGTCGTCTGGCACCCGCAACATCGCTTCGGCCAAGCACATCAAAGCAACGCCTTCGTCGGTCGACAATCCGTACTTCGCCAGGAAATTTTCCATTGTTCCGACAATGCCCTGATCTCGGATGCGGCGTACCAAATCGGCGGCATGGGCGGAAATGTTTTTTCGTGTCTCTGAGTCCAATCCGGCAGCTTCAACCCAATGTGCGTTGGCGAATGGTCTCGCGGTCGATGAACTCCCCTGATCGGCAAATCAGGCGTTCTTAGGTTGGTGAGCGTTCCGCCCATCCTGCAAACACTTTTTCAAGCGCGACGACGACATAATAGAGCATGATCCCCATTATCGCCAAAGCAATCAATACCGCGAACATCAGCGGATAGTCCGCGCTGATCTTGCCACTGTCGAATAAGTGGCCCAACCCACGCCCATGGGGTTCGACGATTTCCATCAAGTTGGTGCCGATAAAGGCCAGCGTGACCGCAACTTTTAAAGCGCCAAAGAATTCCGGCAAAGTTTTGGGGAGCGCGATCTTCCAGAAAATCGTTAGTTTTGAAGCGCCTAGAGACGCCAAGATATCGCGATACTCCGGTTCCAGTGTCGAAAGCCCAATCGAAACAGAAACCGCGATCGGAAAGAAGCTGATCAAAAACGCGATCAGAATGGTGTTGAAGTCGTGTTGTCCAACAAACATCAATGCGATAATCGGCACAACGGTTGCCTTTGGAATGGCGTTGAAACCCACCAACAACGGATAAAGGGCATCCCGCATTGTGCGTGAAAACCCCATGACCATTCCGATTAAAACGCCAACGACGACGGCCAGTAACAGGCCGACCACTGTTCGCCAAAGCGTGTCCCAACCGTATTCCAAAAACAGCCAGCGGAACTTCCAAAATGCGGGCCAAAGATCGGACGGCGATGCCATTTTGTAGTTCGGCCAACCGTTCACCCAGACCAGAAACTCCCAAAAAACCCCAAACAGGACCAGCGCAAAAATCGGTATCGCAATCTTCTTGAACATTACGCCGCCGCCTCGTCGGTTTCTGCGCGACCCTGCGCAACTTTGATCTGGTGGCGCAGAATGTTCAGCGCTTCGGCGCTTTCGGGTGTGTAAAGTTGGTCCAAGTCCCGCTCGCCTTTCAGATGGACATCCATCACATATTGCGTGCGAGCCGGGCGGCCAGACAGCACGATAACTTGGTCGGCCAAAAATATACTTTCGCGCAGATCATGTGTGATTAGAACTCCGGTAAAGGGCTCTTCGGCTTTCACTTTGTGCATCGTCTGCCACAAGTCTTCGCGGGTAAACGCATCCAACGCGCCGAAGGGTTCGTCCAAGATCAGAACGTCCGGTTTGTGAACGATCGACCGACACAGCGATGCACGCTGACGCATACCACCCGATAACTCAGATGGACGTTTGTCTTCAAAGCCATCCAGCCCAACCAGCGTCAACAGGTGTCGTGCTCGGGCTTCCTGATCGCGCTTCGACATCCGCGTTGGCACGATCTCCAGCGGTAACATGACGTTTTGCAGGATTGAGCGCCATTCCAACAACACGGGGTTCTGAAATGCCATTCCAACGGTTGATTTGGGGCCGGTGACGCGTTCGCCTTGCAGCCAGACTTCGCCTTCGTCGGGTTTCATTAACCCCGCGACCAGTCGCGTTAGTGTCGATTTTCCGCATCCCGAAGGGCCGACGACCGCACAAAATCCGCCCTCGGGCACCGACATTTCCAAACCATCCAAAACGGGTAAGGGGCCATCGCCAGTTTGATAGGCGTGTTTCACACCTTTGATTTCAATCAGTTTATCTGACACCCACGCGTCCCCCCAAGTATGGTCCGGCATGACGATGCCCGCCGGACCAAATGTCTTACTTCAGCATTCGCATTTCTGCATCGGGCAGAAACGCGTCTGTGAAGTACAGGCTCGCATCCGGCGCATTCTGGAACTCATAGGTCTGTGCCAGCTGCTCCAATGCCCGTTCCATACGTGCGGGATCAACTTTGCCAATGCCATTTTCAATGACGGTTTCCGTCATCACATTGGCATCGATTGCCAGTTGCAAACGGCGGGTTTCAAGCGCGGCGTCTGCCGCTGGGTTCCGTTCGATCAAGCTATCAACGGCCTTTGCGGGATCGGCGATTGCGTCTTTCCAACCGGCTGATACGGCTCCCAAGAAACCCTTGATGATCTCCGGATTGGCTTCCGCAAACTCGGTGTTGACGATGATCGCGTTGCCGTAAAGTTCAAGCCCGTGGTTGGCCATCAGAATTGTCGAAATGTCATCCTCGGGCACGCCAAGGCGTACGAGGTTCAAAAAGGACGAGAATGAAAAGCCTGTGACGGCGTCCACGTTTCCTTCGGCCAACATCGGTTCGCGTGTTGGGAAACCAACGGGTTCAACTGTGATCTTGCTCACGTCCAAATCGTTGGCTGTTGCAAACGCAGGAAACTGTGCCCAAGCGCCATCCGGGGGTGGTGCACCCAGGATTTTGCCCTCTAAATCTTTCGGCGTCGAGATTCCAAGTGATTTCCGCCCAACAATGGCGAACGGCGGCTTGTCATAAATCATCATGACGGCCGTCACCGGTGCGCCGGGGTTTTGGTCAAGAAATTTGATCAGCGAATTGATGTCGGCAAAGCCGATTGGAAAGGCTCCGGTGGCAACCTTTGGAATGGCGTCCAGCGATCCTTGGCCTGCCGAGATCGCGACCGACAGTCCGGCTTTGCCGAAATGTCCGTTGTCGATGGCCGCAAAATAGGGTGCCGCTGGCCCTTCGAATTTCCAATCAAGCGCGAAAGGCACATCGGTTTCGGCCATAGCCGCGCCCGACAAAGCCAGCGTGGTGGCGAATGCCGCCAGAGTTCGTTTTAGCATAGGTGTCTCCCCGGTTTTTAGTGGCGCGGTCCCATGATTGCCCTAACCCAGACAGAAGATCGGCTGAATTTCGGGCAAGCGGCAGCGGGCCGTGCTCAGTGGTTTGGCAGCACTGTGCAAGGTCATGAGAAAGGGCGCAAGCGGTTCCTTAGGTGACCCGCTTCACGGTGGTAAACTTTGGGTCATCCCATGAGCGATCTGCTATAATTTCTTGCAGAATATCAACGGCCTGACGAATATCATCACTGTCTAGGAACAGTGGTGTAAACCCGAAGCGCATCATATCCGGATGACGGTAATCACCAATAACACCCTGCGCGATCAAGGCCTGCATCACAGCATACCCGTGTTTATAGCTGAACGAGACCTGACTGCCGCGGTGTTCAGGGTTTCGTGGACTGGCAAGCGTCAACTCAGGACAACGCGCTTCGACCTCGGAAATGAACAGCTCGGATAGTTGGATGCTTGCACCGCGTAGCGCTTTCAAATCCACGTCGTCCCAAATCGCCAAGGCCTCATCCAACGCTGCAATCTGTATCACCGATGGCGTGCCAACACGGAACCGTTCGATGCCAATTGCGGGGCGGTAATCAGGCTCAAACGCAAACGGCGCGTCGTGCCCAAGCCATCCAGAAAGCGCTGGCGAAATGTGATCCGCAAGATCGGGGCGCACATAGATGAACGCTGGCGCACCGGGGCCGCCGTTCAAATATTTGTACGTGCAGCCGACGGCAAATTCCGCATTTGAACCCGCAATATCCAACGGCACGGCGCCTGCGCTATGGGCCAGATCCCAAATCATGACTGCGCCCGCCGCATGAGCGCGCGCAGTAATGTCGGCCATGTCGTGCATCCGCCCGGTGCGGTAATCCACCTGTGTCAGCATGACGACGGCAACATCAGATGTGATGGCATCCGCCACGTCTTCTGGGTTTGGCGTGCGCAGTTCGTGACCCACATCAAGTTGACGGATCAACCCCTGTGCCATGTAAAGGTCTGTCGGGAAATTTCCATTGTCAGAAAGGATCACCTTGCGATCCGCGCGCATCTGAAGCGCAGCAGACAAAGCCTGGTGCACCTTGATCGACAGGGTATCGCCCAGAACAGTGGACTTTGGTGGTGCACCAATAATGCGCGCAATCCGATCCGCGACTGTCACCGGTTGCGCCATCCAACCGTCGACATTCCAACCCTTGATCAGATGCCCGCCCCATTCCTTCGTCACGGCACTCGCGACCCGCGCAGGCACTGAACAGGGCAGGGGGCCAAGCGAATTTCCATCCAGATAGATAATGCCGTCGGGCAAGTCGAAACGGTCTTTCACCGGAAGGCGCGTCATAACTGGCCCCTCACATTCCAAAGCTCGGGGAACAGTTCGACTTCAAGCATACGGCGCAAATATTTGACCCCCGACGTCCCTCCCGTGCCGCGTTTGAACCCGATGATCCGTTCAACAGTGGTCACATGGTTGAACCGCCAACGGCGGAAATAGTCTTCTAAATCAACAAGTTTCTCAGCTAGCTCATAGAGGTGCCAATGGGTTTCCGGCGCGCAATAGACTGTCGCCCACGCATTCATCACGGTGTCATCTGCTTCGTGTGGCGCGCCTTTCTTCAGAATATCTGGTGCGAATTCAGTCCCCAATTCAGCCGCTAACGTCTCTAGTGCCACGTGATAAAGCGACGGCCGCTCCAACTCATCTGCCAAAGCCGAATGCATCTCCGGGCGATGCTCGTGCACCTGCATCATCGCAGTGTTTCGATTGCCAAGGACATACTCGATCAACCGATATTGATGCGATTGAAAGCCGGACGACGCTCCCAGATCTTCGCGAAATTCGGTGTACTCACTCGGTGTCATCGTGCGCAAAACATCCCAAGCCCCATTCAGTTGCTCGAAGATGCGCGCAACGCGGGTCAGCATTTTAAAGGTTGCCGGAAACGCGCCCTTCTGAAGTGCGGTGCGTGCCGCAAACAATTCGTGCAAAGCCAATCGCATCCAGAGCTCCGATGTTTGGTGCTGAATAATAAACAGCATCTCGTCGTGTGCATCAGAACGCGGTTTCTGCGCAGCCAAAATGGGATCAAGTCCCAAATAATCGCCATAGCTCATGTCGTCACCAAACGACATCTTCGCACCGTCGTCTGCGGGGTTCATGGGATCGGTCATGGTGTCTCCAACGGATGCGAGGTCAGCCCCCGCACCCGTTGGTCTACAGAAATAAAATTTCCGATGTCAGGATTATTTCAGCCGCGCATCGCTTTTCCGCCCGGATCATAAGGCGACGCAGGAATAACTTTCGCCGCACGCTCCACGCCAACGATGTGTACAGACAGCTCCGTACCTTCAGCGGCAAATGCGCGATCGACCATCGCCATGGCCAGCGATTTACCCGTTGTGTGCCCAAATCCGCCCGAGGTTACAAACCCAACCAAGTCACCATCGGCCCAAACCGGCTCATACCCGCTGGCGTCGGCATCAACGGCCTCAACTTCCAAGGTCACAACCCTGCGTTTGGACCCATTGCCGTCGCGTTCCGCAATCGCGGCGTCACGCCCGATAAAGTCACCCTTGTCCCAATCGATCCACCGATCCATACCCGTTTCGCCCGGAGTATAATCTTGTCGGAATTCGGCCGACCAGATACCAAACGATTTTTCGAGACGAAGGGATAACATCGCATTGAACCCGTATTCTTTCAGCTCAAATTCGGCACCGGCCTCCAACAGAATACGGCGAAGCTTCGCGTGATCGCCCGTCCGGCAGTTGATCTCATATCCCAGTTCACCCGCCACAGACATCCGCGCGACATGTGCTGATACAAGCCCAACATCCATCTTGGTACATCCCATAAAGGGTAGGGGCGCAATGTCTTCGGCAGTGAGTTTTTGTATTACCTTCCGCGAATTAGGCCCAGTAAGACCAAAACCAGCCATGTCTTCGCCCATATCACGAATGGTGACGCCATCTTCAATGTGATCCTGAAACCATCGCATGTGCCATGCCCGTAAATAATACGACCCCATGATCCACCACGTCCCGTCCCCCCAATTCAGAACCGTCAAGTCACCTTTCAAACGACCAGTTTCAGACAGCATCGGCGCCAATCGTGCACGTCCTGGCGTGGGTAATTTCGACGCCATGATCCGGTCGAGCCAAGCTTCGGCATTCGGGCCGCTCACCTCGTATCGCGAGAATCCCGTGATATCGACCAAGCCGACGTTTTCCCGCGCGTTCTTGCATTCAGCTGCGACAATATCGTGCGCGTTCGAACGCTTCAGCGTCAGGTTCTCAACGAAGTCGGGCGAGGGTGCAAAGTACAACGGCGTCTCCAAATCCCAAGACACGGCCCAACGACAGCCCGCGTCTGTCATCGCGTCATGCGCTGGCGCCATTTTCAAAGGTCGGCCCGCGGGCAGTTGTTCGTTGGGATATGACATCACAAATCGGCGCGAATAAAACTGCCCGGTCGTCTGTTTGATGTATTCCTTGTTCTCGGCGTACTTTCCATATCGCGCAACATCCATCGACCAGGCATCGGTTTCTGGTTCGCCGTGGATCATCCACTCGGCCAATGTTTTGCCAACACCGCCACCTTGCAGAAACCCGGCCATCACAGCGCAAGCACACCAATATCCCGGCTTACCCGCAACGGGGCCAACCAGCGGATTACCGTCCGGTGAAAAGGTGAAAGCCCCATTCACCCAGGTTTTAATTCCAGCGTGTTCAATCGCTGGGTAACGGGCAAACCCCAGAGTCAATTCATCTTCAATTCGGTCGAGTTGTTCCTGAAATAACTCCTCTCCGTAATTCCAGGGCGCGCCATCCATTGCCCAATGTTCGTGCTCGACCTCGTAAATTCCGACAAGAACACCTTTCTGATCTTGCCGCATATAGGTGAACCCTTCCAGATCGACGGTCATTGGAACTTCGCCATCCAACTGTTCCAATTCCGGGATGCTGTCGGTGATCAGATAGTGATGCTTCAACGGCGATACAGGCAATTCGATCCCCGCCATCCGTCCAATTTGCTTTGCCCAAAGGCCACCGGCATTGACCACGTGATCACAGGTGATCGTGCCCCCATCGGTCACCACTTGCCAGCCGTCAGCGGTTTGAACCAGCTCTTCCACCTTGGTGTCTTCATAGTATTCCGCGCCGCGCCTTTTTGCCGCCGTGGCATAGGCCTGCACCGTGCCGGTGGTGTCGATATAGCCTTCGCGGTCGGCCCACATAGCCCCTAAAACACCGTCCGTCGACATGATCGGACAGCGTTTCTGCGCCTCTTCCGGGCTCATCAATTCACAATCATCAATGCCAATGGATTGGAAAATTCGATAGTTCGCCTGCAACCACTCCCAACGTTCCGGCGTGCCTGCCAAAGTCAAGCCGCCGGTCATATGAAGCCCGATATCCTGGCCAGACTCTTTCTCAATTTCCGACAGTAAATCAATGGTATAGGCTTGAAGTGACGCCATGTTGGGATCGGCATTTAAGGCGTGGATGCCGCCGGCCGCGTGCCAGGATGATCCCGCCGCCAAACGACGTCGCTCCAACATCACCACATCAGTCCAGCCAAACTTGGCAAGGTGGTACAACACCGACGATCCGACGACGCCGCCGCCAATCACGACGGCACGGTAATGAGACTTCATGACGCTTCCCAATTCAGATCGGTTATTGCATGATCAGCATGTATAGGCAGTTGTGTCTAGAACTCTTTGGAGTGAATCTTTCTCACGCATCGCCAGTCAGGTTGGGTCATTCCTGAACACGTTCTGAATACCCTAAACAACCGACAACAAACCGAGCTGTTAGTCGAAGACGACCTGTTTCAGTTGTTCAGCGGCGTCTTTCAGCAACGGAACATGAGCAACAAGGTCTTCGGTCGATAAGCGTTGAACCGGACCGTGAACCGCAATGGACGCGATGTATCGCCCGTTTCCGTCACGCACCGGTACAGCGACGGCAACCATGCCTTCAAGGAATTCCTGATCGTCTAAGGCATAGCCTTGTTTTGCAACGTCCTTTAGCTCCTGAAGCAACTCATCCGGGCGTATCAAAGTGTTCTTGGTCAATTGATCCAATTGCATCACATGCACCAACCGGCGCCGTTCAGAATTTGAAAGGGTCGCCAAAAAAGCCTTGCCGCTGGCTGTACAATAAAAAGGAACGTGACTGCCGATAGGCAATTGAATCCGAAAGGCCCAATTGGTTTCAACACGGTCTTTATAGCTCATGCCCTGATCTTCCGGCACGACAAAATTTACGGTTTCACCGACTTTCGCTGCCAAGGCTTCAAGCACCTGATGCCGTGCGATATGATTGACCGATGCATGCAGAATGGAAGACGCCATCTCTCTTGCTCGGCGTCCGGGGCGGAAACGCCCTTTCGACACGTCGCGGGTCAAATATCCTTCGGTGACCAATGTGTTGCAAAGCCGATGCGCGGTTTGCTTTGGGATGCCGACAAGTCGGCCAACATCGGCCGCGGAAAGCGGTTCGTCTTCGTTCCCCACGACTTCAAGGATCAGCATGGCCCGCAGATTTGTCGGTACGCGATTTTCGACCGTGCTCACCTCGTATCCTTCCGTGACGAATCTTCTTGCACTTACGACTATAAATCGGGCAACCTAAAAATGGGACTATAAATCTCATTTTTTAACTTTTGGATCGTACTGGGAAGAATTGGGTGGAATTTGACTTCGTCATTGTAGGCGCGGGCTCGGCAGGATGCGTCCTGGCGAATCGCTTGTCTGCGGATGGCAGGCATAAGGTCGCTCTGCTCGAAGCCGGTGGAAAAGACACCTATCCTTGGATTCACATCCCCGTCGGTTACTTCAAAACCATGGGAAACCCCAAAACCGATTGGGGCTATCAGACCGAACCCGATCCCGGCCTGAACGGTCGCTCGCTGAAATGGCCGCGTGGCAAAGTGCTTGGTGGGTCCAGTTCGATAAACGGGCTGTTGTATGTGCGCGGCCAGGCGGCCGACTACAATCAGTGGCGCCAGATGGGCAATACCGGGTGGGGCTGGGATGATGTTCTGCCGTTGTTCAAGCGGGCCGAAAGTTACGACGGCGGCGATGACGACATTCGGGGTCGCGAAGGGCCGCTTTCGGTTTCCGATTCAGCCGTGTCCCGCGAAGTGGTTGATCGCTATCTCGATGCTGCCGTCAACGCCGGGTATCCCCGGAACGAAGATTACAACGGCGCCGATCAAGAAGGCGTCGCGCATTTCCAGCTGACCATGAACCGCGGGCGTCGGTGTTCCAGCGCGGTTGCCTACCTCAAGCCTGCCAAATCGCGCGCAAATCTGACGATCCTGACAAAATGCGCGGCGGAAAAGCTGGTTTTCAATGGCAAGCGCGTGACGGGCATCGAAGTGACGATGGGCGGCCAGCGCCAGACCATTCGCGCCCGCAAAGAAATCATCCTGTCCGCCGGTGCCATCGGATCGCCGCAACTTTTGATGGTGTCTGGCATTGGGCCGGTCGACGAGCTTAACAGGCACGGCATCAAGGTTGTCGCGGCGTCCGAAGGCGTTGGCAAGAACCTGCAAGACCATTTGCAAGCGCGCCCCGTCTACAAAACCACGCTTTCGACCATCAACACCGAGATCAACAGCCTGTTCAAACAAGGGTTGATCGCATTGCATTACGCCGCGACGCGTACGGGGCCGATGACCATGGCCGCCAGCTTGGGCACCGCTTTTCTAAAGACGCGGCCCGATATGGATCAGCCGGATATCCAATTCCACATTCAGCCGTTCAGTGCCTCAAGCAAGATCAATAAACCTCATGATTTCAATGCCTTCACGGCAAGTGTTTTGCAAATGCGCCCCGAAAGCGTGGGCCATCTGGAACTGGCATCCGCCAACATGAGCGACTATCCAAAAATCCACCCAAACTATCTGGCAACGAAAACCGACCAAGACACCATTGTGGAAGGTATCCGCATAGCACGCCGGATTGCACGGACAGAACCTGTCGCCAGCGTCATTACCGAAGAATACACGCCGGGCCCAAGCCTTTTGGATGACGACTATGACGGTTTGTTGAACTGGGCACGCGATACATCGACGACGATCTACCACCCGACCGGAACCTGCAAAATGGGTAACGACACGATGGCCGTAGTGGACGAACGGCTGCGCGTCCGCGAGGTTGAGGGCTTGCGCGTGGCGGATGCGTCAATCATGCCGGTCATCGTTTCGGGGAACACAAATGCACCGGCAATCATGATCGGTGAAAAGTGCTCGGATATGGTATTGGTAGATGCCAATTCGGGTGCTGCGACAAAAACACAAACAATGGAAGCCGCACAATAATGGAACTACTTTTCGACGCAGGTGCCATCATTCTAGCCGACCTGATTTTATCGGGCGACAATGCGTTGATTATTGGCATGGCTGCGGCAGGGCTGTCACCAGAACTGCGCGGACGCGCGATCATGTACGGCATGGTCATCGCCGCGCTCTTGCGGATCGTCTTTGCAGTGGTGGCGACCAAGCTATTGGGAATCCCCGGGCTGTTGTTCGTGGGTGGCCTGTTACTTTGCTATGTCTGCTGGCGTCTGTTCCAGGAAATCCGCGAAAGCCTGCACCGAAAATCCGAAGCGGCCATGGAAACCGCCGAAGATTTGGACGCCGGGTATACCGGCCCGCCAAAGCGGACGCTGAAGCAGGCGCTTTGGACAATCACTATCGCAGATGTCTCCATGTCGCTGGACAACGTTCTGGCGGTCGCGGCCATTGCAGACGGCAATACCAATTTGCTGGTCTTCGGACTTGCGCTTGCCATTATATTGATGGCATTCGCCGCGACGCTGATTATGAAAATACTCACCAAATACCCGTGGATTTCATGGCTTGGACTCATCGTACTGGTCTACGTGGCCGGAGAAATGTTGTTCCGGGGCACGTTTGATATGAATTATGGAGTTGGTCCCATGCTCGGACTTATAGAAGGCATGGACTTAGGCAAAGGGCACTGATCTAACAGAGCAAAACGGGTCGCTACGCCTTCAGTGACCGGTTCCAAATCAAGCACGAAGGCAAACAACTGGGAGGACATTTATGTTCGAAATTTCCAAACTAACCAAAGTGGCTACGGCGACCGTATTCGGTGCGGCGCTGATGGCGACAAGCGCGATGGCTGAAAAGGTCCTGCGCATTCAATCGGTTCTGCCGAACACGGCCGACGAAGTGTTCATGCTGAACGAATTCGGCAAAGACGTAGCAGCCCTGACCGGCGGCTCGCTGACCATCGAAGTGTTGCCTGCGGGCGCCGTTGTTGGCCCTCGCGACATCATGGACGCGGTTGACGCCGGTCTTGTCGAGGGTGGCTTTGCCTGGACGCACTACTGGGGTGGTAAGCACGTTGCAGCCAACCTCTTTGGTGCGCCTGTTGCGGGTGCCGGTGTTGGTCTCGACAACATCGCGTTTCTGAGCTGGTTCCAGTATGGCGGCGGGAAAGAGCTTTATGATCGTCTTTGGGGCGAAATGGGCGTGAACGTCAAAGGTTTCATGCTTCAGCCAGTTGGTCCAGAAGCTCTGGGCTGGTTCCCAAAGCCAATCAATTCCATGGACGACTTCCGCCAGATGCGTTTCCGCGCCCCTCCGGGCATGGTTGGCGCAGCCTATGCTGACATCGGCGTTCCAGCCGTTGCGATGGGTGGCGGTGACATCCTGCCAGCTCTCGAAAAGGGCACCATCGACGCAGCGGAATGGTGCTGCCCGAAGCCTGACTCGGTCTTTGGCTTCCAAAAGGTGCTCAAGCACTACTATCTGCAAGGTCTGCACCAGGTCGTCGTGAACGCCGACATGTACGTAAACCTCGACTTCTACAACGGCCTGACCGATCTTGAGAAGAAAGCTCTGGAAGTTGCAGCAAACGCGTCTTTGTCCAAGTCCATGTCTTACCGCATCTTCGAAAACGGCAAGGCTCTGAAGGACCTGACGGATAACCACGGCGTTATTCTTGAAGACACGCCAGCCGACTACTTCACCGAGTATATGGCTGCTGCGCGGAATGCGTTGCAGGCAGCTGCGGATGAGAACGAGTTCTTCGCAGAAGTTTGGCAGTCTCAAAAAGACTTTGCTGACATCGCCGTTCCGTTCTGGGCCGGTGCGCAAGCGTCAAACGCCAGCTTGGGTAAAGCCCACGCCGACACTCTGAAGTAATTCAGATCAGAACGGGCCCTTTCAATGGGGCCCGTTCGTTCTTGTTTTCCAAGCGCCACATGCGGACGTTTCGAAAAAAGGAACGTGGATAGTAATTCCGCGTCATGGGAGGGACCGCCAAATGGCAGATGAACCGAATCCAGAAGACCTGGAAATCGCGGACGAACTCATTGCCGAACGACGTGCCGAAGCGCCCGGTGAAACGCCGGAAGATATGACCGCTTGGCAACGCCCGATTACGGCAGCCATTGATATCATCAACTATCGCGCTGGTCAGGTCATCGCCCTTCTTATGGTGCCCTTAATCATTGTGGTGGTTTACGAAGTCTTCTCGCGAAACTCCTTCGCGATCCTGCAAAACGCCGGTTTCGAAGACCTCGCGCGGTCACTCAAGCTTGGCCCCACACTCTGGGTCTATGATACCAGCCGCATGATTGCAGGCGTGCTCTTTATGGCCGCTGCCGGTTACGGGTTGATGCGCGGTGTGCACATCCGCGCGGATTTCCTGTATCGGTTCTGGTCGGACAAGACGCAGGCAACTGTCGACGCCACTCTCTATATGCTGTTCTTCATACCCTCGATGGTCTTCTTTACCATCGTTTCAAGCGAGTTCTGGTGGCTTGCCTTTTCCAGAGGCGAAACCATGCAGATCGACAGCGCTTGGGGGCCCTTGTTGTGGCCAGCACGCTTGGCAATGCCCGTCGGTGGTTTCCTGTTGATGCTCCAAGGTATTCCCGAGATTTTCCGGGCGTTCCACAAGATGGGCAAGGAACGCGAACGCTGGTTCGTGCGGTCCCTGCCGATCTATCTGATCGGGTTGGCATGGCTGGTTCTGGCGATCTTTACACCTGGAATTGTTCCCGGCGGCGAATGGTTCACCGGCATAATGAAGGCAAGCCCGGGTCTTAGCAAACCCACCATCGGGTTGATCATGCTTGGCGCAATGCTGTTTGTGATCTTCATCGGCTTCCCCATTGCTTTTACCTTGATCTTCCTCGCCTTCGTCTTCGGCATCTGGGGGGCAAACTTCAAACTCACCACACTGCTGATGACGCTGAACACCAACTCGACCATGCTGAACGATCAGCTTATGGCGGTGCCTCTCTTCGTGTTGATGGGCATCGTGATGGAAGCAGCAGGGTTGATGGAGCGTCTGTTCGCTTCGATCCAGATGATTATGTCACGGGTTCGTGGCGCGCTCTTTATCGCTGTTCTGATCGTGTCGACCATTTTCGCTGCCGCGACCGGGATTGTTGGGGCCTCCGTGACGCTGTTGGGTATTATGGCGGGCGCTACGATGAGCCGGTCAGGCTACGACGTGAAACTGGCGGCAGGAACGATCACAGCCGGCGGCACATTGGGTATCCTGATCCCGCCGTCGATCATGTTGATTGTTATGGGGCCGGTGCTGGAAGTGTCGACGCTTGATCTGTTCCGCGGGGCGTTCATCCCCGGTGCACTCTTGGCCTCACTTTATCTGCTCTACACACTGGGTCGATGCTGGCTGAACCCCAGCCTGGGGCCCATTCTTGCAGAAGAAGATCAACCAGAAACGTCCAGGTTCTATGGGGCCGAAGTCGCACTGATCTGTCTCGGCGTCCTGACGTTGTGCCGCATCTTTGGCCTGGGCATGGGCGGCACATTCGGTGGATTGGTGCCCTTTGGTGGCCTGTTCGTCATGTTGATCGCAATGGCAGTAGCCTATGCCGCCTATCGGAGCCTAAAAATTTTACGGGTTGTTGTGCCAATCGCCGTTCTGTTCCACCTTTATATGATCGTCGCGAACTTCGGCGCGGGCGGCATACCGATATGGTCCATCGTCTTTGCCGCGTTCATGATCCTATTGGCGGTCCTGGGTCGGCCCATCTACGGACCCGACGCCGACGAAGGGTTCTACTTCTCAGACCTCTGGGATGAATTCTTCGCAGGGCTTATGCCACCAACGATCCTGATCTCCTTCGCTTTGGGCTCAATCCTTCTTGGCTTTGCAACACCTGCCGAAGCGGCGGCCATGGGCGCGTTTGGTGCGATCCTGCTCTCGATTGGGTATCGCAAGTTCACAATCCCAAGTTTCTTTGACAGCTTGGTCAAAGCGCTCGAAATCACAGTTCTGATCATGTTCCTCGTTGCGGCATCCAACTTCTTTGGTGCCGAATTCAGTGCACTCGGAACGCCCAAAATGATGACAGAGCTGCTCTTGGGTCTCGATATGTCACCCTACTTGGTCCTGCTTTTGGTGATGGCGCTGATCTTCCTGCTCGGCTGGCCATTGGAATGGGTGCCAATCGTTCTGATCGTTGTTCCAATCCTCCTGCCAACGGTCGAAGCGCTCTCGGTACATGGGCTTGACCGCTATGACCTTATGGTCTGGTTTGGGATCCTTGTGGCGGTGAACCTGCAAACAGCCTGGCTCTCGCCGCCGGTCGCGCTTTCTGCCTATTTCTTGAAAGGCGTGGTGCCGGATTGGGATTTGAAAGACATCTACCTTGGTATGATGCAGTTCATGCTGGTTCAGCTTATCGGTCTGACTTTGCTTTTCATATTCCCGCAGCTTGTGCTTTGGCTGCCAAGAGTTATGGGCGGCTAAGGGACACGGGGACCTCGCTCACTCGGGCATTGTCCCACACCATGAAATCTACGCAGGCCGTTTGTTCACAAATGGCCTGCGCATCGGTCTCGTAAAACTCAAGTTTTACGAAAAGTTACACACCGCTCTGGCCGGAGGCAGGGGGGGTGGATTTTCCGTTCGCCGGGGCGGCCAGCACAGTGGCGCAATTGGCAAGCAGATCGGCAAGACAGCGATCTTCAAACTTCCGTCCGACACCAACAAGCTTCGATGCAAAAGTCAAAAGCACTTTGGCCTCACCTTCATTCTTTGGTCGGGCCGTCAGTATTCGCTTCTCAAGCCGTTTGATCTCGTCACCCTTAAGCGTAAGCGATTTTGAAAGGAACTCAATTTCCTCGCCCAGAATGTTCTGCGGTGTAAACGAATTGTGCGTCGCGTGTCGCACCTTTGCCAGTCCTGCGCGGATCGCAATTCGAACACGCACGTCTGCCGGAAGCGATTGCACCGCCTGCTCCGTCTGGATCGAAAGGTCGGCGGACTGGTCGATGGCCTTCAAATTGCCGATAACCTGCGCGCGCAATTTAACGATCTGGGCGTATCGCGTCATCAAACGGCCGTGCGACCGAAGCTCATTGACCCAAACAGGATCATCCGAAGCGTTGGGCAGCTTGATGACATTGTCACCCGCTTCAATCCACGGTTCTGGAACGATGTTCGTTTCCATTTACCTTCCAATCATACACAAAAATACAGATTGACGGCGTAGGTTCATCAATTGGCACATATTGTGATGAAAATGCGGCGAAAAAAAGGCGAAGTGCGCCGATCTTCGGGTTTCAATGACGTGGACAGGAGTTTTAATCGTTGTGTGATGGGCCATATTCAATTGTTTTCAGCACCTTAGCTGTTGCTTCGACCCTAAAGGCATTGTCGCGTTAGACAGGTGCTGTAACTAGGGGGAATAACCGAATCCCCGCGCCACATCTGATGCATCCGGAAAATCAGTACCAAGTGTGGTTGCCCCGACATCTTTGAAATCGGCGGAAACGACGGCTTGGAAGCACCGCAAACGACAAGCCTGCGGCGCCAAATTGTCTGCACGCAAGGTGCTTGAAATAATGTATCACGTCCCGCGCACAGGTTTCCCCCGGCGTGCGCAGGACGATTTTATCAGGCCTGAACGGCACCCATAAAACGATCTCGGATGGTGACCGGATCCATGGTGATCACCGGCATCTTGGCGTTGCCGCTTTCGCACTTGCAAACAATTACGGTCATTTCACCACTGTCCAACGCGTCTTGCAAAACGCGGCCTGTGTCCTCAGCCTGGCATTCCACCACACGATCGCAACCCGCCGCTTCAGCCATCTTGGTCAACGATGTCTTTTGCCCGGCATACGTCGGTTGGTCTCCGGTTGACCCATAAGAACCATTGTCGATGATCAAGAGGATAAAGTTGTTCGCCGTATTGTTCCCAATCGTCGGCAAAGTCCCAAGGTTGGTCAGAACCGAGCCATCACCGTCGATGGAAATGACCGGCTTCGGCTGTGCCAATGCCAGCCCCAAGCCGATGGACGATGAAAGCCCCATTGTGCCCAGCATGTAAAAGTTCGACGCTTGGTCGTCGATGGCGTGCAGCTCTTGGGACGGAATGCCGATATTGCAGACCACAAGTTGGTCACGAAGGATCGGCGCGATTTCTTTCAGGATTTCAGAACGGATCATTGGTCGCCATAGCCTCCCCAAAAATTGGCATCGGTCAAAATCGCGACCGGCTTGTTGCACATGAACGTGTAATCCAAAATCATCGGTAGCTCGTCGGCGTCCGATTGTTTGTGGAAGTGATAAGTCGGGATATTCATCTGAGCCAACAGCGCCTTCGTATGCACTGCCATCTCAACCTGACAAGCCACAGGCTCGCGCAATTCACCACGATAGGAAATCAGCATCGGCAATGGCATCCGGTAATACTGGATCAGCGTTGCCAACGTGTTGATCGTCACACCAATCGCCGTGTTCTGCATAATGATGGCCGACCGCTTGCCGCCCATCCAGGCACCTGCACATATCCCCATGCCTTCGTCTTCTTTGTTTGCAGGTATGTGAAGGATCTCGGGGTGCTTGTCGACTTCCTCGATCACGCCGGCCAGCTGTTTACACGGCACGGTCGTCACAAGGCCAATCTTGGCCGCAACCAGATCGTCGGTGATCTTTTGGTCGATATTCACGTCAGGACTCCCTCAGGGTATAGAATGATTTTTGGTGCATCGACGCGGGCTGCGCGGATGTCTTCAAAGGCGCGTGCGCCGTCAGCCAAAGCGCGCGGTTCGGTCCAATCAAGCGCACCCAAGCGACCATCGAAAATCGCGGCTGCCGTGTCGCGGAAATCTTGCGCGGTATAGGTATAGGTTCCGATAAAGGTGATTTCCTGCAAAGTCATGCGACGAATGTCCAAACCACCCGTTGCTTCACCCAAACCGATATGCGCGATCACACCGCCGGGGCGGGCATGACGCGTCGACGTCGCACGGGTCGCCGAATAACCAACGCCATCAATCACCAGATCGAAAAGCTCATCGTTCAAATCATCCGGAGCAAGTGCGTCAAATCCAGCCGCGGCCAAAACGTTGCGCCGACCGGCATGAGGTTCAACGATCCGAATGCCGCGCGCACCTTGCGCCCGCGCACAAAGTGCGGCACCCAATCCAATCGCACCACCACCAATCACCAGCGTGTTTTCCGAAGCACTATCAAGCGCTTGCATCCCCAAACGCGCAGCATGCCAACCACAGGCAAGAGGCTCGGCCAAAGCGGCTTTCTCGGGCGCAACACCATCGGGCACCGTCACAAGATTGTTTTTTGGAATGGCGATCCGTTCGGCAAAAGCCCCTTCACGGGGTGGCATTGAAATGATCTGACGGTCGGGGCAAATATTGTCACGCCCTGCCAAACACGCCGGGCAGGTGCCACATGCCGCCAAAGGATTGATCGTCACACGTTGGCCCGCGTCTATCCCGCCTTCGATGACGCCGCAGGCTTCGTGCCCCAAGATCAACGGGGCAGGGCGACGTTCATCATGACCAAGATAGGCGTGCATGTCGCTGCCGCAAATCCCAACCGCTTCAATTCGGATCAATTCGCTGCCGGCGGCTGCTATAGGATCAGCAAAGTCGCGGTACTCAAGGCTCTCGGGCCCGGTATAAACAAGCGCTTTCATCGCACGCCTCTTGAAGCTTGGCTTCCGGCGCCAAGGTTGCAGACGACAGGTGCTTTCCCGTCGCTCTCATCCCACAACGCCGACGCCGGAACTTGGGACCAGACTTTGGTGAAGCCCGACTTATCCATCTGCATTCAGATTGAAATTCACACCCGGAAAATATTTTGCAAGACGTACATCCGCGGTGCGTGCATGCCCTTCCATACCTTCAAGCCGGGATATTCGCGCCGTCGCTTCGGCGATGGGGCGCGCGCCGTCTTGGGTGGCCCGCTGCCAGGTGACGATCTTCATGAACTTATGAACCGACAGACCGCCGGTGTAATTCGCAGCACCGCTCGTTGGCAGCACATGGTTCGTGCCCGAGGCTTTGTCACCAAAGGCCACCGTGGTTTCCTCGCCCAGGAACAGCGAGCCATAGCAGGTCAACCGCGACAGCCACCAATCCAGATCTTCGGCCTGAACCGTCAAGTGTTCGGGCGCGTAATCATCTGATGTTGCTGCCATTTCTTCACGATCATCACAAACGATCACTTCGGCATAATCGCGCCAGGCGGCTTCGGCGTTTTGCTGATTTACCTCTGGCAAGTCCGCGATCAAGCCGGGCACCAGACGCATCACCTCTTCAGCCAAAGGCTGGTGATCAGTGACCAACCAAACCGGCGAGTTGTATCCGTGTTCAGCCTGACCCACCAAATCAACCGCAACGATCATCGGATCGGCCGTCTTGTCGGCAAGGATTAAACTATCTGTTGGGCCCGCAAACATGTCGATACCGACGCGCCCGAACAGAATGCGTTTTGCTTCGGCGACGAACTGATTGCCGGGACCAACCAGAATGTTGGCTTTTGGCAAGCCGAACAAACCGAAAGTCATCGCAGCAACGCCTTGAACACCGCCCATGGCAAGGATGGTATCAGCACCACAAAGATGCGCAGCATAGGTGATCGCCGGCGCAATGCCGACGTCGGGTCGCGGCGGCGAACAAGCCACGATATGGCTACAGCCTGCAACCTTCGCAGTCGTCACGGTCATGATCGCGCTGGCGATATGACTGTATCGCCCGCCCGGAACGTAACACCCGGCACCGGCAATAGGGATCGCCTTTTGACCGGCGATCAGACCGGGTGAAACCTCAAGCTCCACATCGCGCAACGTGCTTTTCTGGACTTCCGCAAAGCGGCGCACGTTATCGCTGGCGAATTTGATGTCTTCTTTCAACCGGTCCGGGACAAGTGCGGCAGCGGCTTCAATCTCGTCGGCGGTCAAAACGACATTGCCTTCGTATTTGTCGAACTTGGCCGCGTATTCCATCGCTTTGGCGTCACCACCCGTTTCGATATCGTCCAGAATTTTTTGAACGATGTCGCGAACGTCAGCCGAATCCGATGTGGATGTCAAAGCGGCTTTCTTGAGATAGGTACGTGCCATGGTGTCTCCGTGAATTTACCAGTGTGTAAGCGCTTACATTGCTTTTTGCAAGCGCTTACATTACAGCTGGGGCAAGAAGGCAGGGCATGACCATGACACCGACATTGGAAGACGTGGCAAAGCGCGCGGGCGTTTCAACCGCCACGGTTTCGCGTTGCCTCAATTCACCCGAAAAAGTTGTCGAAGAAACCCGCGACCGGGTCCTAAGCGTCGTGCGCGATCTGGGCTATGCGCCCAACTTTTCGGCACGCGCCTTGGCGGCCCGTAAAACCCAAACCATCGGTGCCGTCATCCCAACAATGGAAAACGCGATCTTCGCACAAGGGTTGCAAGCCTTCCAGGAACGGTTGGGTCAGGCGGGTTTCATGCTGTTGGTCGCCAGCTCGTCCTATGATCCCGACATCGAAGAAGAACAAATCCGTGCACTCGTCGCCCGAGGTGCCGACGGTCTTCTGCTGATTGGCCACCACCGTGACCCGAATGTCTATAAATTCCTCGAAACCCAAAACGTTCCCGCCCTTTTAGCATGGACATACCAAACTGACCGACCTTCGATCGGGTTTGACAACCATGCCGCCATGCAGGCCCTCACCGAACGGGCGCTTCAACTTGGGCACAAACGTATCGGCGTGATCACCGCTCCACTGGCCAGCAACGACCGCGCCCGTGATCGCGTCAGCGGTATCCGCGCCGCCCTAAAGGCAGCGGGACATCCCGAAAACCCGCTTCCCATTATCGAAACAGACTACGGAATTTCCAACGGTGCCGCTGCGTTCGACCGTTTGATGACCGCCGACCTCAGCCCGACTTTGGTGATTTGCGGCAATGACGTTCTGGCTGCCGGTGCATTGCGGCGCGCTCAGGAACGCGGTCTCTCCGTCCCCAATGACATCTCAATCACCGGCTTTGACGGTATTGAGCTGGCCAACCTCGTGACGCCCCGCCTTACGACCGTTCACGTCCCGCATCGCACCATGGGCGAAGCCGCCGCCGAAACCCTGATCGCGATAAGTCAAGGCGCATGGACCGGCGAAAGCCTTTGTTTACCAACAGAAATTCGCTTCGGTGAAACGCTCGCACCGCCGTCCAACTAAACCTATCAGCTCGCCGTCCAGCCACCGTCGATCACAATCGACGTCCCCGTCACCATGGATGACGCTTCTGACGCCAGGTACACCGCAGCACCCATAATATCCTCAACCTCGCCCGCGCGATCCAACTTAATATTGCTCATGATCCACGCGTTCTTCTCGGGGTTCTCAAAAACCTTCTTCGTAAAGTCCGTCAGAATAAACGTTGGCGCGATCGTGTTAATCCGCACGCCCGACTTGCCCCATTCCACGGCCATTGCTTTCACCATGCCTTCAAGCCCAAACTTGGTCGCGCAGTACAAGGCACGTTCCGGCGCACCCACGTGACCCAACTGTGACGATATATGAATGATCGATCCGCGCTTGCCCGCAGCCATCATCGTGCGCGCCGCGTGCTGGGATAAAAAGTAAGCGCCCCGCAAATTGATGCCCATCACGGCGTCATAATCTTCTGCCGTCGTGTCCAGCGCCGTCGTGTGCCGCGCCAATCCGGCCGAGTTAAAGACAACATCAAACGCCTCGCCTTCGAAGACGCTGGCGACAGCATCCAAATCCGACTGATCCAGCGACAAAGCTTCGGCGCTTCCACCACCCGCCTTGATCGCCGCCACGGTCTCTTCCAACTTATTGACCCGGCGCGCCGCAGCCACCACATGAGCACCGGCTTCACCAAGCGCAATGGCACAGGCTTGTCCGATCCCCGACGACGCGCCCGTCACCAAGGCGCGTTTTCCGTCCAGTCGAAAAGACGGTGTTTTTGGCAAAGTCATCAGGCGTCCCCTTGATTATCGTCACCGCTTTTTGGGGGATGCTTGGTAGCGGAGGAGGGATTTGAACCCCCGACACATGGATTATGATTCCACTGCTCTAACCAACTGAGCTACTCCGCCAAAAGCGAAGGCTGTGGTACGGCCAGACCGTTCACACGTCAAGCCCGTTTGATGGCGTTTCAAACCAAGAATAACCCAGACGCCCGCAGTTGAATACGCTCCGCGCCAATAGCCGGAAAACACGCTGTACCAATAAACACTTCGTTAACCCTGCCGTTCGCTTCCATGTACAAACCGGATAAAACCCTGTTTCAACACCGTACATTTCTGCACGAAATGAAAAACCGCGAACGTACAGGCGGCATGGCGTTCTGCTTTGTTAACATCCAGTATCCTTCGTGGCCGCAGGGCGATCATGCCCCGGGTTTGAATGGGCAGTGTTACAAGAAAGGTCTGAAACATGCGTGCACTTGTCGTCGGGTCTTCAGGCGGAATAGGCCAAGCGCTTGTCGCAGAGCTGCAAACCCGCAATTATGAGGTCACTGGTTTGTCCCGTTCGGGCGATGGTTTGGACATAACGGATGAGGCTTCAGTCAAATCCGCGTTTGCCAAACTTGATGGAACGTTCGATCTCATCTTCGCGGCCACCGGCGCCTTGACCAGCAAGATTGTGCGACCCGAAAAAAGCCTTCGCGACGTCGGCGTCGAAGAATTAATCGCGCAATATCAAGTGAATGCCATTGGTCCGATGCTCGTTCTGAAGAATGCCCGCAAGTTTCTTCCCCACAACAAACGTTCGGTTTTTGCAGCACTTTCGGCGCGCGTCGGGTCCATCGGCGACAACCATTTGGGTGGTTGGCACAGCTACCGCGCATCAAAAGCGGCGCTAAATCAGCTGATAAAAGGCGCCTCGGTCGAACTGTCACGCACCCACGCCCAAGCCATCGTCGTCACCCTACATCCGGGCACTGTGGCTACAAATTTCACCGAGGCATTTGCGCATAGTCACAACCGCACTGCTCCTGCTATCGCGGCAAATAATCTGGTTAACGTTGTCCAAGGCCTTCGCTCGGACGCAACGGGTGGTTTTTTTGACTATGCAGGCCGCCCGATCCCATGGTGAAATACCCGTTCCAATTGCGTAAATCCTGTGGAATTCTCGAAGTATGAGCGATGACGTTGAAGTTCTCCCCCTTGGTCCTGACGGAATTCTGGTTCGGTTTTCCGATCAGCTAAGCGAGCCTGCCAATCGCGCTGCGTTAGCATTTCGGGCCGTAATTGATGCGCTGAATCTGCCCGGACTTTCGGAAACGGCAAGTTCGCTAACGTCGGTTTTTCTTCGATTTCAGCCTGATGTCCTACGTCGCGAAGCATTGGAAGAAATCTTGCAAAAACAATTGGATATGCAAAATTGGCATGCCGTACCGCTCCCGGAAGGGCGAACACTTTGGCGCGTTCCCGCGACTTTCGGTGGCAGGTACGGCCCGGATCTAGAGGAAAGTGCGGATCTCGCAGGCGTCTCGCCGGATCTGGCTATTAACCAAATTTGTGCCAACCCTTTACGAGTCCTTGCCTTGGGATTTGCCCCCGGACAACCCTACTTGGGGTTTTTACCAAGCCATTGGAACATCCCAAGAAAAACAGATGTCACCCCCGAAGTTCCCCGCGGCGCAGTGGTCGCCGCTGTCCGGCAAATCATCCCTTTTGCAAACGCCGCTCCCACCGGTTGGCGACAAATCGGGCTTACTGCATTTCGATGTCATGATCCGACACAAGAGCCACAAATCCCGCTAAGTTCAGGAGATGAAATAGAATTTTTACCTGTCTCGGCAGCAGAGCTTGACCGGTTGCTGGACGAATCCCCGCCCTTTGGCGGGGCAGAAAGGGCTGTTTTGACATGACGCGGCACTTGATCGTTGAACAGGCAGGCCCCGCCGTTTCCGTACAAGACATGGGCCGAAAAGGTGGCTTGGGGATCGGTCTTTCACGCGGCGGTGCGGCTGATAAACTTGCATATATTCAAGGGCTTGCACTTCTCGGCGTGCCGCTTGATTCTGCATCGATCGAATGCGCGGGCCTTGGCGGGCGCTTCCGGTTCGAGGCACCAACACGCTTTGCCCTAACCGGTGCCGAGATGCGCGCAACGCTCGACGGATCGCCCTTGGAAACCGGGGCAAGCCATGTCGCAAATGCGGGAAGTACACTTGATATTTCTGCAATAGTAAAAGGGGTTTACGCCTATTTGACCGTTGCAGGCGGGATCATAACCGACGTCGAATTTGGCGGGCGCGGCTATCACCGGACTGGTGGTTTCGGGCGTCCGTTAACCTCTGGCGACCGTCTGCCTCTTGGCCAAGACAATGCACCAGAAACACCGCCACTTCGATTGCCGTCACCTCTGCAAGCCGGCCCAATTCGCGTCATGCCGGGCCCCCAAACCACGCTTTTTGCATCGGATGTTTCGCAGGAATTCACCGACGTCACCTTCATCCGAAGTACCCGTGCCAACCGCCAGGGTGTGAAGCTGGACTATGACGGTACTGGCTTTGCAACCGGGGATCAATTGAACCAAGTGTCTGATTTTATTTCAGAAGGTGACGTTCAGATGACGGGTGATGGAACGCCCTACGTGTTGCTTGCCGACTGTCAGACCATTGGCGGGTATCCAAGGATTGGTACGGTTTTGCCCTGCGATTTGCATCGTATCGCCCAGGCTTCGGCCGGTGATCCGCTCAAATTCACATTTGTTTCTGTCGCCGAGGCCGAAGCCAGTTGGGCGAGCGATCAATCTGTGTATGACGCACAAAAACGCGCCACAACTCCCCGCATTCGCGATCCTCATGAAATGGCGGATTTGTTGTCGTACGAATTGATCGACCGCCCGTCAGACGATGTAGTCAGCGGTTGAAACTACAGCACTCGGGCCAAAAATTCCCGCGTGCGAACTTCTGTCGGTTGGGTAAAAACTGTCTCGGGCGGGCCTTCCTCAAGGATGACGCCACCATCCAAAAAACAAACCTTATCAGCCAGTTCGCGGGCAAATCCCATTTCATGAGTGGCAAGGATCATGGTCATGCCTTTGCTGCGAAGTTGGCGTAGAACGTCCAGAACTTCGCCCACCAGTTCGGGATCAAGAGCCGAGGTAATCTCGTCAAACAACATAATTTCGGGACGCATGGCCAAGGCACGTACAATGGCCACACGCTGTTGTTGGCCGCCAGACAGCTGTTCCGGATAGTGCTGCATTTGATCTTTCAACCCGAACCGGGAAAAAAGCTCTGTGACTTGAGGCAATAGATCGTCGCGGCTTCGTTTATGCAATCGGCGCGGTGCCAACATCACGTTTTCGGCCGCCGTCATGTGGGGAAACAGGTTATAGCTTTGAAAAACAATGCCAATCCGTTTGCGGACAGGTTGCGGATCCAGACCGGGAATTGAAATATCCTCGCCGTCCAGAAAAATTTCGCCATCGTCGATGGGTTCAAGCAGGTTAAGACACTTTAGCAGCGTCGACTTGCCCGACCCAGATGCGCCAATCAGGCAAACCAGCTCGCCCTTGTCGACGCGCAGGTCAATGCTATTGCAAACGGTGTTTTTGCCAAAACTTTTCGTCAGACGGCGGGTTTCCAGAAAGGCCATCAGGTCCGCTCGCGCAGTTGCTTGGCCAAAAGGTAATCAGCGTAACGTGTCGCCGGAATGGTAATCGCCAGAAAAATCAAAGCGGCTCCGACGTAAGGTGTAAAGTTGGCCAACAGCGACTTGTAAACACCGGCTTGTCGAAAAATCTCGACCGGGCCGATAAACGATAAAAGGGCTACGTCCTTTTGTAAGGCGATGAAAAGGTTCATGTTTGCAGGCACCACCTTGCGGATCGCCTGCGGCAAAATAACGTATCGCATGACGTCTTTGTTCACCAAACCAAGTGACGCCGCTGCCGCTCTCTGGCTTTGATGAACGCTTTCGATACCGGTGCGGAACACCTCGGCGACATAGGCTGAATAGGTCAGCACCAAAGCGACCGTACCCCAGATAAAAGGCGAATTCCATGGGCGGGGCAGGCCAAGACCGGGGATGCCGAAACCGATCAAGTAGATCACCAAGATGACCGGCACGCCGCGAAAAATGTCCGTGTAGAACATGCCGAATAATCGCAAGGGATAAAGGGCGGGCGAACGGGCATCGCGGGCCAGCGCAATCAACAATCCCAATAGAAAAATCAGCGGGGCGGACCATAAAAAGATCGCCACATCCCAAACGAAGGCATCCAGAAGACCGGGAAATGTTTTTGCAAAAACCTCGGCATTGAAGAAGCTTTTCTTGACACCTGGCCAGCCGGGCGCAAGCGGCACCAACAGTACAATTGCGGCCAAAACGCCCAGCGTTGAGCCGCCGGCAATGACTGCCGACCGCCGTTTAACGCGCGTTTCATAGGCCTGTCGTCTTGTGGGCACGTTTTATTCGATGACCGGAACGCCGGTGGTTGCGGACAACCATTCGGTTTCAAGTGCGGCCAATGTTCCATTCTGCTTTAAGGTTTCAAGCGCCGCGTCCACGCATTCTTTCAAGGGGTTACCCTCTTCGAACAACAATCCAAACTCGTCTGGGTTTTCGCTTCTTTCTGCCGGGAATTGGCCAAGCACCACGCCATCTTCCAAAACAACGGCGCTGAGGTAGAGCGCGGTTGGCAGATCGAAAAGGGCCGCGTCGATCTGATTGGCCTTCATGGCTTCGACCACATCGGCATTGTCACCGTAAAGCAGGGGCTCTTTGTCGGGCTGAACGATGTCAGCCAGCATTGGCACCGCCGTGGTGTTGGCGTCTGCACCCCAGATCAGGCCCTTTAACGCGCCAATGGACGTATCGGCACCTTTGTCGACCACGGTCTTTCGGGTCAACACGGCCATCGCAGCGGCATAGTAAGGAGCCGAGAAATCAACGATCTCGTCGCGTTCAGGTGTGATCGAAAATTGTTGGACATTGAAGTCAAAGTCCTTGACGCCCGGTTGGATTGCTTGGTCAAATGACGATCGCGTCCAGACCACCGCGCTGTCCGCAAAGCCCATTTCGTTGGCAACAGCATAAACCACAGCGGCTTCAAATCCGTTCTTAGACTCCGGTGCGTCATCCATAACCCACGGGAAATAGGCGGGATTGCCTGTGGCAACTGTCAGTTTGTTGTCAAGAAGTGTTTTGCCAGCCGCGCAATAGTTTTGGGCAAAAGCGCCCGTGGCAACAAGGCTGGACAGAATAGTTGTGAGCAAAAGTCGCATCCGAAGTCTCCCGTTGAGATTTTGGTAAAATCTTGGGCAAGACGGCGGAAATGTCCACCACTTCTTGGTGGAAACGTTCATTGCGCATTATGTTTTGGCACGGGCCTATTCGCGGGCGCGCAGCACGCGGGCCGGGCGACCAGCCAGCGGCCCCCAGGCAAAAATCAGGCCGGACACCAACGTGGCCAAGATACCCCCTAACACAATCATCACCGCTGACACGGGTTCAAAGGTATAGTCGGTTTCCATCACAAAGCGCATCACACCCCAGCCCGCAAGGCCGCCCGCCACAATGGCCACAAGGCCCGCCGCAGCACCTTGGATTGCAGCGCGGATGGCAAAGCTCCAAAGAATGGTCGACCGTTCGGCCCCAAGCGTCTTTAGAACCGCGGCTTCATAAGTACGCGCCTGGACACCCGCCGCAGCCGCGCCAATCAACACAACGCCACCGGTTAACAAGGTCGCCAGCGCGCCATAGGTGATTGCCCCTGCGATACCGGCTAGAATTCCCGAGACGCGTTCGATGGCCTCTTTCACGCTGATGACCGTGATATTGGGATATGTACTTGATACATCGCGTAAGATTTCGATCTCCGCCTCGGGGTCGGAATATACCGTCGATATAAAACTATGGGGTGCACCGGCCAATGCGCCGGGGTTCATGGTCAGGATAAATCCGATGCCGGCCGTCGAAAAGTCGACTTCGCGAAAGCTGGTGATCGTGGCGGTGATATCGCGGCCAAGAATGTTAACGGTCATCCCGTCACCGAGTTCCAGCCCCATCTCAAGCGCCTCTTCTGTGGCAAAGCTGATGCGCGGGCCGCCCTGATGGTTTTCGGTCCACCAGGTGCCATGTGTGATGACAGTGCCGGTTGGTGGACGATCAGAATATGTGATGCCCCGGTCGCCGCGCAACACCCAGTGATCACCACCGGTTTCATTTGCGGGGCGACCGTTAATCTCGGTAATTATCCCGCGCAGCATGGGAGCGCTTTCCACGGATGAAACAGCCGGGTTTTTCGCAAGGCGCTCGCGGAAAGCGTCGATCTGTCCCGGCTGGATATCGACCATAAAAAAGGCAGGTGCGCGCTCGGGTAGGTCTTGGGCAATGGCATTTCGCAAATTGGAGTCGATTTGGCCAACCGCCGCCAGAACACTCAGACCCAAGCCCAGCGACAAGACCACGGACGTTGCTTCGCCGCCGGGGCCACCAACTGCACCAAGTGCAAGCCGTAATGCACTTTTCCCCCGAAACAGGTGCGCCATTCGGCGGGCCAACCAACGCAAGCCACGTGCGGTCACGACAAGAACCACGAAGGCCGCTATCAAACCGCCAGCCGCGCCGATGGTCAGGGTCCAAAGGCCCGAAAACATCGCGGCCAGCGACACAAGTGCAATCACCAGGATACCAGTTGTAATGACCCAAAGCGCGCGCGGGCGACCTTGCGTGTCGCTTTCGCTGTCACGAAACAAGGTCGCGGCGCGCATCTGCTCGACGCGGGCCAAGGGCCAAAGTGTGAAGATCAGCGCGGCCAGCGTACCATACAAGACAGCTTCGGCGAGTGGGCGAAAATGGATCGTGAATACAGCAGGAACCGGCAATCGATCTTCGATCAGGGAGCCCGCAAGGATTGGGGTAATTGCCCCAAGGGCGAGCCCGATGATCAACCCCAGAACAGTTAGCACGCCGATCTGAAGGAAGTAGGTCTGGAAAATCGTCCGCCCGTCCGCGCCAAGGGTTTTCAACGTCGCAATGACACTGGTTTTCTGTTCAAGATAAGATGTCACCGCCGCGGAAATGCCGACACCGCCAACGGCCAGACCGGCAAGCCCGACCAGCACCAGAAAGCTGCTGAGCCGATCCACAAAGCGTTCGACCCCTGGTGCGCCGCGCCTCCGGTCACGCCAGCGCGCACCGGTGAAAGTTTCTTCAACCTCGACCTTAAGGTCTTCAAGGGCCGCATCGGCAGGCAGACGAAGTTTGTATTCCGTTTCAAACAACGTGCCGGGTTGGATAAGGCCGCTGTTCTCAAGGGCTTCGCTGCGGACAATCGTACGCGGGCCAAGGCTAAACCCGCCGCCTGCATTGTCGGGTTCGTGAACCAATGTCGCCATCAACACGAATTCTTGCGCACCAAGTTGGAACCGATCGCCGATCTCCATGCCCAAGCGGCCAATTAACAAAGGTGCCATCACGGCGCCGGGCAATCCGTCTTCGCCATCCAGCGCATCGGGCAAGTCTATGGCTGGTTCCAGTCTGACCGCGCCCAAAAGGGGATAGGCGGTGTCGACGGCTTTCACTTGGGTCAATCCACGCTCTGCTGCATCGCCGATGCCGAAAACAGCCATCGAGCGGAAATCGATTAACTCGGAAACTTCAAGCGCCTCGGTGTCCATCCATGCACGTTCTTCTGCGCTCGCAAACCGATAGGTCAATTCCAGCTCGGCGTCGCCGCCAAGAATTGTAGCGCCTTCGCGTTCCAGCCCCGCACGGATTGCTTCGCGAACACTGCCCACAGCAGCAATAGCTGCGACACCAATGATGAGACAGGCAAGGAAAATGCGAAACCCCTGCAAGCCGCCGCGTAATTCGCGCCGGGCCAAACGGGTCGCGACCGCAAGGCTCATTCGGCAGCGGCCCTTGTGTCATCAGCGGTGATTTTACCATCGGTCAGGCGCACAACACGGCCACATCGCGCAGCCAGTTCCGGTGCATGGGTCACAAGGATCAACGTCGCGCCATATTTTTCGTTCAGGCCAAACAGCAGGTCCATAATGGCCGCGCCGGTCGTTGCATCCAGATTTCCAGTCGGTTCGTCGGCCAAAAGGATGTCGGGGCGTGGGGCTGCGGCACGGGCCAGTGCGACACGCTGTTGTTCACCGCCAGACATTTGGGATGGATAATGATGTA
Source organism: uncultured Paracoccaceae bacterium (assembly GCA_938005545.1). Classification (GTDB taxonomy): domain Bacteria; phylum Pseudomonadota; class Alphaproteobacteria; order Rhodobacterales; family Rhodobacteraceae; genus CALKXV01. The sequence continues at coordinate 29,926 of CALKXV010000018.1, forward strand.
ACCGGCCGCCCAATCCCACGGCAGACAATTCCTCGGTTGCACGCTCAAACGCGTCGGTCTGACCAGCCAGTTCCAACGGGGTTGCCACGTTTTCCAGCGCTGTCATCGTGGGAATAAGGTGGAAGGACTGAAAAACAACGCCCATATGTTGCCTGCGGACACGAGCCAGCGCATCTTCACCCAATGCTGTTAGATCATGCCCCAGAACAGACACTTGGCCACCGGTGGCGCGTTCAAGCCCGCCAATTAGCATAAGGAGTGACGATTTGCCTGACCCTGATGGCCCGATTAAACCCAAGGTTTCGCCGCGCGACACGTCCAGCGTGATGCCGTTTAATATGTCGACGCGGCCCGCATTGCCGTCGAGCGTCAGCCGCGCGTCTTCCAAGGACAGAATCGTTTCGCTCATGAGGGCTCCGTTCTGGCAGTCTCTAAGGGGATATGGTGCATTTCAGAAATTCCGCAACGCTGGATTGGTCACAATTCTAACGATTGGTACAGCGTGGGCTGAACCGGTAACTATCGCCGCCTTGGGTGACAGCCTGACCCAAGGCTTTGGATTGCCGAACGGCGAAGGCTTTGTCCCTCAACTTCAGGGCTGGTTGGACGAGGCAGACGCCGAAGTTGTGTTGGTCAATGCAGGCGTATCAGGGGACACAACGGCGGGGGGCTTAAGCCGGATTGCGTGGACATTGAGCGATGACGTAGACGCCTTGATCGTCGCCCTTGGGGGTAACGATTTACTGCGTGGGATCGACCCTGCTGTCAGTAGCGCGAACTTGGACGGCATTTTGAGCGAAGCGCGGGGCCGCGGAGTGCCAGTTCTGTTGGTTGGAATGGATGCGCCTGCGAACTATGGCGCAGACTTTGAAGCGGCCTTCGATGCGATGTATCCGGAATTGGCCGAAACGCACGGTGCACTATATCACCCGAACTTTTTGGGCGCATTGGCTGCGATTGGGGACCGAGCAGAAGCTTTGGCCAAGTACATGCAGCCCGATGGGATCCACCCGAACCGCGATGGTGTGGCCCTGATTGTTAAGGACATCGGGCCAGACGTGCTGAAACTTGCGGGTACCATCGACTAGGGGGAAACCTAAGAAAGACCCGGTTCGTCCAATAGGTGGCGTCCGGCTTTGTCTTCGATTTCGATGACCCAAAGATCGGGGTCAAATCCGCGCTGTTTCGCGATGCTGGCGTCCACATCTGCTTCCAAGCCTTCGCTCAACACCACCCATTGGCGTTCACCGCTCATCAGATCGAACGAGCGTTGAAAGCATTTCGCTTGCCCGTCCAGTGTGTTCAGCTTGATTAATACTGCCCCTGCCGTGTGATCGCCTTTTTGCACGACAAACGCAGGGATTGCGGCAAGGCGCGCCCGTGTCAGATAGGCGGCGATCCAGATTTCTGTGGTCAGGCGGGGCGTGCTCATGAAGCTCCGTCAGAGTAATCGAGACCCATTTCATTGTAGCGCTCTTTTTCATCCAACCAACCGGTGCGCACTTTAACCATCAAAAACAGATGCACCTTGCGCTCAAGAAAGGTGGTGATCTCTTCTCGGGCAAGGGTGCTGACGGTTTTGATGGTTTCGCCCTTTTTGCCCAAGATAATCCCCTTGTGGCCATCGCGAACGACATAGATGATCTGGTCAATCTTCACGCTGCCGTCGGGCTTTTCTTCCCAACCTTCGGTCTCAACGGTCAACTGATAGGGCAGCTCCTGATGCAGTCGAAGAGTCAGTTTTTCCCGCGTCATCTCGGCTGCAATCATCCTGAGCGGCATATCGGCAATCTGATCTTCGGGGTAAAGCCAAGGGCCTTCGGGCAGTTCGCCGCCAAGCCAACCGCGCAAATCGTCGACGCCGAACCCTTTTTCAGCCGAAATCATGAATGTCTGTGTGAAAGGATAGCGCGCGTTCATTTTTTCCGTCAATGCAAGCAACACTTTGCTTTCAACGCGGTCGATCTTGTTGATGGCCAAGGCCACAGGTGAACGGCCTGCGCGATCTTCCATTGAATCCAAAATCGCTTCGACACCGGGTGTCAGGCCCCGGTGGGCTTCGATCATCAGAACTACGATGTCCGCATCTGCGGCCCCACCCCAAGCGGCAGCGACCATGGCGCGGTCCAATCGGCGGCGGGGGCGAAAGAGGCCGGGCGTGTCGACGAACACGATCTGTGCCTCGCCTTCAAGCGCCACGCCGCGAATGCGGGTCCGGGTGGTTTGCACCTTATGCGTTACGATCGAGACCTTGGCCCCCACCATGCGATTTAGCAGTGTCGATTTTCCGGCGTTTGGTTCACCGATCAGGGCCACAAAGCCCGCGCGCTTGGACATGGATGCCCTTTCCATATGCGTTCTGCTTGGCCCATAAGGGAAAATACCACGGCGGACCAGAGCCGTTAACAAACGCAAGATGGAGCGTGTCGCCTGGTGTCATAGCGATTCCGACCTCGACCTTCCGGCAAACTTGCGAAAAAATGTACCAATGACGCGGACTTTTGCCAGGATCGGGTTTCTTTTGTTCGTCGCTGTGTTCTCGGCGGGGATCTGGATTTACTCGTTCACGCAATCCCTTGAACAGCTTGAGCAACGTGGTCAATCCGACCTTGCATTGGCAACCGATAGCCTGACCAGCGAATTGGCAAGTTACCGACAGCTTGCAGTATCTCTCGCCGATGATCCGCGTTTGCAATCGCAAGACATCACACCCGAGCAACTGGCTGGTTTGTTAGGGCGTTTGACCGATTTGTCCGGCGCGCTTGATTTGGTTCTGTTGGATCGACGCTCCGGGTATCTGGCAAGTGCAGTGGGGCAAAATGCATTGGATTGGGCCAATATGCCGCTTGTTGCGCGTGCGTTTCAGGGAACTGTTGGCCGTGATCTGATCTTTGGCGATGCATATGGCCGTCGCGTATTCCTGTATTCTGTTCCGGTATTTGCTGGCGAAGCGCCGGTTCAGCGCGTTTTGGTGATCATGATCGACTTAGAACGCGTCGAAGCTGACTTTCGGGGCAGTAACCCGGCCATTCTGATGAGCGACGACACCGGGCGGATTTTCTTTTCCAACCGTTCCGAGTTGATCCTGCAATCACGGTCTGAGTTCTTGGCGGGCAATGCTGCTCCGGTTGCGGCACGCACGCCTTTGGTGATTTTGGCGGAACGTTTCAGCGGGCACGAGCTTTGGTCGATCGCTAACGAACGATATCTGCCAGCGCGTGCCATTCACATCGAAACGGCGCTGCCTGTGATTGGGATGCGGGCCGAAGCCTTGATCGACGCACGTCCGGCGCTCACCACCGCTTGGTTGCAGGCTGCGTTTGCGGCGACGGCAAGCTTGTTCTTTGGCGCGGTCATCACGTTTGTTGGAAGCCAGCGCCGGTCTTTGGCTCTTGCCAATGAAGTTCTGGAACGTCGCGTTGCTGAGCGGACCCATGAGTTGTCCGATGCAAACACCGCCCTTCGTGCAGAAGTGGCGGAAAGGATTGAGGCTGAACAGGCGTTGAAACGCACCCAAGATGCGTTGATCCAATCGGAAAAGCTATCGGCGCTTGGAAAAATGTCGGCGGGCATTAGTCACGAATTGAACCAACCCTTGATGGCGATCCAGTCATTTTCCGACAATGCCGAAACTTATTTGGAACGCGGTGACGTCAAGGCGGCACAATCCAACCTGAGCCGGGTGACAGATCTGGCACATCGCATGGGTCGGATCATTCGCAACTTGCGCGCATTCGCACGGCAAGAACCTGAGGCGGTGGGCGCGGTCGATCTGGTCAAGGTTGTGCGTGCTGTGCTCGATCTGGCAGACACCCGAATTCGCCAGCTTGACGTCGGTCTGACGCTCGATTTACCGGATGCGCTTTGGGTGCAAGGCGGCGACGTGCGTCTTCAACAAGTGGTTCTGAATTTGGTGACAAACGCCATCGACGCCATGGCCGAACTCCCAAACCGGCACCTGACCATTTCAGCGGAACATGGGGCATCTGTGCGGCTATTCGTTCGCGACACCGGACCGGGGTTGACTGAACCGGCAAAGATTTTTGAACCGTTTTATTCCACGAAATCCATAGGCGAGGCAGAAGGCGTCGGGTTGGGTCTTTCGATTTCTTACGGTTTGGTCCAAAGCTTTGGAGGCAATATTGTGGGCTCGAACCTGCCTGACGGCGGCGCTGAATTCCGGGTTGAATTGAACCCCCACCTTGAGGAGGCGGCCGAATGAGTGGTTCTGTGCTTGTTGTCGAAGATGACGAGGCTCTCCGGGACGCTTTGGGGCAAACACTTGATTTAGCAGGGTTTAATCCGGTACTTGCCAGTTCGTTTATTGTGGCCAAAGATCACATCCAACCCGACTTTGAAGGTGTGGTTCTGTCGGACATGCGGATGCCCGGACGGGATGGCTTGTTCTTGTTGAAACATGCGCGCTCCGTTGATCCCGATCTGCCAGTGATCCTTTTGACCGGTGAAGGTGATATTCCGACAGCGGTTGGTGCCATCAGCAAGGGCGCTTTCGACTTTCTGGAAAAACCTTGTAGCAATGATGTTTTGGTCGAAACCGTTGAGCGCGCGTTGAAGGCTCGGGCTTTGATCATTGAAAACCGTCAGTTGAAAGCGATGGTTGTGCGCGGCGACGCTGCCGAACGTTTGATTTTCGGCAAATCCGAAAAAGTTGCGGCCCTTCGCGATCATGTTCGACGCTTGGCAGCCGTTGACGAACCCGTTTTGATCGAAGGTGCTCCGGGGGCAGGGATCGACAAGGTGGCCGAGGTGACGCATCGTCTGTCGGCGCGCGCCTCACAGCCTTTTGTCAAAGTCGCAGCGGCAGGTTTAAGCCCGGATCAATTGACGTACAAAGTCAGCGAAAGCCGGGGCGGAACGCTCTATCTCGATCAGGTCACGGCCCTTCCGCCTGAAACTCAGTTCGCCTTGATTGACGTTCTGGATGGGGCCGAAGATACGCGTATTTTCGCGGGAACTTTTACGTCGGCGGACACCACGCGTTTCAATCCTGATCTGCATTACCGGCTAGAAGCCTTGCGGTTGCGCATTCCTGCGTTGAAAGAACGGCCCGAGGATATTCCTGTTCTGTTTCGTCACTATGTCTTGCAAGCCAGCGAACAAACCGGCGTCGCGCACCCGGAAATATCGGAAGAAGTCATCGCTGGATTGATGGCACAGGACTGGCCTGGTAATTCGCGTGCCTTGATGAACGCTGCAACCCGGTTCGTTCTGGGACTTGGAACCGAACCTGACGAGGAAGACATGGGCTTGGTCGAAAAACTGGCCCGTGTTGAGCGCGCTCTATTGGTCGAGGGGCTAAGGCGTCACGACGGGAACGCAAGCTTAACAGCAGAGCATTTCAAGATTCCGCGCAAAACATTGTACGATAAATTCACCAAATACGGCATTAAGCCCAAAACCTATCGGTGAGGGGTGCCGATTCTGACTGTGCGGATTTCCGCACAGCTTGTGGGTGGCTTGTCACGAATCCCGCACAAACCGTTTCTACGATGCAGAAATTTCCGGCATAACATCATAATTTAAAACAACAAAACGTGATTGCCCATTTTTGTTGCTCCTTGTGAATTGCATCGTCAGTCTCGCTTCAGACTTATCGAACCTGATTAACAGGTCAGTCAACAAGGAGGAGAGACTATGAAATTTGTGAATCTTACAGCGACTGCCATCGCTCTGACACTATCCGCAGGGGCTGCAATGGCGGCGTGTGACGCCGGCGAAATCGTCATTAAGTTCAGCCATGTAACCAATACCGACAAGCACCCCAAAGGGATCGCCGCATCGTTGTTGCAAGAGCGTGTGAACACCGAGATGAACGGCACCGCCTGTATGGAAGTGTTCCCGAACTCGACGCTTTATAACGACGACAAAGTGCTTGAAGCGATGCTTCAGGGCGATGTGCAGCTGGCTGCTCCGTCTTTGTCGAAGTTCGAAAAGTTCACCAAACAGTTCCGCCTTTTCGACCTGCCGTTCATGTTCCAGGACATTGAAGCTGTTGACGGGTTCCAAGCGTCTGACGCGGGCCAAGCCATGAAAGACAGCATGCAGCGCCGCGGCCTTCAGGGCATGGCGTTCTGGCACAATGGCATGAAGCAGATGTCGGCCAACAAGCCGCTGGTTCTTCCTTCGGATGCAAACGGTCTGAAATTCCGCGTTCAATCGTCGGACGTTCTGGTTGCTCAGATGGAAGCCATCGGTGGTTCACCTCAGAAGATGGCGTTCTCGGAAGTGTATGGCGCGCTACAGCAGGGCGTTGTCGACGGACAGGAAAACACATGGTCGAACATCTTTGGACGCAAGTTCTTTGAGGTTCAGGACGGTGTGACAGAAACCAACCACGGCATCATCGACTATCTTGTTGTGGCCTCTGTTGACTGGCTGGATAGCCTTGAACCAGCGACACGGGATCAGTTCACAACAATCCTGAATGAAGTGACCGAAGTTCGGAACGCCGAAGCTTTTGCGGTTAACGAAGCGGCCAAAGAAGCTATCATCGAAGCAGGTGGGGAAATCCGTCAGTTGGACGCAACACAGCGTCAGGCTTGGGTTGATGCCATGGCTCCGGTTTGGGACAAATTCGCCGGTGACGTAGGTCAAGACATGATCGACGCGGCACAGTCCTTCAACGCAGGCAGCTAAAACACCCGGGCTCGCCGCGACAGGCGAACCCAACTCCTTTTGAGGAGATCGGGGAGGGGGCACCATGCAAAGCCATGGAAAATCGAGCTTTATCGACACAATCGAAGAAACGCTGATCGCAATGATCCTGGGCGCGATGACGGTCATTACATTCGCCAATGTGATCGCTCGGTACTTCTTCAATTCGAACATTCTTTGGGCGCTTGAGGCAACAGTCTTCCTGTTCGGTTGGCTTGTTTTGCTGGGCGCATCCTATGCCGTAAAGAAATCCGCTCACTTGGGCGTTGATGCCATCGTCAACCTTTTGTCGCCTGCCGGCCGCCGGGTGATGGGCTTGCTCGCAGTTGCAGCCTGCCTGTTGTTTTCGTTCTTCCTGTTGAAAGGCTCTTACGATTACTGGGCCGTTTTCGCCGATCTGCCGCCGACCGAAGGCCGATGGTTCCCAATGGGGTTCGCCGAAAAGTTCCGCAGCCAGTCATTTTATGAAGTCGATGACATCCCCATGTTGTCTGTGTTCTCGTTCCTTGAGGGCGCGATCAACTACGGTGAGGAATACGAAAAACTGCCCAAGGTGGTGCCCTATTTCATCTTGCCCTTGTCGGCAGCCTTGTTGATGTTGCGGTTCGCGCAATCCGCCTTTGCGATCTGGAATGGGACTGCGGATCGTTTGGTTGCGAGCCACGAAGTCGATGACGAAGATATCGAACAGGCGCAACGCACCGCCAACCAAGAGGTATAAGCCATGGACGTCGCGCTCCTCTTTGGAATGGTCATCGGGCTGATGATGATTGGCGTTCCAATCGCCGTGTCGCTTGGCTTGTCCTCGACGCTGTTCCTTTTGTGGTTTTCCGATACCTCGCTGGCCTCAATCGCTCAGACCTTGTTTGAGGCCTTCGAAGGCCACTTTACGCTTCTTGCGATCCCGTTCTTTGTTCTTGCCTCGTCCTTCATGACGACCGGCGGCGTCGCAAAACGGATCATCCGGTTCTCCATCGCCTGCGTTGGACATTTGCCGGGTGGTCTTGCCATCGCTGGTGTCTTTGCTTGCATGTTGTTTGCAGCACTCTCGGGGTCTTCACCGGCCACGGTTGTTGCCATTGGGTCCATCGTCATCGCCGGTATGCGCCAGGTTGGGTATACAAAGGAATTCGCGGCTGGCGTGATCTGTAACGCTGGCACGCTTGGCATTTTGATCCCGCCGTCCATCGTCATGGTGGTCTATGCAGCGGCTGTCGAAGTGTCTGTGGGGCGCATGTTCTTAGCGGGCGTCATTCCGGGTTTGCTGGCTGGTTTGATGCTAATGGTCGCGATCTATGTGATGGCCAAAGTCAAAAACCTACCCAAAGGAGAATGGCAGGGGTGGAGCGAGATTTTCGCATCGGGTCGTGATGCCGGTTGGGGTTTGTTCCTGATCGTCATCATCCTGGGCGGTATCTATGGCGGTGTGTTCACCCCAACCGAAGCGGCTGCTGTTGCAGCTGTCTATTCCTTCGTGATCGCATCATTCGTGTACCGCGACATGGGCCCCTTGGCCGCGCCAAAGGCGCGCAGCCTGTCGGCCGCCGCCGTTGCAGATGTCGGCGACATGGACGGGCGTTCAACGCTGATGCAGAAACCTTGGGCTATTGTGACGGCTTGGTTTCACCCAGACACCAAGAACACGCTGTTTGAAGCAGGCAAGCTGACCGTCACTTTGTTGTTCGTGATCGCCAACGCCTTGTTGTTGAAACACGTTTTGACGGATGAACAAATCCCGCAACACATCGCCGAGGCGATGCTTTCGGTTGGGTTCGGCCCGATCATGTTCTTGGTTGTGGTCAACATCATCCTGCTGATCGGTGGCCAGTTTATGGAACCTTCGGGCCTTCTGGTTATTGTGGCACCGCTGGTTTTCCCCATCGCAATCGAGCTTGGAATTGATCCGATCCATTTGGGCATCATCATGGTGGTGAACATGGAAATCGGCATGATCACACCGCCCGTCGGTTTGAACCTGTTCGTCACATCGGGCGTTGCAGGCATGCCCATGATGGCGGTCGTGCGGGCCGCGCTTCCGTTCCTGGCGGTGCTTTTCGTCTTCCTGATCATGGTGACTTACATTCCGATCTTGTCGACGTTCCTGCCGAACTATTTCATGGGGCCAGAGCTGATCATTCAATAGCGGCATGCATTAGCGAAATGGCGATGAAGTTTATCCACCTGACGGACACGCATCTGTTGCCTTCGGGCGAAATGTTCCATGGTCTGGATCCGCAAATGCGGTTGCAGGCGGCGGTTGCTTCGATCCGGCAAGACCATGGTGATGCGACTTTCCTCGTCATGACCGGTGATCTGACGAATGACGGCGCGCTGGCAGCATATGACGTGCTTGGCAAGGAACTGGCGCCTCTGGAGATGCCGGTTCATCTTATGGTCGGAAATCACGACAGCCGGACCAATTTGCTGAAGGTTCTTCCTGAAACACCGCTGGATGACGCCGGGTTTCTTCAGACGACTTTTCTGACCCCCGAAGGGCGCTTCGTTTTGCTCGACACTCTTGATCCGGGCCACGAGGCGGGCAAATTGTGCGATGCACGGTTGGAATGGTTACAACACACACTGGCCCTAGACGACGCCCCGGTTTTTCTTTTCATGCACCATCCGCCCTTAAAGGTCGGCTTAAACGGTATGGACAGTATTCGGCTGACGAACAGTGAGGCGTTCTATGATACCATCCTTCGGCACATTCCGAAAATCCGACACCTGTTCTTTGGACATCTGCATCGCCCGCTTTGGGGAACTTGGCGCGGGCTAAGCTATTCTTGTATGCGCGGGCTGAACCACCAGATGGCGCTTGATCTAACGTCGCCTGCGGGTGACTTTTTTGGAAACACCGAACCGCCCGCCTATGGTGTGGTGTTGATCGACATTGATCAGGTCACGGTTCACATGCACGATTTCACCAACAGTGGTGCATCTTTCCAGTTTTAAACATCGCGCAGAAATGACAAACCTGTGCGGTCGGTTAAATCGCCGATCTTGCCGTCTGTTTGGATTGGATTGGAACTTTTATATGCCATTGAAATCTGACACCAAAATTGCCGTGATCGGTGCTGGTTTAATTGGACGCAAGCATGTGGATGTCGTTTCCTCTCACGCAAAGCTGGATGCAATCGTTGATCCCAATCCCGCGACCAAAGAGCTGGCCCAAGAAAAAAGCACGCACTGGTTTGCTGATCTGGAAAGCTATCTGGAACAAGGCCACCCGGATGGGGCCATCATCGCGACGCCGAACCGTTTGCATCTGGCCAATGGCACCGCCTGCCTGAATGCCGGTGTGCCGATTTTGATGGAAAAACCCTTGGCGGAAGGTGTCACGGAAGGCCGACAGCTGGTGTCTTTGTCTGAACAGACCGGAACGCCCGTTTTGGTTGGGCACCATCGCAGACATTCATCGCTTGTCAGGGCTGCCAAAGCGGCTGTTGATAGTGGCCGGTTGGGCCGTATCGTGACGGTTAACGCGATGTTCTGGCTAAACAAACCGGCAGACTATTTCGACGTGGGTTGGCGAACGAAAAATGGTGGTGGGCCGACCTATATTAACCTGATCCACGATATCGACCTTCTTCAACATTTTTGCGGTCCAATCCTCCGCGTACAAGCGCGGGAGGCGAACACCGTTCGCGGGTTTGAGGTTGAAGATACCAGCGCCGTCATTCTGGAATTTGCGTCTGGTGCTTTGGGAACAGTTTCGATCTGCGACACGGTTTCAGCCCCATGGAGTTGGGAACTGACTTCGGGCGAAAATCCGATTTATCCGAAGACCGACCAATCCAGCTATACCTTTGGCGGCACATCCGCGTCCCTTTCGGTGCCCGATCTAAAGATCTGGAGCCATGAGGGCGCGCAAAGCTGGTGGTCGCCGATCAAGGCCGAGGTAATCGAGGCTGATACAACCGACCCAATCGTCTGTCAGTTTGAGCACTTTTTAGACGTTATCCAAAACGGGGCGTCCCCCTTGGTGACCGCCGCCGATGGATTGCGAAACATCGCAGTATTGGACGCCATCAAACGTGCCGCCGCGCAAGGTGATATCCAAAACGTTGCCGGGCTTTAGGACCTAGATGTCGGCACCTTCAACTTGGCGTTCGAGTCGAGCCACAGCTTCCTTCAGGCCTTCGCGGTGCGGGTGGAGCGCCTGCACTTCACGCCATGCGGCCAAAGCGTCATCGGGGTGCCCTACCTCTTCCAAAATGAGCGCAAGGCCGCTCATCGCGCCAAAGTGACGTGGGTTCAGGGCCAGTGCTTTTTGGATGTCGGCCAATGCCAAACCAAATTGCCCGTTCTGGAAAAAGGCCGTCGCGCGGGCGTTGTAGCCTTCGGCAAACTCGGGTGCATGGTCGATCAGCGCCGTCAAATGTTCGATGGCCTGCTGAGTGTCGTCTTCGGCAAGCGCTGTGCGCCCCCGATCCAGCAACAGATCAATTGAGGCTGATCCTGACTGCGACCAGATATCGAATATACGGCCTTCGATTTGTGCCGCCGCACTAGGGTCTTCGCCGCGCAAGCCTTCGAACAGCGCTTCAAGCTCGGCGTCATCGGCAAAAACAGGGGATTGAAGGACTAATATTGCAGAAAATGCCGTAACTGTGCGTTTGAGATATTTGGAATTAGTGATCATATTGAGAGATTAACGCATTCGTGGGCGAATTCGAGCCCCATAACACGCAAGTGAGGAAATCCGATGAGCGACGTCATTAATCAGGCAGTAACGGCCCTGAACGAAAAGATATCTGCTGGCAGCTATGAAGGCACGGCCAAATTTCAGATCGAAGGCGAAGGAGCCATCATGTTGGACGGCGACGGAGCGCGTGCGGCTGACGAAGACGCTGATGTGACTATGATTGCAGATGCCGACATCTTTCTGCAAATCCTGGATGGTTCGATCAACCCGACGACGGCCTTTATGACAGGCAAGCTGAAAGTTGACGGCGATATGGGTGCCGCGATGAAACTGGCGCCCATGCTTGGATGACCATGGACTCCGCGCCGTTTCACAATGATCTGGCTGAGGGTCCGGAACTCGTTCAATCGTACTGGCGTCGTTCAAAAGATGGTTTGCGGCTTCGTGTGGTTCATTGGCCTGCTGAAAAGGCGCGGGGCACCATTCTCTTGTTTACTGGCCGCACGGAATACGCCGAGAAGTACGGGCACTTTGCAAGCGATCTGACGAAGGCCGGGTACTCGCTGATCTGTATTGACTGGCGCGGGCAGGGATTGTCTGACCGTGTTGCCGAAGATGTGCGGCTTGGTCATGTCGAGACGTTTGATGACTATCAGACGGATGCCGCAGAACTTGTTAGTGCGGCCCGCGAACTTGGGTGCCCGGAACCATGGTTTATGATCGGCCATTCGATGGGAGGCTGCATTGGCCTGCGGTCGCTGATCGAAGGCCTTCCTGTTGAAAAGGCGATATTTTCTGCACCGATGTGGGGGATCAACCTTCATCCGTTGGTGCGGCCATTGCCGTTTTTCCTACCGCAGATCATGCGTGTATTTGGTCAAGGTAAGCGGATTGCGCCCGGCACCAGGCTGGAAAATTACATCGTCGATACACCATTTTCCGAAAATATGCTGACAACGGACGTGGCCTACTACGACTATCTTGCAAGCCACGCGTTGGCCGTTCCTGAATTTGCGGTTGGCGGTCCGTCAATAGATTGGGTGGGCTATGCTGCTCAGGAAACCAAGCGGCTTGCAGCATTGCCACGCCCCAAAATGCCAATTCTGACATTTTTGGGCGGTGACGAAAAAATTGTCTCAGTTCCGGCGATCCACGACATGCATCGCAATTGGCCCTCTGCCGAGCTTCGCATCGTTGACGGCGCTCGGCACGAGATCATGATGGAAAGTGGACCGGCGCGAAGCCGGTTTTTGACCGAAGGATTGGAATTCTTACAATCGGGCTAAGCGGCCGAGTTTTTCTGATCAGCGCCCTTGTCTGACTTACGGCGCAGAAAACGCGGCGCGGCCGCGACAATGCCGCTCAATCCGCTTGGTTTTTCCTCAGCGGGTTTGATGTTGTTGTTGCGCGCTGTGCTTGGTTCGAGAACGTCCAAAAGCGTGTCTTGATCCAGAAATCCATCATATCGCATTCGAATTGAACGCGGACGATCCTTGGATGGCGACGAGGCTTCAAACCCCGTACAGGGGGATGTTTTGCTTAGAAAACAGGTACCGGTACCCCGGCAGTATTTGAATTCACACATTTTTACTCACCAACTCGATACGACACAAAAGCACACAAACACACATGTGCTAATAAGGAATTTCTACGCCAAGAATGTGGCGGAATTAGGGCGAAATCAAAATATTTGCATATAAACAACTAGTTAAGCAGACTTGAGGCGCGCTCCCCCCACGGAACGCGCCTCGCCCCACCCAGCACGGAACGGTGGCCGACTGGCCAGTCCTACATCCCGTCGAGCGACTGAAATGTCTTGAAATTAGAAGGGTGCTTCATGCGCCCGGTCAATGTCTGATCGTCAAAGTGACTTGTCGTTGAGATCTGTCAAAGGATTGATGGTGCGTTCGTCGTTCAGTTCCAGCTTGGCCGACGCAGCAGTCGACGAACCTTCGTCCGAGGGAGACAAATCTTCAGACAAAAGGGCATTGATCGCCGAGCGCTGCAAGGCAGCTTCGGCCTCTGCGGCCCGAATTTTTTCGAAGGGAATGTAGGTCGCATATCCAGCTGCCAAAACTAGGCAGATAGAATAAACCGGCTTTAACTTCGAACGCACCATCTTGAACACCTTTTACTCGTTACCCTACACAAACTTTTCACACGAGGCCTGTGCAGCAGCCTCAAAGACATTTTTAAGCCCGAAATATGGCGAGATTTGGGCAGTTAACTTTGAATAAGGCGGCTTTGCCTAAAGTTATTTGTGCTAATTCTGGGCTTGTTGTGGGACTGTAGACGAGGTGAGAACAATCCCCAAATTTCGCGGCAGGAATGTGTTCGCGGCGTCGGGTTTTCTGAATATTTGATTCGTATTTGGGCCGAACTGTTGTCGTCCGGCCCAAAATCCGATCTTAGCCCGCGTCTTTGTACGACACTTGCTTTACGTCTGCATCCGGGTCGGACTTTTCGCGTCGAACCAACAGGCGGTTCAGGGCATTTACATATGCCTTTGCACTGGCCACGACTGTATCTGTATCGGCTGACTGTCCTGTCGCAATGCGACCGTCTTCTTCCATACGCACGCTCACAGTTGCCTGCGCGTCTGTGCCTTCAGTCACCGCGTGGACTTGGTAGAGCTGTAGATGTGCATCGTGAGGGAATAGAGCTTGCACCGCGTTGAAGGTTGCATCCACAGGCCCGTCGCCTTGGGCCGTCGTTTGGTGGTCTTCGCCGTCAATGGTCAGGGTCAGGTCGGCAGACTGCGGCGCTTCGGTGCCACAAATCACGCGGAGAAACTTGACCTGAATGCGGTCATGCGCCTCGCCGGTTTCCTGATCCCGCATCAAAGCAATCAGATCATCCTCGAAGACTTCCTTTTTGCGATCCGCCAGTGCTTTGAAGCGCACGAACACGTCGTTCAACTGGTTGTCGGCCAGATCGAAGCCAAGTTCTTTCAGCTTGGATCGAAGCGCGGCACGGCCCGAATGTTTGCCCATGACGATGTTCGTCTCGGTTAATCCAACGTCCTCGGGGCGCATGATCTCGAACGTTTCGGCATTTTTCAGCATGCCATCCTGATGAATACCGCTTTCGTGGGCAAAGGCATTTTTTCCAACGATGGCCTTGTTGTATTGCACCGCAAAGCCAGACACTGTCGCGACACGCCGCGAGATGTGCATCAGTTTGGTGCTATCGACGCCGGTTTCAAAGGGCATGATGTCGCCGCGCACGCGCATGGCCATAACGACCTCTTCCAACGCAGTATTGCCCGCGCGTTCGCCAAGACCATTGATGGTGCATTCAATCTGACGCGCGCCGCCTTCAACCGCGGCCAGCGAATTTGCGGTCGCCATGCCAAGGTCGTTGTGGCAGTGCGTCGCGAATATAACGTCGTCCGCACCGGGTACTTCGGCGATCAATCGTTTGATCAGGTCCGCACTTTCACGAGGCGCAGTGTATCCCACGGTATCAGGAATGTTGATCGTGGTCGCACCCGCCTTTATCGCGATTTCCACGGTACGGGCCAGGTAATCCCATTCCGTGCGTGTTGCATCCATAGGTGACCATTGCACATTGTCGCACAGGTTCCGGGCATGGGTCACGGTGTCGTGGATACGTTCGGCCATTTCGTCCATCGTCAAATTCGGGATGGCGCGGTGAAGCGGTGACGTACCGATAAAGGTGTGAATGCGCGGACGTTTGCTGTGCTTTACGGCTTCCCAGCAGCGATCAATGTCTTTGAAGTTTGCACGCGACAATCCGCAGATGGTGGCGTCCTTGGAGCGTTTTGCGATTTCGCTGACCGCTTCAAAATCACCTTCCGAGGCAATCGGAAAGCCAGCTTCGATGATATCGACGCCCATATCGTCCAAAAGCTCGGCGATTTCCAGTTTTTCGGAATGTGACATGGTGGCGCCCGGGCTTTGTTCGCCGTCGCGCAATGTGGTGTCGAAGATCACGACTTTATCTTTGTGGGTCATGGTCTCGCCTCCCTAAATTCTAGGTTTCGGTGCGGGGATGCGATCTGCATCACCAGAATTGGGTTCGCCCTTGGGCTCGATCAGCAGAACCTTACATTCGGCTGCGGCGCGCGGGCGATGAACAACACCCTTTGGCACAATGAACATCTCGCCGGCGCGAACTTTGCGCGGTGCTTCGCCATCAATGTCCATTTGCATTTCGCCTTCAAGCACGAGAAAGAAATCATCCGTGTTGTCGTGCTTGTGAAAGGGAAACTCGCCTTGAAACTTCACCACCATGACCTCGTTGGCGTTGTAGTCGGCGACAACGTGCGGATCCCAGTGGGACGAAAACTGCGACAGTTTTTCAGCCAGATTGATCGTATTCATGTGTATCTCCTTTAGCGGTGTCTTTGTGGCGCTGAAACCCCTCTGAGCGGTCGCGCCCAAAAGGCACGCTCAGAGGCGGCTAAGGAGAAGAAGCAGGTCGGCACGCAAAACGCGCGCAATTGTGATATGTCGGGCCTGTTTCATGCGCCGGAAGATAGGCCGCAATTGATAGGCTGTCAAACGTTGGAGGCCACAGGGCTTTCGATCAATTCGTCGACAAAGAAGCTAAGCAATTGGTGCCGCCCAGAGACGCCTGCTTTTCGGTAAACCGCAGCGCTATGGGCTTTGACCGTGCCTTCTGCCGATCCGCGTGCAGCGGCGATTTCAGCGACGGACAGACCCTTGACCGACAATAGGGCAACGTCGCGTTCCGAGGCCGTCAGACCCCAAAGAGCGAATTGTTCATCCAGTAGCCGGGAAAACTCGCCAGACGCTGCGCGCATTTGGTCAGCCAGCCGGTTGTTTCTTTGCAAGACTTGGCGAAGTTCCCAGCCCGTCATCAAGACGCCTACGAAAAGTGCGGCGGCAACGACGTACTCAAAGGCATCAAGGTGCGAGATCAAGGGTTCCAATCCGGCGGCGTCCAAAACGGCATCCAGAACGAAAAACAACGCACAAAAGAGCTGGAGTGCGAATAGGACCCAAAGCCAGCGAATGCGGCCAGTCATGCTGGCCGCGTCCGTTTGTTAGTCGTCGTCGCTGTCGTCGTCCTCAAATTCGATCTCCAATACCTCGCCAGTCGCGGCGGCCAAGGTGACTTCGACTTCCTGATCGCCATCGAGATATTCGACTTCGATCTCGTCGTCCTCGATTTCAATCTCGGTTACGGTATAACCCTGCGCTTCGAACTGCGAGCGGATTTCGTCCAGATCGGTGCCTACTGTGTCGCCGACGGCAAAACTGGCGATGGCGGCCATTGGGATCAAGGTTGCAGCGGCTCCGGCGATAAGCATCGGGAAACGGGTCTTTGTCATGATTAGCTCCTATCAGATTGTGCCGCATGATCGCGGCGGTGATAGGGAGATCGGGGCTAAACCGACAGTTCTGAATAGGTTTTAGGTTGGTTTCACGACGTCTAAGACCGAAGTTTAGGACGAACCGCGTGATTTGCGATTTTGAAAGTCGACGAATATTTCTTTGAAGTCTGCCTGACGTGATATTTGATGGCGATATGTCGGTGATACGAAGGGGTTTGGCTTGCCCATCTGCTTCCAGCGCGCATAGCTTTTGAAGCGAACACCTGTGATCACGAAATGCAGAAAACAGAAGATATCGGAACGCTTAGCAAGCGATTCTTTGGTAAAAAATGGCATACTGACGACACAGATTTTGACGATGAACAACTCACACTTCGTTGTTCCATAAGGCAAAAATTGGGCACGATCCGGGTGTTTCCCCGAAAACTGGTTAACGCCGAGAATTAGTTGCTGTCGGCTGCATCCTCGGCCAGTGCGCCATCTTCCCAAACACCTGTGCGTTCTTCGCCGCTGGCATAGCGGATGGTTCCTTCGCCTTGGCGTTTACCGCGCACAAAGCTGCCTTCGTAGATATCGCCGTTGGCATAGGTTGCTGTGCCTTTGCCATCTATTTCGCCGTCTTTCCATTCGCCGGTATAAGTGAATCCATCGGCCATGGTGATCTTGCCGGTGCCAGCCCGTTTCCCGCCGACAAAACCGCCTTCGTAAACCGTACCGTCCGAATATTCAGCAATGCCTTCGCCTTCGCGTTGGCCATTCAACCACCCACCTTCATAGGTATAGCCGTCGTCAAAGATCATTTTGCCTTTGCCATGCATGCGGGCGTCTTTGAATTCGCCTTCATAAACCAATCCGTTCGCGTACGTGGCTTTGCCTTTGCCCTCAATCACGCCTTTGACCCAAGCGCCTTCATAGGTGTTGTTGTCGGGATAGACGATGCGGCCTGTGCCGTCGGCCAGATTATCAAGGAATGTACCGGAATAGATGGATCCGTCCGGGTATGTGACTTCGCCCGAGCCTTCGATCTGCCCGGCGACCCATTGGCCGATATACTTGTATCCATCTGTTCCGGTAAATGTACCGGTGCCCTGGCGTTGGTCGGCTTCGAAAGTACCTTCATAAACATCGCCGTTGGCATAAGTCACCGTGCCTTGGCCCTGGCGTTTGCCATCGACAAGCGTGCCTTCGTAAACGTCACCATTTGGCTGGGTCAGCTTGCCGGTGCCATTGATCTGGCCATCAGCCCATTCACCTTCATAGACCATGCCGTCGGTCATGGTCAGCGTGCCGGTTCCGTCGCGAACACCGCGCACCAGCGTACCGGCATAGACCGCACCATCGGGATATTCGATACGCCCTGTGCCTTCTTTTATGCCGCGCGACCAGGTGCCTTCGTAGATATAGCCGTTCGGGCTTTCCATCTTGCCTTGGCCTTCGTGAAGCGCATTCACAAATCCGCCTTCGTACCGCACGCCATTGGCATATAGCGCGATGCCGTCGCCGTTGATCTTTCCGTCGGCCCATTCGCCTTCATAAGTGCCGCCATCCGCAAAGGTGATCTTTCCGATGCCTTCGGGCTTGCCTAGGGCAAACTCGCCTTCATAGATCGAACCATTGGGGAATTCGGCGCGCCCCTGACCCTTGATCTCACCATCGATCCAATCGCCTTCGTAGACATAGCCATTGGGCAAACGATAGGTGCCGGTGCCGTGTTGCTTGCCTTCCCGGAAGGTGCCCTCATAGACCCCGCCATCGTCGTATTGCTTGGTGACAACTTCTTGTGCGAAGGCACTGCTGGCGATTGCCGCAGCCAGCGCCAGTGTTCCTAATCCGAGAGCCCGTTTCATCGGTTTTTGCCGCTCCTCATACCCCGGGCCTAAGCCCTGCGTCCCTACTCAGACCCAAATCTAGTGGAGCATTAGGCCACTCGCAACGCTTTTCCCGTCTGTGGGCTTTTCCTTGGCATCTTGTCTGGGTAGACGGAGCCAGTCGGGATTGCCGGGCAGTGGCCCGGCACCCATCTAACAATCGGGCCGCTCGGGCCTTTGGGAGATAAGCCATGGCTGGACGATTTCGCCTGACGCTGGCGCAGATGAACCCCACTGTGGGGGATCTTGCGGGAAACGCAGCACTTGCCAAACGTGCTTGGGAAGACGGAAAAAAGGCAGGTGCTGACATGGTCGCACTGCCTGAAATGTTCATCACGGGCTATCAAATTCAGGATTTGGTGATGAAACCGGCGTTTGCGCGCGATGCTATGGCGCACATCGATGCTCTGCGCGAAGCCTGTTCTGACGGCCCGGCACTTGGGATCGGTGGCCCTTTGTTGCAGGGCGATAATCTCTACAACGCGTATCATGTTATGAAGGGTGGTCGGCTGGTTCGGCAGGTTTTAAAACATGATCTGCCGAATGAAACCGTATTTGACGAGGTGCGCCTTTATGACAAAGGCCCGCTGTCCGGGCCCTATGATCTGGGCGTCGTCCGTGTGGGCACACCAATATGTGAAGACGCCTGGCATGAAGAGGTGCCCGAAGCGCTCGAAGAATCAGGGGCCGAGATTCTTTTGGTTCCGAATGGATCACCCTATTACCGAGGGAAATTCGACACACGTTTGAACGAGATGGTATCCCGTGTCGTCGAAACAGGGTTGCCGCTTGTCTATCTCAACATGATCGGTGGTCAGGATGACCAGGTCTTCGACGGCGGAACTTTTGTCCTTAATCCGGGCGGTGAAATAGCGCTGCGACTGCCGGTCTTTGACGAAGCCATCGCACATGTGGATTTCGAAGAAACCGACGATGGTTGGCGCGCAATCCCGGGTGACATCGCCAAATTCCCAAACGAATGGGAGCAGGACTATCGCGTCATGGTCGAAGCCACGCGGGATTACTTTCGCAAGACAGGGTTCAAACAGGCTTTGCTGGGGCTTTCAGGCGGCATCGACAGCGCGATTGTTGCAACGATTGCGACCGATGCATTGGGCCCCGAAAACGTTCACTGCGTGATGATGCCATCGGAATACACCAGCCAAGCATCGCTGGACGATGCCTCTGCCGTCGCCAACGCGCTTGGATGCCGGTTGGATACGGTGCCAATCTCGGGCGCACGCGGAGCAATGACCGAAGCCTTGGCGCCATTGTTTGAAGGAACAGAACAGGACACAACCGAAGAAAACATCCAATCGCGCCTGCGGGGCGTCATTCTGATGGCGTTGTCGAACAAGTTCGGTGCGATGTTGCTGACAACGGGCAACAAATCCGAAGTCGCTGTGGGTTATGCCACGATCTATGGCGATATGGCGGGCGGGTATAACCCGATCAAAGATATGTACAAAACGCGGGTCTTCGAAACCTGCCGGTGGCGGAATGCCAATCATCGTGACTGGATGATGGGCCCTGAAAGTGAAGTAATCGCCCCTGCAATCATCGACAAACCGCCCACAGCAGAACTGCGCGAAGATCAAAAAGACAGCGATAGCCTGCCGGAATACGCCGACCTTGACGTCATTCTGACGGCCCTGATCGACGATGAAAAATCCATAGCCGAGGTCGTTGCCATGGGCTTTGACCCTGCGATCGTCAAAAAGATCGAACATCTGATCTACATCGCGGAATACAAACGCTATCAGTCAGCTCCGGGCGCAAGGCTGACCAAACGCGCCTTTTGGTTGGACAGACGCTATCCCATCGTCAATCGCTGGCGCGATCCGTCTTGATCACAACCATCGGCCCAAACCCGCGAGCAGGGATACGCTCTGCCATTGCCGCGTTGATGCTTGCGGTTTTCGCGTTGGGGTTTGCTGGCGTTTTTGGCTTCGCGTTTCGCTGGTCCTTCAATCTTGTGATGGTCGGATTGATTGGCGTTACGCTGTTTTCGCTTTGGTACGCTGCCAAACTTTTCGGGGACCTGTCGATTGGAGGCGCGCGCATCGCGCTTAAACCGAACGGATTGGAGTTTTCGCACGGAGGCCTTTTTCGGCACCGCGATTTTGATCCCCGCTGGAATGAAATCGACTGGTTCGGCAAAGCCAAGGGACGCAGCGATTGGACGCTGATCATCCGTTTAAGCCACAAAGGTGCAGTGCGGTTGAAAAGGCTTGCGCCGTCGATGCGCGAGAATGCCCTTGATTTGTTCGGGCGCAGAAAGCTGATGGTCAGCGACAACGCCTTCGCGATGCCCATCGACGATATTCTGAAAACCTTGCAACAGGCTGCTGAAAATGCGGGCTTTGACGTCAAAATCTCGCGCTCTGGCAAACGGTTCACGCTTTGCTCCGAACGCTTGGATAACTGAACCTTACGACTTGGCGCGCATAAACCACTCCGAACGTTCAAACAAAGCTTCGGCCCCAGTGATCCTTCCGCAAGAGAAGGCTAGGGGTGCTGTCCACGAGTTACTCTGACCTTTTCCGCAGAGGAAAAGGCAGGACAATCGGAAGCCGTCCAAGTGGCGGGCCCGTCATGTTTCGATAGAAGTTCTGGCGCTTCCATCTTGTTGCCTTCGCCCAAGCGGCCTAGATGAAGGACATGAGGCGCTTTATTCCATTCATGAAAAGCCAACCGACCGTATCGGTCCTGCGGCTTCACGGTGTCATTGCATCCCGCGGTCGCGGGGCTCTTAGTGATGCGGGGCTGGCTGGTCTGATCCAAAAGGCCTTCGCCAAAGGCAAGCCTGACGCGGTCGCCCTGTCGGTCAATTCGCCCGGCGGTAGCCCGTCGCAATCGTCCTTGATCTCGGCACGTATTCGTCGGCTCGCAGATGAAAAAGACGTGCCTGTCTATGCCTTCGTGGAAGATGTGGCTGCCTCGGGTGGATACTATATCGCCAGTGCCGCTGACCAGATTTGGGTTGATCGACATTCTATCGTCGGATCAATCGGTGTAATTTCGGCAGGGTTCGGTTTGAACGAGTTGATCGCGAAATACGGGATCGAACGGCGCGTCTATACTGCCGGCAAGTCGAAAAGCATGCTTGATCCCTTCCGACCCGAGAACCCCGAAGATGTGAAGCGTGTCAAAGCGCTGCAAGAACACATCCATGGTGAGTTCATTGACCACGTCAAAACCCGACGCGGCGACCGCCTGCAAAATGGTGCGGATCTTTTCAACGGCGATGTCTGGGTCGGTTCAGAAGCCATGCCCACAGGATTGATCGACGGTGTCGGCCATTTGGTGCCCAAGATGAAAGAGATCTTCGGCGATAAGGTGAATTTGCGGGCCTATGCGCAGAGACGCCCGTTCATCGGTCGGTTTGGCGCATCTATCGTGGGCGACGCCTTGTCCGAGATCGAAGATCGCGCGGCTTTCCAGCGATTTGGGGTCTGACGCGATGTTGGTAAAAATTGTCACGCTTTTCTTGGTGTTTATCGCCGTTTTGGCAATGTTCGGAAAACTACGCCTTTTGTTGCCAAAGAATATGCGGCAGGTCGGGTTGAAATGCCCCGATTGTGGACGACACCGGATCGGCAAGGGCGCGTGCCCTTGTGGCAAAAGCTAGATGGTTTGGCTTTTTGGGGCTCTCGGGCTCGTTATTCTGCTTTTTTCTGGCGATTTTCTGGTGCGTGGCGCAGTCAATGTGTCGCTGCGCCTTGGCATACCTGCGCTGATTGTCAGCCTGACGATTGTGGCTTTCGGCACTTCAGCGCCCGAGATGATCATTTCGATCCAGGGCATTCTGGACAACGCACCGGGGCTGGCATTGGGCAATGCTGTGGGATCAAACACTGCCAATGTGCTTTTGGTGCTTGGGGTGCCGGCGCTGATATCGCGATTGCACACTGCCGAATTCGACACACGCAAAAGCTATGTCTCGATGGTCGGGGCAAGCATAATATTCATCCTGCTGTGTGGGCTCGGGCCGATTACCTGGGTCCACGGTTCTATTCTTTTGATGTTGCTGGGGTTGATCATTGCGGATCAGGTGCGGGCCGCAATCGTGCACCGGCGCACGGCATCTATTGACGACGTTGAAGGGGCTGATCTTGAGATGCCCGGTTGGAAGATTGGGGTGTTTTTGGGGCTTGGCGTGATCGGTTTGCCACTTGGTGCAAACTTGTTCGTGGATGCGGCGGTTGAGATCGCGCAAGACTTTGGCGTGTCTGACAGCGCCATCGGCCTGACGCTTGTAGCCTTTGGAACATCGTTGCCGGAACTGGCAACCACGGTTATGGCCGCGGCGCGACGACAAGCCGACGTTGCGATTGGGAATGTGATCGGCTCGAACCTGTTCAACCTTCTGGCCATTATCGGCGTGGCGAGCTTTTTTGGACCGATCCCGGTTCCACGCGCGTTCCTGGTCTTTGATCTTTGGGTGATGCTTGGGGCGTCGCTTTTGTTGATCCCCTTCGTATTTCCGCCAAAATGGGACCTGACGCGCAGATGGGGAACCCTGCTATGCCTGCTCTACATCGTTTATATCATTATGGTGGTGCAACATGGTTGAACGGGTTTGCTTATCGGTGTTCGGCCCGGTCTATGAGGATAATGTGAGCCGAAACCTGCCGAAGTCCTTTTAAGTTGTGCACCGGTCACCGCCGCGTTTACAAAAGAGTAACGAAATTGTTAATGTTATCAGTAATTTGATTAAGGGGCGAAATAATTCCCTTTGGAATCAAGGAGCTGGGAAACTGCCTAAAAATTAGGCAAACTCCAGAAACGCACTATTTTTAACGATAATATCGAAAACGGTCGGACTTTTCCGCAGTGTTATCCACAGATAAAGTGGACAGCTTTGTGCTTGTCACTGACAACCCAGTTTTGCAGCCCACATAAGAATCATGCCTGACGTTTCCGATAATTCGCCCGCCAAGGGTCACAAGGTCATCCACGCCTATCTGAATACGTTGGATGCCAGCCCCGGTGTGTACCGGATGTTGGACGAAAAAGGTGCCGTTTTGTATGTTGGCAAAGCGCGAAACCTGAAAGCACGCGTGTCGTCATATGCACGACCGACTGGGCATAGCCCACGGATCACGCGAATGATCCGCGAGACGACGACGATGATGTTTCTGACCACGCGAACAGAAACCGAAGCGCTGTTGCTGGAGCAGAACCTGATCAAGCAGCTCAAGCCGCGCTACAACGTGCTTTTGCGCGACGATAAAAGCTTTCCAAACATCCTTGTGGCCAAAGACCATAGCTTTCCGCCGATCAAGAAGCACCGGGGCGCAAAGAAAGAAAAGGGCGATTACTATGGTCCTTTCGCCAGCGCGGGGGCTGTGAACCGAACGCTCAACCAACTGCAAAAGATATTTCTTTTGCGGAATTGTTCGGACGCAACCTTTGAAAGCCGAACGCGACCTTGTCTGCAATATCAAATCAAACGCTGCTCGGCGCCTTGCGTGGGTTATGTGACGAACGCAGAATACGGTGGTTTGGTGCGTGACGCTGAAAAGTTTTTGCAGGGACGCACGACCAAGGTTCAGGAAAAACTAGCAGCGGAAATGCAGGCGGCGTCAGAAGCGATGGAATTTGAACGCGCTGCTGCCCTGCGGGATCGCCTGAAAGCGCTGACCTTTGTTCAAGGGTCGCAAGCGGTGAACCCTGCAGGCGTGTCTGAAGCAGACGTCGTGGCTTTGCACATGGATGGTGGTCAGGCTTGCGTGCAGGTGTTTTTCATTCGGGCGAACCAGAACTGGGGTAACCGGGACTATTATCCGCGCACGGGGTCTGGCGCTGAAGCGGCCGAGGTGATGCAGGCGTTTTTGGGCCAGTTCTACGATCAGAAAGACCCACCGCGTCAGATATTGTTGTCGGATGAGATCGAAGATGCCGATTTACTGGCCGAAGCACTTGCTGAAAAAGCAGGGCGCAAGGTCGAGTTACTGGTGCCCATGCGCGGCGAAAAGAAAGAACTGGTGGCCGGTGCATTGCGGAATGCGCGCGAGAGTCTGGCCCGCAAGATGTCGGAAACGGCGACCCAGGCGAAGTTGTTGCGTGGTGTTGCCGAGGCCTTTGACTTGGACGGACCGCCTCGACGGATCGAGGTTTACGACAACAGCCATATCCAAGGGGCCCATGCAGTGGGCGGCATGATCGTGGCGGGGCCCGAAGGATTTTTGAAAAGTCAGTACAGGAAATTCAACATAAAGGACGCCGAGCTGACGCCCGGCGACGACTTTGGTATGATGCGCGAGGTGTTGACGCGGCGCTTTAAGCGGCTTTTGAAGGAAGACCCTGACCGTCAGACCGAGGCTTGGCCTGACCTGTTGCTGATTGATGGCGGGGCGGGGCAAGTGAGCGCTGTGCGGGGCATTTTAGCCGAACTTGGCGTCGAGGATGTGCCTATGGTTGGTGTGGCCAAAGGCGTGGATCGCGATCAGGGCAAAGAGGAGTTCCACCGCACAGGGTTACGCCCTTTTGCGCTCCGTCGTGGTGATCCCGTGCTGTATTTCATTCAGCGGATGCGCGACGAGGCGCATCGTTTTGCGATCGGTGCCCACCGGGCCAAACGCTCAAAAACAGTCGGCGCCACGCCTTTGGACGATGTGCCGGGCGTGGGTGCGACGCGCAAGCGGGCTTTGTTGGCGCATTTTGGCTCGGCCAAGGCAGTTGGGCGCGCAAACCTGACGGATTTGAAGGCGGTTGATGGGATTTCAGAGAAAATTGCCGAAACGATCTATGATTACTTCCACGAAAGGGGCTGAAACACGCGTTTTTCGGGCGTTGGGGGTTAAAAGACTTGCCAGCGATGTGTCCATGAAAGCCAAGTTGACCGCTGAGCGGACCGCCATGGCCTTTTCAACGGGTGAACCAGCGACTAAGTCAGGTCTATGACTTGGAATATCCCAAATATCCTGACGCTATTGCGATTGCTGGCAGCCCCGGGGGTTGTGTTGATGTTTCTCTATTTCACCCGGCCTTGGGCGGATTGGTTTGCACTGATCCTGTTTGTAACCGCCGCTTTGACCGATTTTATTGACGGTTATTTGGCACGGGCCTGGAAGCAGGAAAGCAAGTTTGGAGCCATGTTGGACCCGATTGCCGACAAGGCCATGGTGGTCATCGCGCTTTTGGTGATCACGGGCTATGCGGGCATGGATCCGTGGATCTTGCTGCCTGCGACGGTGATTATGTTTCGCGAAGTTTTTGTTTCGGGATTGCGGGAATTTTTGGGTGATACGGCAGGGACGTTGAAAGTCACCAAGCTGGCCAAGTGGAAAACCACCGCGCAAATGGTTGCGATTTCGGTGTTGTTCGCGACTGGGATTTTCACGCATATGTTTCTGGACCGTACCACGGGCATGGATCAATCTGTGATCGCTGAGATTTTTGCGGGGGGCGATGATCCCTCAAATCTTCGCATGATAAGTGAGGCTGCACGTATGACATGGTGGGTCGGCGTTGGACTTTTGTGGGTGGCTGCGGTGCTGACTTTTGTGACGGGCGTCGACTACCTTCGAAAAGCCGCCCCGCATTTGAAGGATAACCCATGATCGATGTGCGTTATTTTGCATGGCTTCGCGAACGGATCGGCGAAAGATCCGAGCAAATCGAAACGAATGCCACCACGGTCGCTGATCTGATCGAAGAATTGCGCACCCGTAGTGAGGCGCATGCGCTCGCATTTTCTGACATGGCCTCTGTGCGCGTGGCTTTGGATCAGGAGCTGACTGATATGGACGCCCCCTTGGGCAATACCCGCGAAGTGGCGTTCTTTCCCCCGATGACGGGCGGATGAGCATTCGGGTTCAATCCCAGCCCTTTGACATGGGTTTTGAGGTGCAGGCCTTCACGGATAGCGTCCCGGGTGCGGGCGCTGTGGTCACCTTTTCGGGCCTTGTTCGCGACGAAGGCGGTTCGCTTGGGGCAATGGAAATCGAGCACTATCCCGGCATGACCGAAAAGGCGCTGCAATCGATCTGCGACGAGGCAATTGAACGCTGGTCGCTGACGGACGCTTTGATCATCCATCGCCACGGGAAACTTTCTCCTGGTGAGCAGATCATGATGGTAGCCACCGCAGCGCGCCATAGGTCAGACGCTTTCGAAGGCGCTGAATTCTTGATGGATTTCCTAAAGTCCCGCGCACCGTTCTGGAAAAAAGAATTTACAGGCGATGGCGCAGAATGGGTCGACGCCAAGCAATCGGATGAAGAGGCATTGGAGCGCTGGGGCTCCGAAACCTAACCTTCGCCGTTTCCTCTTGCTGCCTGCTCGGATACGTCTTTCCCATGGCAGTACGATTGCCCATAGACGACGCCTTGCCCGAGCTGATCCAAGCGCTGAAAAGTCATGGACAAGCTGTTCTGCAAGCTCCGCCCGGTGCCGGTAAAACGACCCGTGTGCCCTTGGCGATGCGCGATGCCGGATTGACCGACAAGCGTATCGTGATGCTGGAACCGCGCCGTCTTGCCGTGCGTACCGCTGCCGAACGGATGGCGGATACACTTGGCGAACGTCCGGGCGACACCGTTGGCTATCGCATGCGGGGCGAAGCGCGGATTTCTAAGGCGACCGAGATCGAAGTCGTGACCGAAGGCATCCTGACCCGCATGATACAATCCGATCCGACATTGCCGGGTGTGGGCGCAATTCTGTTCGACGAATTTCACGAGCGATCTTTGAACGCGGATCTGGGTTTGGCCCTGGCGCTGGAATGTCGGGGCGCGCTTCGCGACGATCTTATTCTTGTGGTCATGTCCGCCACGCTTGACGCTGAACCAGTTGCCGCATTGATGGGCGACGCACCCGTTATCACGTCGGACGGCCAAAGCTTTGATGTTGAAACCCGCTGGCTGGATCGCCCGGCCAAAGGGCGTTTCGACGCCGACATGAGCAGTTTGATCAAGGCCGCCGCGAGTGAAACCGAAGGTGGAATACTGGCCTTTCTGCCCGGCGAAGGTGAAATCCGTCAGGTGATGGCGCGGTTGAAGCTGCCCGATACAACCATTCTGCCGCTTTTTGGGTCGATGCCCTTTGCCGAACAGACCAAGGCGTTGAAGCCCACGGCGACACGAAAGCTGGTTCTCGCCACGGCAATTGCCGAGACATCTCTGACCATTTCGGACATTCGCGTTGTGATCGACGGGGGATTGGCGCGGCGTGCACGCTTTGATCCAGGTTCCGGCATGTCGAGGCTGGTAACAGAACGTGTGACCCGTGCAGAAGCAAACCAAAGGCGAGGACGGGCCGGGCGCGTGGCGGCGGGCACATGCTATCGGCTTTGGACACGCGGCGAAGAGGGTGGTTTACGCGCCTTCGCGCCAGCCGAAATTGAAATGGCCGATTTAACCGGGTTGGCGTTGGAACTGGCGGAATGGGGCGCGCAGGACTTGCCGTTCTTAACGCTCCCGCCCAGTGGTCCTTTGGGTGAGGCCGAGGCACTTCTGAATGACCTTGGGGCCTTGTCCGATGGTCGGATCACCGATCACGGTAAGGCGTTGGCGCGGCTTCCGCTGCACCCCCGGCTTGGGCATATGCTTACGCGCGCAGGCAAAGCGGCGGCTCCTCTGGCGGCTCTTCTTGGGGATCGCGACCCACTTCGTGGTGCAGGTGCGGATTTGAGGCAGCGTCTTGATGCGCTTGCAACCCGCGAACGCAGTCCAAATTTGGACCGTATTCGCGCCGAGGCCAGAAGTCTTGCCAAACTGGCCCCTGACACCCGCGTGTCTGACCCCGGTGAACAAGCGGCACTGGCTTATCCTGATCGTATCGCTCTTCGCAGAAATGGGGACGACCCACGCTGGCTGCTTTCAGGCGGCAAGGGCGTGAAGATGGATGCGGGCGATGCATTGGCGGGCGTGCGTTTGTTGGTTGTGACGGATACCGATGGCCACCCGACAGAAGCCAAAGTCCGCTTGGCCCTTCCGATTGCCGAAGCCAGTTTGCGTGATCTTTTCGCGGACCATATCCAATGGAAGCGTTCAGCGCGGTGGTCCCGCAGGGAAGGGCGCATCGAAACGTCCGAAGACGAATGTTTTGGCACCATCAAACTATCGAGCCGACATTGGAAGAACGCGGAAGCCGAAGACATCGCCCGAGCCATGTTGGACGGTGTGCGCCATCTTGGGATTTTGCCGAACCCGGCTGCGGATCGGTTTCGCGCGCGTGTTGCACTGGTGCGGGCAGCGGGGCGCGCCTTGCCGGACATGAGCGATGACGTTTTGATCGATACGCTTGAAACCTGGCTTTTACCGCACTTGGGAAACATCAGAACCACGTCCGCATGGAAGACGTTCGATATACTGCCAGCACTGCGCGACATGCTGAATTGGGACGAAATGCAGACCTTAGACCGCGAAGCCCCTGCACACTTCGAGACTCCACTTGGGCGCAAGATACCCATCGACTACGGCGCCAAAGACCCCGGTATCGAGCTGCGTCTGCAAGAAATGTTTGGCACCAAAACGCACCCGATTGTCGCTGGAAGACCCCTACGGGTTACGCTTTTGTCACCAGCCGGGCGGCCCTTGCAAACCACAATGGATATCCCCGGTTTCTGGGCCTCGTCCTATGCCGACGTGCGCAAGGACATGCGCGGACGTTACCCCAAGCACCCTTGGCCCGAAGACCCGACCGTTGCAGACCCGACCTTGCGCGCCAAACGCCGCAAGTAAGTGTTCGCGCCAAGCCAATGCGTAAATCAAAACCACCATCTGGACACTTGTCGCCACCCACGCCACATTCCGCTCAACATGGCGACTGATATCAAGACATTGGCCAATGGCGTCACAACGGGCGACAGGCGTGCACTTGCGCGGGCTATTACGCTTGTCGAAAGCGACCGCAAAGATCATCGCAAAGACGCCGAAGCCTTGCTGGAGGCCACGACCAACCCCGATCGGCAGGCTTTGAGGATCGGGCTGTCAGGCACACCGGGTGTTGGAAAATCCACTTTCATCGAAGCTTTCGGCAGCCTTTTGACGGGACAGGGGTTGCGCGTGGCGGTGCTTGCGGTTGATCCATCTTCGGCGCGTTCAGGTGGCTCAATCCTTGGGGACAAAACCCGCATGGAGCGGCTTGTGCGCGATCCGAATGCCTTTATTCGGCCTTCGCCCAGCCAAACCCATTTGGGCGGTGTAGCGCGCAGAACCCGCGATGCGGTCGCATTGTGTGAGGCGGCAGGATTTGATGTCATCCTGATTGAGACAGTGGGCGTCGGCCAGTCGGAAACCATTGTGGCCGAGATGTCTGACCTGTTTGTCCTTCTTATTGCCCCCGGTGGCGGCGACGAACTGCAAGGTGTCAAGCGCGGTATTATGGAAATTGCGGATCTGATCCTCGTGAATAAATCGGACGGCGATCTGAAGGCCACAGCGAGCCGAACTGTGGCGGATTATGCGGGTGCGCTTCGGCTTTTGCGCAAACGCGAAGGCGACCCGGACGGATTCCCGCGTGCAATGCCCGTTTCATCATTGGAAGACATCGGTTTGGAAACAGCGTGGGCCGATATGAAAACTTTGGCGGATCATCGGAAAAACACCGGTTTTTGGGCGAAAAGACGTGTTGATCAGGCGCGTCATTGGTTTGAAGACGAAGTGCGACAAGGCCTTTTGCGGCATCTTCAATCCGACCAACATGCCGAAGAAGCGATGGCAGGTTTGCGCAAGTCAGTCGAAGATGGTCTTCGAACTCCGGGGGCCGCCGCGCGTGAAGCCTTGGCTTGGCTGACGAAAGACGCCTGATGTCGGTGTTTTAACCGGTTTGAAGGCTTGACGCCTTGAGGGTGACGACTTATCACCGCCGAACGGATTCTTGGGCAGGGCCGATGGCGCTGCCCGTTTGTATTGCCGGAGGTGCAATCCGCCTTCGAGATCAGACGAAAGGGTGACACATGTCGCGCCGCTGCGAATTGACCGGTAAAGGTCCCATGGTTGGCAATAATGTCAGCCACGCTAAGAACAGAACACGTCGTCGGTTTCTTCCGAACCTGACGGAAACCGCACTTATGTCGGAAACGCTTGGGCGGACATTCCGCTTGAAAGTGTCGACATCGGCTCTGCGCACGGTGGATCACCGCGGCGGGTTGGATGCGTTTTTGGCCAAAGCCAAAGATGTTGATCTCAGTGCGAATGCTCTGAAAATCAAAAAAGACATCGTGAAAGCCCAAGCCGAAGCTGCTTAAGGTTTTTCAATCTATAGAAAAGGCCCCGCATCGTGCGGGGCTTTTTTTGTTGAGGATCAAAAGGTCGGCTTAGCCGTCTTGGCGAATGGTCGCGTTTGTTGGATCATAGGGGCTGTCTTCGGTGACCACAGCATCCCAAAGCTCGCCGAACATGCGGACAGACAGCTTTGTACCCGCAGCACTCAGTTCAGCCGGAACATAACCCATCCCGATGGATTTGCCGAAAGCCACAGAATACCCACCTGATGTCAGACGCCCTATGCGCGTTTCACCCGAATAAAGCGCCTCGCGACCCCATGGGTCTGCATCTTCGGGACCATCGATCAAAAGCGTGACACAGCGCGACCGGATACCAGTTTCAAGCATCTTGTCTTTGCCAAAGTAATCTTTCTCAAGATCGATGAAGCGATCCAGCCCGGCTTCCAATGGGGTGGCATCACGGCCAAGTTCGGTGCCAAAGGCGCGATAGGATTTTTCCTGTCTCAGCCAGTTTTGTGCCCGCGCACCGACCAGTTTCAATCCATGAGGTTCGCCAGCCACCATCAGCTGATCCCAGAGATAATTCTGCATTTCCATCGGGTGGTGCAATTCCCAACCCAACTCGCCGGTATAGGCGACACGGATGGCATTGACCGGGCACATGCCAAGTTCGATTTGTCGCGTCGACAGCCAGGGGAAACGTTTGTTCGAAAGCGCCGTTTGTGGATCGGCGTCGCGGATCAGGTCCTTGAGAACATCGCGAGACTTTGGACCAGCGATGGCAAAGACGCCCCATTGGCTGGTGACGTCTTCCTTGTTGATACGTCCGAATTCGGGCTCTTTGTCTTTGATGGCTTGATACAGAAAATCTTGATCATAGGCCTGCCAGGCCCCTGCGGACACAAGGTAATACTCGTCCTCATCATTGCGAACGATTGTGTATTCGGTGCGTGTGGTGCCATGGGGCGTCAGCGCATAAGTCAGGTTAATGCGTCCGACTTTGGGAAGCTTGTTACAGGTAAACCAATCAAGGAAAGCCGTCGCGCCGGGCCCTGTGACCCTGTGTTTGGTAAAAGCGGTCGCGTCGATCAGACCGACGGCGTTTCGAACGGCTTCGGCCTCGGCCTTGGCGTAGTCCCACCAACCGTCGCGGCGAAAAGATCGTGCATCGTGGTCAAAACTATCGGGTGCGTTCAAGGGGCCGTAATAGTTCGGGCGTTCCCAACCGTTTACCTGACCGAATTGAGCGCCGAGCGCTTTTTGGCGGTCATAGGCAGGCGCGGTTTTCAACGGCCGGCAGGCTTCGCGTTCTTCGTCCGGGTGATGCAGGATATAGACGTGGGAGTAACATTCCTCGTTCTTTCGCATGGCATATTCGGTTGTTATCCATGGCCCATAGCGGCGCGGATCAAACGAGGCCATGTCGATTTCCGCTTCGCCGGTCGTCATCAGTTGAGCCAGATAATGCCCTGTGCCGCCCGCTGCTGTGATGCCAAAGGAAAACCCTTCGGCCAGCCACATGTTTCTCAGACCCGGCGCAGGCCCCAGCAGCGGGTTTCCATCAGGCGTGTAGCAAATCGGGCCATTGAAATCGTCTTTCAAGCCAGAATTTTCGCAAGATGGTACACGATGGATCATCGCGGCGTATTGCTCTTCGATGCGGTCCAGATCGAGCTGAAACAGATCGGCCCGAAAGCTATCGGGGACACCGTGTTCGAAACGCGCAGGCGCGCCTTGTTCGTACACGCCTAGAATCCAGCCGCCACGTTCTTCGCGCACATAAGATTGCGCATCGGCGTCGCGGATCACTGGATGCTCGGGGTTTGACTTGCGCCACTCAACCAAGGCCGGGTCTTGATCCAAAACGATAAACTGGTGTTCCACGGGGATCGCGGGGATTTTGATGCCCAATAGTCCGGCGGTGCGTTGCGCATGGTTTCCCGTCGCCGTTACCACATGTTCTGCGTGGATGACGATCTGTTCGTCTGTTGCGATCAAGTTGCCGCCTTTTTCCGCCATTTTGGTACAGGTGACGTCCCAGTGATCGCCCGTCCAGACATACCCGTCGACTTGCCATTTCCGCTCAAACGACACACCGCGTTGACGGGCACCCTTGGCCATCGCCATGGTGACGTCTGCGGGATTTATGTAACCATCGGTCGGGTGATAAATCGCGCCTTCCAAATCATCAGTTCGGATCAGCGGCCAGCGATCCTTAACCTGGGCGGGCGTCATCCATTCGTAGGGCACATCGCAGGTTTCAGCCGTCGATGCATAAAGCATGTATTCGTCCATGCGGTCTTTGGTCTGCGCCATGCGCAGATTGCCAACGACAGAAAAGCCCGCGTTCAACCCGGTTTCTTCCTCAAGCGTTTTATAAAACCGGATCGAGTAATCGTGGATATGCGTCGTTGCGAAGGACATGTTGAAATAAGGAAGCAAGCCAGCCGCGTGCCACGTAGACCCCGATGTCAGCTCGTCGCGCTCTAGTAAAACCACGTCGTTCCAACCCGCCTTTGCCAGATGATAGGCGACCGAGGTTCCGACAGCACCGCCGCCGACGACCAAAGCCTTTACATGGGTTTTCATGGCACGTTCTCCGCTTTTCCCAGATTTTACTCTAACGCGGAGACAGGCTTGAGATCCATCCGACCGGATGCGTCCTGAAAGCGACGGATGGGTCAAGTGTCGGGGGATGCCCCCGCCCCAACGTCCGGGCGGGGGCGGTTTTTTTAACGCCGTCCGATGCGCACGGTGTCACCATCGAAGGTCGGAACCGACAGAACGAAATCATCGGTCGGATAACAAAGGGCCTGTTCTTCCAACATGCCGATCGCGATTTCTTCGCCCATTCTGAGACTGTCATAGTAATCCGAGAAATAGTGGACACCTGCCATGTTCCGGCCAATCGAGATATTGGCCGCCAGCTTGTTCAACTCGCCTTCCAGGGTGAGTGGGCACGGTGGTTTCGTAGGTTTCAGTTTCTTACCGGTCTTTTCGGGCTCGTAGGCGACAGGTTTCGAGATGTCGCGATAGAATCCCTCGGCCTTGCCACACAGGCAGGGGTCCTCTTTGTCGTCGTTCAGACCAAGCACAGTGCTTGTGTCAAAGAAGGCTTTGACGATTGTTGTGCAGGCACCAGCGACCGTGGCGTGCCCGGCCCCATAGGTTGGGTGCATGGGTGAACCTTCCTGAAAGGCCATCGGCAGAAGGAAATTGCCTTTAGAAAAGTTCTTTTTGTCCGCCGGATTGACCTTGGCCACCGCTTTCAAGGTGTGCTGAAGTTCGTCGCACATCTTGGTGAAGGCCCCACAGGTAGACGGGTGGTGTTTGTCAATCTGATCCGCTTTCGCCAGTCGTGCCGCAAGTGCTTCGGGACGCAAACGCAGATGATTGTTGAACTTTTGATAGCGAACAGCCTTTAACGCCCGTGTTGCAACCTCGGTCACCAACGTCAGGATGTGTGGCCCGCCATATAGCGCAAACCCACCCGCATTCTGCCCGATCTGACTATTGCCGACGGGATTGAGCACATCCCGCATACCGGATAATTTTTTAAAGCCGGGGTCAAAGGGCGTGCCCATACCAAGAAGGATTAGTGTGGCATTGAGATAGGCTTGGTACAGGGCATCTAAGTGTACGTATGTCGCCAAGTCTCGTGGTTTGCTGATAAATCGGGCGGGTTCAGAGAGGTTTTGACCCCTTCCGCAACCGTTGACGTTACAGCCGTTTTGCACCTCGAGCCACGTGTTCCAGGTTTTCATATAGTCGTCATCTTTGGGCGCACCGGGAACCCGTTGATCAATGGATTGTGCGCCGTATCCGATCTTGCCGTCGGCCAGATTACCATTCCCGATCAGCATGAACTGAGACAGATAGGGTCCGACTTCGACACCCGGCGATGATCCACGAAACGCGGTCTGGGCTGTGATTTCGCATCCACTTTTTCCCGCTTCCGTTTTACGTGGCCTGCCGGCGCGTCCTGCCCGATCAACCGGGCCGCATGGGTTTTCATGAAAACCGTTTTTGGCATATGGCAACTTGTTCAACCGATAGATTGACGCCTGCAACGACGGTGAGGCCGCTGAATTTGCAAAGTTGTGGAACGGCTCGTCCCGCAAAAGCGCAAGTTCGTAAACCTCGGCCATTTCGAACGCCAGTTCATTGCTGCACAATTCAGGAGCTGGCGCCATTGTCACGGCTTGGGCATCTGGCCCTTCAAGGTCATAAACCACACCTGCGGTTGGCGCTTCCCACTTTCGGCGCCCATTTTTACACGTGGGAACAGGAACGCGTGTCGTGAACGGTTCAATAAACCCTTCGTCGATGGCCGTGCGAAAGGCTTCGAAATGTGCGGTATCACTAACGAGGCCCAGTTTTTTGTCGTGCGCGAGGCCCTTGGTGAAGCTCATCGGATAATGCGCTGTGGCATACCGCTGTTCGTCGGGGTTGGCTTTATGTTTTGGATGGTCCCGGTTTTTTGCTTGCGCGGCGGCTTCAACGCGGACGCGATAGGCGGTTTCTCTACGATCAAATTTCATAATCAATCTCCAAAGCTAAGTTCCGGTAATTGGAACGCCTTCAGCTTTGGGTCAGAGTGCCGTTGAGTCAACTTGGGACACATGCGTCCTGCACCGAATTCACGATTGAATAACGGAGTTTTCCGGTTTTTTCGATGGTGAAGGCAGAACGCCGGGGATCGGGCAAAAAAAATGGCCGTCCGAAGACGGCCAATCCAGTCAGGGAGGAAGATGGAGGCACCATCTGATGCCAACAAGGAAACAATCGCCTTTGATTGGGGTGAATTTGTGGCAGATCCGAGGTCTTATCAGGGTGGATGGACAGTGCGCAGCGGGCTAGTAAGTTAATCACTGGAGGCACCATGGACAGTTTCGACAAAATACCAGAGCAGGCTTTGGCATGGGCCACGGCCGGGAAACCGGTCGCTTTGGCCACGGTTGTTAAAACCTGGGGCTCAGCTCCGCGTCCGGTCGGATCACAACTTGTGGTGGATCAGGACATGGCGTTTCAGGGCTCGGTCTCGGGTGGCTGTGTGGAAAGTGCCGTATTGTTTGAAGCTACCGAAGCCATGCAGGACGGCAAGTGTCGCATGTTGAATTTTGGTGTGTCTGATGAAAGCGCATTCGAAGTTGGTTTGGCCTGCGGTGGTGAGATCGAAGTGATGGTCGAACCTTTGGGCATGGGGCAAGGGCCTTCGCTTGAGGAACTTCAAAGCCTGGTCACGGCGCGTGCCGCGCGCGAACCCGTTGTTTGGGAAGTGAACACCGACACCTGGGCGCGACGATTATTGGCGCGCGATCCAGAAGATACAGAGCTTGAAAACCGGTTCAGAACCGACAAATCCGTGCGCGATGGTGTAATTTTTCGCGGCGTGCACAACCCGCCTTTGCGTTTGGTCATCGTGGGCGCTGTTCACATTGCGCAGCCCTTGGTTCAGATGGCGCGTTTGGCGGGTTATGACGTGGTGATATCGGACCCACGTGACAGTTTTGCCAGCACGGACCGGTTTCCGGGCGAAACATTTCTGGATGGCTGGCCGGACGAAGCATTGTCCGCCTTTGGTCTGGATACGCGCACAGCCGTGGTCACGCTAAGCCACGACCCCAAGATCGATACGCCAGCCTTGCAAACCGCTCTGGCCTCCGAAGTATTTTACATTGGTGCACTTGGGTCGTCCCGGACCCATTCAAAGCGGATTGCCGCATTGAAAGATTTGGGGCTGGACGGTGGTTCGATTGCCCGGATTGATGGCCCGATTGGTCTGAACATCGGTAGCAGCTCACCTGCCGAGATTGCCGTGTCGATCATGGCCGAAATGACCGAACGCCTTCGTATGCCCGGCAGCCGTCCGGGCACACAAGCGTGAAATTCGGGCCAGTCCCGGTTGTCGCCGCGAAGGGGGCTATTCTGGCCCATTCGGTCAGCGGTCCAGCCGGGAAAATCCGAAAAGGCACGGTGCTGACATCCGCTCATATCGCCAGCCTGACAGCCGCTGGCATTGAAACGATTATCGTGGCTCAAATGGAAGCGGGCGATATGCCGGAAGACAAGGCAGCCACCCAAATTGGCTCAAAGATTGATGCAAAGGGATGCCATCTGACCCAAGCTTTCACGGGCCGCGTTAACCTTGTCGCAAATCAGCCTGGTGTCGTGCGGATCGATGCCACAGCCATTCAACGTATGAATGCAGTGGATGAAGGTCTGACGCTCGCCACGTTGCCCGATCTGATGCGCGTGAGCGCGGACCAACTGATCGCGACCGTTAAAGTCATCCCCTATGGGGTTCCCGCCGTTCAGGTTGAGGCCGCTGTTGCGGCGCTGGGCGAAGATGCCATTCAGCTTTCGCCGTTTGTCGGTGGGCGCGTGCAACTGATCCTAACGCGAACACCCGGATTTAAAGCCAGTCTTTTGGACAAGGGGCGCAAGGTGGTCGCAGAACGCGTCGCCGCCCTTGGATATACCCTTACCGAACCTGTGACGGTTGATCATTCACAAAGCGCTGTGGCTGAGGCACTTGATCCGTCGGCAGACATGATCTTGATCCTTGGTGCGTCGGCGACGTCTGATCGTAACGATGTGGCACCAGCAGCCGTTGTTGCGCGGGGTGGGACGATTGACCGGTTCGGCATGCCGGTTGATCCCGGTAACCTTTTGTTTTTAGGTCAGCTTGATGGCACCCCAATCGTGGGTTTGCCCGGATGCGCCCGCTCGCCCGCACTAAATGGTGTGGATTGGGTGTTGGAACGCCTTGCCGCGGGAATCGCCGTGGATACCAACAACATCGCCGCTATGGGCGTCGGCGGATTGCTAAAGGAAATGCCCGGTCGCCCACAGCCGCGACACCCAAAGACGTGATCCGCCGCGCATTTGCTTTGTGAAGTCGGGGATTTTCTCTGGCGTCGGAACAGGTTAAAAGGCGTCCAAACAAAAGGATGAGGTCCGGCATGAGCAAACCGACCCCCGTGGTGCTTTGTATTCTTGATGGTTGGGGCTTGCGCGCTGAACCATTGAACAATGCGCCAGCCATGGCCGCGACCCCGACGTTTGACCGGATCATGGAAACGTGCCCGAACGCGACGTTGATCACCCATGGCCCCGACGTTGGTTTGCCAACGGGCCAGATGGGGAATTCTGAGGTTGGTCACACCAATATCGGGGCCGGTCGGGTGGTTGCGATGGACCTGGGCCAGATCGATCTGTCGATTGAGGATGGCTCTTTTGGTGAACAAACGGAGCTTAAGGATTTTATCGCAACGCTGAAAACCTCGGGCGGACGGGCCCATCTGGCCGGGCTTCTTTCACCGGGGGGTGTTCATTCCCACCAAAGTCACATCGTTGCGGCAGCCAACGCCTTGCGGAAGGCCGGGCTGGACGTGGTTCTGCATGTTTTAACAGATGGCCGCGATGTACCGCCCAAATCTGCGCTGCCGTACTTGCAGGAATTGCACGCCGAACTGCCCGACGGTGTTCAGATCGCAACGGTTTCCGGCCGATATTTTGCGATGGATCGCGACAACCGTTGGGATCGTGTTGAAAAGGCGTATCGCGCAATTGTTTTGGGCGAGGGCGACACGGCAAGCAGCGATATGTCGACGGTTGAACGGGCCTATTCCGCCGATACCACCGATGAATTCATTCCCCCGACCGTGTTGGATGGCTATTGCGGCATGAACGACGGCGACGGCTTGTTTTTCATCAACTTCCGCGCTGACCGCGCACGCGAAATCCTGGCGGCTATTGGTGACCCGAGTTTCGATGCCTTTGAAACCGGTTCGCGCCCAAATTTGGCAGCCCGCCTTGGAATGGTTGAATATTCCGAGGCCCATAGCGCTTATATGACGGCCGTTTTCCCGAAGCGCGACATCGTAAACACGCTTGGATCATGGGTGGCTCAGCAGGGCATGACCCAGTTCCGTTTGGCTGAGACCGAAAAGTACCCCCATGTTACCTTTTTCCTGAATGGCGGAAAAGAGCCGCCCGAAGCCGGGGAAGGGCGCTTTATGCCGAAATCCCCAAATGTGGCGACCTATGATTTGCAACCCGAGATGTCATCGGGCGAAGTGGCCGACAAGTTCGTCGAAGCGATCCATCACGGGTATGATTTGATTGTCACCAATTTTGCAAACCCCGATATGGTGGGGCACACGGGCGATCTGGCCGCCGCGATCAAGGCCTGCGAGGCGGTTGATCGTGGGTTGGCACGGGTCGTAGCGGCGCTTGATCAAACGGGGGGTGCAATGATCTTGACGGCGGATCACGGCAATTGCGAAACTATGGTCGATCCCATAACGGGCGATCCGCATACGGCGCATACCACCAACCTGGTCCCGGTCGCGCTTTATGGCGGACCCGACAATGCAGTGCTTCGGTCCGGTCGATTGGCCGATCTGGCGCCCACCATATTGTCACTGATGGGTTTGCCTCAACCGCCTGAGATGACAGGCAAAAGCTTGATTGACGAATGAAAATTGCCTGGACTTTATTCTGTGTTCTGATTGCAGGGCCCTTATGGGCTCAAAGCCCGTCGCTTGCCGAAAGTGCGGCCCAGCAATTGGTCAAAGCGGCGTCTCAGCTGGAAGCAGCCGAAGACGCCTCAGATCGAATATCGGCGCTGACTTCAACCGTTCGTGCTTATGAAGCCGGGCTTTCTGCAATGCGCGATGGCTTGGTGTCAGCCGCATTGCGTGCCCGCGAATTGGAAACACTGCTTCAGACGCAAGACGCCGATCTTGGTGAGTTTCTGGCCCTGCTTCAGTCGGTGACACGCCATGTGGATACCCAAGCGCTTGTGCACCCAAATGGGGCGAAGCCAACGATACAGGCGGGGCTTATGGTGTCGTCGTTTGTGCCCGAACTTCAGGCGCGCGCGGACGCTCTTGATGCAACCCTGATGGAACTTTCCGATCTAACAGCCATTCAAACCGCCGGAATCGCCACGCTGGAAAACGGTGTTCGGGGGGTGCGCGAGGCGCGATTGCAGCTTTCGGAAGCTTTGGTCAATCGAACCGATTTGCCACCTCGCGAAGCAACAGACACAGCGGCGATGCAGGCGCTTTTGGACAGTAGTGAGACATTGACGGCTTTCGCCGATGCGCTGACAGCCCCGAACAGCGAAATTTCCGATCTACCGCCAGCGTCTTGGACAAAACCTGTTGAAGGTACTCTTTTGCGGGTCTTCAACGCAGAAGACGCCGCCGGTGTTGCCCGTCCGGGTGTGATTTTTGAAACACCGGTGGACGCCTTGGTGGTCGCGCCCACATCGGCTAATATACGGTTTTCAGGCGATATTCCGGGCCAAGGCACCGTTGTTATCCTTGAGCCGAAACCCGGATTTCTATTAATACTGGCAGGCCTGGCCCAAAGTTTCGTAAGACAGGGGCAAATCGTCAGTCAAGAGGACGCAATCGGACAAATGGGGGGGCAACCCCTGCGACCACAAGAGAAATTGAACGATCTTCTGCGAAACCCTAGTCTTCTTGGGGCAGAAACGCTCTATATGGAAGTAAGACAGGGTTTAAGCCCAATAAATCCGGCGGAATTGCTGATGCCGGACGACAGATAAGGATAAGGGCATGAAAAAGTTTTTTCTGGCATCCATCACAGGCGTGATGTTCGGCGCGGTCGTGACCACACAGGTCGCAGGCCCGCTTATCGCGCAGGAGGCCAACCGAAAGGCAAGTGTGTATGAACAACTTGATCTTTTTGGCGACATCTTTGAACGCATTCGCTCGCAATACGTCGAACAGGTCGACGAAGAGGATCTGATCGAAGCGGCAATCAACGGCATGTTGACCTCGCTTGATCCGCATTCTTCGTACCTGTCGCCCGACGATGCGGCGGCCATGCGGGTTCAAACGCGCGGTGAATTCGGCGGTCTGGGTATCGAAGTCACTCAGGAAGAGGGCTTTGTTAAAGTGGTGTCACCCATCGATGGTACTCCCGCTGATGACGCAGGTATCGAAGCCGGTGATTTCATCACCCATGTCGATGGCGAAAGTGTGCTTGGCTTGGGGCTTGATTCAGCGGTGGACCTGATGCGCGGGCCCGTTGGTTCGGAAATCATCATTACAGTTGTCCGCGAAAACGAACCTGAACCCTTCGACGTTTCGATCATACGCGACACGATCAAACTGACGGCAGTACGGTCACGCTTTGTGGGTGAAACCGTTGTTCTGCGGTTGACCACGTTTAGCGATCAGACGTTCCCGTCCATGCGCGACCAGCTTGCCGAAAAGGTCGAAGAAGCAGGTGGCATGGACAAGGTGAATGGCTTTGTCATTGATCTGCGCAACAATCCCGGCGGCCTGTTGAACCAAGCGGTGCGGGTGTCGGATGCCTTCCTGGAAGGTGGTGAAATCGTATCGACCCGTGGGCGCGAGCCGCAAGATGGGGATCGGTTCAACGCGCAAGCGGGTGATCTTGCAGAAGGCAAGCCAATCGTCGTTTTGATCAACGGCGGTTCTGCATCTGCGTCCGAGATCGTGGCGGGCGCTTTGCAAGACCACCGGCGCGCAATCGTTGTGGGCACAAAATCCTTTGGTAAAGGGTCTGTTCAAACGGTGATGCCTGTTCGCGGTGACGGGGCCATGCGCCTGACCACGGCACGGTATTACACGCCATCAGGGCGTTCGATCCAGGCTTTGGGTGTTTCGCCCGACATTATCGTCGAACAACCGCGACGCGTCGAAGAAGAGGCCGAGGATGAACCCACGCGCGGAGGCCGGTCAGAAGCAGACCTTCGCGGATCCTTGTCGAACGACAGCCTTAGCGAAGATGAGCGTAAACAGATCGAAGAAGATCGTGCCCGTGCGGAAGAAGCGGCGGAGCTTCGTGACGAGGATTATCAGCTCGCCTATGCCATCGATATTCTCAAAGGTCTTTCGGCGCTTGGCCCCGATAGCGTTAG
Organism: uncultured Paracoccaceae bacterium; assembly: GCA_938005545.1. Lineage (GTDB taxonomy): Bacteria > Pseudomonadota > Alphaproteobacteria > Rhodobacterales > Rhodobacteraceae > CALKXV01. Next base: position 71,542 of record CALKXV010000018.1, read on the forward strand.
TGCAGCACGTAACGCGAATTGATGATTGCATTGCGCCGGGCTTTGCCCGTCGCGAGAGGGGCCGCGCACCTTCGGTGCGCGGCCCCTTTGTTTTGCTGAACCTATGGCGGTGTTCGCTTGTTGGGCAGGTGAACTGAGGGTATAGGCCGTTCGCATGGCACACCCCCCGAACAAATCCCACGGGCGCATCAGCATTGCTGCAAGTGCTGCGCCGCGTGACTTGATGTCTGGCGTGTCTCGACTGCAAGGCGCGTGGTTGGCACGCGTCATAACGTTGTTCCCGGATGTTTTCCCTGGCGTCCTTGGCGCGTCTTTGACCGGGAAGGCCTTGTCGGATGGGCTTTGGCGGCTGGAAACGACCGATCTTCGGCTTTTTGGTGACGGAAAGCATCGCAACGTCGATGATACACCCGCAGGCGGCGGCGCGGGCATGGTCTTGCGCGCTGATGTGATGGGAAAGGCGATCCGGCACGTGCAACAAAACGCGGATCATCCTTTGGTTTTTCTGTCGCCTCGTGGCAAACCCTTTGATCAGGCGATGGCGCAGCGTTTCGCGGCTGCGCCGGGGCTAACGCTGATTTCCGGGCGATTTGAAGGTCTGGACCAGCGTGTGATCGACCACTTTGAGATTGAGGAGGTTTCGCTTGGTGATTTCGTGATGACCGGTGGCGAAATCGCAGCGCAAGCTGTCATCGACGCAACCGTTCGCCTGCTTCCGGGCGTGATCGGCAATTCCGCCTCGCTGGAGGAAGAGAGCTTCTCGAACGGTTTGTTGGAGCATCCTCAGTATACCCGTCCCGCCGTTTGGGAAGATCGCGAGATACCGAGCGTCTTGACGTCCGGCAATCATCAAGAGGTGTCCCGTTGGCGGCAAGAAGAAGCCGAACGGTTGACGCGCGACAGGCGACCCGATCTTTGGAAGGCCCGATCTGAAGATTAGGCCGTCCCTGATGCCGGCCATTGCTATGGCCATAAGGCAAGTTTCAACCGGGGATTTCCGGTCAGTGAGCTACCCCCCGAAATTCGGACACTGACGTAAGCTGCTATTTGTTGTCTGCTGATCTTCAACACGAAGGAGATCAGATTTGTCGAAACGGAAGCAACATCATCCAGAGTTTAAGGCTAAGGTCGCGCTGGAAGCGCTGAAAGGCGA
>CALKXV010000019.1 GCA_938005545.1 uncultured Paracoccaceae bacterium
ACATCGGCAGTCTTCTCGCCAGCTTCCTGTTCTTTGATCATCGAAATGATCTGTTCATCCGTAAATCGTGCCTTCATTCGTCCGTCCTTTTGTTGGGCGGACTCTACACAAATTTGGAGGAGTTTTAGGGGCGCAGGTCACAAGGTAAGGGCAGCTACGAAGTGCTTCCTTCCTGGTCTCCATGAAATGGTGGTGATTGAAAGGTCAGACGTTCTACTGGCTCTGGGATGGGCTCAAGCCCTGATCTGAGCCACTGGCCGGGGGGATGCAACGGGGGCGCGCAAGACTGAAAGTCTGTAGCGGGCCCCCTTGCCAAGATGTGATTGGTACTACCAAGCACACATCTTGCATATCAGGGTTCAGCCTCGCTGGGACACATCTCGCAGGTAAGCTTTTTGCATAGTCAGGACACATTGCGCACACCAAGCTCTTCTTTGCTCACGACACCACGCACCGCCATCTAAATTTGGGAAACACAACACCGGACCATGAGCTAACTTGACTCACCGTAGCGTGCCGGGTCACGCTTAAGCCTAAAAGAGTCCCGCGGCTGAAAGTCGATAGTTGAGAAGACAAGATTATGGCAGATGAAATTAGTACTAGTCGACAAAAACTAAGGGCGCTTTTGAACTCCGATTTACACGGACTTGACAAGCTACGATTGTCTGAGGCGGCTGACTATTTTGATGCGATCTGCACCGATGTTGCAAAAATCACTTCTGATGCTGTCGGCACTGACACCGTGTCCATTTACGCAACTGGATTCAAACCGGGTTTTTTCTCCAAAGTTTGTCAAATTGGCGGGCTTGAAGAGCGGGAGGAGTATCCGACGAACTCAGCCACTGATCATTTTATCTCTAGAATTCAAAATCTTGGTCAAAAGAAATTTCATCAACTCAAAAACGGTGGATTCTGCGAAATCATTGATCAGAAGAGCGTAGTTTTTTACCTCTTTGGACGAGGTGAGATTTTTGGATTCATCATTGTTCGCCAACTGTCTAACATTAAACACGCAACTCAGTTCTTTAAAGAATTTTCCCATGAAGTTAACGCTATTCTCGCTGAGCAAGCTTTTTCATTGCGTATGAATACGATTTCATCGGGGCTCCTGTCCCCAACTCAATCGCAGAACTTCATATCTGAGTTTGGGCTTCAAGTTGCCGAGTTAACCACTCGTGGATTCGGCGCGGATGGTGGCACATTCCGATTGTTCTCAGATAACACATTGCAGGTGATTGGCCATGCGGGGCATGTATCACCAGAGATCGTTTCGGCACGTCAAAGCGGTGAGGAACTGTCAGGATTATTGTTTGAGGCGCGAGGAATTGAGTGGGCAGCAATTGTTTTGTCTGACGATATGGAGGACGAAGACTGGAGTTTTGGCGGAGTCGAGGTGCCCCCAAGAGTAAAAGAAAAGTTGCGGTCAAACGGCCTCTACTCTGTCCTGATGTGCAAGCTTCATGGTGTAAATTCCTCAGGCGGCTCGGAAGACTACGGAACCCTCTCTTATTATTTCTTGAGAACTACTGCGTACTCGCGCAGGGATGTATCCTTGTTCAAGTCGTTCGCAGAGCGTGTAAGTGCATACCTCTCGATGTATTATTCATACTCCGAGTTAAAACAACAAAATGAAATTATCGAAATGCAGGGGCGCATGATGACGTTTTCGGAGGTAGCCAACTTGCTCGCTCATGACATTTGGCACAAGTCAAATGCACTGACCCATGATGCGGAAGAGTTGGAGCGGCTGTTTAGGAGAAATCTGGACAGAGGAAGAATAAGTGAGGATGAATCGGGGATTGTTGCAAAGGATCAGCTGCTCGCTCAGATCGACAGCGGTACGGAAAAAATGGTCTTTTCAGCAAATGCGCTTCAAGAGACAACTGGAAAATACAAACGGCTTCAACAAGCCGATGATGAACAAATCTATCGAGAAACTAGTTTCAATCTAGCTGACGTTCTTGATGATGTGGAGCGTACTTTGCGATCTGCTCTAGATAGACGGAAGGTTGTGGTTAAGCGACGCAATATCACGTCACAGAGCATTCGAGGACCAAAATTTTTATTTGAGCAGGTGATATACAACCTCTGTATCAACGCCATCGACGCGATATCCGCTTATGGTGCCAAGTCAAGAGGCGGTAGCATTGAAATTACTTCCCATATTGAGTCTGGTGCGCACATTATTCGTTTTTCAGACAACGGCCCCGGCATCGACTATGTAAAGTTTCCAGAAATCAAGGGCGTTTTTGATATTGGTCAAACGACAAAGAAAAAAGGTAGTGGCACCGGGCTGACGATTGCTCGCCAACTGATTGGTTCACACTTTAAGGGTGAGCTGCAAGTGACCAGTAGACGACCTGCCACATTTACGATAGTGCTTCCGCGTTGAGGAGATCGCGCGTAAGGCGTGGAAAGTTAGTAACGCCGAGCGGGAGATGGTGAAATGGGTAAGCCTATTGTGCTTATAGTTGATGATGATCCGGATTTTGGTATGCGACTCAAGAAATCGTTTGCGAATGCGGCGAACTGGGGCTGCCTATTTGTCGACGACCTTGCAGAGGCATACGATATTGTTGTTTCTCAGCGCTATGATATCAAAATACTGTTAACAGACTGGCACTTTGAGAGAGGTACAGAACGCAAACTTGGCCTGCTAGATGGGGTCGATCTTGTGGAGAAGGTACAAGCTGCCAAACCATCGGTCGAGTGTTTCTTGATGACTGCTCAACAGAAAGCACCGAATTTTCAAGCTAAGGCGTCCAAGCTGACCGCAGTAAGAATCATGTTCAAAATGGACTTTGAGCTAGCTTCGGCGGGGTACATTCGCGAGAGCTTTGCCGAGGGGAAGTCACCTGACTCCCAGCCGTGGAACGTGATTGAAAGCAATGTTGTTCCGCTCTTCCCAACCAGTGATGAAGAAGCAAAAATTTCAAATCACGGCGAACAGTTCGATACCTTCATTCAAGAGATGCCAGTCGGTTTCAGAGTCTCCAAACCAATCCCAATTGTTGTTAAGGTTGATCATGACGATGGCGGCGGATACTTTCGGGCGAGTTCTCCACAACTAGGCATACTGGTAGAGGGGTTTGGTGACGACCCGATGGAAGCAATCGATGAACTTAAAGAAGTCATTATTGGCCAACTCCAGGCATTGTCTGAAGAACAGGAACTCCACGGACTTGCAGCGTTGTCAAAAAAGCTCCTTGGTGAGCACATAACGGTCGGAGTTGATGGCGGAAAACAGGAATTCCACTATGGCTAGACCAGAAAAGCGAAGAGTAGTTCAATCCTTTCTGCAAGGGAAACTTGAATTTGAGCCCGACTTAAATGGACCGCATGAATCGTTTTCAATCCCCAAGAAACTAGCAATATTCTTGCCCAAGTCGCCGCTTGTTAACCTTCAGCATGGGCGCAAAGATGTTGTGGCGCATATAGTCAGGCAGATTTACCAGTTTTTAGGTCTTGAATATAAGGAGTTTCTGGTTGGTAAGGAGTGCCATATTTGCGCCTCTGTTATCTATCGCGCCTTGCTTTGGAAGCACCTTCGCACGTTTGTTGAGGATTTTTCTAGCAACCGAGTTGCCATGAGCGCTGTCTTGGAACAGTATTTGATCTCTTCAGAGGCGTCTCTCAGTGTTGTTATGTCGGATTTCAAAGTCGCGAAGCTAAACAAGCATGAGTTGAAAGTTGCTGAGAGGATTGCTCAACAGGCCGCAGAACTTGAGAATTCTTTGTCGGATTTCGATGAGTTGTTTGAAGGAAGGTTGGCCGCATTTGTCGCCCGGATTTCGAGTAGTTTTTGAGCCTTCTTAACTTAAATCTTTCAGCCAAGGACGTTGCTGCTGAAGTATCATCAGGCGACGCAATCTTCTATATCGGCGCTGGGTTCTCCATGGTTGCTGGGATGCCTGGCTGGGGCACGTTGCTGGATGAACTCATTTCTGAACTTGAAGTGATTGGAAAGGCCCTTCCGATCGCAGGCAGGACCGATTTGAGTGGCCTTGTTGAAGCCGCTAGAGCAGCAAAATCAGTTGGTGATTATCAGTATGTTGCTTCACTTCTGTCGATGCATCTGCCCCCGGATACGATCAAGTCTCATGTCCAATCAAGATTTAGTATTGCAACTGGACTTTCACCGAGTACGCAATCTCGGGTCAATCTGAGATTAGACAGTCTAATGCGTGCTCCGGTCTCTGGGGTGATTACAACGAACTACGATAACCTGATAGAAAGTCATCCGAAATTTCTAGACCGTTTTACTACGGTTGCTCTGAGTGGAGTTGATCTCCCCAGTCTATTTAGGGGTCGTGATAGAACTGGTCGCTATTTTCTTAAAATACACGGGGACTTGAATGGGGACATTGTTCTATCATCGGAGGACTATGACAGGGTCTACCTAAGCTCTCCCAAGGCAGAGAATTTCTTAAGAGCGTCATTAATGCAAAGTCCCTTGGTTTTTTTGGGTTGCTCGGTTGAGGACGCTATACTCAGGCAAAGACGACTTCTCTTTGAGCTATATGGCTCCGGGCTTCCGCCATGTTTCCAAGTCACTGCGAGGTCTAACACTTCAGAAGTTCGCGCAGCTTGGCTATATGAATATGCGGGTATTCAGTCAGTTTTTTACGATGCCTCTTCATCAGAACATCTAGAGTTTGATCCGTTTCTTGAAGATTTGACCGCCGAAATGGTTAGGAGAAACCTTCAAATGTTCGGCCGACGTCCGAGTCGGATAATTCGCCAATCCCTTGGAGGGCCGTTGGAAATAACCGAAGCAGCATTGGGGAAAACGAATTTTGAAATCCTGTCAATGGTTGCGAACTCAAGCGATGGTCAGTGTACTTATCTTCAACTTCTTGAGGCCGTCCTTCACAAGTTTCCAGTTTTGGAAATGGAAACCATGGTATACCGGATCGCGTTTTTGGTTAGTATTGGTGCATTAAGGGAACTCCCCGGAGAGGAGCTTCTTCTCGCAGTGTCTGATGTCAGCTCCTATGGGGCTATGTAGCGCACATTTCAGGCATGATAAAACTGGTTTCCATCGAGCTCATCTCGCAATTCAGTTATCCTTTCGAAAAGTTCTTCTACACACAAATATCCACAATTACGCAACGCATAAATCTAGACCTTTTCCGTTACCCCATGATATAATTTTGTCGGCCTCAATAGCGTAGCCGTCGCTCCAGTTTAGATCGGCACCTATAACCAGCCCGCACCATTCCGCGCCGCTTTTTCCGGTAGTCAAAAGCCATGACCCAGAGTCCCCTGGTTTGGGGCCGCTTACAAACGATCTTGAAATCTGGGAATTCAGCATCTGGGGGAGCTGCGGTCTAAAGACAATCGTGTCTTCAAAGCAGTAGTATGAAGTCCCGGCTTGGAAGCGCTGCACAACTGAAAGAGCTTTCGTATAAGCAACTTGTGAATTCATGCTTGATGACACTGCCCCAGCATAATTCACTGAAACCAAGGGATGCTTCACAGATGTCACAGCTGAGGCTCGATTCGAATAGGTAGCGCCACCAATGTCGACAAGGCCCACGTCGAGTTTGTTTCCCTTACCTTGTGTACAAACGCTACCCTGGGGACTTGCTTGTGGCAAATGTGCTTCGGTCACGTTCAACGCATTGCCATTAGCATCGATTACAGTCGTTCCGGTCGGACCTGAAACATGCCCGCAAGTAACTGCAAAATGGGTGTTCGAATTTTGATCGAGCACCACGCCTCCAACCGTACCCCGAAGCACACCGTTTAAGGTATCTCCAGGGGCGAAATAGAGTTGAGGCATCGGGACTTCCCTAAGTCGTAGACTTAAGCCAAGTTCCTTTCCCGCACCAATGATTTGATTTATGTCTTCCTTGCTGTCCTTGTTGGAACCCGGAAGTAGGTTGATATCATACTCGAGGGTTTCGCTCTCTTCCTTGAACCTACGCCTATGGTAAGAGGTGTAGCGCTCATAGAACCAATAGTCCCAGCTATGATATAGATTCGTACTAATTCTATCAGATATCGAAGGAATGACTGGAAAGTTAAAAATGAGGAGGTCCGCTATGTCATCGTACAGCTCTGGAATGAATTGAAATTCACTCGTCTCCGAATCGGAATATCTTGTCAAAGCTGCATTTCGTGTTCCGAAGTAATAACTGGACCGGCTTTCCCTCTCCTGAATTCTAGTCCTAAGCAGATCATATAACGGGTTGAGATCGCTTACCCAGAATACGGGGCTAATCTTCGCAGATATTCCATGCCAAGATTTTAGCCCTTGGATTCTATCCCAAAGTTGAAAAATTCGGCCATCTTCTTCGATAAGCGATCTAATTATCTGCAAAACAATTTCCTAAGGCTGAGAAGGTGTCTTTGCTTCAGGCCACACTAGCCACGCGAACAATGCTGATAGTGCCATTAGCAAGAGGGCTAATCCTCCATTGTAATAGCTCGGTAAAGCAGCGCCAGAGATACTGTAGGCCCATGCTAAGAACGAAACACTTGACGCTATCCGGTGACCAGCAGCGGACTCATCCGGTATACCATCGCCGAAGAACTTCTCTGTAAAAATGATAATGAGCGCACAAAATACGACTGCGATGCAAATTAGAAGTGCGAGTATGTTACCTTCATCCAACCTCATTGATGCAAAGGCTGCAACACAAGCAGTATAGGTACTGATTAACTCAGCTGGTATGTACTTTAGCAGTCGATCCTGGAACCGATCTATTTCCTGATCTCCAGCTGGAATGCCCCCAGGAGGCCTTGGTCTTACGAACCTTGTCATTAAATCCCCTCAAATCAATCAAACGCTCAGAAAACTATCGACGTCATATTACCAGTCTTACCGTAGAATACTAGCTACGCCCGTCGTCTGTGAAGACAGCAGAAATCTTCTCGCGCCTTGGCAACAACCGGTCTCTTTTGAAGGAATTTTGCATATTTTGGCTCGTTCAGTTTTAGACTACCAAATTGGTGACTGGGCACTGACATGCCTTGACGCAATTGGTGCGGTTTCTGGGTAATAGTGCACAATGTCGCTTGCTAAAACCTCTTTGCCGACGACATCGCGAACTGCATCAATAAAATGCAACTCTGCTTCCTGCTGGATGCATTCTTCGGTGCCGGGGGCCATCACCAGACCAAGCCATTGCCTTCCGTTCACGAACCGTGCATCGCGACATGCGACGCTGAAGCCGGTGGAGGCCTTCACACGTTCGCTGATCTTATTGAACTGATTGGTGGTAAGAACAACATTTTTGGGATTTGGCGGCGGGAACACTCTTTCCACTATGTTTTTCAAAATACTCATTACTCTCTCCTAAAATTAATATTTAAAAACAAAATATTATACTCCTTATCGGGCATATGTCAACAATATTGACCTAAATTCTATTCGTTTATTCTGGCTAGAAATAATGTCATAGAAGTTGACTCTATGAATCTGTGAGTTTGGCAATGTGACGGGCTAGCGTCACGCGATCCACTTGCAGACGGCGGGCAACTTCGGCGACTGACAATCCTTGTTGATTGATCGTTTGATGCGCTTCAAGAACTACGCCCATCTCAAGGGTTTGAGGCCTGCCCAGAGTCGCGCCGCGCTTTCGTGCAGCGTCAAGTCCGGCGCGGGTGTTTTCGGCGATGATGTCTCGCTGGAATTCAGCGAAGGCGCTGAATAGGTGATAGACCAGCTTGCCGCCGGGTGTCGTTGTGTTGATACCTTCGCTAAGCGAGCAGAAATGTATCTCTTCCTGCCGAAACCGCACCAACAGATCGGCGAGGTGCAAAACAGAGCGCCCCAGACGATCCAGTTTGAACACAATCACCGTGTCACCTGCGTTTGACTCTCCCAACATCTTGTCCAGACCTTCTCGAGCGGCTTTGCCGCCGGAAACGCCATGATCTTCGAAAATGAGATCACAATCGACGGCATTTAGTGCGTCAAGTTGCATCCTCAACTTCTGATCTTTGGTTGAAACACGGGCGTAGCCGATACGTCGCCCCGTTGCTGCGATGTGTGGCCAGACGCTCATTTCGCCGCCCCCTGTTCAAAAACGAACCTTTCTGAACAGCGCGCCGAAAGCGCTAATTTTGATGTGACGTTAGTCTCAATGTACGGCAAATAGCCGTGTTCCAAGCATAGTGTTTTCATATCAGTTTCTAAAGTGTAGGTGTTCAAAAATCTTCGATTATGATCACCCTTAAGGCATTGCGCTTAAATGCTTTTGTGCTGGCTTTGGCCAGCTATCCACATATTTCTGCCGCCGACGGTTTCACCAGCGCTGACGTGCTGGAGTGGAGTGCCGAAAGCCAAAATAGCTATTTTCAGACATCCGTGACAATGATCGGCGTCGTCGCGACCCAGACGGGAACGCATGGCCACATCGCGGCGTGTATTGATGATTGGTACTGGCAGGGAGATGTAGCAAATCCTGATAACAACGAGGCCATCAGAGCGGCGATGCAGCGGTTTCCCGACTTGTATCCCCAAGCTATCGTGCTGGCGGTTGTCGAAAAACAGTGCGGCAATTTCTCGGGATTATAGTTCCGGTACGATGATGGCCGCAGTTGAACGGCCTATGGTTTGGTCAGGTTCAACGATTGGTGCGGTTTTGGCCAGTGTTTCATCCATTTCCTGTTCCAGACTATCCGCTATATCCTGCGCGCGCTGCCCGAAGTCTTTCAGGTCATCTTCGCTTAGTGGATTGTCATCGTCTTCCATACCCGCTTGCATATCGCCGATTTCGGCTTGGCCGGATTGGATGTCGCTTTCCAGTTCCTTCAAACGGTTGAGGCGGGCGATGTGCGCTTGCACGTCTTCATAGCTGGGCTCATTGCCGTTCCAGAGGATTGTCGCGGCAAGATCGGCGGGAACAGCGCCGCCATCCTGCGTACGGATTTGTCCGGTCTGATCTTTGAAGACCTTGGTGCCATCCGGCAAATGCGCAGCACCGTCGAGTTTTTCCTCAAGTACTACGATTGATTGGTCGATTTGTGCGCGTATACTTTCCAGAAATGCATCCAGTCGGCTCTGAGCATCCGTCAAGATGGTCGCCGTTTCTTCGAACAAGGCCGCATAAGCCGGATTTTCTATAAGCATGAGTTGCAGGCGCGTCAGCGCTTCGGCGCGTTTAGAAGCGGATTTTCCGTTTGGATCGGCGCTTTGCGCGCCGTCCGGCAAGAAACGCTTCATGCGGCCTGTATCAAGACCCGCCATTTCATTCTGAAAGTCGTCAAAATCCCGCGCATGTCTTGCAAAGCGCTCGGTCAGTCTGAATTCATGTTCGTTTTCGTCAAAAGGCACAATGAAATTATACACTTGCACGAATTAAGGATTGGTTAAGCTGTCAGGTAAAGAGCTTTGAGGTCATTCAAGGGCAAGATGTCGCGCCGGGTCCATGCTTTGATGGAGAATGCGCAGGACAAACACATCGTTTTCGGCCAGACGGTAGTAGATCGCATGGCTTTGCTGGTTGATCCGCCATGCGCCGTCATAGATATCGCTGAAATCACGGCCTGAGGTTGGTGATGCCGCTATCTGCGCAAATCGTTGATAGAGGTTGTCAATATAGGCTTCCGCCTGCTTTTCGCCGAACTGCTTCAAGGAGTAGAGGTAGATGTCCATAACGTCGCGCTCAGCGTCAATAGAAAGCGTGAAGCTATTCGCCACTCAGCAATCCATTCTGCTGCGCCTCAACTCTGGCCGCCGCAATCAAGTCCTCTTTCGAACGCGTTCCGATGCCGCTGGCTTCTGCTTTCTCAAGCAAGGCCTTAATTTCTAATGTGGCAGTCGCGCGGCGTTCTTGATCGCGGCGGATCAGATCGCGCACGTAATCGCTGGCGTTGCTGTAACGGCCATCTTTTGTTTGTGCCTCAACCCAGACTTTCATCGGGTCAGGCAGGGATACATTCATCGTTGCCATTGCTGGTCTCCTTTCTTAAAGAATGACACATATTGGCAAAGATTGTCAATTTTTCGGGAGTGCGACTATATCGGATTCTTAGACAGCGATTTGCGCAGATCGTTGTAGATGATTTGGTTGGGACTGATGTAAGAGCGGTGTGCGTCGGCAACTGCGATACGCTGCTCCATGTCTAGCACCTCTTCGGCGTCTTTAAGAAGGCGCTCATTCTCGGCGGTCAGCGCTGCATACTCTTGCATGTTGTCTGCGGTAACTTCGGCCTTCGCCAGCCCATCGGCGGTATCCCTGATGATCTTGTAGGTGTTCTTGAGCTCATCGCTCATCTCGAACAATCCGAAAGGCTGTCCAGCCATGCGGCAATAGGCGCGCACGGTGTTCTCGATCATCAAGGCGCTATAGTGGCGCTCAGTTAGCCTGCGTCCATCAAGACGATGCAGCATGGTATACAGTATCATCGGATCAACCGCGCCCGCGTCTTCAAGCAGCCTTTTGCCACGCGGCAGCACTTTGCCTTCATCAAACATATAGCGCCGGATGCCCTGAAAGACATTCCGGTCGTTCATGATGGCATCCATCATGCGGAACCGGAGCTTCCAGTTTAGCTCTCGAACGGTCTTTTCAGAGATGCGGGTCTTGCTGGCGATCTGATTCGAAACCGTTAGCTCGGAAAACCCCTTCAAAACCTCCAAAAACTTCGCCTCGCTCAGCTTCGAATAGCGCTGGTAGCGGTTTTTGGGGCGTGGTTTTGCCTTGGGTTTGGGCTTCGGTCCGCGTCTTGCCATCTAAACTAACTCACTGAATATATGAGAAAATACGCCTTATCTCTGATGGCTCTGCTTCCGTGCTCGGCTTTTCTGGCGGCTCTAAATGGCTTAGGTAACCGTTATGCCAAGCAACATGGCACACCGCCTCTAGCGAGGCAATAGGGCCCCAAAAGCCCACCCGAAAAGACAACGACAAACCACGCTGAGAACCCCATTTTCAGTGCCCGAGAAAGCTGTGCCTGAAGCCAGCCCCAAAAAGAGAAAGGAGTAAAAATATGCACCCGCATCAATACAACAATGGTCCCGGCAATAGTGGCCCGGGCGCTGACATGCAGGGCGGCTTTGCGTCATGCGCAGCGGCGATGGTTGCGATGCTACTGGGATCACCACTGAATGAATTCACGGTCCCCTATGTCATTCATCTCGCCGAGATGAGCCATCCGCCAGACATCGTTCGAGCATTCGAATTCGTCTGGATGGTTCTTTGCTATCCGCTCGTCTTCTTCGCATCCCGCGCGGCCATCGTCGCGGCGATGACCATGGCAGGCGTCTACCTCGCCTACCGCCTGATCTAAGCCAAATTGGCTGGCCGCAATGACGTGGCCAGACATCAAAACGAAACAAACATGAAAGGAAACAAGATGCCTAAAACAACCAAACGTCCCATTGGGACAGTCTTCGTCACTGAAACCAAAAAGACCTTCGGAGACAAGCTGAAGGAGGGGATTGCCACTGTTGGTGGGATCACCGTCTGCCTCTGGCTCCTGTCCATTGCGTTCGGCTGACATAAAAACAGGGATGGCGGCAATACCGCCGCCATCCTTTCCCAGAAATTAAAATGAAAGGAAACGTCATGACATTTGACGAACAATACCCCTATGGCTCGGCGCGCTTTGCAAGCCCTCACGAAATCCACCGCGCGTTTCGCGCTAAAGGCGGCGTGCCTTTTGCCTTCCACGGCAAGCGCAAGCTGTATCACTCTAAACAGGCGGGCATGCTGCTGATCGGCGGCGCTGGCTGCGGCAAGTTCACCTCTGTTCTTGCGCACATTATGAATGCGCCGGGGCGCGGCGGCGAGCCAGCGCGTTATGCGATCTTCGATCCCAAGCGCGAGCTGCGCGCGGTAATGGAGCCTTACTTTGCGAGCATTAAAGCCCGCGTATACGAGATCAACCCGTACTTCACACACGGGGTGCAAGGATCAACGCTCTCGCTCTTTAGCCACCTAACAGAAGATAGCCCGCGCCTTGTGGCTGATAGCCGCCGCGTGGCACGCACACTACTACCAGATAGTGGCAGCGGAGATGCAGCCTTCTTTGATCAGAAGGCGCAAAATTGGTTGGATGCACTGCTGCGCGGACTTGCCCATACAGCAAACGGCGTCTCGCCAACTTCACTCTTCGATCTACTTGGCATGATCCGCTCCGAGCCAGAAGCTTGGGAGCTCTATGCAGAAATGCTTGCACAGTGCGGCGAGCCTGACTTGCGCATCACCTATGATGAGATGCTGGATATGGCCGCAGAAAGCCGCCGCACCTTTGATTCCGTCATGGGCAGCGTGACCAATGCGCTGGCCTTCATGACTGATCCGCGCCTTCAAAGTGCATTTACAAGCACGCACCTTGCGGACTTCACGCTGGATGTGCTCTGCGAGAATAGTCCTGATCCGGTCTTCGTGTTCTTCGTCATGCCGCCAGAGATGACGCTGCAAAACGCACCGTTGATCCGTCAGTTCTTCTCAACACTGCGCACGATCAAGCAATCCAAGCCTGAAGCGCCAACGCTTAATCTGGTGATTGATGAGGCCGCCCAGCTTGGGCCGTTTCCAGAAATTGCCGAGTTCTATTCGATTGGGCGCGGCTTCGGGCTTTGTCCGGTGTGCGTTTACCAAGACATCGGCCAGATCAAGCAGAACCTTGGTCCAACGGGTGCGATGACGCTTTCGGCCAGTGCTGATCTGGAGGTGTATCTGGGCGGCGGCATCTCTGATCTAGAAACCGCGCGCCATCTCAGCGCCAAGCTCGGCAATCAAACGCTGGAGCTGGAGGATCATCTTGTCCAGCATCGCGCGGGCCGTCAGATGCGCGAGGCTATGCACGATGCGCTTTTTGGCAAAGCTGATGGTATGCGCACAGGTCTGGCCATGAAAACGCTTGATTATGAGCGCGGTCACAAACGCAAGCAGGCGCGAGCGTTGCGCACGCCAGAAGAAATTCTGGGCATGCCGCATAACCAAGCGCTGGTCATGGCATCGGGATACGGTATTCCGCCGTTTATGGCGGACAAGCTGCCATATCACACGATGGGGGCTTATCGCGGCTTGTACGGACCCAACCCGTATTTCGACGCAGACCTCAATTCCGTGCGCGTTCGCGGATCATGGGGGCGCAAGAAAAAGCTGCGCGTGATCCATGAGCCAGTGCCATCCGCGCTCGCGCATCTTCCTCAATACCAAAATGGCGAATGGTCATACCTCGATGGCCATCGCCCCAAAATCTAAACCACCACATCTGAAACAATCAAAGGAGTAACGTCATGAAAACGAACACAATCACACCTCTGGAAGTTAGCGGAATTTGCAGGCCACAGCCTCAATATGGTAATATTGAAGTAGAGCAATCTGCTTCGCATATCCTGCGTCAAGCACCTCAAGGGCATAGTAATGACAACGCACATCCAATGACTTTGGATGACCGAAAGCGCGTGTCTGCGCCAAAGTCTCGGAAAGGAGGTGCTGCAGCGATGAAAAAAGGAGGTGCTGCAGCGATGAAAGATGAATTTAGTTCTGGCAACGTGCCAAAGTGCATCGTTGAAATCGATACGGCTAAGTATCAGAAATACTTGGATGATCCCTCGCTCGACGATGAGCAAAGAGGACAGATCATTGAAGCATTGTGGTTAATCATCACCGCAATTGTAGATTTGGGCTTTGGCGTCCATCCGATGCAAGAACTGATTGACGATGATGCCTGTGGACAACTCACCGTAGAGGTTGATCAAAGCGGCGATACGGATTCTAATGATCCCAAGCTAGCAACCAAAACTCTGCAAGACGCATTCAATGCGGCCACCGATGATACGTAATCGCGCGCCGCCTAAGGAGATTAGAAAGAGAGGCCAGAAATGGCACAAACGAAAGAAAATCAAGAAGATACGCAGGCATCAGCAATCATCTATTGCCGCGTGTCTTCCACAAAACAAAAGATTGATGGCGGCGGGCTAGAAAGCCAAGAACACCGCTGCCGTCAATTTGCAGATAGCCGAGGTTATGTGGTCGAGGCTGTCTTCCCAGATGATGTATCTGGCGGCGGTGATTTTATGAACCGCCCCGGCATGGTGGCGCTTCTAAGCTATCTCGATGCCCAGCCCGATAAGAATTATGTGGTCATCTTTGATGATCTAAAGCGCTTTGCGCGTGATCGAGAGTTTCATTGGAAACTCCGCAGGGAACTTGCCGAACGCGGTGCGAGCCCTGAATCTCCGAATTTTAACTTCGATGATAGCCCTGAGGGAGAATTCGTCGAAGCCATCATGGCTGCTCAAGGTCATCTTGAGCGCGAACAAAACCGCCGTCAGGTACTCCAAAAAATGAAGGCACGCGTAGAGAACGGTTTTTGGGTTTTCCGTGCACCTGTTGGCTACAAATACGTCTCAGCCAAAGGTGCGGGCGGTAAGGTCTTAGTTCCTGATGAGCCATTGGCTTCTGAGGTTCGCGAGGCGTTGAAAGGTTATGCTAGCGGGCGCTTTGCTTCTCAAGCCGAAGTGCAGCGTTTTCTTGAGGGTTGCGTGCATTTTCCGAAAGATTTCCCCGATGGCGGCCTGAGGCCAATGACGGTCACCCGATTGCTTAAGAAGGTTGTCTATGCTGGCTGCGTTGAAGCGCCGAAGTGGGGCGTATCTGTGCGCAAAGGCGAGCATGAGGGCTTGATCAGCTTTGCAACGCATGAGCGCATCCAAGACAATCTTGCGGGCGGCGCGCGTCCTGCTGCTAGGCGAGACTTCAATGAAGACTTCCCATTACGCGGCTTTGTCTCCTGCAATGTATGCGGCAATGCCATGACCTCTGCTTGGTCTAAAGGCTGCCGCCAACATTATGCCTATTACCGCTGTATGACACGCGGCTGTTCTGAAAAGAGCAAGTCGATCCCGCGCGCCAAGCTAGAGGATGGCTTTGAAAAGGTGCTGAAGACTTTACAGCCTAAAAAGCAGCTCTTCGAGCTTGCTAAGGTCATGATGCAAGATGCGTGGGATGCGCGCCTGAATTCAGTGATGGACGCACAAGGCGAAGTTAAGCGCCAGCTCAAGGCCGTCGAGAAGCAGATTGAGAGCTTGCTGGACCGCATTGTAGATGCTGGCAGCCAATCTGTGATCAAAGCCTATGAAACACGCCTAGCAAAGTTAGAGCGTCAGAAGATCGTACTTGAGGAAAAAACTCAAACCATCGTCCCGAAAAAGGGGAAGCTGGAGGAATGTATTGAACTATCGCTGAAGTTCCTCTCAAACCCTTGGGATATCTACAAAAATGGTTCCTACGCTATGCGTCAGGTAGTGCTCAGGTTGGCCTTTGTTGAGCCTCTGCCGTACTGCCGAAATGATGGGTATGGAACTCCCAAAATTTCTTTCCCTTTCAAGATGTTAGGGGGAAGTTCAGGTCGGAATGAAGAGATGGTGCTGCAGGGGAGGATTGAACTCCCGACCTCACCCTTACCAAGGGTGTGCTCTACCACTGAGCTACTGCAGCCGGTCTGGCGCGGAATAATGGCAATCATAGCGTCGTGCAAGCCCGATCTGGACGGTTTTTGACCCATGGGGTAAGCACGGGGCCATGAGCGACAAACGCGCCCCTGAAAAAGACAAGACGCCGCCCGCGCGGAAAGACCGTCTGAAGACGGCACTGAAGGCGAATATGGCGAAACGCAAAGCGCAGGCGCGTGCGAGGCAGGACAAAAAAGACGAAGGGCAGTAAGCGATGGATTCCATATGTGTGACCGGCGGGGCTGAGCTTCACGGAGAGATACCGATTGCGGGGGCCAAGAACGCCTGTTTGGCTTTGATGCCAGCCACGTTGTTGTCGGAAGAACCTTTGACGTTGATGAACGCGCCGCGTCTGTCTGACATCAAAACGATGAGCAGCTTGTTGCAATCGCTTGGCTCAGAAGTTCAAAGTCTGCAGGACGGCAAGGTGATCGCCATGTCATCGTCTGGGCCCGTTAATACCACGGCGGATTACGACATTGTGCGCAAAATGCGGGCATCGAACCTTGTGTTGGGGCCTTTGTTGGCGCGCGAAGGTCATGCGATAGTATCCTTGCCGGGGGGCTGTGCGATTGGCGCGCGGCCCATGGACATTCACGTCACAGCACTTGAGGCCATGGGGGCCGAGATCGAGCTGAAAGACGGCTATCTGCACGCCAAAACATCGGGTGGATTGAAGGGCGCAAAGGTGCCTTTGCGGTTTGCGTCGGTGGGTGCGACCGAGAACGTTCTGATGGCTGCAACTTTGGCCAAGGGCACCACAGTGATCGAAAATGCCGCGCGCGAGCCCGAGATCATCGATCTGGCGGATTGCCTGACCAAAATGGGGGCCCAGATTGACGGTGCGGGAACATCGACCATCACCATCCAAGGCGTGGATCGTCTGGGGGGGGCGACCCATCCGGTGATCACCGACCGGATCGAGCTTGGCACCTATATGCTGGCTCCTGCCATCTGTGGCGGTGACGTCGAATGTCTGGGTGGGCGTATGTCCCTTGTCGAAGCTTTTGCCGAGAAACTGGACGCGGCGGGTGTTTCTGTTGAAGAAACCCCGCGTGGTTTGAAAGTGGCGCGCAAGAACGGGCGTATCCGCGCGATTGATGTGAAGACCGAACCGTTCCCGGGATTTCCGACGGATCTACAGGCTCAGATGATGGCGTTGATGTGCACCGCCGAAGGGGTAAGCCATCTGGAAGAGACGATTTTTGAGAACCGGTTCATGCATGCGCCCGAACTTTTGCGCATGGGGGCTTCGATCGATGTGCAGGGTGGCATCGCCACTGTGACGGGGGTTGAGCGACTTAAAGGGGCTCCGGTCATGGCGACGGATTTACGGGCTTCGGTGTCGCTGATCCTTGCGGGATTGGCGGCCGAGGATGAAACCGTAGTGAGCCGTGTCTATCATTTGGATCGTGGGTACGAGCACGTCGAGGAAAAACTGGGCGCAGTTGGTGCGAAAATCGAGAGGTTGTCAGACAGATGAGCGAAGATGCGCGGTTCGAAGACGGCACCGAAAGGGCTTTGCGAGTGAAGGCCGAAGACGCAGAAGATTTGCCGGTTCTGGCGGCCTTGGTTCAGGACGCAGTTTTACCCGCGTCGGAAATGAAATGGGATCGCGCGAAGCGACGTTTTGCCTGTTTGATCAACCGGTTCCGGTGGGAAGATAAGGCCGCGTCCGAACGTTTGGGGCGACCGCCCGAGCGGGTTCAATCCATGTTGGTGATCGATGACGTGCTGGTTCTAAAGCAGCAAGGATTGGCCAGCGAAGACATGGGCGAGGCGATCTTGTCGCTTTTGACGCTTACGTTCGAAGCGGGCGAAGATGGGACAGGGCGATTGGTCCTGACTTTGGCGGGTGACGGTGCGATTGCCGCCGATGTCGAGGCGATCAATGTCACCTTGCAGGATGTCACGCGACCCTATCAGGCCCCGTCGAAAAAGGCGCCTTCGCACCCGGAGTGACGGCAAAACCCGTCGCGGATCGGTTTGCGAAATAAGAGCGACGGTTTTCGAAGGATTGCTTGCCCTTGAGGCCGGCGCCCATGACCGATATGACCAAACGCGACCACCGGGAAGGGCTTATGCCGCACTTTTTGAACACGACAGATGAGGATTTCGAAGAAAAGTTCGAAATCCTCCTTTCATCGAAGCGGGAAGATGCGCCAGACGTCAATGAGGCGGTTGCGGGTATCATTAAGGATGTCCGTACCCGCGGGGATGCCTCGCTTATTGAATTGACGGCCAAGTTTGATCAACAGGATCTGACGTCTGAAACCTTTGCCTTTTCACCCGACGACTTTGCGGCTGCCGAAGCAGCGGTTTCGAGCGAGGAGCGGGCGGCACTGGAATTGGCGGCGGCGCGCATTCGGGCCTATCACGAGCGCCAGGTGCCGGAAGACGCGCTTTGGACGGACGAGACCGGCGCGACCTTGGGGTGGCGTTGGACGGCGGTGTCTTCGGCGGGGCTTTACGTGCCGGGCGGTTTGGCGAGTTATCCGTCGTCGGTTCTGATGAACGCCATTCCGGCGATGGTCGCGGGTGTCGAAAATCTGGTGATGACGGTGCCGACGCCGGGTGGTGTTGCCAACCCACTGGTGTTGGTCGCGGCAAAACTTGCCGGTGTGAAGACGGTTTACCGATTGGGCGGTGCCCAGGCCATTGCTGCGCTGGCCTATGGCACCGAAACGATTGTGCCTGTCGATAAGATCACCGGGCCGGGCAATGCCTATGTGGCGGCGGCCAAGCGTCAGGTGTTCGGCCAAGTCGGTATTGATATGATCGCGGGCCCTTCTGAAATTCTGGTGATTGCCGACAAGAACAATGATCCCAACTGGATCGCGCTTGATATGCTGAGCCAGGCGGAACACGACGAAAGCGCGCAGGCGATTTTGATCACCACGGATGCAACTTTTGCTGAATTGGTGGTCGATGCGATTGAGGCTCATCTTGAGATCCTTGAACGCCGTGCGATTGCTGAAGCCAGCTGGCGCAAGAACGGGGCGATCATTCTCGTTCAGAATATGGGCGAAGCGGCGGCTTTGGCCGACGATATTGCCGCAGAACATCTTGAAATTTGTGTCGATAATCCGGGCGTTGTTGCCAATAACATCACCCATGCGGGCGCGATTTTTCTGGGCGCTTGGACACCGGAAGCCATTGGCGATTACGTTGGCGGGCCCAACCATGTGTTGCCAACGGCACGATCCGCTCGGTTTTCGTCGGGGTTGTCTGTGCTCGACTTTATGAAACGCACGACGATTGCCCAGATGACGCCAGCTGCCTTGGCTGCCATCGGGCCAGCCGCCGCCGAACTGGCAAAAAGCGAAAGTTTGGAGGCCCATGGGTTAAGTGTGGTGTCTCGGCTGGAGCAGCTCAACAAGTAACGGATTTTCTGGGTCCTGGTCGTGTTGTTTGCTCAGCCGGCACAGATCCACAGGACGGATCGCCGTAGATCGTTTCGCTATTGAAAATTCACGCAATTCCCGTATGCCGTCGCCATGTCACGTATCGTTCACATTGAGATTGACGACAGCGGTCTGCCACCTCCGACGCCTGAAATCGAACAGGAGCGTCGGGTGGCGGTTTTCGATTTGCTGGAAGACAACAGTTTTGCAGTGCCCGAACGCGACGGGCGTGCGGCGCCCGAGGGGCCGTTTCGCCTGATGTTGGCGATCCGCGAACGCTTGCTGGTGTTTGATATCCGCTCGGAAGACGATACCCCCGAAGCCGAGTTTCGTTTGTCGCTGGGCCCGTTCCGTCAAGTTGTGAAGGACTATTTTCAGATTTGCGAAAGCTACTTTGATGCGGTGAAACGCCTGCCTCCCGCCCAGATCGAAGCAATCGATATGGCGCGGCGCGGCATCCACAACGAGGGTGCCCGTATCTTGCAAGAGCGGCTGGAAGGGAAGGCAGACTTGGATAACGACACGTCGCGACGCCTTTTCACGCTCATATGCGTTCTGCATTTTGGAGGGTGACTTGATCACAGGGCTTCCACAATCGGTCCTGTTTTGTTGCGATCACAATGCTGTCCGCTCCCCCATGGCCGAAGGGATGATGAAAAAGTTCTATGGCCAGGAAACCTATGTTCAATCCGCTGGCGTCTTCAACGACATGGAAATCGACGGGTTTTCTGTGGCCGTTTGCAAAGAACTCGGGATCGAACTGGCCCGGCACCGGTCGCGCAGTTTCGATGAAATGCAGGAATGGGGCGATGATCTGTCCGCCTTTGATCTGGTGGTTGCCCTGTCGCCTGCGTCGCAACGCCGTGCGTTGGAACTGACGCGCTATGCCCATCTGGATGTGGTCTATTGGCCAATTCTGGATCCCACTGGTTTGGGGGAAGACCGCGAAGACAAACTTCGCAGCTACCGGCAGGCGCGCGATCAGATCAAGGGCCGCATTCAAGAGCGTTTTGGACCTCCGAGCGTTGTCTAGCCCTGCTGCGAGCTCACATTCGTGTATTAAATCCCGAACCACGTCGAATTGCCCTTGATTCGAGGTCAAATAGCGCCACATAGTCTGCGCGCCTGAAACACAGGCGGCGAACAGAGGAGAAAACATGGCCAAGGAAGAATTGCTCGAATTTCCTGGTGTTGTGAAGGAACTCCTGCCGAACGCGACATTCCGGGTCGAGCTTGAAAACGGCCATGAGATTATCGCGCACACGGCAGGCAAAATGCGAAAAAACCGCATCCGCGTTCTGGCTGGCGACAAAGTTCAGGTGGAAATGACACCTTACGACCTGACCAAAGGTCGGATCAATTATCGCTTCAAGTGAGTGACGCCCGACCGCGTCTGGTTCTTGGCTCGGCCTCTCCCAGGCGGCTGGAACTGCTTGGTCAGATGGGCATTGTGCCGGATGACATTCGGCCCGCTGACATCGACGAAACCCCATTGCCGCGTGAATTGCCACGCCCCTATTGTGCACGCGTGACGCTTGAAAAGGCGCGCGCGGTACGGCGTGAGCCGGGCGAGCTTGTCTTGGCCGCGGACACCACCGTTGCCGTTGGTCGGCGCATTCTGGGAAAGCCGCTGGACAAAGCCGAAGCCGCCAGTTTTCTGACGCTTCTGTCAGGGCGACGTCATCGCGTTATCACAAGCGTGGCGATCATTTCGGATGATGGAGAGCGACAGCGCGACGTTGTAAGCGCTGTTCGGCTGGCGCGACTGACCAAGCACGACATCGACGCCTACCTTGCGACCAGCGATTGGGAAGGCAAAGCAGGGGCCTATGCCATCCAAGGCCCTGCCGCCGTCTTCGTGCCATGGATCGAAGGGTCTTTCACAGCCATCATGGGCCTGCCAATCTTTGAAACCGCGCGGTTGCTGTCCGCTTCGGGGTATCCCGTCTGGAAATCGCCATGAAGGGCAGTTTGATCCTGTTTGACCAGTTGAAAGGACGCGAGGCAGCGGCCCGTGTTCTGAACGGCGTGTTGGATGATTTGTTGATCGACCCGCCCAGTGATCGCATTCGCCCGGGTGCCATTTACCGCGCCAAAGCCGGTCGCCCCATGAAGGGGCAAGGCGGTATGATCCTTGAAACCCCAGACGGCTCATTGTTCTTGCGCCAAGGCAAGAACATCGCTCAGGGCGACACGGTATTCGCGCAAGTATCCACCTATGCCGAACGCGGCAAAGCGGCACCTGCGGCCTTGAAGATACTGTTCAAAAGCCGGTATTGCATGCTGACACCGGGGGCTGCCGGGCGGAATATCTCGAAAGCGATCCGCGACGAAGAACGCCGGGTCGAGCTGCAAGAAATCATACATGGCATTGAGTTGGCCGAGGGTATGGGACTTGTTCTGCGAACCGCAGCCGAAGATGCCGACGACGCCGATGTGGTCGCGGATCTGGAAAGCGTCGCCGAACTGGCCGTACAAATCATGAGCGAACCTCGTGGCGGCGCACCTGAGAAACTGCTTGAGGGCCCGAGTGCCAGCGAGATTGCTTTGCGCGATTGGCCAACACCCGACGGTTTTGATCAAGATCCGGGCAGTTTTACGCGCCATGGTGTCGACGATATGATCGACGCATTGCGCTCGCCGGAAACGCCGCTGTCCGAAGGCTCAATCGTGGTCGAAGGCACGCGCGCCCTGGTCGCGGTCGATGTGAATTCAGGCGGCAACACCAGCATGGCGGCTGGGCTGAACACGAATGTCGCAGCTTTGCGCGCCTTGCCACGTGCACTGCGCCTTCGGGGACTTGGGGGGCAAATCGTGGTTGACCCGGCTCCATTGCCGAAGCGCGACCGCCGCCGGGTCGAAGACGCTGCCAAGGCCGCTTTCCGCCAAGACGGCATCGAAACCAATTTTGTGGGTTGGACACCCCTTGGACATATGGAATTCTTGCGCAAACGCGAACGTCTACCCTTGAAAGAAACCCTGCCATGAGTTGCCCGGTCTGCAAGAAGCCAACGCTTCAGGACTACCGCCCGTTCTGTTCAAAACGATGTGCGGACGTTGATCTGGGGCGTTGGTTTACAGGCGCTTACGCCATCCCTGCCGAAGATCAGTCGCCAGAGGAGGCTGATGTGTCAGAAGATGGGTTCACGCCAGGCACACGGCATTGAAACTTTTGGTGTTTCCCCTCTGGACAGCCTCAGACGCTAACACTAAAACACACCGACCCGCACGGAGGAAAATCCCCCGTGCTCCCGTGCCCGGGTAGCTCAGGGGTAGAGCAGCGGATTGAAAATCCGCGTGTCGGTGGTTCGATTCCGCCCCCGGGCACCATTTAAGCTTCTCATAGATGAACATATTCTCCCAAAAACGTTGATTTTTCAGGCAGTTCGCGGCTATCATCTGAACATTGATGAACACACGATACCACCGTTACCCCCACGATTGGGGGTATCATTTGGGGGTATTTTTGAAATTTGGAAAGCGATACCCCCAAATGCCGCTTACCGACATGAAAATACGCAAGGCGAAACCGCGCCCGAAGCCGTACAAAATAAGTGATGGCGGCGGGCTTTTTTTGCTGGTGAACCCGCGAGGCGGCAAGCTGTGGCGACAAAAATACAGGTTTCTTGGCAAAGAGCGTTTGTTGTCGCACGGGCAGTATCCAGCGGTGACCTTGGCGCAAGCGCGGCAGAAGCGAGATGAAGCACATGCCATGCTGGCGGAAGATCGCGACCCCGGTGTGCAAAAGAAGCTCGACAAAATAGCAGCCGAAACTCTCGCACGCACGACCTTTAAGCTGATTGCTGAAGAGCACTTGGCCAACATGGAAGATCGTGGACTGGCTCCTGCCACGCTGCAGAAGAACACATGGCTGCTCATGAAGTTGGCGGAGCCTCTTCACAAGCGCCCGATCAGTGAAATCTCCCCGGCTGAGATTTTGCATCTGTTGAAACAAGTGGAGCGCAGCGGAAGGCGCGAGACGGCGATACGTCTCCGCAGCATGATGTCGGGGGTCTTTCGCTTTGCGATAGTAACCTTGCGGACGGAGAGTGATCCGACCGAACCGCTGAAGGGTGCCTTGCGCACACCCAAGGTCGTCAATCGCCCAGCCATCACCGATGAGAAAGCCTTCGGTGCGTTGCTGCGAGACCTGGAAGAATTCCCTGGCTATTTTGTCACCATCGCTGCACTAAAGTTTCAAATCCTCACCATGGTTCGCCCCGGCGAAGTTCGTGGTGCGAGCATCCACGAGATTGATCGCGAAGCACGGACGTGGACGATTTCTGAAGAGCGGATGAAGATGCGTCGTGGGCATGCTGTACCTCTGTCCCGCCAGGCGTTTGAAATTGTCGATGGGCTTTGGCCGGAAATCGAAGGCGTCGAATTGTTGTTTCCGTCAGTGATGTCGAACCGCCGACAGCTGTCCAGCAACACACTCAATTCAGCGCTACGCCGGATGGGTTACCAAAAAGATGAGGTAACGGCCCATGGGTTTCGAGCGACCGCTAGCACGATCCTCAACAGTCGGGGCTTCGATCCGGACGTGATCGAAGCGGCGCTCGCTCACCAAGACAAAAACGAAATCCGACGCGCTTACAACCGCGCGACCTATTTCGACCAGCGAGTTGACTTGATGCAGACTTGGGCGGATTTGGTGGATGAGTTTAGAGATGGTTAGTGAGCCACCATGATACAATTTATCTATGAATACCTTACCCGACCGCACCGGTTCGCACTCGATCGAACCAGCCCAAAGCGGTGCGCACCCGTTTGAACAAGAGTGGCTAAGCGTTAACCAAGCAGTCACGTACTGCGCTGAACTCGGACTGGTAAGAACTCCGAAGACAGTTCGAAAATGGGCGGAGCGCTCTTCGGGATTGCCTGACGGGGACGTTCTATCACGCAAACAAGATACAATGTGGGGCTATCGATGGCAGATCGAGAAGGCTTCCCTCAGCCTCCGGCAAACACGGGGCGGTTCAACAGAGTCAGGTCTGGACATCTTCAAGAGCCATTACTTTGGAGGTGAGCTACCCCCCCGAAATTCGGACACTGACGTAAGCTGCTATTTGTTGTCTGCTGATCTTCAACACGAAGGAGATCAGATTTGTCGAAACGGAAGCAACATCATCCAGAGTTTAAGGCTAAGGTCGCGCTGGAAGCGCTGAAAGGCGA
>CALKXV010000020.1 GCA_938005545.1 uncultured Paracoccaceae bacterium
GAGCTTCGCTCTGCGCCCGCCCTTGCATCGATCAATAGCTGCGGATCAGACCAACAAGACGGCCCTGCACTTTGACTTGGTCATCGCGGTAAAGCCGGGTTTCGTAAGCTGGATTGGCAGCCTCAAGCGCGATGGTGTTTCCTTGCTGGCGAAAGCGTTTCAACGTGGCTTCCTGATCTTCCACCAAGGCTACGACGATGTCGCCATTGTCGGCTGAACTGGCTTCCCGGATCACAACGATATCGCCGTCGTTGATACCGGCGTCGATCATAGAATCGCCTTGCACTTCAAGCGCATAGTGATTGCCCTTGCCGACCATTTGACCGGGCACCGCCACTTTGTGGCTGACTTCGCTGATCGCGGCAATCGGAACGCCAGCCGCGATCTTGCCCATCACAGACAGCTCAATCGCGCTGGCTTCAATCGGTATGGCATTGGCGGGTTGCGCGGGGGTGTCGGTTTTGTCGCCTTCGATAACCCGCGGGACAAATGTCGCGCCTTTGTCGAGCGCCTCGGGCAGTTTCACGATTTCAATCGCACGGGCACGGTGGGCAAGACGTCGGATAAAACCCCGTTCCTCAAGCGCTGTTATTAACCTGTGGATGCCGGATTTCGAGCGCAGATCCAGCGCTTCCTTCATTTCGTCGAACGAAGGCGGAACGCCGTCACGTTGCACGCGTTTATGGATAAATTCCAGCAAATCCAGCTGCTTTCGGGTCAACATTGAGTTGAAGCTCCTCTGCTCATCCCCGTCTGACATCGCGGGTGTTCAGGAGATGTTCTACCCGCGTTCCCCTTTTGTGTCAATATTTGTTAACGTCTCACTCACCTTGATCAAGAATTCCCTAATTTTACATAAATTTTACAGGTGTTTGCGTCCGGTTGGTCATCCTCGGCTTTTTCGAAACGCGTCGGAGCCCTCTCAAAAGGGAATGTAGGACACCACGTCGCCGATATTCGCCGGCGGCGCGAATGGCGCGCGGATCACAAGTGCATTTGCGTCCGTCAATACCGAAAGAAGAGAGCTATCCTGGCGGTCGGCGACAGTGATCTGGTTGCCGTCGAGCTGCGCACGCATATAGTGTTCGCGGTTGCCGTTCCTTGTCAGGGGGGCCGCAAGACGTGCGGTGCTTTCGAGAAGGCGCGCAGGCGGTAAACCCTGCATGGCACGCAACATAGGGCGCAGGAATATATGCCCGCAGACCATCGACGACACAGGGTTGCCGGGAAGCCCGACCATCGCAGAACCGTTGATCCGCCCCGCCATCAGGGGTTTGCCGGGACGCATGGCAATCTTGTAAAACGCACGATCCAGTCCAAGGTTTCCTGCGACTTCGCCCACCAGATCATGGTCACCGACCGAAGCGCCGCCGATGGTCACGACAAGGTCTGCACCAGCGGCCAGTTCAAGGGTGGCAGCAAGCGAGGCATGGGTGTCGCGCGCAATCGGCAAAAGCCGCGCGGTTGCGCCTTCGGCTTCGAACATGGCGGCGAGGCCGAATGTGTTGGACGCAATGATCTGATCGGCGCGCGGGGCTTCGCCGGGCATGACAAGTTCATCACCTGTCGCGATCAACGCCATGCTTGGCCGGCGGGCCACGGTCACCTCGGGAACGTTCATCGCGGCACAAAGCGCAAGATCCGCAGGCGTCAGGCGGCGCGGTGCGTCGATCTGATCCCCAGCGGCGAAATCTGCGCCGATGTTGCGGATATAGGCTTGGGTGTCCGCATTGTCTTCCACGGTGAATGTATCGCCATTGCGGATGACATCTTCTTGGATGATGACGCGCGTTGCCCCATCGGGCAGGGGTGCGCCCGTGAAGATGCGCGTGGCTTGCCCGGGCTTCAGATCGCCGGAAAACTCATGGCCCGCCGCCGCTTCGCCAATGACTTGATAGGTGTCATGGTCGCCAGCCACCGCATAGCCATCCATGACGCTGGCGCGGAAAGGCGGTTGATTGCGTGTGGCGACAATGGGTGCTGCCAGAACGCGATTGGCGGCGTTGCGCAAAGGTATGATTTCTGACCCCAAAGGCGTGATCAGATCGAAAATATGGCCAAGCGCCTGATCGACGGTGATCACTTGGAAGCCTCAAAACGCCCTGACTTTCCACCTTCTTTCAGCACGAGGCGGATGTCTTCGATGACCATGCCTTTTTCGACCGCTTTGACCATATCATAGACGGTCAGGCAGGCGGTGGTGACGGCCGTCAAAGCCTCCATCTCGACCCCGGTTTGACCACCGGTTTTAACCGTGGCCTCAACGCGGATGCCGGTGCGGTTGGGATCAATGGTCAGATCAAGTGCGACTTTGGTGATTGGCAGCGGATGGCAAAGCGGGATCAGATCGGACGTGCGTTTGGCCCCCATGATGCCCGCGAGCCGTGCTACAGACAGAACGTCGCCCTTTTTGGCGCGGCCATCGGTGATCAGCGCCAAAGTCTCGGGCGTCATACGGACAAAACCTTCGGCAATAGCAAGGCGGTCAGTCACGGGTTTGCCTGAGACATCGACCATATGCGCTTCGCCCTTGGCGTCAAAATGGGTGAGCTCGGCCATTTAAGCAGCCCCCACAGGATCGACGAGGATCGCGCGTGTGGCAGCGGTGACGTCGGCCTGTCGCATCAAGCTTTCGCCGATCAGGAAGCGTCTGGCACCGGCTTTGGCAAGACGGGTGAGGTCCGCAGGCTTGAACAGCCCACTTTCGGCGACAAGGTCTTTGCCATCCGGGATGCGCGCCGCGAGACGTTCGGTGGTGTTCAGATCGGTTTCGAATGTTTTCAGGTTGCGATTGTTGACCCCGAGAAGCGCGGATTTTAACGCCAGCGCTCGGTCAAGCTCGGCCTCATCGTGGACTTCGACCAGTACATCCATGCCCCAGTGGAAGGCTGCGTCTTCCAGTTCAGAGGCTTGGGTGTCTGATACGCTGGCCATGATGATCAGGATGCAGTCGGCCCCCCAAGCGCGCGCTTCGGCGACCTGGTAGGTGTCGTAAAGGAAGTCTTTCCTGAGGCAAGGCAGCATAGTTGCGGCGCGGGCCTGGCGTAAAAATTCAGGCGCGCCCTGGAATGAGGGTGTGTCGGTCAGGATGGAAAGGCAGGTGGCCCCACCGGCTTCGTAGGCTTTGGCCAAAGTTTCCGGGTGGAAATCTTCGCGGATCAGGCCTTTGGAGGGGCTGGCCTTTTTAATTTCGGCGATCAGGCCATAGCCCGTTTTTGCCGCATCGCTCAGGGCGGCAGCGAACCCGCGTGGTGCAGGGGCGGCTTTGGCATCGGCTTCGAGCGTCGCAAGCGGCATGGCTGCCTTTGCGGTGGCTACTTCGTCGAGCTTATAGGCTTTGATCCTGTCGAGAACATTGGTCATGGCGTTTGAATACAAGTTTTGGATGTCGGGGGAAAGCAGGGTTTGGGGCTCTGCCCCCTTGGCCCTTTGGGCCAATTCCCCCGAAGTATTGGACAGAAGAAACGCAATTTGAGATAAAGTTTAAGGGTTTGCCCAAGGGATGGGGCTATGGCCTTGGGATTTGAGCCATGTGTTGATCTGACTGAACGGCTTTGAGCCGAAAAAGCCCCGATAGGCAGACAGGGGCGAGGGGTGCGGGGCATTCAGGATCAAGTGGTGTGTCTTGAGCCCCGTGGCGACAGTCTGAGCGTGTTTGCCCCATAGCAGGAAGGCACGTGGGGCATCGTCCAGGCGTTTCAGAACCTGTTCGGTCAGGCTTTGCCAGCCGAGTTTCGCGTGCCCGCCTGCGTCATGGGCTGGAACGGAAAGTGCTGTGTTTAAAAGAAGCACGCCGGATTTGGCCCAATGGGTCAGGTCGCCGGATTTGGGGCACTGACCGATGTCGTCTTCCATTTCCTTGAAGATATTGACCAGCGACTTCGGGAGTTTGGTGTCAGGCGTCACCGAAAACGCCAATCCCATCGCGTGACCGGGGGT
This sequence comes from uncultured Paracoccaceae bacterium, assembly GCA_938005545.1. Classification (GTDB taxonomy): domain Bacteria; phylum Pseudomonadota; class Alphaproteobacteria; order Rhodobacterales; family Rhodobacteraceae; genus CALKXV01. The sequence goes on from CALKXV010000020.1 coordinate 3,940, forward strand.
TGGGTAAGGGTCCTGGCCCAAAATCACAACGCGTGTGTCGTTGGGTTGGGTCAGTTCCAAGGCTTTGAAACGGTCGGCATCGGGGGGTAGGATGGGCCGCGTGTCTGCTGCAAGGGTTGATTGGATGCGGGGCCAGTCTTCGTAGAAGAACGGGAGGTCGCCCCATGCACCAAGGCAGGTGTCAGCCACCGGATGACACGCGCGCGAGGCCGTCGACTTTGGCTTTGGCTGCGCCTGAGGCGATGCTTTCTGTCGCCAGTTCAACGCCTGCTTTCAGGTTGGTTGCTTTTTCGGCGATTACCAGGGCCGCGGCTGAATTCAACAGAACCGCGTCGCGGTAAGCGCCGGGTGCGCCGTCCAACAAGGCTTTGAAGGCGGTTGCGTTTTCTTCCGGTGTTCCGCCAAGGATGTCGCGGAAGGGGTGGACGGGCAGACCTGCGTCTTCGGGGTGGATGTCGGCCGCTGTGATTTTGCCGTCTTTCAGGATCGCAGCAGAGGTTTTGCCCGCGATTGAGATTTCGTCGGTACCATCGTCACCGTGGACCAGCCAAGCGGCATCGGCACCCAGCTCTTTCAGAGTTTCCGCCATCGGAAAGATCAGATCAATGGCAAAAGCCCCCGTCAACTGGCGTTTGACGCTTGCCGGGTTGGTCAGGGGCCCGAGGATGTTGAAGATGGTTTTACAGCCCAGTTCCGTGCGCACCGGCATCACGTGTTTCATGGCAGGGTGGTGCATGGGGGCCATCATGAACCCGATGCCAACCTCGTCGATTGCACGTTGTACGACGTCAGGGCCAACCATAACGTCGATGCCCATGGCGGTTTGAACGTCCGCTGCACCCGATTTGGATGACAGATTGCGGTTGCCGTGTTTGGCAACCGGCACGCCGGCACCTGCAACGACAAAAGCGGTCGCGGTCGAGATGTTGAGCGTGCCCATGCCGTCGCCGCCTGTACCGACGATATCCATGGCGCCGTCGGGTGCGGTGACTTTCGCGCATTTCGCGCGCATGATCGCGGCGGCGGCGGTGTATTCGGAAACGGCTTCACCGCGCGCGCGAAGCGCCATCAAAAGCCCGCCCATTTGGGCTGGTGTGGCTTCGCCGTTGAACAGGATCTCAAACGCCGCTTCGGCTTGGGCGCGCGACAAGGGGCCTTCGCTGGCGGCGAAGATCAGGGGTTTCATGGCGTCGCTCATGCGGGCTCCGGGACTTTATTCAGGAATGTTTTCAGCATCGCGTGGCCGTGCTCGCTTCGGATGCTTTCGGGATGAAACTGAATGCCTTCGATGGGCAATTCGCGGTGGCGCAGGCCCATGATCGTTCCGTCGTCGAGCCAGGCCGTGACCTCAAGACATTCAGGCAGGCTGCCCCGATCAACGATCAGCGAATGATACCGCGTGCCTTGAAGCGGGGAAGGCAGGCCCTTGAACACGCCAGCGCCGTCGTGGTGCATTGTGCCAAGTTTCCCGTGCACGATTTCGTCCGCGCGCACCACTTTGCCACCAAAGACTTGTCCGATGGTTTGGTGCCCGAGGCAGACGCCCAAAAGCGGTGTTTTGGTCTCGGCAGCCGCTTCGGTCAGGGCCAAACAGATGCCCGCCTTGTCCGGGTCACAAGGCCCCGGTGACAGTATAATACCCGAAGGCTTCAGCGCCATCGCCTGCTGAACATCCAGCGCATCGTTGCGATAAACCGCGCATTCGGCACCCAGTTCACCCAGGTAATGCACCAGATTGAAGGTAAAGCTGTCATAATTGTCGATTAAAAGCAGCATCTTACATTTCCTGTGCCTTTGGGCAAAGATAGTGGGTGTCAGCGCCGAAAAGCGCCGGTATACTTGTTCAGAGGTGTCAGCGAACGTCAAGACACCCATGGGCAATTGAGCAGATCGGAGGACCGGACCTTGGGACGCGGTTTTCTCGCAGGAATATTTTGGGGCGGCTTGGTCGGGCTGGGGATGCTTTTGGTGTCTTCGCAGGCGATCGAACGTCAGACTTTAAGTTTACCACAGCCAACCGCGGCCGCCGTTGAGGTGCCGGGGGGCAGTGAGTTTGATCAAGCGCAGGAAGAAACCGATCCGGTTTTGCCGGAGGCTGAAACTCGTCCGGCGTCCGAAGCCGCTGGATTGGTCGAAGCGCCGAACGATGCGGTGGAAACGCCGCCCAGCTTTGACACCAGCGCCTTAGAAGTGCCCACGCCATCAGTGGGACAAGCGGATGATTTGAACGAAGCGCCGTCAACCACCGAAGCACCCGAAGCACCGTCAATTTCTGATGCCGCACGCCCCGCCGACAGCACCAGTGATTTGCTGGTTCCAGAAGCACCGGGGTCTGCGCCCGAAACCAATGACGACGCGCCAAGCGAAGTCGCGGCCCCAACGGCACCCGAAGACAACACCGACACGCCCTTGGCCGAAGATACAGCGCCAAGCGGTACTGATGTGGTCGGTTTGCCCGCAACGAACGAAGATCAGGCCGCTTTGAGCGAGACCAGCAATGCACCATCGATTTCCAGTGATGCAACGGCGCCTTCGGGTTTGACCGCGCCTTCGATTGGTGAAGAGCCGGCGCTTCCAAGCGCTGGCGACACCGGCAACGATGCACCGCGTTTGCCTGAATTGTCGGAGCCTTCGGCCCCTGAAACCGTTGAGGATGCCCCCGAGATTGCAGCCGCGCCAGATGCGCCGACCACCCCCGTGGTAATCGAAGACGCAGCACCTTCGTCTGGCGGGGGTGGCGAAGACACTGGGGCGTTTGAAATCGGCGAAGCGCAGGAAGACCAGATCGAAGACGTTGTCGAAGAGATTTTGTCTGAGGCAGAGGGTGCAACCGAGGATAATTCAGAGACCCGTGTTTTGCCGACCGTGCGTCGACTGGGAACCGAGAACAGCGCAGAGGTCGAGCCCGAAACCGAAGGTGACACAGAAGATGGAACCGCAACGGATGAAACCGAGGCGGATTCAGAAGGCGACCCCCCTGCCGACGATGCAGAAGTGGCCGAAGCCGATGGCCCCGCGATCCAAGCGTTCCGAACAGAATTCGATAACGCCGAGGGCAATCCGCTTATGGCTTTGGTCCTGATTCAGGACGGAAATTCAGCACTTTCGGCAGACCAATTGGACGGTTTGCCAGCTTCGGTGGCTTTAGCCTTGGATGCAGGCGGGCCGGATGCGGCTGCTTTGGCAGATTCCTATCGCTCGGCAGGGCGCGAAGTCGTCATGATCCCGTCGCTTCCCCAAGGGGCCACGCCGCAGGATGTCGAACAGGCCTTGCTGGTGAACTTTGACACCATTCCCGAAGCCGTCGCTTTGATGGATGTGTCGGGCAGCAGCTTTCAATCCGACCGCGCAGCGGTGCAACAGATCGTCAACGTTGTGACTGCAAGCGGACATGGGCTGATCACCTTCCCGCGTGGGTTGAACACGGCACATCAAAGCGCGACGCGCGCTGGCGTGCCGACGGGTTTGATCTTCCGTCGTTTGGATGGTGGTGGCGAAAGCGGCGATCAAATTCAGCGAACCCTTGATCGGGCGGCTTTCCGTGCCCGTCAGGATGAAGCCGTAATCCTTGTCGGCACAACTGCGCCCGAGACTTTGGCGGCCATCGTTGAATGGACAGCAGGGAACCGCGCGGCGTCCGTGACACTGGCCCCGATTTCGGCAGCTTTGCTGAACGAGTAAATTCAACGCGATTTGTAAATCGTCTTGAGATCAATGCTGGTTAGGCTTGGCGCATCCGTCGTTCAATCTGCGGCCCATCGGCTCTTTGCCTGATCGCTTGTGACGAACTAACGTGCAAAGACTACATAAGGAGCGCAGGATGGATCACGCTATTGTTTTTGATTGCGAATTCCTAACGGCTGAAGGCGCTCCGAGCCGGTTTTGGTGCGGGCCCTTTGATCCAGATCCTGTGGTCGCTCAGATTGGCATTGCCAAGATTGGGCTATCAGATGATTTCCCGGTTCTAGACACCCGGCGAATCTTCGTTGTTCCACGTGGTCGTGACGCAGGTCGCCTAAAACTCGATCCGCTTTTTGTAAAGTTGACCGGTATCACCGAGGAGCAGATAGAAGGCGAAGGCAAAGCTCTTGAGCACGCGCTGGAAATGACGAAAGAGTTCGCGGAAGGTGCCAAGCTATGGTCCTGGGGCAAAGATGAATTCAACATGGTTGCGATCAGTTGTTACGTCCAAGGTCTTGCGCCGGTACTTCCAGTAACCCGGTTTGGAAATGCCTGTGATCTGCTTTTGAAGGCCGGAATGCCTTACGACGATTTGAAGACGACGCGGAGCAACACGCTTTCCGCCTATTTCCAGATTGACCATCCACCCCTGCGCGGTCACGACGCCTTGGACGACGCTCTTTGTGTCACCTATGTTCTTCAACATTTCCTTAGAGAAAAGACGTTGGTGTCGGCCGACTTTGATTGATGGCGTCGCCTCGCCCTTCGGGCAATTGATCCGTTCTAATGCGCAGGCACATCCGCCGGATCGACCAAGGTGCGCCCACCATCAACTGTCAGGATTTGGCCGGTCACAAAACTTGATCCGTTTGAGGCAAGGAATTGTGCGACGTCAGCCAATTCACCGGCGCTTGCGATCCGCCCGAGTGGCGTGGCCTCAACGATCTTTTCGCGGATGTCGTCCGCGTCTTTCAACGCATCCTTGAGCGATGCGCTCATCACCGATCCAAGCGCGATGGCGTTCACGCGGATGCGGTGCGGTGCAAGCGCAATGGCCATCGAACGGGTCATCTGATCAAGCGCAGCCGAGCTGACGGAATAGGCCAAAAGCTCGGGCCGGGTACGCCGTGCGGCTATGGATGACAGGTTGATGATCGAGCCGGCTGGCGCTTCGTCGTCGTCTTTCGCGGCTTGCTTGATCATGCGTTTGGCGAACAATTGCGTGACCCGAAGCGAGGTGATCAGGTTCTGTTCGATCAACATCGACACCGCATCGTCGTCAGCATTCATCGGATCACCCGTCACCATCTGGCGGGATGCGTTGACCAGAATGTCGACGCCATCGAACCGATCAATGGTGGCCGACAACAAATTGGCAACCGTCAGTTTTTCACGCAGATCGCCAGCGAAAAAGGCACCTTTGCCATCTTCGTTCGCGGCATCGCCCAATTCTTCGGACAACCGGGTTTCGTCCATATCGGCAAACATCACGTTCGCGCCCGCACTCAGAAAATGTCGAGCGATTGATAACCCAACACCATTGGCCGCGCCCGTAACAACGGCGGTTTTGCCTGCGATGGAAAACGACATAAAGCTATCCTTTGCGGGGGGGGCGGGGTTGCGAGGCCAAAGTGACTTTGTAGCCCGAGGTATGAGCGAGGGTGGTGACCTCGCGAAATACGTGTTCAAGCGTTCTTTCGTAAGGCAAATGGCGGTTGGCGACAAGCCAGAGCCGTCCACGCGGTTTTAACAAGCGGGAAGCGGCTAGGATGAAGGCTTGGCCAAGGCTCGGGTCCGCGCTTCGCCCAGTGTGAAAGGGCGGGTTGGTGATGACATGATCCACAGGGTGATCGGTGGTGAAATCCAAGGCATCGGCCCAATGGAACTGGGCGCGCGGATCGGTGATGTTGATGCGCGCGGCCTCAAGGGCGGCATGGTTCGCTTCGACAAGGCGCAGTGATTTCACCTTCTTACGGGTTAATATCGCGTCCGACAGATACCCCCAGCCCGCGCCAAGATCGATCACATGACCCGAAAGGGTCTCGGGCAAGGCATCGACCAAGGCGCGCGATCCCGGATCAATACCATCTGCCGAAAACACACCCGGCGCGGTCGTAAAGGTTCCGCCGGATCGCCGCGCCACCTGGCTGGGCGTGGCCGCCCAATCAGTACAATCGGCGTTTTGGACTGAAAACAGCTTGCCATGGGCCTTGACGGTGACATGTGACACGTCACCGCGTTTGCGCATCTCTTTCAACATGCTCTCAATGCCATCGGTCTTTTGACCGTCGATCACCAACAGACCAGTCGTCAAACGCAAAGCATCCGCAACGGCGGCGCGGGCTTCGGCTTTGGCACGTGGCAGGCAAAGGATGCTTAAGGTATAGGGGCCGGTGGGCGCGACCTCGACCGCGTAGTCTTTTGACTGAAAAGCGGAATAGGCGGGGAAATGGTGCGAAACCACTTCGACCCGGTCCTTTGGAAGTTCCGATAGATCATCCCGTGCATCCGGGGATATAACGGCAATCTTGCCATCCTCGGGAAGGGGAATGCCCCCCTCATCAAGGGCAAGCGACAGGCGCGTGGACAACATACACTGCGAGCAAGGACCGACGCCTTACTCTTTCTCCATCGTGCATTGCAGCGGATGCTGGTGCCGACGGGCAAAGTCCATCACCTGCGCCACCTTGGTTTCGGCGATTTCGTGCGAAAACACTCCAACGACAGCCAGCCCTTTCTTGTGAACCGTCAACATCAGCTGGTGCGATTGCGCATGGTCCAGCCCGAAGAACCGCTCGAGCACCAAAATGACAAACTCCATTGGTGTGTAATCGTCGTTCAACAGCAAGACCTTATACAAAGGCGGCTTGGCCGTCTTTGTTTTGGTCTCGGTCAGAACGTCCGAAATACCATCAGGACCGTCATCGTTGTCGTCGGCCATCATATGTAGGGTGTCTGCGGTCACAGCGACCTTCGGTTAAAGAGGTGGAACGATCGTTGAATATAGTCAAAGTTTGCGGCGTGAAAAGGGGGAACGGCTTTGTTAACCATAATCAACTCAAATAGGTACGAAATTTGAGTGAATAACGTGCGGTTTTTTTGGCCTGACACAGGCAAAATTTCGGGGTCCTCATTCTGAAAATTCGTAAATCGGACTGATTTGATGGACCTGATCACGCGGGCTTGCCGCAATATTTAGTAGCAGCCCAATGCGTGCCCCCGCAATGTTGTGGCATCAATCCGCCCACGGCTCCTTACCGAAAGTTCACTATTTTATGATTGATTCGAGTGTGTTATAAATAGAATAATAACGGAAGGTTCGGCGCAAAGATCGAACCCCCGGGCAGGTACAAGGGGCACTATCGTGACGGGCATTCGTTTCGTCCTACAGGTCGTTTTTGTTTTTTGTTTTTTGATGCAGCCAGCTTTTGCTGCGGGCGCGCCCTATGCGGCGATGGTTATTGATGCCCGTACTGGCAAGGTTTTGCATTCACGGAACGCAGACACACGGCTTCATCCGGCATCGCTGACAAAGATGATGACGCTTTACGTGGTTTTCGACGCGGTCGAAAAGGGTGAGATCAGTCTCGACACCATGGTGACGATTTCGCGAAAGGCGGCAGCTGAGCCACCGTCTAAACTGGGGCTGAAAGCCGGGCAAAAGATCAAGCTTCGCCATTTGATCCGTGCCGCGGCGGTTAAATCCGCCAATGATGCCGCCACTGCTTTGGGCGAAGCGATATCCGGAAGCGAAGCCGCATTTGCGCGTCGTATGACGCGAACGGCGCAAGCCATTGGAATGACACGCACAACGTTCAAGAATGCCCACGGCCTGACCGAAGCCGGGCATCTTTCGACGGCGCGCGACATGACCGAAATGGGCCGTCATCTGTTCTATGATTTCCCGCAGTATTACAATATTTTCTCGCGCCGTTCGACGAGCACCGGGCAGAAAATGGTGTCGAACACCAACCGACGTTTACTGGGCAGTTATCGCGGTGCGGACGGGATCAAAACCGGCTTTACCCGCGCTGCGGGCTATAACCTTGTGGCTTCAGCCGAGCGTGGCAGTGAACGGGTCATCGCAACGGTTTTTGGCGGCAGGTCAGTCACTTGGCGAAACACACGGGTCGCAGAATTGCTGGACATGGGCTTTTCCCGAGCACCAAGCAGAGTTGCCGTTGTAAAACCCAAACGCCCTGCTTTGGGTCAATCGGTGCAACAGGTTGCGACGGTCACAAGGGTGGCACGGTCGCCACGCCCGCTTGCGCGACCGGTCCGGTCACCGGGCGACGGCACCATGGTTGCAGTGGCAGACGGTATTGCAGATGTGCTGGCGGAAGTCGCGGTTGAAGGCACGACAGCCAAATCATTGGTGAACCCCGTTCCGGAAGCGGTTGCTGCGGCCAGTTTGGCGGGCGCGCAATTGCGTCCTGCGCCACGGCCAAATGTTGAAGGCGCGTCACGTCAACTCGCTGAATCCAATGCCAAAAAACCTGTTGTCGTAACACGGTTGTCGACCAGTGGCGGACGGCATTGGGCGATCAATGTTGGACGCTTCACAACACGCAACGAAGCTGAACGGGTTTTGTTGCAAACGGCCTTGGTTGAAATGTCGACTTTGGACGTGGCTTTGCGAAAAGTCATAAGAAGTCCAAAGGGTTGGGAAGCAAATTTCGTTGGCCTGACCGAAGATCGTGCGGCGATGGCCTGTCGGCGCCTGAACGCGCGGAACGTGACGTGCAATCCTGTAGGGCCGGGCTAAATGAAGAACCTTTTCAAAGCCTTAGATGGCGGGCATCTTGATCAATCCCTGTTTTCTTCCCATGTGGATAAGACCACTGAAAAGGAAGGCAAGAACCATGAAAAGACGCGCGTTTCTAGCAGGTTGCGGTTCGGTCTTCGCGTTGCGCGGCGTTCCGATGATGAAACAAGCCGGCGGTCGCCGCGTTCTGACTCTGGTGTATGACCAGTCCTTGGGGATGATGCGGGCGATTGACCGAATTGTACCTTAATCCCTTAAGCGGACATAACCTGTACGTTCGGTGATCGCGAATATCATACCGTTTTGTACGCCTTTCCCAGACCCGAATTTCCAATTTGTACGTCCCGGCGCGCGCCCGAATTACTAAAAGGTTTCGGCGCGACCCACGTCGACACGTCCGGTCACCTAAATCTGTCAGTCCAGTTCGGCGAGCCGATCTAGGGCGGTTTGGAGGCGGGCGAGTTCTTGCGCCTTTTGCTTGGCCATATCCTCGGTTTCTTCGATCACCTCGGCGCTGGCGTTTTCGCGGAACTTGGGGTTCTTCAAGCGGCCCTGCAATCCGCCGACGTCTTTCTGCAATTTGCCAACGGTTTTTTCCAACCGGGCTTTTTCAGCCGAAACGTCGATCAACCCTTCGAGGGGCAGCGCGAATGTACCGCCGTCAACGGCGATGGCGGCTGCGCCTTTGGGGGCTTCGTCGACGATTTGAAGCCCCGAGATCCCGGCTTCGCGGTCGCGCAGGATGATGGTTTCGTTGGCGGCCCAAGCGGCGCGGCCCGGCTCATCAAGCGAGACCTGCAACAGGGGTGCCATGGTTTTCTTGGGCACGTTCATCAGACCCCGGATCGAGCGGGTTTTTTCGATCAGATCGCGGACCCAGTTCAATTCGGTCGTGGCCTTTTCATCAATCAATTCAAGCCCGTATTCCGGCCAATCCGTGTGGACCAGCATCTTTTTGCGGGTGTCGGACATGCCCCAAATCTCTTCTGTGATGAAGGGCATGATGGGGTGCATCATGATCAAAAGTTGGTCCAATGCCCAAGCCATAGTGGCGCGGGTTTCTTCGGCCTTGTCCGTGTCGAAGAGGGGTTTTGAGAACTCCAGATACCAATCACAATAGGTATATGTGAAGGCGTAGAGCGTCGAGGCCGCGTCGTTGAAACGGAACTTTTGCAAAGCTTCGTCGACGGCGAGCCGTGTTTTCGCGACCTCGCCGACGATCCATTTATTGACCGTATGTGCGGCGTCGGTATCACGTCGGTTTAACGTCGGTATCACGTCGGTGCCCCCGAGCGCATTGTTCATCTCTGCGAAACGTGCGGCGTTCCAGAGCTTGGTCGTGAAGTTGCGATAGCCTTGGATGCGTTGCGTGGAGAGTTTCAGATCGCGGCCCATGGCGGCCATGGAGGTGAGCGTGAACCGCATGGCGTCGGCGCCGTATTCGTCGATGATGTCGAGCGGGTCGAGGACATTGCCGAGGGATTTCGACATCTTCTTGCCCTTCTCATCGCGGACAAGGGCGTGGACATAGACGGTGTCAAAGGGGACTCGGTCCTTAAGCTTCGGTTTGTCTTCTTTCAGAACTGAGGTCTGCATCATCATCATGCGGGCGACCCAGAAGAAGATAATGTCAAACCCGGTGATGAGGACGGAGGTGGGGAAGTATTTCTTCAACTCCTCGGTTTCCTCGGGCCAGCCGAGGGTGCCGATGGGCCAGAGGCCGGAGGAGAACCAGGTGTCGAGGACGTCGGGGTCGCGATGTAGCAGCGTTAAGCCAAAGAGATCAGGAAACTGGTTCTTCAGTTGTGCAGCGATTTCTTTAGCGGCCTCGGGTGGCACTGGTCTGCCCGCGCCAACGAGTTGAACGATGAGAGAAGCGGTCGCATCAGTGTATTTTTGGATGCGATCCTTGGTAGTGAAGCCGATTTTGTCTTCTGGTACTCCATAGAACTCAGCTGCTTCTTTGCGGACACCGGCTTCTTCGGGCTTACAGAATGCTTTTTCGGGTCGGCTAGCACTTTGGGGCAGCGCTGCGTCCGCTCTGATGTCACCGTCTTCAATGTTTATGCTTCCAGTTGTATCTGCAGTAGCTTGGCCGGGCCCATACCAAACCGGGATTTGATGGCCCCACCAGAGTTGGCGGGAAATGCACCAGGGTTCGATGTTTTCCAGCCAGTTGAAGTAGACCTTCTTGTGCTGCTCGGGGAAAATCTCGGTGGTGCCATCGCGGACGGCCTCCAGCGCGGGGCCGACGATTTTGGCGGTGTCGACGAACCATTGGTCGGTGAGCATGGGCTCGATCACGACTTTGGAACGGTCGCCGAAGGGCTGCATGATTTTCTTGGCTTCGACCAGCGGGGCGGGGGCGTTTGGATCGTCGTCTTCTTTCAGCTTCCGGCCCAAACGCTCGTCACCCGCCGTGGTCATGACGGCGAGGCCTTCGGAGGTTATTTGCTCGATCACCAATTTGCGGGCTTCGAAGCGGTCCAACCCACGCAGATCGTCGGGGATGAGATTGATGGTGTCGGCTTCGGCCTCGGACAATGTGCGCTCGCCTTTGGCGACGGCCATGGCGGTGGCGGCCATCTCGGCATAGGGCGCGCCGTCGTCGCGCATGTGGCCGCGCGTGTCCATCAGGCGGTACATGGGGATGTTGCCGCGCTTGGCGACTTGGTAGTCGTTGAAATCATGGGCGCCGGTGATCTTGACCGCGCCTGAGCCGAAATCGGGGTCGGGGTATTCGTCCGTAATGATCGGGATCAACCGGCGGTGTTCTTTGGGGCCGACGGGGATTTCGCATAAGCGCCCGACGAGTGAAGCATAGCGTTCGTCCGAGGGATGAACCGCGACCGCGCCGTCGCCGAGCATGGTTTCGGGGCGCGTGGTCGCGATTGAGATATAGTCGCGCGTCTCGCGCAGGGTGACGTTGCCGTCTTCGTCTTTTTCGACGTATTCGTAACTGGCCCCACCTGCGAGCGGATATTTGAAGTGCCACATGTGGCCGTCGACTTCGATGTTTTCGACTTCGAGGTCCGAGATGGCGGTTTCAAAATGCGGGTCCCAGTTGACGAGGCGTTTGCCGCGATAGATCAGCCCGTCTTCGTACATTTTGACGAAGACCTTGATGACGGCGTCGTGGAAGTTGCCGTCTTCGCCTTCCGGCGCATTTGGGGCACCCGACATGGTGAAGGCGTTGCGCGACCAGTCGCAGGAGGCACCCAGACGTTTCAGCTGTTCGATGATGGTGCCGCCGGATTGCTGCTTCCACTCCCAGATTTTGGCGGTGAAGGCCTCGCGGCCCATGTCGCGACGGCTGGGTTCACCGGCGGCGGCGAGGTTGCGTTCGACGACCATTTGGGTGGCGATGCCAGCGTGATCTTGGCCCGGTTGCCAGAGCGTGTCGTGCCCCTGCATCCGGTGCCAGCGCGTCAGGATGTCTTGCAGCGTGTTGTTGAAGGCGTGGCCCATGTGCAGGACGCCCGTGACGTTGGGCGGCGGGATCATGATGGAGAAGGTTTCGTCCGACGACGCATTGGCACCGGCTTTGAACGCGCCGGATTGCTCCCAAGCGGCGTAGATGCGGGCTTCTGCTTCGCGTGCGTTGAATGTCTTTTCCATGGGCTTTGGCCTTTTTGTTTGCGGATCATTTAGCGCTCTGGTGGGGGAAGGGGAAGGCTGATGGTGCGCGAAATGCGTATTTGGAAATGGGTGAGGATATTTGGGCGTGAAAATGCGCGCGTTGGACTGGACAAGAGGGGCGTTCCAGCTAGGGTCTGGCGAAAGGCAATTACCGGAGCGTCACCATGGATAAGTTTGGGAAATCACAACCCGTTCGTCGGTTTGAGGACCACCGGTTTTTGACAGGACAGGGGCGTTATGTGGATGACATTACGCCGGAGGGTGCGTTGCACGCGGTGTTTGTGCGGTCTTCGGTGGCCCATGGGGTGTTGAGCCCGGTGGATTTGTCTGACGTGCGCGACATGCCGGGTGTGGTTCTGGCGATGGCGGCCGAAGATTTGGCGGCTATGGGGGCGGATTATTCGTTGGGGACGTCTATTCTGACGAACCGGGATGGGTCACAGGCCGCAGACCCGGAGCGACCCGTTTTGGCCAAGGGCAAAGTGCGGTTCGTGGGCGAGCCCATTGCGGTGATCGTCGCGGAAACCCGTCAGGCGGCGCGCGATGCGGCCGAAGAGGTCTTTCCCGAGATTGACGATCTGGACGCCGTTCTGGACATGGCGCCGGGTGGCGAAACGATCCACGTCGAAGCCCCGGACAACATGGCCTTCGATTGGACAATGGGAGACGCCGAGGGTGTGGCCGAAGCCATCGCCAATGCCGCACACGTTGTGACAACGCGCGTTGTCGACAACCGGATTGTCAGCAATTCGATGGAGCCGCGCGGCTGTTTTGCCGAATGGGACGGCGAGCGGTTGCATCTGTCCTATGGTGGGCAGGGCGTTTGGGGTGTGAAAGCCAATCTTGTGTCCTGCTTTGGGCTTCAGCCCGAGCAGGTGCGTGTGACGACACCCGATGTGGGTGGCGGGTTTGGCACCAAGGGGTTTGCTTACCCGGAATATTTCGCGGTTTCGGCGGCGGCAAAGGCGCTTGGTCGCCCGGTGCGCTGGATGTCTGAAAGAACCGAGGCCATGCTGACCGACAATGGCGGGCGCGATCTGGTCAGTCTTGCGACCATGGCGTTTGATGCGGATCACCGGATGATCGCGTACAAGGTTGATACCGATTGTAACCTGGGTGCCTATAATTCGGGCTATGCGCAGTTCATTCAGACCGAGCTGTTTTCGAAGGTCGCTATGGGTGTTTATGACGTCCAGAAGGTGCTTTTGAATTGTAAGGGCTATTTCACGACGACCACGCAGTTGGATGCCTATCGCGGGGCCGGGCGGCCCGAGGCGATTTTCGTTCTGGAACGGGCCATGGACAATGCGGCGCGCGAATTGGGCGTTGATCCGATGGTGCTTCGGCGCAAGAATTTCATCCCGCCGTCGAAGTTTCCGTACCAGACCGCGATTGCCGCTGCTTATGACGTTGGTGAATTTGATCGGGTGTTGGCCGTGGCCGAAGAGAACTCGGATCGCGCAGGGTTTGCTGCACGACGCGCGGCGTCGGAAGCGGCCGGGCGTCTGCGGGGGCAGGGTTTGTGTTATTATATCGAGAGCATTCTGGGTGACGTCACCGAGAGCGCGCGCGTGGTTTTTGAAGACGATGGCACCGTCAGCCTTTTCGTTGGTACGCAATCGAATGGCCAGGGGCACGAGACGGTGTATGCGACCTTCCTGTCAGATCAAACAGGTATCCCCGTGGAAACGATTCGCATTATTCAGGGGGATAGTGATCTTATTCCCATGGGCGGCGGCACCGGCGGATCGCGGTCTGTGACAATGCAAACCGGTGCGACTTTGGTCACCGTTGCGGCCATCACACGACAGTTCGCGGATTACCTGGCCGACAAGTTTGAAGCCGAGGGTGTCGAGTTTGATGACGAACGGTTCCGGGTTCCGGGATCGAACGAAACGCCATCGATGATGGACGTTGCCGCCATGGCGCGCGACGATGGGCGAACTGACATTTTGGACATCGTCGAAAAGTGGGAGATCGACAATCGGTCGTTCCCCAACGGCGCGCATTTTGTTGAGGTCGAGATTGATCCCGAGACCGGACAAGTGGTGGTGGATCGTTATTCCGTTACCGATGATTTTGGCAATCTTATCAATCCATTACTGGCCGAAGGCCAGGTTCATGGCGGCGTGGCGCAAGGGGTGGGGCAAGCCCTGAGCGAACATGTGGTTTACGACGAAAGTGGCCAGCTTCTGACCGCAACATTTATGGATTACGGGATGCCAAGAGCGTCTGATTTGCCGAACATTGAATTCCACACCGAATGCGTTCCGTCCATTTATAACCCGATGGGGATGAAGGGCTGTGGCGAAGCGGGGACTGTGGGCGCGCTGGCGGCTGTTGCCAATGCGGTGGCCGATGCCATGGCATCCAAAGGGCACGGTGATGTGGATATGCCGTTTACGCCTGCCCGGATTTGGCACGCCATGCAAGGTGATGTCGCGGCAGAGTAATCACGCCAGCCTGACAAATTGGCGAGAGACCGACACATTTGTAGAAACGTAACAGTGATGTGACTATCCTGTGGTCATGAGCATCGCAGCCGTCATATCGCCATGAGCCTTCGGAGCCGGATAAGTGGTCTTGTCGGTTTTTTCCGGCGGACCGAGCGGGTGGTTCAGCCGAAAACCCGTGCGTCCGTTGATCATATCATTTTGCTGGATGGCACGATGTCGACGCTGGAAGACGGGTCTGAAACCAACGTTGGGCTGATTTACAAACTTTTGAACCAATCGGCCCAATCCGGGCATCTGAGCATTTTTTATGAGGCCGGAAATCAGTGGTCGGACTGGTCGAAAACCCTGGATATTATCGAAGGGCGCGGCATCAACCGTCAAATTCAGCGGGTTTATGGCTGGTTATCAAGCCGGTATCGCCCCGGTGACCGGATCTTTTTGTTTGGCTATTCGCGGGGCGCTTATGCTGTGCGCTCGCTTGCGGGTGTGATCGACGAAATCGGGTTGTTGCGCAAAGATCAGGCGACCGAACGCAATGTGCGCGAAGCTTACCGCCGCTATCAATGTGGTTCGGACGCAGACAATTGCCTGATCTTTTCGCACAACCATTGCCACATGGATGTGCCGATTGAGATGATCGGGTGTTTTGATACCGTCAAATCACTGGGGTTCCGTGCGCCTTTTGTTTGGAAGTGGTCCGAAGTTAAACACTCGTTTCACAACCATCGCTTGGGAAAGCATGTCCGCCATGGGTTTCATGCGCTGGCTTTGGACGAAACCCGCGATGCCTTCCGGCCTGTGCTTTGGGAATGTCCAACAGGTCATGAAGGTAAGGTGGAACAGGTTTGGTTTCGCGGAAGTCACGGCGATATTGGCGGGCAATTGTCGGGGTTCACAGCGGCGCGGGCTTTGTCCAACATTCCGCTGACATGGATGCTGGAAAAGGCTGAACTCTGTGATCTTGAGCTGCCAGAGGGGTGGCGGCAGGAGTTTCCGACAGACGAAAATGCGAAGTCGGCGGGCACGTGGCGTGGCTGGGCCAAGTATTTTCTGGCGCGCAAAAAAAGGCCGGTTGGCCACGACTTTTCAGAAACGGTTCATCCAACTGCAATCGGGCGATCACGACGGGCTGAAAAACTGGTGGTTCCGATCGTGTCGTCCTGAGCGACCTTAGGCCACTTTTTCCAATGCGGGATCAGGAACAAGACCCAAGGCATGAACCACATCGCGGGTCAGGGTTGGGTTGTTGAGCGTGTAGAAATGCAAGTGTTCTGCGCCGCCTTCCAACAATTTACTACATAGGTCAGTGCATTCGACGGTGGCCAAAAGCGTGCTTCGGTCGTCGCGCTCGGCTTTCTGAAACGCTGACACAAGCCGGTTGGGAACTTTCGCACCGCATCGCTTGGCAATTTTTTGCGTGCCGGACCAAGACTGGATCGGCAGGATACCGGGCAGGATTGGCGCGGTGATACCGGCCTTTACGGCCCGGTCGCGGAACCGGAAGAATGTGTCCGCCTCGAAGAAAAACTGGGTGATAGCACGCGTCGCACCGGCATCGATCTTGCGCTTCAGCCAAGTGATGTCTGCATCATCGTTTGTCGCTGCGGGATGCGGATCGGGGT
This sequence comes from uncultured Paracoccaceae bacterium, assembly GCA_938005545.1. GTDB lineage: Bacteria > Pseudomonadota > Alphaproteobacteria > Rhodobacterales > Rhodobacteraceae > CALKXV01. Next base: position 20,103 of record CALKXV010000020.1, read on the forward strand.
AGGCGCCGACGGTAATGTCGAAATTGCCGGTTTTGGCCAAGGCTTCGACCAGTTCGACAGAAGAGGCAAAGCCATCCTTGTGTGGTGTGAAGTTTGTTGCGCCAGCCGGGGGGTCACCGCGCAAGGCGACCAAATGCGAAACACCGGCATCCGCATACCGCGCGGCGATGTCCAGAGTTTCGCCGCGTGAGGCATCAACGCAGGTCAGATGTGCCGCGACAGACAAGCCGGTGCGCCGGTTGATCGTTTCGACCGCTTCGTGGGTCAACTGGCGTGTCGTGCCACCCGCGCCATAGGTCACCGAAACGAATTCCGGTTCCGTGTGGCGCAAGGCGTTGACCGTATCCCAGAGCCGAAACGACGCATCAAGCGAGCGGGGCGGAAAGAATTCATAGGATGTGGTGGTCATCGATGGCCTCGGCGTTTGGGGATGGGTGACTTGTCTCACACCTTACATTGTGAGACAAATTCATAATTCTCATGATTTTAATGAGGCCTGTTTCATAATGCACATTGAGTTCCGACATCTGAAGACCATTCGCGCGATCCATCAGACCGGTGGATTGGCCCGTGCGGCCGAAACGATGAACATCACGCAGTCGGCGTTGAGCCATCAGGTGAAGGGGTTGGAAGATCAGGTTGGTGTTGAGCTGTTCGTGCGGCGATCAAAGCCCCTAAAACTGTCAACTGCGGGGCATAAGTTATTGAAGCTGGCCGAAAAAATACTTCCTGAAATTGAAGCGGCAGAGGAGGATTTTCGCAGCCTGCGCACCGGTCGATCGGGGCGGATGCATATCGCGATTGAGTGTCACGCCTGTTTCGAATGGCTGTTCCCGGTGCTGGAAGAATTCCGGAAAGCGTGGCCCGATGTCGATGTGGATATCCGCCCCGGTCTGGCTTTTGATGCGATCCCGGCTTTGCAACGCGAAGAGGTCGATCTGGTCGTGTCCAGCGATCCAGAAGTTCTGAATGGCGTGTCGTTTGCAGCGCTTTTTGATTATGAACCGGTTTTTGTGGCCTCTGCCGCACATCCTTTGGCGCAGAAACCTTATGTGGAAGCCGAAGATTTTCGGGGCGAAATGATCATTACCTATCCGGTTGAGCGATCCCGGCTGGATGTGTTCAGCCAGTTGTTGATCCCCGCCAAAGTCGAACCGCGCGGCGTGCGACAGGTGGAATTGACGGCGGTGATCTTGTTGCTTGTGGCATCGAACAGGGGCGTTGCGGTGTTACCGGATTGGGTGGTGCGCGAAGTTCGGTATCATTCGGATTATGTGACGCGACCCCTGACCGAAACGGGTGTGACGCGGCGGCTTTATGCGGCAACCCGAAGCGAGGATGCCGAAAAGCCGTTTGTGTCGTATCTTTTGCAACTGGCGCGCAAAATTCCGGTTCAGTTGCAGCGCGAGGCGTAAGGTGTTGACTTAAAATGATTTGCGGGGGATTGTCCCCCGCAGCCCCGGAATTTATCCGCGCATTTTGTTCATGACGAAGCCAACAACAACCTGAACGACCATGCCGCCAACGCCGCCGCCGACCAGATTGCCGACGATTGCGCCAATGCCGCCGCCGCCAGCCGCATCCGCCGCAGCGCCACCAGCACCCATGAGACCGCCCAAAAGTTGACCACCGCCAACGCCGCCAACGGCACCTGCGATCATGTTGCCCATGCCGCCCATGCTGCTGCCTGACAGGACTTTACCACCGGCGCCACCACCAATGACGCCACCAATCAGCTGTGAAATAATCTGTTCCATGCTTTTCCCCTCTGTCTGTTTTTTGATCAAAGTGATCAATTTTGGGTCACGACCCACCTTAATTGCTGAGCCAGCGAGTGGCTTATGGCAAGTCATGAGTTGAACAGAGCGATGCCCGTGACTTTTTTGCCAAAGAGTAGAAGGGCGGTTTTTGCGGTTGATGGGGGCGTTCAAACTGCCTAAACGCGGGCTCATGCAAAGCGCAAATATGAATGTCATGATCAAGGCCGCCCGGTTGGCTGGTCGAAGCCTCGCCAAGGATTTTCGGGAGGTCGAGAACCTTCAGGTATCCTCAAAAGGGGCGGGGGATTTCGTAAGCCGTGCGGATATCGCGGCTGAGGAGATCATTCGCGAATGCCTGATGGACGCGCGTCCGAACTATGGTTGGTTGGGCGAGGAAAGCGAACCGGTTGAAGGCAATGATCCGACGCGGCGCTGGATTGTTGACCCGTTGGATGGCACGACGAATTTTCTGCACGGGTTGCCCCATTGGGCGGTTTCGATTGCGCTGGAGCATAAAGGCGAGATTGTTGCGGGTATTGTTTTCGATCCGGCCAAAGACGAAATGTTTATCGCCGAAAAGGGCCAGGGTGCGACCATGAATGCGCAGCGATTGCGGGTTTCGGGACGGACCAAGATGATCGAAAGCGTTTTTGCGACGGGTTTGCCGTTTGGCGGTCGTCCTGAATTGCCGTCGGCCTTGAAGGAAATTGCGCATCTTTTGCCGATGACCGCAGGCGTGCGCCGATTTGGGGCAGCGGCTTTGGATTTGGCTTATGTGGCGGCAGGCCGGTACGAAGGTTATTGGGAACGTCGGTTGAACGCCTGGGATATTGCGGCCGGTTTGTTGATCGTGCGCGAAGCCGGCGGTTTGATCGACGGGATTGAACCTGGAACCGATCCCTTGATTGTGGGCAATCTGATCGCATCGAACGAGAAGATTTTTGATACTTTTGCCGGTGCGGTGCGCGACACGTAAAGGCCGTTCGTCATTCTGTCGCCGTAATTTTATGGCTCAAGTTTGGTCCATGTCTGTCCGGTCTCTTTTGCTTTGGTGCTTTACGGTCTTCTTTGTTTTCGCCGCAGCGATGATGATGGTGCCGTTGGATACGCGCGTGTCAACTTTGGAACAAAGCATGGGGCCCATGGTGGCAACCGATCCGCTTTAGTCCTTGGTGTTATCGCGGGCGCGACCCAGCAATCTGCCGATCACAAAAGATGTGCGCGGGGCGTATACATAGCGGGTCCGGGTTTTGCTTTGGCGGCTGCGTATTCTGATCAGGCTGAAGACAATCAACACGCCGTGGGCGGCGGATACAAAGACGAACATCGCGCTTGGTCCGTAATTTTCGATCAGGACCGACACCATCCAGGGCGAGGCGATGGCCCCCGTTGCATAATAAAACATCAATCCAGCTGATAGATCGACCCTGTCGTCGTCACCTGCAAAGTCGTGCGCGTGGGCGGCAGCAACCGAATAGATCGGGAAGGTCGTAAAGCCAAAGATCCCGGATGTGACGAAGGCCGCGCCCGTGCCGGAGGCGGAAAACTTGGTGATCACGAGGCAAGACAGAATGGCCAGAACTGAAAGCGCGATCAGAACCCAGCGACGGTCATAGCGATCTGCGGCCCATCCTGCGGGATATTGGCTGAGCGCGCCTCCCAGAACAAAGGCGGCAAGAAACAGAGCGATGTCATCCAGCGACAGCCCGACTTCGATCCCATAGATCGGGCCAACCATGCGGAAGGCTGCGGTGGTGAGGCCTGCGGATATGACGGCTGCGGCCGCGAGGGGCGAGAGTTTCCACGCCATGATCGGGCGCAATCGCGGTGCTTTGGGTATGGTTGGTTGTGCGGCCCGCGTCAGAACAAGGGGAACCAGCGCCAGGATGCAGATCAGTGTCAGAATGTTGTACGACACGTAATGCGCGGGCGTCAGGACCGAGATCATCAACTGCGCCGCCAGCGAGCCGCCAATGTCGACAACCCGGTAAACCGCCATGGCGCGCCCGCGTGTTTCGTTGGTGACTTTGGCCTGCAACCAGCTTTCGACGACGGTGTATGACCCCGCGATACACAACCCGGACAGCACGCGCATGGCCATCCAGGCATAGGCGTCGATGATCAACATGTGGCTGATAACGCCGATGGCGCCCGCCGCGGCGAATGCGGCGAACGCGCGCGAGTGCCCCACCTCGCCCATCAGACGGGGTGCCCACCAGCAGCCAATGAAGAACCCGACGAAATGCGCCGAGCCCAGAAGGCCGATTTCGGCACGTGCAAATCCAAGCGCGACACCGGAAATGGCGTCAAGCGGGGCAAGCCCGCCAGAGCCAAGCTGCAAAAGCGCAACCGAAAGCAGCAAGGCCGCAAATGAAACCATAAGACGCATAGTCTGTTCTATATGTCCTACAGGCTGGGTCGTGTCGCGGCAAAATTCGACATCCAAGCGGCGATTTTGACCCGTTTTGTGCGCGTATCCGGCGTCCGGTTGGAACGTGCTTTCTAAAGCGGGTATTCCAACAGGTCAGTGTCGGGCATCGCTTGGCAATTCGTACTTTTTGGTCTGACCTTTCACCCGCGGGGATGCATTGAATTCGGGCAGTGATTCCCACAGGCGGTCTATGTCTGTTTCCAACGCATTAAGGTCGATCGAATAGGCCATGTTGCTTTGCGACTGATAGCTGCGCAGCTTGCGCACGCGGCGCAACGTGGCGGACAATATGCCCCGCATTTCGGCAGTGCTGGCATTTGCATAGGCCCGGATCGACGCTTCAACGTCTTCATGGGTGCGTTGCTGTTCGTTCATGGCCGCGCTCATCATGCGGCGTTCAAGGGCTGTGGCGATGGATTTTTGAAGCGTTTCAACGTTCATCATCGCCTTGGTCATATAGTCTGAACAGCCTTGCCGCATCGCTTCGACGGCAATGCTGATTTGGCCTTCGCCTGCCAACATTATGGCGGCGGCGCTTTTTTGTTTTCTGTGCTGCGTCAGAATTTCTAGGGCATCGAGCCCGGTGTCACCGGCAAGATAATAGTCGATAAAGATGATATCGAATCGGGTTTCGTCCAAAGCTGGCCCAATCTGATCAAGGCGTTCAACTTGGGTTGCATCAAAGCTAAGGCCCGTCTGACCACAAAGTCGTATCAGCCTTTGGCGGTCGAGTTCGTTGTCGTCGATGACCAAAATTCGCATGGGGCGCGACGGTTCTGCCGTGCTTGGTTCGAATGGCGTTTCTGCCAAAGATGTTTCTAACATGGTGTCCTGTCAGTTGCTTTGCGTTCTGCAACGTCACATCTAGCGGCTTAGGATTATGCCGCGATTAACAACTAAATATTTAGCGACATTTTCAGGCCAAGAGCTGAGGATCGGCTTGCTTTGGGAATGTGCGCTTGGATTCACCGATGTTTAAGTTTTGAGCCTTTAAACAGAGCGTGCCACCCCGTTTTGATAAATTCAGAATTTTGTCGAGGATCCGATGAACGCAGAACTCTCATTCGACCCGTCTATTCCAGTTGCCGAGTTGGAAACCGAGACTGACGATATCATCTATCGGATTTCACATGACTTGCGCGCGTCGGTGCGGGCTTTGCAAGATTTACCCGCCTGGATCGACGAAGATTTGCGACAGGCTGCTATTTCAGTTCCGGCGCCGACAGGGCGTCATTTGGAATTGATTGCCAGCCATGCCTGCCGGTTGGATTTGATGCTGACCGGGCTTTTGGAATATTCCCGCGTTGGGCGGATGCAGGCGATTACGGCCATCAAACCAGCCGACGTCCTGAACGACGTTCTTGACGATCTGGGCTTGCCCGCGTCGGTTCGGGTTTCGGTGAAAATGGATCGCGGCAACGTTCAGATGGGGTTGGCCGACATTCAGCGGGTATTTTCGGTTCTGATCACCAATGCGGTTCGGTTTCATCCGACGCAGACGCCCCGGATCACGGTGACGGGTGCGCCGATCAATGATCGTGACTGGCAGTTTTCGGTGACCGACGATGGGCCCGGGATACCGGAAGACAAGCGGGACTTTGTGCTTCGGCCCATGACAAAACTTGTGTCGCGGGATGTGGATCCGGGGGCGGGGCTTGGCTTGGCGATTCTTCGAAAAGTCGCCTGGACCTATGGTGGAAAAGTCGAAATTCTTGAAGGGAAATCAGGCGTTGGCACGACCGTGTTGGTCACGGCGCGCGTGAACTAGGTGTTTTCAGATGCCTGAAGATGCCCCGTTCGGTGGTGCACAAGGGCTTGGCGATCAGGTGTGATGCCGAGCCCTGCGCCCTTGGGCAGATGCACTTTGCCGTTTGAGACGGGAAAGGGCGTTTCGGCGATGTCCACACTGGCGTAAAAGGTGGACATATAGAATTCGCAACCCAGGCGCAGTTCAGGCAGCGCGGCCATCAGATGGGCACCGGCGGCATGTGCGATGGATGTTTCGAACATGCAGCCGCCGTAAACTCCGATGCCAGCGGCGCGCGCGATGGCCGCGACTTCAAGACATCGGCGGATGCCGCCGGATTTCATCGTTTTTAGCGAAAAGATATTGGCAAGCTTGAGGCCGACGCCTTCGAGCGCATCGACGGGCCCAAAGACGCTTTCGTCGGCCATGATCGGAACGTCGACGGCTTGGGTGATGGCGGCAAGTGCAGCGCGTTCGTGGCGTTTTACGGGTTGTTCGACGAAGTCCGGGCGAAAACTTTCCAGATCGCGGATCTGGCGGATGGCGTCATGGGCAGGCAGACCTTGGTTATAGTCGATACGCAGGCCGATATCGTCGCCGAAAAGGTTTCGTAGCTTTTCCAAGCGCATCAGATCGAAACTATGCTTATTGAAGCCTGTTTTCAGTTTGAAAAGGCGCACCCCGTCGGACCAGAGCTGCGCAATGTCATCAAGATCGGCGTCGAAGTCAGGGTTTGCGACGGAAAAGCTGAGCGGCATTTCGGTGCGCGAAATACCACCGACGAGTTCGGCGATGGCAAGGCCGGTGATCTGGCCGGTGAGGTCGAGAAGTGCGCATTCCAAGGCCGCTTTGGCTTCGGGGTGGCCGACAAGGGTGGTTTCGGCGCGGTGCATCAAAGGTTCGATCTGAACGGGATCAGACCCCAGGATGATTGGCGCGAAATGGCTGTGAAGTGCGGCGGCTGCGCCCTCGACGGTGCCGGTGAAGACGGGCCAGGGCGAGGCTTCGCCCCATCCCGTTAATCCGGTGTCGGTGGTCAGTTCCAGCAGGGCCACGTTGATGCCCGAGACATCGCCCGATCCATGGGAATGTACGGCTTTGGCCGGGATATTCAGAACGTGGACATCTAACGTGCGGATGCGGTGTTCTGACATCAGGCGATCCATTCGCTGACAGGTGCGTTTGCGTCTTGGAGCGGTTGGCTGATCACGTCGACGAGCGTTGGGCCGGGATGATTGATGGCTTGGCGAAGGGTGGTTTCCAGTGTTTCGGGATCGTCGGCGCGAAATGCGGTGACGCCAAAGGCTTCGACCAGCCCCGGCAGAATATAGGTGGCACCGCCGCCCGACGGGCCTTCGCAGATGCCGGGGCGTCCAGTGACGCGCGCATAGCCGTCGGCCATATAAGCGGCCGAGCGTTCGTCGCGCGTCAGGATGTGGGTCATGCCGTGATCGAGTTGATAGAGCGCGTCATAAAACGGCAGGGTCGTATCGCCGCAAAGCCCGAAGATGTGTTGCACGCCGTGACTTTCCAGCATGCGAACTATCGTTTCGGCTCCGGTGAAGGTGTTTTGGTGATCGTCTGGCATTTTGGCTCCCCCGCGCATTCGCGCGCTTCAGGCCCGAATCCTATCTGCATCACACGGTGGATTTGGCGCGCGCGCAAGCAAAGGTTCTCGACCTTCGTTGGCGTGCGGAGTAGGCCACTGGGGTATGGAACCCGGATTGATCGTATTGGCGGTGGCCGCCTTGGCCCTAGGGGGCGTGTTGAAGGGCGCAGTGGGGGCTGGTGCGCCGTTGTTTGCCATTCCGGTTTTGGCGCTTTTGTTCAACGTGCAGGTCGCGGTTGTGCTTTTCACGATCCCGAATTTGCTGACCAATTCATGGCAAATCATTGAATACAAATCAGATTTGCTGGATCGACGGTTTCTGTTGGGGTTGGCCGGTGGCGGCGGATTGGGGGCGTTTGCCGGGTCTTTGATACTGGCGTTTGTCTCGGGCGACATCTTGATGGCGGCGCTGGCCTGTATCGTATTCGCTTATATCGCCGTTCGATTGATGCGGCCCGACTGGGTATTGTCGTATGAGGTTGCCCGCAGAATTGTCTGGCCCGTTGGACTGGTTGCCGGTGTGATGCAGGGGGCAGGCGGCATTTCGGCGCCGGTGTCGATGACGTTTTTAAGCGCGATGCGGTTGGAACGCGGGGCGTTCATTGCGACCGTCTCGGTCTTTTTTGCCGCCATGGCGCTGGTACAGATCCCGACGCTTTTGGCTTTGGGCGTGATGACGCCCGCGCTGGTTGGCTGGAGCTTACTGGCGGCGGTGCCCTTGTTCGGCGCGATGCCGCTTGGCGCAATGTTGGGGCGTCGGATTGACCGCGACGTCTTCGACAAGTTGATCCTTGGGGTGTTGGCGGTGGTGGGGATAAAGCTGTTTTACGACGCACTGATGTAGGCGGCGGCAGTCAGCCAACATGTGCATTCGGTCAGTTTTTGAGTGGCGCCAAGCACGTCGCCGGTTTGGCCGCCTATTTGTGTTTTCGCGGCTATCGTCATCAGGCCTGCGGTCAGGATGCTGACGATGATCAGGGCGGGAAACGTGACCAGAGCGGCGAGCGCCATCAGGCCAATCGCCGTCCAGACCCGCCAGCCGGGTGTCAGTGCGGCGCGAAAGCCAAGGCCCTCGGCGCGTGCGGGGCGCAGAAACGTCATTGGGATCACCACGGCGGCACGGCTGATGGCTCCGATGGCAGCGAAGAGGGTCAGGCTTTTTGATGTGGGCGGTGACGCCGCGATGGCTGTTGCCGTCAGCCCGAGGATCAAAATCAGGGCAACGACGCCATAGCTTCCGATGCGGCTGTCGCGCATGATCTCAAGTTTGGCGTCGCGCGTCTGGCCCCCCCCGAAGCCATCCGCGACATCGGCCAACCCATCTTCGTGCAAAGCCCCGGTCAGAACAATGCCCGTCGTAATGGCGAGAAGCGCGGCGGTTAATGGGGGCAATGCAAAGGCTGTCAGAAGGAAAATCGTGCCAGACAGTGCGCCGATGATCAGCCCCACAAATGGGAACGCCCAAGCCGCATCGCTGGTTGGTGGGGTGTCGTCGGGCAAGCGGCCCATGGGCAAACGCGTCAACAGGACAAAGGCAAGTTGCAGTTCAACCCATCTCGCGCGCAGCCCGCTCACCCGCCTGCGACGCCCGCTTCGGCGAAGGTTGCCATGCCGTTGTGACACGCAAGCGCGCTTTTGACGAGGCCAAGTGCAAGGGCTGCGCCGGTGCCTTCACCAAGGCGCATCGAAAAGTCGAGCACGGGCGTTTTGTCCATCGCTTTGGCAAGGGCGGCGTGGCCTGGCTCTGCACTGGCGTGGGCGACCAAACAATGGGCCAGAAGATCGGGGTTTAGCTTAAAAAGCGGGGCAACGGCGGCGGTGCAAATATAACCATCCAGCAAAACCGGAATGGATGCCGCGCGCGCTGCAAGCACTGCGCCACAGATCGCCGCCTGTTCGCGACCGCCAAGCGCTGCAAGGATGCCCATTGGCGCGTTTTGGCCGTGACGCGCAATACCTTCGGCCACAACTCGGTTTTTCAACGCAATGCCTTCGGCGTTTGAACCCGTACCCGCACCAACCCAAAGGCTCGAATCCCCGCCCATGATGGCCATGGCTAAAGCCGCCGCAACCGTCGAGTTGCCGATGCCCATTTCGCCCAAAATCAAGATGTCGGCGTTGTCGTCAACGGCTTCGGCCCCAATGTTCAGGGCCTCAAGACATTCGGCTTCGGACATTGCGGGGCCTTTGGTGAAGTCCTTTGTCGGTCTATCAAGTTCGAGGGGAATAACGGTCAGGTCAGCACCGTTTGCGCGGCATAGCTGATTGATCGCCGCACCGCCTTGCTCGAAGTTCGCGACCATCTGCGCGGTGACTTCTTGGGGAAACGGGTTCACGCCTTGATCGCAAATCCCGTGGTTTCCGGCGAATACAAGAGCTTGTGCGGTTTCGATCTTTGGTTTTTCCGTGCCAGCCCATCCCGCAAGGAAAATCGCAATATCTTCGAGCTTCCCCAGCGACCGTGGAGGTTTGGTTAACTGGTTTTGACGTTCCAACGCAGCGTCGGATGCAGCGGTGTCAAATTTCGGGAGATCACTCGCCAACTCGGAAACCTGATCGAGTGACGTTAGTTTAGTCAGTGGCATTCGGTTTGACCTTTAGGGGGAGCCCAGCGACGGCGAGATACACTTCGTCGGCGGTTTGGGCAATGGTTTGATTGAGGGTGCCTTGGGCATCGCGAAACGCGCGAGCCAGCGCGTTTTCGGGCACGATGCCAAGCCCGACTTCGTTGGTAACAAGCGTCACGAGCGAAGTTTGCTGTGTGAGGCAATGGGAAAGTGCGTCGGCTTCCGCGCGCCAGTCGCGGCCATCTTCCATCAGATTTGACAGCCACAACGTGAGGCAGTCGATCAGCCTTGGGCCTTGTCCATCCGTGCGGTTCAGCGCGCCGACAATGTCCAAGGGTTCGCCGAGCGTTTGCCATTCTGCGCCGCGCCGCGCTTTATGTTCCGCAATCCGGGCTTCGCTTTCGGCATCAAAGGCGCGGCAAGTTGCGATATAGAACGCAGGCTCGCCGTCTTGCAGTGTTCTGGTTTCGGCAAGCTGGCTTTTGCCCGACCGCGCGCCACCTGTTATCAGTATCGACTTTCCCATGGCGACATGACAAATCAGAATTCCACCCCGATGAAAAGCGAGCGCGGGCTGTGTTCTCTGTTTCTGAATTGATGTTAATCCGACATGCGGCCGCTGATACTGGCGGGCGTTTGTGTGGACGAACGGATGTGGGCCTGGCTTCGGGGACGCAGGCGGCTTTGTCAGAACTGTCAGCTTTTTTGCCCAAAGTTCGCGACGTTTTGGTCAGCCCGGCGTTGCGGTGTCGTTTGACTTTGGAAGGGGTGTGGCCCGATGCGCAACAGGTTGCGGATGACCGGTTGTGGGAACAGGATTTCGGTGACTGGGACGGGCAGGCTTGTGCTGATCTTCCGGACATTGGGGAATTGTCGCGCGCTGAATTGGCAGAGCATGCCAGCCCAAATGGCGAGAGCTTTTTGGATCTTTATGCCCGCGCTGCGCCAGCGCTTTGTGATGCTGCGGACCGCGCGCGGAGGGGTGAACCCGTTGTTGTTGTGGCGCATGCCGGGATTGTGCGGGCAGGTTTGGGTTTGGCGCTTGGGGATCCGAGTGCTGGATTAGCGTTTCAGATTGATCCCTTGTCGATCACGCGTCTGACGTGTTTGCCGGGTGGTGGCTTTGCGATCAAAGCGGTGAATTGGAGGCCTTTATGACCCGCGTGACTGGCCATTTTGGCGAATGGTTTCAAGGGCGGACTGGCCCGGATGGCCCGGTGGTTTTGGTTACGATGACTTGCGATGCGCTTGGCGTAAATGCAAAGCGTCTTTCGGATGGCGCGTTTTCTGTCGATGGAAGCGCGGGGTTAGATGGCGCCGTTGCAGCAAAGTTTTTTGCAGCTTTGGGCGTGCCGTTGCCGACGGGACGTTTCGACGTGTCTTCCGATGCTTTGCCGGGAAGTGGGGTTGGTGTTTCGACCGCGTCGCTTTTGGCACTGGCCGCCGCTGCTGGGGTGAAAGCAACGCCCGCTGACCTCGCTGCTGCCGCATTGGCCGCTGAAAAGGCGGTTGATCCCTTGATGCTGGCGGCCCCCGATTGTTGCCTTTGGGCGTCGCGCGAGGCGTGCGTGGTTCGTGAGACTGCGGTATTGCCGGTGTTCGAAGTTGTGGCTGGATTTTGGGGCGCGCCGGAACGGACGGATGCGGCGGATGATCGTTTTCCTGATGTGGCGGATTTGGCTGCGGATTGGGATGCAGCGCGCGGCGATCCATTGGCATTGGCGCGCATTGCGTCGATTTCGGCGGATAGAACGACAGCGCTTCGCGGGCCTTGCGATGATCCGACGTCCGAACTGGCGATTGGGCTGGCTGCCTTGGGCCATGCGCGTGCGCACACCGGGTCTGCGCGCGCCTTGTTGTTTAACGTGGATGCGGTGCCGCCGGGTGCGGAAGGCGCGATGCAATCCGCAGGCTATGCGGATGTGTTTCGGTTTCGAACGGGCGGGGTATAGGCATGGCCGCATCCATGTTCATCGCGCTTTTGCTGGACGTTTTGATCGGCTGGCCGGGGTGGCTTTATGCGCGCATCGGGCATCCGGTCAGCTGGTTGGGGCGGGTGATTTCCTGGGCCGACGTCCGATTTAACCGCGCGGAACTGAGCGACGCAGCACGACGACGTGCGGGAATTATCGTTGTGATCGCGGTGGTTCTGGGCGTTATCACGCTGGGTGTCTTGGTGACATGGGCGTTGCCAAGTGGTTGGATTGGTGTGGTTTTAACCGGCGCATTGGCGTGGCCCCTGGTGGCCGCGCGCGCGCTGCATGACCATGTCGAGGCTGTTGCAAAACCTTTAACCGAAGGTGATCTGGAATGCGCGCGCCAAGCGGTTTCGATGATCGTGGGGCGCGATCCAGCGACTTTGGACGCACCCGCCATGGCGCGGGCCGCAATCGAGAGCCTCGCGGAAAATGCATCGGACGGTGTGGTTGCGCCTTTATTCTGGGGCGCGTTTTTCGGCTTGCCCGGCATCGCGGCCTATAAGGCGATCAACACGATGGATTCCATGATCGGCTACAAAACGGACCGGCATTTGGCGTTCGGATGGGCGGCAGCTCGGCTGGATGACATGGCGAATGCTATACCAGCACGCTTGACCGGCGCGTTGATTGCGCTGTCATCGAAAGCGCGTGGAACAGCGTTTCGGACGATGCAGCGGGATGCACGCGGGCACCGTTCGCCAAACGCAGGATGGCCCGAAGCCGCGATGGCTGGTGCATTGGGTGTGCGGTTGTCGGGGCCGCGCCTGTACGAAGATGGGCTGAGCGACGATCCCTTTTTGAACCCGGTCGGCGGCGATCCGCGACCTGTGGATGTGTATCTGGCATTGCGCCTGTTTCGACGTAGCGTGCTTTGGACGGCCGGGCTTTTGGTTTTACTGGCGCTGGTGTAGCGGGGGGCGATGCGGGATCACGGCGGTAATCTGGATTGGGCGATGGAACGCTGGGGCGGTGCGCCGGGCGATTGGGTTGACCTGTCGACCGGGATCAATCCGGTGCCATATCCTGTGCCCGAAATCAGCGCCCGGTCTTGGACGGCATTGCCGACCCAAGCGGATTTGGCTGGGCTATGCGAGGTGGCAAAAGCGGCTTGTGGGATCACGGGTGATGTTTTGCCGGTGGCCGGTGCACAGGCGGCGATCCAGATGATGCCGCGGTTGATGGCACCGGGCGCGATGCGGGTTTTGGGGCCGACCTATAACGAGCACGCGGCGAGTTTCTTGGCGGCTGGATGGGAGGTTGAAGAGGTCGCCGACGTGCAGGCTTTGGCCGGAGCCGAAGTGGCCGTATTGGTCAATCCGAACAATCCCGATGGGCGGCGATGGGTGCCGGAGGTCTTGCGCGATCTTGCGGGTAAGGTCGGGTTTCTAATCGTGGATGAAAGCTTTGCCGATCCAGAACCGGGCTTGTCGTTGGGACGAAGTGTGCCGGATAACGCATTGATATTGCGATCGTTTGGCAAGTTCTATGGGCTTGCAGGGCTGCGGCTTGGGTTTGTTTTGGGACGATCCGGGGTGTTGAACAAACTGTCGGCCATCGCGGGGCCGTGGCCTGTTTCAGGTGCTGCAATTGAGGTTGGGCGGGCGGCTATGAGCGATACCGCTTGGCACGCGGCAACCGTTTCCAGATTGGCGAAAGATGCCGCGCGATTGGATGAATTGGCGTTGGGCGCGGGTTGGGATGTTGTTGGGGGGACGACTTTGTTTCGGCTTTATCAGGTGCCGGATGCGCGTGCAGTTCAGGGTGCATTGGCCGAACAGCATGTGTGGAGCCGGGTGTTTCCTTACGCCACGGATTGGATGCGATTGGGGTTGCCAGGCCTTGCCGATTGGGATCAGGTTGAGCGGGCCATTGAGGCGTGTCGCGCCTGAGCGCGTGGCGAAATCAGCGGGCGAGCGCGAACATCCCGTCCAGGTTCAGGTGCTTTTCCATATGGGCGGCAAGGGCGTTCAGCGTTTGTTCGACGGTATCGTTGTAAGCCGTCGCGCTGGGTGTTGCGCCAAGAGACTTCAGGAACGCCCGTCTGTATGCATCGTCGCGGAACATGCCGTGGAGATAGCTGCCCGTGATTTTTCCGTCTGCGCTGGTCGCGCCTTCGGGGCCATTTGCGGTGGTGGCAAATGGACGGGTTGTGTCGGGGCCGGTGGTCTGGCCCTTGTGGATTTCATAGCCGAGGAATTTTGCACCAGAAGCGGCGTGTTGAGCAGGTGTTTCGGTCAGATGTTTTTCCGGCGTCATTACGGTTGTGACATTCAGGAAGCCAAGACCTTGGGTTGCGCCGGGCGCGCCTTCGATGCCGGTCGGGTCGTCAATAGACTGGCCGAGCAATTGGTAACCGCCGCAGATGCCAAGGATGCGACCGCCCCGTCTTTGGTGGGCCTCCATGTCGATGTGCCAGCCCTGATCGCGCAAAAAGGCAAGGTCAGCGCGGCTGGATTTGCTTCCCGGAATGATCACAAGATCGGCGTCGCCGGGGATGGCTTGGCCTGCTTTCAACATGGTGAGGCGCAGGTTTGGTTCGTGAGCCAGCGGGTCCATGTCGTCAAAATTCGCGATGCGGGACAGGCAAAGGCACACGATATGAATGTCACCCTGAGACGTGCTTTGGATGTCGAGCGCGTCTTCGGCGGGCAATTTCCAGGCGTCTGCGAACCACGGCAGGGTGCCAAATCCGGGCCAGTTGGTGCGTTGTTCAATAAGTGTGTAGCCGTCGTCAAACAGGCTTGGATCGCCGCGAAACTTGTTGATCAGAAAGCCCTTTATCTGGTTGGCGTCTTCAGCGTCGAGGATGGTTTTGGTGCCGACAAGTTGTGCGATGACGCCGCCCCGGTCGATATCGCCGGCAAGGACGACGGGCACGTCGGCGGCGCGTGCGAAGCCCATATTTGCGATGTCATTGGCGCGAAGATTGATTTCGGCCGGCGAGCCCGCACCTTCGACGAGGATCAGATCGTATCGGGCCTTCAGACGATTGAAGCTTTCCAGAACGCTGGTCATCAATTGGGGTTTCAACTTGGCATAATCGCGTGCCTTGGCGGTGGTCAGGCGCTTGCCTTGAACGACGACCTGCGCACCGGTTTCTGATTCCGGTTTCAGAAGAACCGGGTTCATGTCGGTGTGGGGTTTCAATCCAGCCGCCATGGCCTGAAGCGCCTGCGCACGGCCAATTTCGCCACCATCCACGGTGACGGCGGCGTTGTTCGACATGTTTTGCGGCTTGAACGGGGCGGTCTTGATGCCCCTCAAATGCGCGGCGCGGGCAAGGCCTGCAACCAGCACCGATTTGCCAACGTTCGAGCCGGTACCCTGGATCATGAGCGCGCGTGTCATGGGCGTTTTCTGATCCGCCATGCGACGGTTGCTGCGATCACCCAAAGCATGATTTCAATCAGGAACGTCCAATGCGCCATGAAGGACAGCAGGAAGTGGCTGTGCGTGGGTTGGACGACAATGAAGGGCGCCGCGTGATCGGACAGGGGCCAGGCCCATGCGATTTCGCCAAGAGTTGTATCAAGTGCCACGTGCACCAGACCGCCGATACCCAGGCCGATCAGAAAGGGACGTTTGGCAAGGTAACCGACGCCCAGAGTAAGCGCCCAAAGGGCAGGGCGGTGCGTTAAGTAGCTGTGGTGGTGGTGGCCGCGGTTATCGACCAGATAGAACCAAAGAATATCGAGATCGGGGATCACCGCAGCGATGAGAATGCCGGTGAACACCGCCTTTGATGGCGTGAAGCGCGACGTGAAGACGGCGGCAAGGTAATTGGCAGGAATATGCCCGATTATCATTAGAATTCGACGCCCTTTTGGGCTTTGATGCCATCGCGGAAGGGGTGTTTGGTGGCCTCCATCGTGGTGACCAGATCGGCGGCTTCGATCAATTCTTCTTTGGCGTTGCGGCCCGTCAGAACCACATGGGTCATGTCGGGTTTTTCGGTGAGGAGGAAGTCGACCACTTCGTCGATGTCAAGGTAATCATAGCGGAGCGCGATATTGATTTCGTCAAGCAAAACAAAGCGGATGGCGGGGTCGCGGATCAGGTCTTTGGCTTTTTCCCAGCCTGATTGCGCCGCTGCAATGTCGCGTTCTTTGTCTTGAGTTTCCCACGTAAAACCTTCGCCCGAGGTCACCCAAACCACTTGATCGGCGAAGTGCGTCGCGAAGAAATCGCGTTCGCCGGTGCCCCAAGCGCCTTTAATGAACTGCACGACCGCAGCCGGCATGTCGTGGGCCACACAGCGCGTCAGCATTCCGAATCCGGACGAGGATTTTCCCTTGCCGGGCCCCGTATGGACGATGATCAGACCTTTTTCGTCTGTTTTGCTTTCCATCATCTTGTCGCGCGCCGCCTTGATCTTCTTCATTTTTTCAGTGTGGCGGGTGTTTTCATCGGTCATGTCTGGGCTCTCGCTTGCTTGACTTGGGTTGTGGTTTGGCAGAGTGTCGCCCGAGTTGGTGCTTGGGGTTCTATACTCAAGTGAAAAGGGAATGCGAAGGGGGAGTGCCCCCGAAAGCAGCCGCCCCCGCGACCGTGAACGGAGAGGGGATCCATTCGCCACTGAACCCAAAGACAGGGTTTGGGAAGGCTGGATCACCCGTCATTATCCGCAAGCCGGGAGACCTGCCAACGCATGAAACGTAACCGGACGGGGGGTTCTGGGGGCGGGTTGGCCGTTTTCGTGCCTGTCTCGTTCAATCCCCTTTTCCGCACTTGAAGGATAGGCGCTTGGACGATTTGCCAAAGGAATTGCCACCCGTGGAATTGTTGGTCTGCACGACCTGCAAGATGGGGCAGCCTGTTTTGGAGGGTGAGGCCTGTTTGGGCGCGCAGTTGTTCGAAGCCATTGTGGCGGGCGATTTGCCAGACGGTGTGACGCTGCGCGGTGTCGAGTGTTTTTCGAATTGCGATCATGGCTGTTCGATCACGCTTCGTGGTGGGGCGCAGCGCTGGAGCTATGTCTATGGCAAGCTTGATCCCGAAAAGGTCGGAATTGTTCTGGATGGGGTCGCACGTTATCGCGCGACATCTGACGGGCTTGTGCCATGGCGGGAGAGGCCTGAGCATTTCCGCAAAAACTGCATTGCGCGAATTCCACCCCTTGAGCCATTGGAGGCTGCTGAATGACTGACCTTGCGAAAATTCCGGTGACGGTTGTAACGGGCTTTTTGGGCTCGGGCAAAACCACGCTGATCCGCCATTTGATCGAAACGACACAAGGGCGACGCTTGGCCGTGATCGTCAACGAGTTCGGCGATGTGGGCGTGGATGGCGAGATTTTGAAAAGCTGCGCGATCCCGGATTGCCCGGCAGAAAACATTGTGGAACTGGCGAACGGTTGCATCTGCTGCACGGTGGCGGATGATTTCATTCCGACGATCGAGGCTTTGATGGCGCTTGATCCGGTGCCCGATCACATCCTGATCGAAACCTCAGGGCTGGCTTTGCCGAAACCCCTGTTGAAAGCGTTTGACTGGCCTGCGATCCGGTCACGCGTAACAGTTGACGGTGTGATTGCCTTGGCGGATGCCGAAGCCGTGGCAGCGGGGCGGTTTGCACCGGATGTGGCGCGCGTCGATGCGCAGCGTTTGGCGGATGACAGTTTGGATCATGAAACGCCCTTGTCCGAGGTGTTCGGGGATCAGATTTCCTGTGCTGACATTGTGCTTTTGACGAAATGTGATTTGGCGGCGCCTGAGGCTTTGGCGGCGGCCAAGGCGGTGATCGCCAAGGAAGCGCCGCGTGACTTGCCGGTGATCGAAGTGACCGAAGGCGTGGTGGACGGGCGCGTCATCCTTGGGCTAGGCGCGGCGGCAGAAGACGATTTGGCAGCGCGACCTTCGCATCACGATACCGCCCATGACCACGATCACGAGGATTTCGAAACTGTTGTGGTCGAAGTGCCCGAGATGGCATCTGCCGAAGATTTGGTTGCGCGGATCGAAGCACTGGCGGTGGAGCAGAACATTCTGCGTGTCAAAGGTTATGCGGCGGTTCAGGGCAAACCGATGCGTTTGTTGGTGCAAGGCGTGGGTGCGCGGGTGCGGCATCAGTTTGATCGCCCTTGGGCCCCCGGCGAAATTCGCGTTGGGCGCTTGGTCGTCATTGCCGAACACGACGACATCAATCTGGATGCGATCCGGTCGGTCTTGGTGCCCGAAGTGGTCGCGGTTTAGGCATGGCGCGCGCGCTGCCACCTATCGGACAGGGCTAGGCCATGCATGTGGTCTTCCGCGAAAGTCATGGGCTGGACGAGGCCGAGACCCCGGTTGACTTGGGGCAAAGCCCTGCCGATCTGGTGGTATTGTCGTTCTCGGACAGTGACTTGCGGGCCTTTGCGGCCGGATGGAAGCGGGCGAAAGATCACGGTGCGGCTTTGCCGTCGTTGCGGTTGGCCAATCTTGGATCCCTGAAGCATCCGGTGTCGGTCGACACTTATGTTGAACAGACCTTGCAGGGCGCAAAGGCCATTTTGGTGCGTCTGATCGGGGGCGTACCCTATTGGGACTATGGTCTTTCGCAGGTGCGGGCACTGGCCGAGGCGCGAGGGATTTCGCTGGCGGTTTTGCCCGGAGACGGACGAGCAGATGCGCAGTTAGAGATGATCTCGACGGTGCCGCGCGCAACGTTGGAGCGGTTGAACGCCTTGTGTGACGAAGGCGGTGCTGTGGCTGGGCAGGCCGCATTGGCGCAACTGGCGCTGGCAGCGGGGTTGTATGCCGGGCCGGTGGCGGGAACGAAATCGATCCCGGATTTTGGATGCTGGACGCCTGAGCGCGGTGCGCGTGGTACGATTTCCGACAGTGCACCAGGTTCCGCGGTGCATGCCATTTGTGGCAGGGCGTGTGGCGCGGATTGCCCTGTCGCATCGGCTGGGCAAATCGTTGTCATCGTATTTTACCGCGCCTATCTGGCGGCTGCTGACACGGCCCCTGTCGAAGCCTTGTTTGAGGCATTTCGGGCGCGTGGGTTTCAGCCCATTGGGATATTCGTTCCGTCCTTGAAGGCCCCGGATGCAGCCCGGTGGATCAAAAGGCGGCTGGCCGAGATCAAACCCGCGATCATCGTAAATGCGACCGCGTTTTCGGGCAAATCGGCGGACGGAACCTCACCGCTCGATAGTGCGGACGTTCCGGTGTTTCAGGTGGCTTTGGCGACGTCGACGAAGGCTGCTTGGGCGGATGCCGACCGGGGGTTGTCGCCGGCTGATTTGGCGATGCACGTGGTTTTGCCCGAGGTCGACGGGCGTATTTTTGGCGGCGTAGCGTCATTCAAGGAAATGGGCGCCATTGATCCCGAACTGGAAATCGGGCTTTACGCGCACCGTCCGGAAAACGCGCGCATTGCGGCCATTGCGGACCGGGCGGTGGCTTGGGTGGCGTTGTCCAAGACCCCGAAGGATCAGCTTTCGGTGGCGTTCGTGCTGTCGACCTATCCGGGGAAAGACTGGCAGATGGCACATGCTGTTGGGTTGGATGCCCTGGCGTCGGGCGAAGCAATGCTGAGCGACTTGAGCGGCGCGGGCTATTCTGTTGGGGCGGGTCGGGCATTGGATGCGGCGTTGTCGGATGATACGGTATCGTGGTCAGTTGATGCATATCGTGCGGCGTTGGCGAAACTGCCCGCGCGTCTTAGACACGATCTTGAAACGGCATGGGGTGCGCCAGAAGACGACAAACTGGTGAAAGATGGCGCGTTCCATTTCCCCGCCACTCGGCGCGGCAAGGTCTTGGCCGCCTTGCAACCAGAGCGGGGCTTTGTCGATACGCGGGTCGATGAGTATCACGATTTAGCGCGTGTGCCCTGCCACGGTTATGTCGCGTTTTACCTGTGGTTGCGGCAGTCGGAAGCGGTGGATGCTTTGGTGCATATCGGGGCCCATGGAACGCTGGAATGGTTGCCCGGCAAGTCGGTTGCATTGTCGGAGACCTGTTGGCCCGAAGCTTTGGTTGGCGATCTGCCAGTGATTTACCCGTTCATCGTCAACGACCCCGGAGAAGCCGCGCAGGCGAAACGCCGGATTGGAGCGGTGACCCTGGGCCATGTGCCGCCGCCCATGGGGGACAGTCAAACGCCGGATCGCTTTGCCACTTTGGAAGCCTTGCTGGACGAATTTTCGAATGCCGATGGGTTGGATCCACGTCGCCGCGACCGGTTGCAAGGGGATATCAGGGATGAGGCGCAAGCCCTTGGCGTGGAAGCAGATTTAGGGTTGGAGCTGGCGACCAGCACAGCTGAGGCGATCACGCGGATTGATCGGTTTGTGTGTGATGTGAAGGAAAGCCAGTTCGGCGATGGCTTGCATGTCTGGGGGCGGTCACCGGTTGGGACGGGCGGATTTGAAGCGGTGGAAACGGCGGATGCGGAACGGCAGGCGTTGCTGGATGCCTTAAGCGGTCGTCGGATCGAGGCGGGGCCGTCGGGGTCACCCTACCGTGGTCGCCGCGATGTGCTTCCGACCGGGCGGAACCTGTATACGACCGATCCGCGATCTGTGCCGACGCGGGCCGCATACGCACAAGGTGTGAAACTGGCCGAAGAATTGGTGCGCCGACATTTGCAGGACGAAGGCGATTATCCAAAAGGTTTGATTGTCGATCTTTGGGGGTCGGCAACGATGCGGACGGCCGGCGAAGAATTCGCCATGGCGTTGCATCTTCTGGGCGTGCGACCGGTTTGGGACAAGGGCGCGGAACGTGTTTCGGGGATCGAGGTTTTGCCAATTGCGGAATTGTCGCGGCCTCGGCTGGATGTAACGTTGCGGGTATCTGGGCTGTTTCGCGATGTGTTTCCGAGTTTGTCATCGCTGTTTGCGCAGGCCGTTCGGGCTTTGGCAGATCGCGACGAAGCGGCGGATTGGAACCCTTATGTCGGGCAGGGCGCAGGTGCGCGGGTGTATGGCCCGGCGCCGGGGCATTTCGGTTTGGGCATGGAGCATTTGCCCGAAGAGTTGACGCCTGAAGCGCGGCAAAAGGCGGGGCAGGCTTGGCTTGCGGCAAGTTCCTGGGCCATGGACGGCGAGCGCGCGAACGAAGATAAGGCGGGGCTGGAAGCGCGGGTTCAAAATGCGGATGCCTTTGTGCACCTTCAGGATTTACCCGAAACCGATATTCTGTTGGCGGCGGATTATGCCACCCACGAGGCTGGATTTGCAGCCGCGAAAGCGGTGACAGGTGGCGCGCCAACCGCGCTCTATCATCTTGATAACACAGACCCTTCCAAGCCTCGGGCGCGATCATTATCCGAGGAAATTGCACGGGTTGTTCATGGCCGTGCCGCGCAACCCGGCTGGATCACCGGTATGCAACGGCACGGGTTTCGGGGCGCTGCCGAGATTGCGGCGACTTTGGATCACATGGCGGCTTTCGCGAATTTGGCAGGCGTTGTGGGCCCGCATTTGTTTGACGCCTATTATGACGCGACTTTGGGCGAAGCTTCGGTTGTTGCGTTCTTGGAAGACGCGAACCCGGGTGCCTTGGCGGCGATGCAGGCGCAGTTTGCAGCACTTCATCGGGCCGGGCTTTGGGCCACGCGGCGCAATTCGATCCGTGCGGCGTTGGAGGCGGCGGAATGAGCGGGCACGTCAAAGGATGGTGCCCAAGCGCCTATCGCCCGATGATGTCGGGGGATGGATTGCTGGTGCGGCTGCGGCCCCGGCTCGGACGGTTGGCCCGCGCGGACGTGCATGTCTTGGCGGATGTTGCAACGCGGTTTGGCAATGGCGTGATCGGTTTGACCGCGCGGGCAAACTTGCAACTTCGTGGGATCGAAACGTCAGATCACAAGACGGTTTTGAACACATTAATCGGCGCCGGTTTGGTGCATGGCGACCCGGTTCTTGAAGGTCGCCGCTCGGTTCTGGCGACGCCGTTTTGGTCGGCTGGCGATCTGACTGATCGGTTGGGGCGGGCTTTGGATGTGTGTTTGCCCGGTCTGCCTGACCTGCCCGACAAAATGGGCTTTGCCCTTGATACCGGCGACGCGCCCGTGTTGCGCGATGCCTCGGCCGATGTGCGATTTGAACGAGGCGCGTCGGGCAAAGTTCTGATCGCGGCAGATGGCGCAAAGGGTGGCGTGTTGGTCGACGAAGGCGCAGCGATGGATGTGATGGCCGAGCTTTTGGCATGGTTCGTGGGCACCGGCGGGCGCGAAAATGGTCGGATGGCGCGGCATTTGGGCTGCGTAGACTTGCCGGATGCATATTGCAGCGATGCGCGCCTGCCGGATGGTACGGGTGTTGAACCGGGCGTGTTTTCCGGCGGCTTGGTGGCAGGCGTGCCGTTCGGATCAATGATGGCGGATGATCTGCGAGGCTTGGTCGAAAGCGCCGAACCGGAGCATGTTCAACTGACGCCGTGGCGGTCGCTGATCTTGTCAGGCGCAAGTGACGTCCGCCATCCGGCCTTTGTCTTTACCGCCGATGATCCCATTCTGCGCACGTCGGCTTGCCCCGGAAAACCCGGCTGTGCCGAGGCCAGCGTTACGACATATGACGTGGCGCGCCGGTTGGCGGGTCGCGTGGGCGGTACGCTTCATGTGTCGGGATGTGCGAAAGGATGCGCGCGGCCCAAGGTGAGCGATGTGACGCTGGTGGGTCGAGGTGGGCGTTTCGATCTTGTGCAAAACGGTCGGGCCAGCGATACGGCAAAGCGGACCGGCCTAAGCGAGGCGGATATTCTGGAGCTGTTTTCCTGATGCCCTATTCTTACGAAAAAAGCGGCGCGGCGATCTATGCCGAAAGCTTTGCAACCATCCGGGCCGAAGCGGATTTGGCCGGCTTTGATGCCGATGATGAACGGGTTGCTGTGCGCATGATCCACGCGGCCGGTATGGTTGGGCTTGAAAAGTTCATTCATTTTTCCAAAGGGTTCACTGTTGCGGCACGTGCTGCTTTGGACGCAGGCGCGCCGATTCTTTGCGACGCGCATATGGTCAGCGAAGGTGTCACGCGCAAACGATTGCCAGCCGACAATGAGGTGATCTGTACGTTGCGTGACCCAAAAGTTGCACCCATGGCGGCGGAGCTGGAAAATACGCGATCAGCCGTTGCGTTGGAGCTGTGGCGGCCAAAACTGGCAGGCGCTTTGGTGGCCATTGGTAACGCGCCGACGGCGCTGTTTCATCTGTTGAACATGTTGGAAGACCCGGACTGCCCGCGCCCCGCAGCCATTATCGGATGCCCTGTTGGTTTTGTTGGCGCAGCGGAATCAAAGGCGGCGTTGTGGGCCGATCAACCGGTGCCTTGTTGTGTGGTTGAGGGCCGCTTGGGCGGCAGCGCCATCACGGTTGCCGCCATCAATGCCATCGCGAGCCACGCAGAATGACCGGTCGGGTTTACGGCGTCGGACTTGGGCCGGGTGATCCAGACCTGATGAGCCTAAAAGCGCATCGGTTGCTAACATCGGCACGTCACGTTGCGTTTTTCAGAAAAGAAGGCCGGGCCGGGCGGGCGCGGGTTTTGGCGGGTGATCTGGTGCCCGAGGGTGCCGTGGAATTTCCGATGGAATACCCTGTGACGACGGAAATTCCGCTTGGCGATCCGAAGTACAACGAAGCCTTGGCGCCGTTTTACGAAACCTGTTGCGCGCATTTACGTGCCCTGGCCCAGACGGGCGAAGATGTGGTTGTGCTTTGCGAGGGCGATCCGTTTTTCTATGGATCGTTCATGCACATCTATGCGCGCCTTGACGGCGATGTGCCCGTCGACGTTGTGCCAGCCATCACGGGCATGTCGGCGGCCTGGACGGCAACGGGTCAACCCATCACATGGGGCGATGACGTGATGACGGTGCTGATGGGCACGTTGGGTGAAGACGAGTTGCTGCGCCACATGACCGCCGCGGATGCCTTGGTGATCATGAAAGTCGGGCGAAATCTGCCGAAAGTGCGCCGCGCATTGGCGCGTTCCGGAAAAGCCGAGGCGGCTTGGGTCGTGGAATGTGCGGCGATGGCGGAGCAAACCGTGTTGCCATTGGCTGATGTGCCCGAGGGATACATGCCGCCGTATTTTTCGATTGTTCTGGTTCATGGCCAGGGGCGGCGGCCATGAGCGGGCGGCTGGTCATTGCGGGTTTGGGGCCGGGGGATGCGGGGCTGGTCACACCAGACGTGACGTCGGCTTTGGCCGAAGCGACGGATGTTGTGGGCTATGTGCCTTACGTGGCGCGGGTGCCCAACAGAGATGGATTGATGAAACACGCATCCGACAATCGGGTGGAACTGGACCGGTCGCGTCATGCGTTGGACATGGCTGCCAATGGGCGTCGCGTGGTTGTTGTGTCGTCGGGCGATCCGGGCGTTTTCGCCATGGCCTCGGCCGTATTTGAGGCCGTGGAGGCTGGGCCGGAAGTTTGGCGGGACATCGAGATCTCGGTTTTGCCGGGCATCACCGCGATGCTGGCGGCAGCGGCGAAAGCCGGTGCGCCGCTTGGTCATGATTTCTGTGTGATCAATCTGTCAGACAATCTAAAACCTTGGAAAATCATCGAAAAACGGCTGCGCTGTGCGGTGGAGGCAGATTTCGCCTGTGGGTTCTACAACCCCAGATCGAAGGCGCGCCCCGAGGGTTTCGGGCGTGTACTGGCGGTTTTGAGCGAGGTTTGCGAGCCGCAGCGGTTGATCACATTTGCCCGCGCGGTCTCAACCCCTGAGGAGGCGATTTCGACGATTTCACTGGCCGATGCGACGCCCGAGATGGCGGACATGCGGACGGTGGTTTTGCTGGGGTCATCGCGGACGCGGATGATCACACGGGACGGACGCGCGCCGATTGTCTATACGCCGCGGTCGGTGCCGGAATGAGCGATCCAGGCGATCACCTCGTCGATGCTGTGGGTTTCCTGGCGCGCCGGAAGCTGGGGGCGGTCGATCATCAGAACGGGAATGTTCAGGGCGCGGGCCGCGTCGATTTTTGCGCGCGCGCCGGTGCCGCCGGAGTTTTTCGACACCACAAGCTCGATGCTGTGTCTTTCAAGCAGGTCGCGATCAGCGGTCAGATCGAAGGGGCCACGCGCAACGACAATGTCATGCTGCGGCAGATCGGGCGCGTGTTCGGGGGTATCGACAAAGCGCAACAGATAGTGGTGTTGAGGTGCGATTTGGAAAGCCTCAACCTCGGTACGCCCGATGGCCAAGAAGATGCGTTTGGGTTTCGGATCAAGAGTTCGGGCGGCGCTTTTGATGTCAGGCGCATGGATCCAGTGATCGTCGGCGGTGGCTTTCCACGCGGCGCGGGTCAATGTGATCAGGGGCACGCTTGTTGCGGCACTCGCAGCGATGGCGTTTCGGCTCATGTTGGCCGCGAAAGGATGCGTTGCGTCGATGATGTGAGTGATGTTCTGCGCTGTCAGGAAACTGGCAAGCCCGTCCGCCCCGCCAAATCCGCCAATTCGGGTGTTGACCGGTTGGGGATCGGGGTGCGCAACACGACCCGCATAGGAAAACGTGGCGGCCAATCCAAGCGCGGCGACGCGGCGGGCAAGTGCGCTGGCTTCGGCGGTGCCGCCAAGGATCAAGAGGTTCGGGGCCATGTCTGACGCTCACTGGCTGACAATCATCGGGTTGGGCGAGGATGGACCATCCGGCCTGTCGGCTGCAAGCCAAGACGCATTAGCGACGGCAGACGTTGTGATGGGGGCCGCGCGTCTTCTGGATTTAGTGCCAGACATCGGCCATGAGCGCGTGGTCTGGCCGGTGCCGTTTTCCGACGGAATTGCGGTGTTGAAAGAATTGGCCGGGCGGCGCGTGGTTGTCTTGGCATCGGGCGATCCGTTTTGGTTCGGAGCAGGCAGCGTGATTGCACGTGAATTTGCACCCGAAGACTGGCGTGCCTTGCCGGGCGTTTCGGTCTTTTCCCGCGTGGCTGCGCGGCTGGGGTGGCCCTTGGAGCAGGTGACCTGCCTTGGATTGCACGCAGCACCTTTGGCGCGCGTGCGACCCCATTTGAATGCGGGACAACGGTTGATTGTCACGCTGCGCGACGGTGCATCGGTCAGGGAATTCGCTAATTTTCTCAATGGATTGGGATTTGGTGAGACGCGTATCTATGTGCTGGAGGCTTTGGGCGGTGCGCGGGAAAGATTGCGTGCCGGACGGGCCAGGGACATCGATATTGGAGACGCCGTACATCCCGTCGTTGTGGCTTTGGATGTGGCGGATGCGGGGCGGGGGCTGGCGAGGTCTAGCGGGCAGCCGGATGAGATCTTTGCCACCGACGGTCAGATCACGAAGCGACCTGTGCGGGCGTTGACCTTGTCGGCCCTGGCACCCCGTCCCGGTGAGTTGCTTTGGGACATTGGGGCTGGGTCAGGGTCGATCGGGATTGAGTGGATGATGGCGCATCACACGTGTCGCACCATTGCGATCGAAGCGCGTGCGGATCGCGCGGCGCGGGTGCGTGAGAATGCGGATCGGCTTGGGCAGGACCGGTTGGAGGTGGTGCAGGGCAAAGCGCCGGACCTGTTAAAAGGACTGGCTGCGCCAGACGCTGTTTTTGTGGGGGGCGGGCTGACACCGGATTGCCTGGACTGGTTGTGGGGGGCACTTGCACCGGGTACGCGGATTGTTGCGAATGCCGTCACGTTAGAGACAACTGCGATCCTGACGACGGCACAGAGGTCTTATGGCGGAGAGTTGATGAAAGTGGAACTGGCAGAGGCGGCACCCCTTGGCGACTTCCGAGGCTGGAAAGCGGTGTATCCTTTGGTGCAGTGGAGCGTTGTGCGATGAGGGTTGCGGGGTTTGGATTTCGCAAAGGGGCTGGCGTCGAAAGCCTGCGTGCAGCTTTTGAGGCCGCTGGCGGTGCGTCGGGTGTTGACATGATTGCGACGGCTGAGACTAAGATCGAGGCCTTGACGGGTTTGGTCAATGATTGGGGGCTGGAGATTGTGTCTGTTCCGGTTGCGGCTTTGGCGGATCAGCCGGTCATGACGCAATCGGCAAAAAGCGCGCGGATGTTTGGCACCGGTAGTCTGTCGGAAGCAGCGGCACTTTGGGGTGCGGGTGAGGGCGCGGTTTTGGTAGCCAGACGTGCGATCTCACCCGATCATATGGCAACCTGTGCCATTGCAAAAGGGGCTGGCAGATGACGGTTCATTTTATCGGGGCTGGACCGGGCGCGGCGGATTTGATCACGCTGCGCGGGCGGGATCTGATCGCGGCTTGCCCGGTTTGCTTGTATGCCGGATCGCTGGTTCCCGAGGCGATTTTGACCCATTGCCCGGACGGCGCGCGGATTGTGAATTCGGCGCCTTTGGATTTGGACCAGATCATTGCGGAATGCGTCGCGGCGGATGCGGCGGGGCTTGATGTGGCGCGGCTCCATTCAGGAGATCTGTCGGTTTGGTCCGCCATGGGGGAGCAGATTTCGCGTCTGAAGGCGGCAGGCATTGAGTTTTCCGTGACGCCGGGTGTACCGGCATTTGCGGCGGCGGCTGCAACATTGGGCGCAGAGCTGACTTTGCCGGGTGTTGCGCAATCTGTTGTTTTAACACGAACGTCCGGGCGCGCCTCGGCAATGCCGGAAGGTGAAACCTTGGCGAATTTCGCGCGGACCGGTGCGACCTTGGCGGTTCATCTGTCGATACATCGGTTGGATGCGGTGGTCGCCGAACTGGTGCCGGACTATGGCGGTGGCTGCCCGGTTGCTGTGGTGTTTCGCGCGTCCTGGCCGGATGAACGCGTGATCCGGGGCACTTTGGCGACGATTGAAGCCGCGATGGACGCGGGCATCAACCGGACGGCGTTGATCCTGGTGGGTCCGGCGCTTGGCGGTGAAACCGATGTGCGGTCAGCGCTGTATTCGACGGAGTATGATCGGCGGTTTCGACCACAATCCGCCCAGAGCCCGTTTTCTTCGTTGGAGAATGACAAATGACCAAACACGCCCCCGGTATCATGATCTCGGCACCTGCATCGGGCACCGGAAAAACCACCGTGGCACTTGGGTTGTTGCGTGCGTTGAAAGACGACGGGTTGGTCGTGCAGCCGTTCAAAAGCGGCCCGGATTACATTGACCCGGCGTTTCACGAAGCGGCCGCAGGGCGGAAGTCGTTCAACCTTGACACATGGGCGATGAGCGAGGGGTTATTCGCCGGGATCGCCAGCCAGGCCCAGGGGGCCGACATTGTTGTGGGTGAAGGCTCGATGGGGTTATACGATGGTGTTGCGGGGCGCGGCGCATCGGGGTTTGGATCCAGCGCTGAAACCGCGCGACGGATGGGCTGGCCTGTGGTCTTGGTGATCGATGTCGGCGGTCAGGCGCAATCGGCGGCGGCGACGGCGCTTGGGTTCAAAAACTACGATCCCGATTTGCCGTTCGCCGGTGTGATCCTGAACCGCGTGGCGAGCCCCCGACATGAGCGGCTTGCGCGCCTTGGGATGGATCGTGCAGGCATCAATGTTTTGGGCGTCTTGCCGCGACGGGGTGATCTTGCGTTGCCGGAACGTCATTTGGGATTGATCCAAGCGGTGGAGCATCCGGATTTGGACGCCGCCATTTCGGGTTATGCTGAGTTCTTGCGCGAAAATGTGGACATGGCGGCGATCCGGGAAGCGGCAAATTCTTGTGGATTGCCAGCGGGATCGGCCCTGCCACGACCACCGGCGCAACGCATTGCGTTGGCGCGAGATGCAGCATTTTCCTTTACATATCCCCATGTTCTGGAAGGCTGGCGACGTGCGGGGGCCGAGGTCTTGCCGTTTTCGCCCTTGGCTGACGAAGCACCTGATGCGAGCGCGGATTTGGTCTGGTTGCCGGGGGGGTACCCTGAATTGCATGGGGGCGCACTGGCCGGGGCGAAGACTTTTCAGGCCGGATTGCGCAACCACTCCGAAACTCGTCCGATCCATGGTGAATGTGGAGGATACATGGCGCTTGGGTCTGTTTTGATCGACAAAGAAGGAAACCGCCACCAGATGGCGGGCTTGCTTGGACTTGTGACCAGCTTTGAGAAACGGAAATTCCATCTGGGTTATCGTCGGGTTGAACTTCAGGCGGCGATGCCGGGGTTTGCGGCGGGCGCGGCGCTTCGCGGGCACGAGTTTCATTACACCACAATCCTTGAGGAACCGGATGCGCCTCTGGCTCGGGTCACGGATGCAGATGGCAATCCGGTGCCCGAAACCGGATCAATCAAGGGCAACGTGACGGGCACATTCTTTCACATGATTGCCGAGGATGCGGGGTGAGTGGTTTCGTAAGCTTTGTCGGATCGGGGCCGGGCGACCCTGAATTACTGACGCTGAAGGCGGTGGATCGATTGAGCCATGCGGATGCGGTTCTTTATGACGATCTGTCGTCGGGGCCGATTTTGGAATTTGCGCAGAAGGATGCCGACTTGGTCAGCGTGGGCAAGCGGGCCGGGCGTGCTTCGCCGCGACAGGATCACGTCAGTAAATTGTTGGTGGATTACGCCAAACAGGGCGGACGGATCGTGCGGTTGAAATCTGGCGATGGCGGTATTTTCGGACGGCTCGAAGAAGAACTGGTCGCGCTTCACGCTGAAGGGATCGCGTTTGAAATTATCCCCGGCGTCCCATCGGCTTGTGCGGCGGCGGCAGAAGCGGGCATTCCGTTGACGCGGCGGATGACGGCGCGACGGTTGCAGTTTATCACCGGGCACGATGTGGCGGGGCGCTTGCCGGAAGATCTGAACTTGCCCGCATTGGCCGACGCACAAGCGACCACGGTGGTCTATATGGGCCGCCGCACATTTGCGGATCTGGCCGAGATGTTATTGGCGGCAGGTTTGCCCGACGATACGCCGGCTTTGGTGGCGACGGGTGTTACAACGCCGGATCAGTCACTTGATCGCAGCACAGTCGCCAAGTTGATGTCGACTTTTCGCGCCGAAGAACCATCGCGGGCACCAACGTTGATTTTCTATGGAGCCCTTGCCGATGGATGAGTTGATCCTGATCGGTATTGGGACCGGTTGCCCGGATCATATGACGCGCGAGGGTGAAGCGGCCATGCGGGATGCCGATTTGATTTTGATCCCGCGAAAAGGGGCTGACAAAGACGATCTGGCCGAATTGCGCCGGGGGATTTGCCGCGACGTTCTTGGCAATGCCGCGCCAATCGTTGAATTTGATATGCCGCTTCGCGATGTGTCGGGCGATTACCAAACCGGCGTTCGGGACTGGCACGATGCCATCGCGGCCGCCTGGATGGCAGCATTGGCGGGGCGGGATGCGCGGAAGGTTGCGCTGTTGGTCTGGGGCGATCCGTCGCTTTATGACAGCACGCTTCGCATTGCGGATCGGATTGTGCCTATGCCAAAGATGCGGGTGGTGCCGGGCATCACGGCTTTGCAAGCCCTGACGGCGGCGCATCGGATCCCGCTGAATGACATCAATGCACCGGTGATGATGACAACGGGGCGTCGGTTGCGCGACAATGGTTGGCCTGTCGGTGCAGTTACCGTCGCCGTTATGCTCGATAGCGAGTTGAGTTTCCGTGGGTTGGAATTGCCGGACCTGCATATTTGGTGGGGGGCCTATCTTGGGATGGAAAACCAGATCATCGTGGCGGGTCTCGTGACTGAAATCGCAGATACAATCATTGCCCGCCGCGCTGAGGCGCGTGAAGCCCACGGCTGGATCATGGACACCTATCTGTTGAAACGCGTTTCGCCGATCTGAGCTTTAGTCGAGCGGTAAACCTGAAGGAACCTGACTGGGTTTGCCGAGTGGACGTGTGCTCGCGCTTTTTCCCGTCAGGCTTTCAAGGAATGCGACGATGTCTTGCACATCATCATCCGTCAAATCAACGGGCGTGATATCCACGGCGCGCTTATGGCGTTCTTTCTCACGCACATCGGCTTGGACTATGAAATCAACTTCGGTCAGCCAGTTGGCCTTGGGCAGGTTTGCCATCTCGGGCGCCCACTCGGCGAGCATTTGAAGCGGGTCCAGATGATGCCGGACGATGCCTTCCAAAGTCGGGTAAGCACCGTTGTGCCCATAGGGGCCGGTCAGTGCCACGTTGCGCAGCATCGGCGTGCGGAACCGATATGCGTCCTCCAACACATCGCTTTCCGCCATACGTCCGACGTCGCGGGGTTGTAATTCAAACCGTCTGGTTTTCCCGGGCCCGAAAATGGGCAAGGCCAATGCGTGGAATTTCTGATCGCTCATCAACGAACCACTATGGCAGGTCGCGCATCGCGCTTTGCCATAAAACAGTGTCATTCCGCGCAGTTCGCTCGGCATCAGAGCATCATCGTCGCCCGCAAGGAAGCGGTCAAACGCGCTGTCGTGGTTGCGCCATTCGCTGGCCATGAAGGCCCCCAACGCGTTGCCGATGTCAACGATGGTGATGTCTTCGGCGCGTTCAATCGTGTCGAATGCGTTCACAAACATCTCACCATACGCCGGAATGGTGCGCACGCGTTTGGCAATGATCGGCCATGCATTGTCGATCCGGTCATTGACGGCGCCCGAGACTTCGTTTTCTTCCGGGTCACCCGCCATTTCAAACCGTGCGGTCAGGGGAAATATCGCTTGCGCGGCGAGGATATTGTTAAGCCCCTTGGGCAACCATTCTTCGGCAGGTGAATTGAACCCGTTGCCATAAAGATCAGAAGTTTCCAGCCGCCCATCGTGGAACAGCACCGAAATGTCGCGCGCGCCAAGGTTCCAAAGTGCTGACGCGTTGCGGGGGATGCGTTTGCGGATGCGATCCTGCGCGCTTTGGGGCAGGCGTTTTTTACCCAGTCCCGTACCGCCTTCGCCGATCCCAAGGCTAAGCCCGTCGCCGCTGCCCAGATCGTGGTGATGACAGGTGCCGCACGCGATGTTGCGATTGCCAGACAGCACCTTGTCGTAGAATAAAAATTGCCCCACCTTGGCGACGTCAGGATCGACCGCTAGAAAATCAGCGTCGGTCAAAGGGCGCGGCAGATCAGCCGCAAACAGAGGCAACGCAAAGCAAAAGGCGATGATTTGAAACATCGGGTTCATAGCGTGATTGTGGCGATCCTTATGGCGGTCGCAACCCCTGTCAGGGCGGAAATTGAAACCGCGCGTGACTTAATGGAGGCTGGCCAGTTCGAAGCGGCGCGCGAAGCCCTGTTGCCCTTTGCGCGATCCGGGAATGCAGACGCCGAAGAGCTGATCGGCGTTATGTACGCCTTGGGCCTTGGCGTCGACAAAGACCCGGAACGCGCGTTCGAATGGTACATGCGTGCCTCAATGAAAGGGCACCCCGGCGCGCAGTCCGGCATCGGCTGGTACTATGAACTTGGCATCGGTTTGCCCGCACCCGATCTCGTGCGCGCCTATCTGTGGTACGCCTTGTCATCCATCGGCGGCGACCCGGACGCAGTGGATTCCTTGGAAGAATTGCAGAACCGGATGACAAAAGAACAAATCGACCGAGCGCAGGTATTGGTGAACGATTATAAGCCCTGGATGTATCCGTTTCGGTAGGGTGCGAGCGGATGACGGCATTGCGGACTTTGCAGACGTTTGACAGAAAACCAGTTCTGTCTAGCATTCGACTGTATGGACGAAACTTACACGAAGAATGCGATTGAATTTATCGCGGCGAAGTCTTCCGGACCACCGGTTCCTAGGGAGGCGTCAGTCACCTTGCATTTTCACCCAGATTCTATGTGCGGAGACTTAAGCTTAATCGACGCATTTGCTTTCGATGGCGTCTATCGATCACAATTTGAAACCAAAACTAGCACTGGTGGTCTTTCCGCCTTTAGAGGCGGACAGCGTTGGATTTGGGAAAGTCGCATGTTTGGCGGTGCTTACGATTACGCGCCTGCAGAGCTACGGCCTAAATACGGCTCTTTGAATTATTCACTGCGGGCTATCGGTGGCTCACCTCGGTTCGGGTCGTCTCATTTTCGGCTAAAGCCACACACTATTAAAAGGACCACATTTGCTTATCCCGACAGCCACTTAGAACCAACGGATTTTGGATGCTCGTGGCAAATGGGGCTAGTCGCATTGGCTCGGAAAAACGCGGCAGAACTGGATCCATTGGACGACTACGTTGAGGCTCATGTACACGGCAAAATTGAAATCAATGAAGATGTAGAAGCCATCGTTCTCGATCCTTCCTATCGTGGAACACAGATTGAGCGAACTGCTGGTAAGTTACCGATTTCTGTCGAGTGGCACGACGGATTTGGTTTGGCATTGGACCAGCTAGAGCTTTGCGCCGAATACCGTGGTCAAGATGTTGCAGAATTTCTTGGGTGCCTTGATGTTGGAAATGTTATCCGGCCATTCCATCTCGGGGAGTTCAGAGAAGGGCATACAGACCCTCAATTATTGAAGCGGGCTTGGCACTGCATTGCTCGATTTGGAGCACCGCTTTAGGCAATGGCATGCATGCACTTTGGGCTCAAACCGGACACTTGAAAAAAGGCCAACCCAAAGGATTGGCCAATTTTTTTGCTGTGGGCCGACTTTAGTTCAGGTCAGCGGCGCGGGCGGCTTCGATGTCCGCTTCGGCGGCTGCGACCGAGGTGGTCAGCGCGTTGAAGATGGCGTCGCCACCGTCAACGTTGCTTTTGAACCAGTCATAGACAGGCGCCGCGGCTTCTTTGAAGGCCTGCTTTTCGTCAGGGGTTGGCACGTAAAGATCGCCGCCGCCTGCTGTAAAGTCCTGATAGGCCTGGATCGACTTGCGCTTTGGCGAGGCGAAAGTGGCCTGCTGAAGCTGATAGAACCCATCGACCACAACGCGCTGCAATTCGGCGGGCATGGCTTTGAAGTTTTCGTTGTTCATGAACCACAACGCACCCATATAGGCGTGGCCGTCGAGCGTGACGTACTGAAGACCGGCATCGGGGAACTTCATGCCCATGATGTCGGTGATGCCGTTTTTTGACCCTTCAACAACGCCCGTCTGGAACGATGTGAACAGCTCGGGCCATGGGATCGGCGTCGGCGAAGCACCAAGGGCTTTGACGAGTTCCTGCGGTAGATCGGCGACCACGGTGCGGATTTTCAGACCTTCCATGTCCGACGGCGAGGCAACGCGACGCTTGGTGTTGGCGAAGTTTCTCCAGCCGCCCGTGTTGCCCACGGTCATTAGGCGGATCGCGCCACCAGACGCTTCCAACGTCATGTCCTTCATGGTGTTCATGAAGTCTGTGCCGTTGGTCAGCGCGGCTTCGGCGACACGGTCGTCGGCCATCAGGTAGGGCAGGTCAAGCACCTGAACGAAGGGGAAGATGCCCGAGGCACCACCCGATGTTGAGATATAGACGTCGATATTGCCATCGGCCACGCCTTGCAGGCATTCAGCACCGTTCGAGCAAAGCTGCGTGCCGATGAACATTTCAACTTCGATTTTGCCGTTCGACGCTTGTTCGACGAAGTTTTTGAAGACGACCAGGCCGTCATAGTCTTCGTCGTTTTCGTTCGAGTTGGCGGTCGCGCGGATTTTGTACTCCGCATGGCCGTCTGCAAGTGCGCTGATCGCGCCGCCTGTCAGAAGCGTTGCGGCCAGTGCCGCCGTTGTAAGACCTTTGAGCATGTATCTCTCCCTTATTGGTTGGTTTGGTCAGTTAACGAACCCGGTCAGACGTGGGATCGTCATCGAAATGGCCGGGACATAGGTGATCAGGAAGATCACGAACACCTCGACGGCGAGGAATGGCAGAATGGCTTTTGCAATCACTTCGACTTTTTCGTTCGCC
This sequence comes from uncultured Paracoccaceae bacterium, assembly GCA_938005545.1. Classification (GTDB taxonomy): domain Bacteria; phylum Pseudomonadota; class Alphaproteobacteria; order Rhodobacterales; family Rhodobacteraceae; genus CALKXV01. The sequence continues at coordinate 54,875 of CALKXV010000020.1, forward strand.
ACGGATGAGGCGACGAACAGCACAAGCCCCATGGGCGGTGTCGCAAGGCCTACGGTCAAGTTGACCGACATGATGATCGCAAAGTGGACGGGGTGAACGCCCAAGTCTACAAAGATCGGCCCAAGGATTGGCCCGAGGATGATGATCGCAGGGCCTGCATCCAGAAACATGCCAACGATGAACAAAAGGATGTTGATCAGGAACAAAAGGATCAGCGGGTTTTCGGACAGCGACAAGATATAGTCGGCCAGAATCTGCGGAGCGTAGGACAGGGACACCACCGTTTTGAACGCCATGGCAGCACCAACAAGTAATAGGATCACGGCGGATGTCAGCGCCGCGCGGCTTAGGATGTTGGGCAGGTCGGAAAGCTTCATCGTTTTCAGAACGAAGAAAGCGACGACGACGGCATAGAAAACGGCAACGGCGGCGGCTTCGGTTGGGGTGAAGACGCCCAGAAGGATACCGCCAAGGATCAGGATCGGCGTCTGCAAGGGCACGACGGCGCGTTTGGTGACCATGCGAAAGTCTTGTTCAACGCGGGGACGCAGGCTCATCAAAAGCGCATGGGCCGCGATGGTGGCCACCAAGAAGGTTGCAAGAACGACAAGGCTGTTGGCCTCGTCACCGGCTGCGATACCTGTCGTGCCACGGAAGATCGCAAAGAAGACCCAGCCGAGGTTCAGGCGCAACAGAACGAAGGATACCCAGTATTCGCGTGCCGAAAGGGTTTGGCCCTTTCTTACGATGCGTTCGGCTTTAGGCAAGTCGTATTTGTTGGCCATCACTTTGACGACCAGCATCAATCCGATGCCAACCAGAACGCCCGGTACGATGCCGGCAAGGAACAGGGCCGCAACGCTTTCGCCCATGACGTAGGCATAGATGATCATGATGCCCGACGGCGGAATGATCGGACCAATGACAGATGACGCGGCGGTCACGGCGGCGGCGAACCGGCGGGTATAACCTTGTTTTTCCATCGCAGGGATCAGCATGGACCCCAAAGCAGAGGTGTCGGCCACAGCCGAGCCAGATAGCCCGGCAAAGAGCATCGACGACAGGATGTTCACGTGGGCCAGACCACCACGCAGATGGCCCATCAGGGCTTGGCTGAACTCAACCAAACGCTCGGTGATGCCGCCTTTATTCATCATTTCGCCCGCAAGCATGAAAAACGGGATCGCCATCAGGGGAAAGCTGTCCATGCCGTTGTAAACATTGCGGTACAACAGCGTAATTTGCTTCGTCGGATCGGATTCACCGGCATTTAGATCGCTGAGAAACAGCAAGATACCCGGCGCGGCAAGCAGGCCGAAAAACACCGGTAGCCCGAACATGAGAAACACAAGAAAGACAGGGAGGAACCAGATCAGCATGTCACATCACTCCGCCATAACTTCATCAGTCGGGCTCAGGTCTTTCAACCTGTCGCCACCGCCGAGAAATGTGATCAGGGATCGCAAGATCAGTTCAACGTTCACGATGAACAACAAGATCACCCCGACAAGGAGCGACGCCATCATCCATGACCTAGGCACGCGCAGCCATTCGCTAAAGTCAGCGGCCATCGGTACGTAAAGCGACGCGGTTTTGAACCTGCCGCCGAAGCCTGTGACCTCGCTCCAGCCAATGTTGATCGCCATCGCCAGCACACCGGCGGAGATCAAAAGCAGGAAGATCGAGATGATCTGACCCACTTTAAAGGGCAGCGCTTGGACGACCATGTCGATGGCCACAAACCCGCCTTGGCGAAACGCCATGGGCGCCATCAGGCCAGTTAGCCAAAGCATCATGAAACGCGCCGCCTCATCTGGCCAGGGGAGGGCGCTGTTCAGGGCATAGCGGAAGAACACCTGGACAAGAATGGCAACAACCATCAACGCAATGGCCACAATGGAAATCCATCGACCAACCGGCAGAACAAGATCGTTCCACAGCTGAAATGGCCGCAACAGGCCGTGCAGTATCGCCATTTTGTTTCCTCCCTTGGTCCAAAATTTGCTATCGACTGGACCGATTAGCCTTTGTTCTTCACCCTATTCCATCCTTGTAAACTGTCCGAATTCCCCTTTGGAAAAGACCAGTGGGTTGCCATCGCGCACCGAAGCCGTGATCACTTTTCCAACGATGATCAGGTGGTCGCCTCCGACATGAATGGCGTGTTGCTTGCATTGAAACCGCGCAAGGCAGTTTTCGATCAACGGAACGCCGTCGTCGTTTTGGTTCCAGCGTACACCGTCGAAATTGTCGCCTTCATTGGCGAATTGCTGGCAGTATTCTTTTTGTGACTGTGCCAACACGTGGATCGCAAAGTGTTCAGCCGCCTCGAATGCAGCGCACCGTTTTGAGGCGCGGGCCGGTGACCAAAGCACCAGTGCCGGATCTAGCGATATTGACGTAAAGCTGTTGGCGGTCATACCCAACGGGCCTAACGCGCTATCGCAGGTCACAACCGTGACGCCGGTTGCGAACTTGCCCAAGGCCTGGCGATAGACAGCGGCGTCTGCCTCCTCGGGTCGAAAACTGCGTTCGCCGTCGGCCATTTAGGCGACCTCCCGCCCGAGTGCGGCTTCGTAAAGTTCAAACCACGTCTGGCGGTCCATATCGACGTTTAAGGCGTCCGAAAGTGTTTTGATACGGGCGATGTTGTTGGTGCCCATAACGGGCAGAATGCGAACAGGATGCGCCAAAAGCCAAGCAACCGCGACGGCGGCTATATCAACGCCATTGCTTTCGGCAACGCGGGCCATCAACGCACGAACGGCTGGTGCTGCGTCATCAGACATCAATGCGCCACCCCCAAGCGGGGACCACGCCATTGGTGCGATGTTCTTTTCCTGAAGGAACGCAATGTCGCCGTTTGTAAGGGGGTCGTGCTCCGAAAGACTGATTTCGATCTGATTGGTGGCAAGAGGTGTCGTCATTGCCGATTGTAGAAGCGACCAATCCCAGGGGCGGAAATTCGAAACCCCGATTGCGCGCACTTTGCCTGATGTCACGGCCTCGTCCAGCGCACGACCGGTTGCCACATGATCCATGAGCGGATCGGGGCGGTGGATCAAGAGCATGTCGATGTGATCAATTCCCATGTCCGTCAGCGAATGATCAATAGACGCCGCGATGTGAGCGGGCGATGTATCGTAATGTTTGACCCGTGCTGCCGCGTGACGACCGGCGGGCGCGACGATATCGCACTTTGTCACGATTTCGATCTGATCGCGCAGGCCTTTGTTTTCTTTCAGACAATCGCCAAGGATCGCTTCGGCGGTATAGCCACCATAGATGTCGGCTTGATCAATAGACGTGATGCCTTGTTCAAGGCAGGTGTCAATCTTTGCACGCACATGGCTGGTGGATGTGTCGGCATCATCGCCCACACGCCACATACCATAGACGATGCGGCTAAGTTCAACGCCGCCCGGAAAACTGATGCGCTCCATTATGTGCGGTCTCCTGATCCGAGTGGGGTGGCGGGTGTTGTTGCTGGAACCCGGCCATAAAGATGGGGCAACGAGCAGGTTTCCAATTCCGGCAACACGCGCTGGCCAAATGATTTACATTCGTCGATGTGCGGATAGCCCGAAAAGATGAAAGCGCGGATGCCCATTTTTTTGTATTCCTCAATCTCGCTCAGCACTTGATCGGTTGATCCAACCAAGGCAGCCCCACAGCCCGATCTTGCGCGCCCGATGCCTGTCCATAGGTGTGGTTCGACATAACCAAACTGATCGGCCAATTCGCGTGCGCGGGCTTGGTGACTTACGCCAAGCGACGATGAGTCATGGGCGCGTTCACGGATGATCTGGCCGTATTCGTCATCCAGTTTTGAAACGATGTATTCGGCGTATTCTTTTGCCTCGGCCTCGGTATCGCGAACGATCATATGAACCCGCAATCCGTAGTCCAGCGTGCGCCCGTACTTTTCGGCCACCGCATTCACGTCGGTCATGCGTTGCGCCAGCTGTTCTTTTGGTTCGGGCCACATGAGGTAGACGTCGCAATGTTGACCGCAAAGTTCGAGAGCAGGCGGCGAATACCCACCAAAGTACATCAATGGTCCGCCGTTCTGTTGAAATGGCTTTGCAGGGCCGGTCGGGACGTTTTCGAAGGTATAGACATCGCCTTGATAGTTGATCTCGTCTTGTGTCCAAGCTTGGCGCAGAATTTCAACCACTTCGCGCGAGCGTTGGTAACGAAAGTTCGATTCAGCCTTTTCACCGGGGAAATCAGACGAGATGATGTTGATCGTCAAACGGCCTTCCAACATGTGATCCAGCGTCGCGATGGTGCGCGCCAACATGATGGGTTGCATTTCGCCACAGCGCACAGCCGCTAACATGTTGATGTTTTTGGTTAAGGGCGCACCGCCCGCGACAAACGACAAGGTGTCCTGGCCCACCTGATAGGACGACGGGCAAAGGATGTTCCGAAACCCCTGGTTTTCGGCTTCCAAAAGCACGTCGCGACAATGCGCCCAACTGGAACGTAGATTCCCGTCTGGGACACCTAAGAATTGGTAATCATCTGAACAAAGCGCAGAAAACCAGCTAACTTCGGCAGCATTTGTGTCGGCAGAAGTGACGGGAACAACAGTCATTCGGTTCTTTCCTGAAGCGCTCAATTTCCACTTGCGTAGCACCCGTTGCAGAGTACATCAATAGTGTATCACTTTGCGGGGATGAAATGCCGTCCGAGACTTCAAAGCTGCCGATTTACATGCAAACCTCTGAGTGGTTGATCCGTGAAGTTTCGTCTGGCCGCTTGATTGAAGGCGAAAAATTACCGCCTGAACGTGAGATGGCGGCGGAATTAGGAATCGCTGTTGGCACGTTAAGAAAGGCGTTGAAAGACCTTGAATCAAAAGGCTTTGTTGAACGTCTTCAGGGGTCGGGAAATTATATCAGGCACAATCCAAGCGGGGCCGGTATCTATGCGTTTTTCCGTCTGGAATTGCTGGAAGGCGGTGGCGCGCCTTCAGCAAATACCTTGTCGGTCGAACGGTTGAAAAAACCACAAGACTTGCCAAAGTTCGGAGGGTCTCAACACGCTCACCGCATTCGCCGGATCAGGTTATTGTCGGATCTTCCCGCCGCAACGGAAGAAATTTGGCTTGATGGCAGTTGGGCGAAAGAAATCCGCCGTTCGGAGCTTTCGGACGCGCTTTACTATTATTACCAGAAATCGTTAGGGCTTTTGATCAACCGGGTCGAAGACAAAGTCGGCGTCAGCGCGTTGCCGGGTTGGAGCGCATCCGAAATCGGTTGTGCGACAGGCGATTTGGTTGGCTTTGTCGAACGCTGGAGCCGAGCGGCAGATGGTGAAATCGTCGAATATTCGCGCACATGGTTCAATCCCGAACGCGCTCGCTATGTTGCGCGGATCAAATAGGGCGCGTTTCGCGGTGATTTTCTGCCCAAGTGGTGCCGGGCCACATATTTCGTAAACATAAAGCAGGTAATAGGTTTCGCGACACGTTCTGGTTGTGACAATCTAAAGTTTCAGCTATGTCAGGGCAGTTTGTGCTGGAGGTTGTTTTGACCAAGACGTCGACTGACATCGATCCGCTGCGGTCGGTGAAGAAACAGTCTTATCATCTCATTTGGTTTGGGTTTTTCTTTAGCGTCTTCGTTAACCTATTGATGCTGACCGGCCCGCTTTTCATGTTGCAGGTTTATGACCGCGTGCTTGGGTCGCGATCAGAGGAAACGCTTGTCGCGCTCCTTATTCTGGTGCTGGGGCTTTATGCCCTGATGTGGTTGCTGGACTTTGCGCGCTCGCGGCTGTTGGCGCGGTATGGCGCACGGTTTCAATCTTCGCTGGATGACCGCATCTTTGCCGCTCAACTTTCCCGTGATAACACGCGGCCCGAGGCGGCATCAGCGCACCGCGATCTGGAAGCGGTTCAGGGGTTTTATGCCTCGCCCGCTTTGACATCCTTGATGGACGCACCATTTACCCCGCTTTTCATTGGCGTGATTTTTGTCTTCCATGCTTGGCTCGGTTGGTTCGCGCTTGGTGGTGGTTTGATCCTTGTTGGGATCACGCTTTTGAACCAGGTGCTGACGTCAAAACGCATTGCCGAAGCGCAGAAAACATCCGATGTGGCGAACAGATTTGGCGAAAATGCGCGCCTTGCATCCGAACTGATCCGTAGTCAGGGGATGGTCGCGCCGGTCACGGAACGCTGGATGGCGCACCGAATAACCGCCCTACAGGAAAACATGACAGCCGTTGACTGGACGGGCGCATTTTCGACGTTTACCAAATCCTTCCGGCTGGCGTTGCAATCGCTTGTTCTGGCGCTAGGCGCTTGGTTGGTGCTTTTGAACGAATTGTCGCCGGGTGCGATGATCGCGGGGTCAATCTTGTTGGGCCGCGCCCTGGCCCCAATCGAACAGATCATTGCGCGCTGGCCACAGATTGCGCGGGCAAGGCAAGGTTGGGCTTCGCTTAAAACATTCTGGGATGAAACCCCCGATCTTGCTGAACGCACGAAACTTCCGCGTCCCGAAGGCCGTCTTGAGGTGAAAAGCGTCACCAAATCGACCACGCCGGGGAAACCACCAGTGCTTTACAATGTGACGTTTTCGGTTGAGCCGGGCGAGGCACTTGGTGTGATCGGAAAAAGCGGGTCGGGCAAAACGACAATTGCAAAGACCATCCTTGGCCTTGTCGCGCCAAGCCTTGGTGAAGTTCGTCTGGGTGGCGCATTGGTCGATCATTACCAGCCCGAAGATCTTGGCGCCCACATCGGATATTTGCCGCAAGACCCGATGCTGATCACGGGCACAATTGCCGAAAACATCGCGCGGATGTCGCTGAACCCCGATAGCGAAATGGTGGTGAAGGCGGCGAAAAAGGCCAAAGCGCACGAGCTGATTTTATCGCTGCCTGACGCCTATGAGACACGGATCGAAAACAATAAAATCGGACTTTCGGGCGGCCAACGTCAGCGTATAGCGCTCGCGCGCGCGCTGTTCGGTGATCCTGTGCTTTTGGTGCTGGACGAGCCAAATTCCGCACTGGATCAAGAGGGTAGCGAAGCGTTGAACGAAGCAATCAACACGATGAAAGACGAAGGGTGTTCTGTGATCATCATGACGCATCGCCCGGTTGCGATTTCGGAATGTGACCGGCTGATGGTGGTTGAAAAAGGGGCGGTCAAAGCGATTGGCCCCCGTGATGAGATTATCCAATCCATGATGAAAAATTCAGGCGACATCCGCAGAGTGGTTGGGGGATAAAATGGTACAAAGGCCCAAATATTCGGCACGATTGCCGCTTTTCGTTGGATTTTTCGCGCTTGTCCTTTTGGTCGGCGGCGTCGGCGTTTGGAGCGTTCGAACCGAAATCGCAGGTGCAATCATCGCCAGCGGAACAATCGTGGTCGAAAACAATCGCCAAGTCGTTCAACACGCCGAAGGCGGCGTAGTGGGTTCGATCGAAGCGCGCGATGGCGATCCGGTTAAGGCCGGTGATCTACTTGTACGGTTGGATGATACATTGCTGCTTTCGGAACTTGCCGTGGCCGAGTTGCAGGCGATTGAACTCGGCGCACGACGCGCCCGTCTTCAGGCCGAACGCGACGGTGCCGATGTGATCGCCTTCTCCGACGCATTGTTGCAAAAAACCAGTGAAGCCGCAGCCGAGCAAATCGAAGGACAGCGAAAACTGTTCCTAGCCCGCCGCGTGTCGTTCCAAACCGAAAGAAAACAGATCGGCGAGCAGATCAAGCAAACAGGCAACCAAATCGTCGGGGCCGAAGCGCAGCTTTCGGCGTTTTCCATTCAGGAACGCCTGATCAACGAAGAACTGACCGATCAGGAAGCCTTGTTCGAAAAGGGCCTTGTCCAAGCGCAACGCTTGTCGAGCCTTAGGCGCGAAGCGGCGCGGTTGGCCGGCGAGATCGGGCGTTTGAATGCCGATGTCGCCCAATTCAAAGGCCAAATCGCAGCATTTGAAATCGAACGGCTGAAACTTGAAACCACGTTACAGGAAAACGCGATTTCCGAATTGCGAGACACGCAGTTTCGCGAACTTGAACTGAACGAACAGATGCGCGCCTTGAACGAGCGGCTGGACCGTCTTGATATTCGCGCACCTGTCGCCGGGATCGTCTATGGTTCGACGGTGTTTGGCCAACAGGCTATTTTGCAACCCGCCGAGCCAATAATGTACGTTATCCCGCAGGATCAGCCGCTGGTGATTGCCGCCAATGTTGACGCCATCCACGTCGATCAGATCCATGTTGGTCAAGTGGCGGCGGTGCGTTTCTCGGCTTTCAACCAACGCACGACGCCAGAACTTTTCGGACGCGTCACGTCGGTTTCCGCAGATACCTTTCGCGACGAGATTACCGGCGCGAATTACTACCGCGTTGAATTGATGCCGTCTGAAGGCGAAATGGCCAAGCTCGAAGACCTTGAAGTTTTGCCGGGAATGCCGGTTGAGGCGTTTTTGAAAACAGACCAACGCACCCCCCTGTCATATCTGACAAAACCTCTCACGGATTACTTCGGGCGTGCAATGCGCGAAAGCTAGCCTTTCAGAAGATCGCGCCAGCGTTTGATCTGATCGTCGCGACCAAATTCAAGCGTTGTCAGTTCCCATTCAGATACAATGATCTTCAGGGCCTGCCGGGCGGTGATGTTTCCGTCCATTGCGCGGGAAAGATTGCGGTTCAGCGACGCCATATAGGCGCTGTGGCCGGGGATGTTTAAATTGCGGTTCCCTATGCGAAGCGCGGCTTCATGAACGTCAAGAAACGGCTTTGAATATGCGTCGATAATATCCGGATCGTCGTAGTGGCTGGATTGGAACGGGTCAAAATACCCGGCAGTTTCGCGAACCGCTTTGGTCGACATCGTTTCACTGACTGCAAAGCGCGAAAATAGATAACCCATTTCCGGCTGATTTGCCGAAACGGGGATCACATAGGACCACCCCCAATTGAAATAGGCGACACCTTGTGCCGCCAAACCGGGCAGCGTCGCGTGCCGCAGTTTTCCGCGAATGGCGCTACTGGGTTGGTTGAACGACTTTTGCGACCCACCCCATCCGATGTTTGCATAGATATTTTCATGTCGATAAAGCGCCCAATTTTCAAACAGGCCGGCGGTCGCAGTTGCCGGATGAAGAAAATCACTGGCGCGGCGCATGCTTTCCAGCGCCTGTTCTGCAACGTCGTTGTCAAAAAGCGGCACCAGATCATCTGTAAAAATCTTGCCTTGGGCGGAAAGCAGGCGCGCGAAAAACTCCCACCCCAGATAACCCGGAATTCGGAACAGCGCCCCTCCGTATCGGCCAATGCTTGGCCGGTGGAAAAACTCCATTTGTTGGTCCAGCGCTTCCCAATCGCCGGGGAGCGTCAAAGCGTTGCCTGTCCTGTCGCTGTATTCTGCTCCTAGTGCGGGATCATCCAACATATCGGCGCGATAGAACATCAAATAAACATCGCCATCCGTTTGAAATCCGTAACGCTGCCCGTCATAGAAATCACCAATGGAATAAAGACTTCCGCCCTTTTGAGCACCCATCCCGAGGCCATCGCGAACAGGGTCGAAGGGCTGAACGACACCCGCAGTGATCAGATCGGGGATGCCATAAGTGGCAGGCAACGCGAAATCAAAGTTGAGGTTCTGTGTCAGCCCATCCATGGTCATGCGGGTGTTGATGTCGTCGACCGACACAATGGTAAGGTCGACGGGCTGCCCGGTTGCTTCTGTCCACTCCGCCGCAACGACCATCAGGCTGGGTTGGCTCCCGTTGGGTATCAATCCGCGCAGAGGTTGATCCGTTTTGAGCCCAAGAGACTGAACGCGCTGCACGACATCATGGTCGGCTTCAGCGCGTGCAGCAGCCACACCACAAAGCAGCGTTGACGCCGCAGATGCTCCTTGCAACAAAACCTTTCTTCGATCCACGCAAGCGATCCTTTTCTTTCTGTAGGGTTGTACTATGATGATATAATACAACTCTGGATAGTGAAAAGTGCCCCTTGAACACATTTTCAGCAACTAATGTTCTTCGAATTGCGGCGGTGACAACTGCGGCGATCACCATGATCTTCGGCTCGATTGCCGTATCAACGATGCAGAAAGCTGAATCGGCGTTCTCTCCGATACTGTCGGATACCATACCGCGCTTGGTCCAAATCGAACGCCTTGGGCTTCCTGCCTTTGAGGCTGCAACGATCGCGTCGCGCATAATCGCAACGCCGACCGGAGACGCCGTTCTGTCGCAGATCGCAGAGCTATCCGATCAAGTCGATGCCATTTCGCGATCAGCAAAAAGCCCGGTGTTCGCTGACCTTTCTGTGGTAGAAAGGATGCAGATCGCCGTTGCCTTGGTTTCGGATATGGAAAATGCAGCAAAGTCCAATCGGACGCTTTTTCCAAAAGCCCAAAAGAAGATATTAGACCTATTTTCCGAAACTCAATTGCTTCGCGAGAGAATAGCACGTGACCTGATAATAACCATGAAAAGCGTTCATTCAAACGAATTTTCAAGCGAAACGCCACTTGAAGATTTGAACATTCTTACCGGACTGATTGGGGAATTAATTGAGATCCAGACCGCATTGGAACACTTAACCGATTTTGAAACGACTGAAGAAATAAAGAAAGAAGAAGGTTATATAAAAATACACATCAGTGATCTGTTTTTGAAGATATCTCGTGTTAATAACACCGAAAATAAAGACGAATACGCAGCGATTGCCAGGCAATCGTTTTTCGGGTTCCTGAATGGCGATACGCTTCGGGATGCGTTAAAGGTCGGAAACGCACGTGCTGAACTGGTAGTTGCCGCGACTGACTTGGTTGAACTTCTGAATTCATTGAAGTTCGAAATGGTAAGCGCGTCAGAAACGCAACGATCCGCAGCAATGCGAACAACGGAAAACGTATCGCGTGAATTCGGGCGCGCGCGGACAATGATATTGTTCGCTTCCCTTGCAACAATCCTATCCATCCTCGTCGTTGTCTTTGTGGCAATCGAATACCGGATTGTGCGCCGCCTTCGCATCCTTGATCACCAGATGGCGACATTGGCCGTTGGCGATTTCACGCCACAACCACAGGTGGCAGGTGGTGACGAATTGGCAAAACTCAGCAAAGCGGTGGAAGAGCTAAGGGTTGCTAACCAATCGCAAAAGGTCACCGAAGATAACTTGCGCGATGCCACCGAAAGGGCTCAACAGGCGTCTAAACTGAAGTCGGATTTCCTTTCCATGATGAGCCACGAAATTCGAACACCTTTGAATGCGATCATGGGAATTTTTGAGTTGATCGAGAGCGCACCGGACCACAAGCGAAACCAAATTCGCGCCCACCACGGCAGGTCCGCCGCTGAAGGAATGTTTGCAATGCTGACCAAGGTGTTGGATGCCGCGCGAATAGAGGCCGGGCAAACGCAAGTCATCAAGGAAAATGTCGAACTTGAAAATCTTCGAAGCTATGTCGAAGGTGTGTTGGAAGGCGCGATATCCAAATCCAATGCGGATATCGAAGGTACGGTTCTATTTGATTGCTCGCTTCCTAAAACCTTTTGGACTGACGAGGGTTTCGTACAGCAAATTCTTACAAACCTTCTGGACAATGCAGTTCGATTTACAGATTCTGGAACAGTGAGCGTAAGGGGATATTCCTATGTAAAAGAAGAACAGCACAGAATTGTTTTTGAAGTCGAAGATACGGGAATTGGTATCTCTCACGGAGATGCCGAAATTATTTTCGATCAATTCCACCAAGTTGATGGTAGTATAACTCGGAAGAAAGGCGGAAGTGGCCTTGGTTTGGCAATCACCAAGCAGTTGACCGAGCAACTTGGAGGAACGATTCACGTGGTTGATACGACTGGTAAAGGCACTAAGTTCTTAGTGGAGTTTCCATTGAGGTAAAACGTCAGGGGATAGTACGTTGAAAACACGAAAAATACTTTTGGTCGAAGATGATCGATCAACTCAGTTTATGATGACCGAAATGCTTGATGCCGTTGGCATCGAATTCGAGGTCGCAAACGACGGTCAGGAATGCGTCGAGAAGTTAGAGAAAGACGCCGGCAGGTTCGACGCGATATTTTTGGATATTCACATGCCGCGAAAATCGGGACTTGCGGCTCTTTCCGAAATTCGTGCCGATGAAAACGACCCGCCGAAGAACATTCACGTGGTCGCTTTGACGGCGGATACGGCCTGGCACAACCGATCGAAGGTTCAACGCGAGGGGTTCAACGATCTTTTGATCAAGCCCGTGACGATGGAAAAAATACTGGCTGTGCTCGACTAAAACGTCGTTTGGGGGGTTCTCATGCTCTGGGCTCTTCTCGCAGCCTGCATTGTGATTCGAAAGTTCGGTACGTTGAATGCCATTCTATCAACGTCAAAAGCGTCAGTGTGAGTGGACAAAACTTTTGCCAAACCGACATGAATAGCGAACTTTTCCAAGGATACCGCATGCGTACTGTCGTCACGTCGATCATCGTTTCGCTCATTATCGTTCTTGTTCCCGTTCGGAGCGGCGCGCAGTCCGGTACGGACATTATGGTTCTGGGTGACAGCCAGATTTCGTTTGGTGCGGGTGAGGTTTACTTGAAGTTCTTCGAAAATCTGGAACAACAATGTCTTGGAACGGACGTTAGTGCCGCCACGCTTTCCAAACTTGGCGATCAACGTACGGCAGCACTGGGTGTGCGTTCGACTTCGCTGCATTCGTGGGTTGCGCGAAAGGGCGCGCCAAAGGGTACGATTTGCGACGTCGATAAAAAGTATGGCGTGAACGCTGGCGTCTATGGTCTTGGCGGCAACCCCAAGCGAAAATTCGTGCAAGTCGGACGCGACACCGGTGTGAGGTTTTGCCGCCCAGATCAATCTGCTTTTGAAGGTTTGTTTCGCGAAGACGCAAGTGATCCCAAACTGTTGATCTTGGCGTTCCTTGGAAATGCAGCCGAGCGTTGGACGGATGATCCGAGCCTTGCCGCACAAGATGTCCGCCGCACATTGGAACAGGTGCCGACGGATGTGCCTTGCGTGTTCATGTCGACCGTGCCGGTGTATTCCAAGAAAACCAATGATTTGCGGATGAAAGCGCAAACGGAAATTGTGAAGGCGTTCCAAAAGTCCGGCGGGCGCTGTGAAGTTGTTGAAGGGTTTTCCGCCGAGACACGGAATGTCATCGAAGGTCATGCAAAATTCTTCAAACGCAACAGCGCTGGTCGCGTGACAGATCCGCATCACCCAAGCCCGGCGGCCACGCGAATGTTTGTTGATTTAAATCGGGCTGCGTTATGTAATGCTATCGCCGCAGCCGTAAATTAAGTGGTTGTCGTGTTTTAGGAGACTTGCATGCTGGCATTGTTGAGACTTCTCGCCCTTCTTGTTGCGGCGAGTTTGTCCGTGGTTCGTCCCGCGTTTGCGCAGGCCGAGGATTTTATTTCACCTGAAATTCTGATCCTTGGTGACAGTCAAATCACCTTTGGATCTGGCCCTGCGTTTCTTGAGTTCTTTACCGACATCAAGAAGCATTGCCACCCAAATGACCAGCAAAAGCAAAACCTTCAACGGCTGGGAGAGATGCGCGTCGGCGTCATCGGTGTGCGTTCGAGTTCGATCCACACCTGGACAGCGCGCAGCGGTCGTTCGAAGGATGTGATTTGCAAAGAAGATCGGAAATGGCGGGTGAATGCAGGGACCTATGGTTTCGTAAACATGAGCGACAATCGTTATGTCCAGATTGGAAAAGGCAAGGAATATCAATTCTGTGCGCCCCAGCGGTCAGCCTTTGAGGTGATGTTTCGCGAGGATTATTACGACCCGAAACTGCTTTTGATGTCGTTCCTTGGCAACTCGGCCAAGCGGTGGGCCAAAAGCGAAGAAGCGGCGATCGAAGACGTTGAAAATATGATGGAGCAGTTGCCGGGTGACGTGCCTTGCATCTTTATGACCACCGCACCGGCCTACAAAAAAGAGATCGTCGATCTGCGTTTGAAGGCCCAGAAAAACCTGATGTCAGCTTTCGAGAAAACCGGCAGCCGCTGTACATTTGTGCCCGGAAGCACGCCGCAGACTGTGGCGGCCAATCAAGGGAATAAGCATTACTTTCGGTTGAACAAAAACGGCATGGTCAAGGATCCATTCCATCCCAATACCGCTGCGGCCAAGAACTTTTTTGCGTTGGAGATGAACGGGATTTGCGGTGCCATTTTCGAACAGATCGAAAGTTCCACTCCCGAGGGATAGCTGCCGTTCGCCCGAATATTAAGCAATCCAAATGTCATTTCAGGCCCAAAGAGATCGTAAATCGCAATCTACCTTGTAGAAATCAGTGCCTTCGCTACGCTGACCTCATGCACGAAAAGAGCCCGCACTTCAGCGAGATGTTCGGCGATGGTCTGGTCCGCACTCCTTATCAAAGCTACGACGAATGGATCGCGACCCAAGAACCCGAACGTTTGGCGCGCAAATCTCAAGAAGCCGAAGCCTTCTTTCGTCGGACCGGAATCACCTTCAATGTTTACGGTCAAGACGACGCCGAAGAGCGTTTGATCCCCTTCGATCTTGTGCCGCGCATCCTGTCCAGCACCGAATGGTCAAAGCTAAGTCGTGGTATCGAACAACGTGTCCGCGCGATCAACGCATTCTTGCATGACATTTACAATCGACAGGAAATTCTGCGCGCAGGCGTCGTACCGATCAAACTGATCGCCGAGAATGACGCCTTTTTGCCTCAGATGATGGATTTCACACCAGCGGGCGGCGTCTATACCCACATTGTTGGCACCGACATTGTGCGCACGGGCGAAGACGATTTCTTTGTATTGGAAGACAACGCGCGCACGCCGTCGGGCGTCAGCTACATGCTCGAAAACCGCGAGACGATGCTGCAAATGTTTCCCGAGCTGTTCAGCAAGATCAAAGTTCAGCGCGTCAGTGACTACCCCAAGGATCTGCGGCTGTCGCTGGAAGCCTCGGCAACGCAAAGCTGCGACGGGCGACCTTGCGTGGTGGTTCTGACGCCGGGCATCCACAATTCGGCCTATTACGAGCATAGTTTTCTTGCCGACCAAATGGGTGTCGAACTGGTCGAAGGCCATGATCTTCGCGTCGTTGACGGCCATATCGCGATGCGCACGACGCGCGGTTACAAGGTGATTGATGTGATTTATCGCCGGGTGGATGATGAATTTCTGGACCCGCTGACGTTCAATCCCACATCAATGCTGGGCGTGCCGGGGATCATGGATGTGTATCGCGCGGGCAATGTCACCATCGCCAATGCGCCCGGTACTGGCGTTGCTGATGACAAGGCGATTTACAGCTATATGCCTGACATCATTGAATTCTATACCGGCGAAAAGGCTATCCTGAAGAACGTCGAAACCTTCCGATGTTCAGAACCCGACACGCTGAAATACGTGTTGGGCAACTTAAAAAAATTGGTCGTGAAAGAAGTCCACGGCTCGGGCGGCTACGGTATGCTTGTGGGGCCGGCGGCAACCAAAGACGAATGTGTCGACTTCGCGAAAAAGCTTGCCGCCAATCCCGCAAATTACATCGCTCAACCGACGTTGTCGTTGTCGACCGTTCCGATTTTCACCGAAGCCGGGTTGGCGCCGCGCCATGTTGATCTGCGCCCCTTCGCACTTGTGTCACCGGGCGCTGTGGAAATTGTTCCGGGCGGTTTGACCCGCGTGGCCTTGCAGGAAGGCAGCTTGGTCGTGAATTCTTCCCAAGGCGGCGGAACCAAAGACACCTGGGTACTGGAAGGCTGATGCTGGGGAAAACCGCAGGTGGGCTGTATTGGATGTTCCGTCACCTTGAACGGACGGAAAACACCGCGCGTCTGATTGAGGCGGGCTTTCGGATTGCTTTGACCCGGTCCAACGATCCGGCGTCAGAATGGAAATCGGTGATCGTGACCTCTGCCGCGCAAGCCGCGTACGAGGCCAAGCACGACGGCTATGACAGTTCGCGGGTCACCGATTTTCTTTTGCGCGATACCGACAATCCAAGCTCTGTTTTGTCCGTCATCAAATCGGCCCGCGACAATGCGCGACTGGTGCGAACGGCATTAACAACCGAGGTTTGGTCGGCGGTCAATGAGACCTGGATGTTGTTGGCGGATCGTTTGAAACACCCGGTGCCCGAAACGGATTTGCCCGATGTGCTGGCCTCGATCCGGCATCAGTCGGCGCTGGTGCGCGGATCACTTCATGGCACAATGTTGCGAAACGACATTTATGATTTTTGCCGATTGGGTACGTTTATCGAACGCATCGACAGCACGGCGCGCATTATTGACGTAAAATACTTTTCGCTGTTGCCGTCGCCGTCTTTTGTCGGAAGCCGGTTGGACAACGTGCAATGGGAAACTATCCTGCGTTCGGTCTCGGCGCACCGGTCATTCAGATGGGCGGTTGATGGCGGGTATAATGCGCCCAACATCGCAAGCTTTTTGATCCTTGATCGGCGCATGCCGCGATCATTGGCATATTGCGCGGCGCAAATCGTAGAGAATCTGAGCTATCTCAGCGAAGACTATGGCGAAAAAACCAAGGCGCTGGAAACGGCGGAAAACCTTCTGGCGCGGCTTGAAGGGCGCGACATCAACGCGATCTTCGAAGAAGGCCTGCACGAATTTCTAAGCGCCATAATGACAGTCATTGGAACCATCAACGTTCAGATCGAAGACACATACAGGTTCAACAAATAGATGCGCCTTAAAATCAAACATGTCAGCCAATACGATTTCGATGAACCGGCAGATTATGCGTTGCAAAAAGTGCGCTTGCGGCCAGCGTCGTCAAACCTTCAGGACGTGCACGCCTGGACCGTGAAGGTTGACGGCGGCAAAGTCGAAACGTCGTATCAGGATCACTATGGAAACCATGTGGATCTGACAAGTTCGGACATTGGCGCGCGAAAAATGGTGCTGACGGCAGAAGGCGAGGCGACGACCCACGATGCCTCGGGCGTGTTGGGCAAGTCATACGGACGTGCGCCGCTTTGGCATTTTCAGCAACCGACCGAATTCACAACACCCGGTGAGCATATCAAATCTTTGGCGAAAACCGTTCTGAACGCGAACGCGCCGCTAGACGGACTTCACGCCATGTCCGAGGCAATTCTGCAAACGGTGCCCTATATGCCGGATCAAACCAACGCATCCACCACCGCCGAGCAAGCGATCGAAATCGGGCAGGGCGTCTGTCAGGATCACGCCAATATCTTTGTGGCGGCAGCGCGTGTTGCAGGGCTTCCGGCGCGTTATGTCAGCGGCTATTTATTTATGCCCGACCGGGTGGATCAGGATGCCAGCCACGGATGGGCCGAAGCGCATCTGGACGATCTGGGGTGGGTCGGGTTTGACGTTTCGAACGGTGTCAGCCCTGACGAAAAATACCTGCGCATTGCAATTGGCCGCGACGCAAACGAAGCCACGCCGATTTCCGGGTTGCGAATGGGCACAGGTGACGAGGCTTTGATTGTATCTTTGCAAGTCCAACAGTAAATCAGGGGTCACCATGTTTCAGGGAACCCTATGACTTATTGTGTTGGAATGCGTCTGAATGCCGGTCTTGTGTTCATGTCTGACACGCGCACAAACGCGGGCGTCGACAATTTTTCATCAAGCCGCAAAATGTTCAACTGGACGGTTCCGGGCGAACGCTCGATCACATTGATGACCGCCGGCAATCTTGCCACCACGCAAGCCATGGTCAGCCTGTTGCAAGAACGCTCAAAAGCCGCCGAAGACCGCGACCCCAGCATTTTAAGCCAGGATACAATGTTTCAGGTCGCGCGTTTGGTCGGGGCCACTTTGAAGGAGGTGATCGCCTATTCCAGCCCAACCGAGCAAGCGTCGGGGTCTAAGTTCGGGGCATCGGTGATCGTTGGCGGGCAAATCGCGGGCGGCTCACCCACAGTTTTTCTGGTCTACCCCGAAGGCAATTTTATCGAGATCACCGAAGACACGCCGTTCTTTCAGATCGGCGAAGCGAAATACGGCAAGCCCATCCTTGTGCGCGCCTATGACGAAGATATGGATTTCGGCGACGCATTGAAGCTGTTGCTGGTGTCGTTTGATTCTACGGTGAAATCCAACCTGTCCGTGGGCGCGCCCTTCGATGTGCACGTCTACGAAAACGACGCGTTCCACGCCGAAGGCATTACCCGCATCGAAGCAGATGATCCCGTCTATGTTGAAATCACGTCAAGCTGGGGTGATGCGCTAAAGACGGCCTTGGACCAATTGCCACCCTACAAGCTCGGTTAATAGGGCAACCCAACATAATTCTGGGCCAGCACTTTCTGCGCGTTTACGTTACTCTGCAAAAACGCGACCTCGGCTTGCTGCATCCTGTGGTCAAATCCGGTCTGGTCGGGAAACTGGTGCAACAGACTGGTCATCCACCAAGAAAACCGTTCCGCTTTCCAGACCCGCGACAGGGCACGCTCCGAATAGGTTTCAACACCGGTTTTGTCGCCGTCGCGGTAAAGGCGCCTAAGCGCATCTGCCAAATAAAACACGTCACTTGCCGCAGTGTTCAAGCCCTTCGCTCCGGTCGGCGGCACAATATGGGCCGCGTCACCACAAAGGAACAACCGCCCCCATTGCATCGGCTCGCAAACGAATGATCGAAGCGGTGCAATGGATTTCTCAATCGAGGGCCCTGTGATCAGGACGTCGGCATGTTCCTGGGGAAGTCGGCGTTTCAAGGCATCCCAAAAGGCGCCATCGCTCCAATTGTCCGGGTGATCGTCTATGCTGCACTGGATGTAATACCGGCTCAGGTTTTCATTCCGCATTGAACAGAGCCCAAAGCCAATATCAGAACTGGCATAGATCAGTTCGTGATGCACAGGTGGTGTTTCCGATAAAATCCCAAGCCAACCAAAGGGATAGACTTTTTCGTATTCCTTGCGCACATCCATGGGAATGGTTTGACGGCTGACCCCATGAAACCCGTCGCAGCCCGCAATATAGTCGCAATCGATGCGATGTTCGGTTCCGTCTTTTTGATAGGTGACATAAGGCGCGCTGGTTTTGGCGTCGTGTATCTCGACCCCGTCGACGTCATAGATAATGGCACCGCCTGTTTGTTCCCGGGTGTCATACAGATCTTTGGTCATCTCGGTCTGGCCGTAAATCATGACAGCCGCGTCGGCATGGGCGGCAAAATCGATGCGGATTTGCGCGTCGCCATAGGAAATGACCGCGCCGTCATGAACCATGCCTTCGGCGTCCATGCGCGCACCAGCCCCGACATCGCGCAATTGCGACACCGTGCCAATTTCCAGAACACCTGCGCGAATGCGTCCCAAAACGTAGTCCTTGGTTTTGCGTTCCAGCACAATCGTCTCGATCCCCGCGTTGCTCAGATGTTGCCCCAACAACAATCCCGACGGGCCGCCGCCAATGATGAGAACCTGAGTACGCATATAAAGACCCCAACGATTTGGATTGGTGTCACCCCATCGAAATTAGTTGTCAGTGTCAATGATCCCCGGATTCTCCGACAGAGCCTTTGACTTCCGAACGCCACCACTTAAAGTGTCGAAACCCGGTGCAGCACTTTTGTGCGAGCCTATGAAATTCCTGAAAAAGATCGTTCAGCAAGGGAACCTATGATGTCGAAAATTGCGCTTGTCACCGGTGGTGGATCAGGAATTGGTCGCGCTTGCGCGATTGCGCTGGCAGCGGCCGGATATCATTTGATTGCCACAGGTCGGCGGGCCGAAGCCTTGGAAGAAACTGTCGGCCTCATGGGCAGTGGGTCAGCTATCGCCGCAGACATCACCAACCCGGACGACATCGATACGCTATTTGACAAGATCAAGTCTGATCACGGTCGCTTGGATGTGTTGTTCAACAACGCCGGTAACAACGTGTCCGCGGCCCCCATCGGAGACATTTCGCCCGAAGATTTTCTGAAAGTCATCAACGTCAATCTTTACGGTGCATTTCTGGCCGCGCGCGGCGCGTTCAACCTGATGCGCGCGCAAGATCCACAAGGCGGGCGCATCATCAACAACGGGTCGATCTCAGCGGCGGTTCCGCGTCCGGGGTCTGCGCCTTACACGTCGTCAAAACACGCGATCACCGGAATGACGCGAACAATTTCGCTTGATGGTCGCCCCTATAACATCGCTTGTGGTCAGATTGACATCGGGAACGCTGCGTCGGAAATGACAGCCAGAATGGTCGGCGGAGTGCCGCAGGCCGATTTGTCGATCAAGCCCGAACCGGTGATGGACGTGCAGAATGTGGCAAGCTCGGTCGTTCACATGGCAAGCCTTCCACTGGAGGCGAACGTTCAGTTCATGACCGTTATGGCAAGTGGAATGCCGTTTATCGGGCGCGGGTAAACGACGTCGCCTTGTTCACTGCAAGGGCGCCGGGAAATCCAGATCCTGAAGCGGCGGCAACTCCGGTCGGTTGATCGCTTGCATCGCGGCGCGCGCCAGAAACTGCCCGGCAAGTCCAGTGTCTTCGCGAACGGATAGAATGCCAGGGCGAAACAGCTTCAAGAATGGCGCAACTTCTTTCGCAAACACGTCGATGTCCGTCCCAATGTGTCGTCCTGGATTCTCGACCGCGGCAACAGCCGCCATAGCCGAGGCCGTCGAGGCGCAGATGATGGCGTCAGTATTCGGATTGGTGGCCATATAGGTCGCAACCGCACTTCTGATGTCGTCGCTTGGTTCAACACTTGTGGTTGGATCAAGGCGCGCGATGGAAACACCATGAACGGCGGCCTCGTCGAAAGCACCTGCAATCATTTCGCGTCCATAGGTTTGGCTTGGCGGCGGCGCGATCAACAACAGATTGCTCCGCCCCCGATTCGTCAATTCGGATACGGCGTAACGGCCAAATTTGTCGTTGTCGAAGTCGAAGTAGGGATGCAGATGGCTCCAGTCGGTG
Source organism: uncultured Paracoccaceae bacterium (assembly GCA_938005545.1). Classification (GTDB taxonomy): domain Bacteria; phylum Pseudomonadota; class Alphaproteobacteria; order Rhodobacterales; family Rhodobacteraceae; genus CALKXV01. The sequence continues at coordinate 75,799 of CALKXV010000020.1, forward strand.
CGCCCATGAGTTGCGAACGGAAATTTCCGTTCCATCAGATACGCAACCCGCGCATCCTTGGGTTCCGTCTGGTTTAGAATGATGGCATCCGCCGATCCGGTCTCAACGATGTATTTGACGGGCTTCATCGGGTCTTCGTCCGGGAAGAAAGGCGTCACAATCACGTGGTAGTTCGTTTCACGCAGCGTTCCTGCAAAGGATGAAATCAGCCGGGCAGGGTGGTTCATCATGTCTTGCTCGGTCGAAAGCACCAGCGAGATCACATTGGTTTTGCCGGTTTTCAAACGCACACCAGCGCGGTTCGGCACGTATCCGATTTCGCGCGCAATGCGCTGAACGGTTTCCTTGGTCGACTTCCCGATGTCCGGCGCGCCCTTCAATGCCCGCGAAACAGTCGGCACCGCAAAGCCGCTGATCTCGGAAATTGTTTTTAGCGTGGGCCTTTTTGACCGTACCGGAGGCATGAATTCGCCCTTTCGTTCAACCCAGTAGTGCCGAGATTTGAAAAAGGTTGCAAGGCTATTCTAAAACGTTATAGAATTTCCTACAACGATTACGTAACTGGGAGGAAGTACAATGAAATCAATCGCAACACTACTGGCGGCAACGGCTTTGACGGCAACGTCCGCACAGGCTGTCGATCTTGAGGTCACTCACTGGTGGACATCTGGCGGCGAGGCAGCAGCCGTCGCAGAATTCGCAAAAGCCTTCACCGAACGCACCGACCACACGTGGGTTGATGGCGCAATCGCCGGTTCCGGCGGCACGGCTCGCCCGATCATGATCAGCCGGATTACTGGCGGCGACCCAATGGGTGCCACGCAATTCAACCACGGACGTCAGGCAGAAGAACTGGTTGAAGCTGGCCTGATGCTGGACCTGACCGACGTTGCCGAAGCCGAAGGCTGGACTGACATTGTATTCCCGTCCTCGCTTCTGGATAGCTGCACAATTGATGGCCGCATTTACTGTGTGCCGGTCAACATCCATTCTTGGCAGTGGATTTGGCTAAGCAATGATGCCTTCGCAAAGATCGATACACCTGTTCCAACAAATTGGGATGAGTTTGTCGCCGCCGGTCCAAAGCTCCGCGAAGCTGGTATCGTTCCGCTTGCGATGGGCAACCAGGCTTGGCAAACCGCTGGCGCATTTGACGTGCTGTCCATCGCAATTGCCGGCGTTGACGCATGGCGCAAAGTGGTCGTAGAGAAAGACGGTGCCGCAGCCGCAGGTGCCGAATACGCAAAAGTTTTCAAGGCCGCCGCTGATGCGCGTGCATTGCGTGCTGGATCAAATGTTCAGGACTGGAACCTGGCCACGAACATGGTGATCACAGGAAAGGCTGGCGGTCAGATCATGGGCGATTGGGCACAGGGCGAATTCGCCGTGGCTGAAAAAGTTGCCGGTACAGACTACACCTGTCTGCCGGGTTTGGGCGTGAACGAAGTTATTTCGACCGGTGGCGATGCCTTCTATTTCCCAAAGAATGGCGATCCGGCGGTTGAGGCGGCTCAAAAAGAACTGGCGTCCGTCATGTTGTCAAAAGAAGTGCAGGTTGCCTTCAACCTGAAGAAGGGATCACTGCCTGTGCGCGGCGATGTCGATCTGTCTACTGCGAACGATTGCATGCAAAAAGGTCTCGCCATTTTGGCGAAGGGCAACATCCTGCCAAGCGGCGACCAGTCGCTGTCACCAGACACGCAAGGTCAGATCGAAGACCTTATGACTGAATTTTGGGCGAACGATTCGATTACAGCGGAAGATGCCCAAGAGCGTTACGCCGATATCATCGCAAACGCAGACTAACTAAAAATTTGGGTCAGGGCCGGTACGGTCCTGACCATCCCAACAGGAGGCGAACTGGTGGCCACAGGCGCAACCAAACCGTTCGGGCTGTTCCGAAACATGACGGCAAAGATCGCGGCGATCCCGATGATCTTGACGGCATTGGTCGTTTTTGCCGGTGGAACAATTTGGACGGTGGTCCATTCCTTCACGGGTTCAAAACTCTTGCCCAAACTCAATTGGGTGGGGCTTGATCAATACGAACGGCTCTGGAATTCGAACCGTTGGATCGTATCCATTGAAAATCTTTTGATTTTCGGTGTTTTCTCGCTGATCTTCAGTCTTGTGATTGGCTTTACATTGGCCGCACTTCTCGATCAGAAGATCCGGTTCGAAAACACGTTTCGCACCATCATTCTATATCCTTTTGCAATGTCCTTCATCGTGACCGGTTTGGTCTGGCAATGGTTGCTGAACCCCGAATTCGGCATCCAAAGCATTGTGCGCGATTTAGGTTGGACCGGTTTCGACTTCGATCCGCTCTATAACCAAGACATTGTTATTTATGGCGTTTTGATTGCGGCACTTTGGCAGGGCACTGGTCTGATCATGGTTCTGATGCTGGCAGGCATGCGGGGCATTGATCAGGATATCTGGAAGGCGAGCCGCGTTGACGGAATTCCGGCGTGGAAAACGTACCTGTTTATTATCATTCCAATGATGCGCCCGGTATTCATCACGACACTGGTGATCATCGCAAGCGGGATCGTAAAAGTATTTGATCTGGTGGTCGCGCAAACCAGTGGGGGGCCCGGGATCGCGTCGGAAGTTCCGGCAAAATACGTCTACGATTCGATGTTCTTGCGCCAGAATCTAGGGCAGGGTTTTGCCGCCTCAACCATGATGCTGCTTGCGGTGGTCATCATCATCATCCCTTGGGCCTACCTCGAATTCGGAGGGAAGAAGCGTGACTGATGTGACCCACTTCGAAGGCGCACATGGCCCGAAACCACGCCGCGTTTTCTCGCGTCGCAACATTTTTCTGTACGGAACGCTGATCATGGTGGCGTTGTACTATGTGCTGCCGCTGTACGTGATGATCGTGACCTCGCTGAAGGGGATGCCTGAAATTCGGATGGGCAACATTTTCGCGCCGCCGGTCGACATTACATTCGAACCCTGGGTGAAAGCCTGGTCGCAGGCCTGTACGGGGCTGAATTGCGATGGCTTGTCGCGCGGGTTCTGGAATTCGGTGCAGATCACGGTGCCGTCGGTCATTGTCTCGATCTTGATTGCGTCAGTAAACGGATACGCATTGGCCAATTGGCGGTTTAAAGGCGCGGATGTCTTTTTCACCATTCTGATCTTCGGCGCCTTCATTCCCTATCAGATTATGCTCTATCCGATGGTGATCCTACTGCGCGAAATGGGGATTTACGGCACGCTTTGGGGTCTTGTTATGGTGCATTCGATTTTCGGAATGCCGATCCTGACGCTGTTGTTCCGCAATTATTTTACCTCATTGCCGGAAGAATTGTTTAAGGCGGCGCGCGTTGATGGGGCGGGGTTCTGGGGCATCTATTTCCAGATCATGCTGCCTATGTCGCTGCCAATCTTCGTGGTGGCAATGATCTTGCAAGTCACTGGAATCTGGAACGATTTCCTATTCGGCGTGGTTTATACAAAGCCCGATATTTATCCAATGACAGTTCAGCTGAACAACATCGTCAATTCGGTGCAGGGTGTGAAGGAATACAATGTGAATATGGCAGCGACCATCCTGACGGGGCTTGTTCCCTTGGTCATTTACTTTGTCTCGGGGCGGCTCTTTGTCCGCGGAATTGCGGCGGGGGCGGTGAAGGGATGACATCTTCAGTTGAGATCAAAAACCTGAACCTGAGTTTCGGTGCGGTCGAGGTTTTGAAAAACCTGAACCTTTCGATTGCCGAGGGTGAATTCCTGGTACTTTTGGGATCATCGGGCTGTGGGAAATCCACGTTGCTAAATTGTATCGCCGGGCTTTTAGACATCACGGCGGGGCAGATTTTCATCAAAGGCCAGAACGTTACATGGGCCGAACCTTCGGAACGTGGCATCGGCATGGTGTTCCAGTCCTACGCGCTTTATCCGCAGATGACGGTCGAAGGAAACATGTCGTTTGGATTGAAAAACGCCAAAGTTCCGAAAGCAGAAATCAAGGAACGGGTGGCTCACGCGGCTGATGTTCTTCAAATCGAACCGCTCTTGGACCGGAAGCCTTCGGCATTGTCGGGCGGTCAACGCCAAAGGGTCGCCATTGGCCGCGCTCTTGTGCGTGATGTGGATGTGTTCTTGTTCGACGAACCTTTGTCGAACCTTGATGCGAAACTGCGCGCTGATCTTCGCGTCGAATTGAAACAGCTGCACGCGCGTCTGCAAAACACGATGATCTATGTGACCCATGATCAGGTCGAGGCGATGACATTGGCCGACCGGATCGCGATAATGAAAGACGGACTTATCCAGCAATTGGCAAGCCCGGCCGAGATTTATAGCCGCCCTGCAAATCTTTACGTCGCGGACTTCATTGGGTCACCGGCGATGAACCTGTTGGACGGTCAGATCAATAACGGAAATTTTGAAGCGGGTGAGATATCGATCCCGCTTGGCGGTTATGAATTCTCACGGGAGGCGCGCGGCGGCGCCTTGCTTGGCATCCGCCCCGAGCATGTCATCGTTGGCGGCAACGCGGACACCGCCGACATAAGTTTAGATGTGACAGCCGAGGTGGTCGAAGCCTTGGGCTCGGACACATTGGTGCTGACGTCAGTGAACGCGACGCGCTTTTGGCTTCGGATTTCGGGCCAGTCGCAGGTTGCAACTGGCGATGCCCTGCGGATTGGGTTCAATGCGTCTGACGCCTCACTTTTTGATAAAGCAGACGAAAAACGCCTTTGAGCGTTAACAAGGACAACACAGATGAAAACATCTTATCAGCTCTATTCTTCTCGTAATTTCGGGCCTTTAGCAAAAACCCTGTCGATGGCGTCCGAGCTTGGTTACGCCCAGGTCGAAGGCTATGGCGCGCTTTATGCCGAGCTTGAGGACTTGGACGGATTGGCCGCATCGTTACGTGAAAACGCGCTTCGGATGCCAAGCGCGCACATGGGCCTGGAAATGATCGAAGACACACCGGACAAGGTGATCGGGATTTGTCGCGCACTTGGGGTCGAACATGTTTTCGTGCCCTACCTCGACGAACCCAACAGGCCCAGAGATGCAGCAGGTTGGTGTGCCTTCGGCGACCGTGTTCGGCGCGCCGGTGCACCGTTGGTTGCCGCAGGTGTCGGCTTTGGATGGCACAATCACGACTTTGAATTTACACCGCTCGACGATGGAACGATGCCAATCGATGCCCTGTTCGAAGGGGCACCGGAACTAAACCTGGAATTCGACGTGGCATGGTGCGTGCGTGCAGGCCAGGACCCATTCGCTTGGCTTGAAAAGCTGGGCGGGCGCACAGTGTCGGCCCATGTCAAAGACATTGCCCCCGCCGGCGAAAAGGAAGACGAAGACGGTTGGGCCGATGTTGGTGAAGGCACGATGGATTGGGCCGGACTGATGGTGGAATTGCGCAAAACCAATTGCACGCTGTTCATTATGGAACACGACAATCCAAGCGACGACCGGCGATTTGCAGCGTCATCGATTAATTACCTGAATTCGGTTTGAAGGACGACAACATGAACACGTTGGGTGTTGGTATCATCGGCTGCGGCAACATATCCGCTGCTTATCTTCGGCTTGCGCCGATGTTTCGCGGGATAGACGTGCGCGCAGTTGCTGATCTGAATATGGATGCCGCCACGGCACGTGCCGCTGAATTCGGTGTCCGGGCAGAAAGCGTCGATGGGCTTTTGGCGGCCAGCGACATTGATATCGTTGTCAACCTGACGATCCCGGCAGCACATTTCGACGTCAGCTCAAAAGTTCTGGCCGCAGGCAAACACGTCTATTCCGAAAAGCCCTTTGTTCTGTCGCTGAAGGAAGGTGCGGAACTCAAACGTTTGGCAGGCGCAAACAACCTGCGCGTTGGGTCAGCGCCCGACACTTTCTTGGGCGGTGCACACCAACAAGCCCGCCAAATGATCGACAACGGCACCGTTGGACAAGTGACCAGCGGCACAGCGTTCGTGATGAGCCATGGCATGGAAGCGTGGCACCCTAATCCCGATTTCTTTTTCCTCCCCGGCGCGGGTCCGGTTCTGGACATTGGTCCCTACTATGTGACCAATCTTGTCCAGCTTATCGGACCTGTCGCCCGTGTCTGCGCGTTAAGTTCAACTCCGTCGAAAACCCGCACCATCCTGTCCGAACCCCGCAAGGGCGAGGAAATCCCCGTCGAAACGCCGACCACGATCCACGCACTTTTGGAATTCAAAAGTGGTGCCATCATCACGATGTGTACGTCTTGGGATGTTTGGGGCCATGGGCATAAGCCGATGGAGCTTTACGGCACGAACGCATCGCTTGATGTGCCCGACCCGAATTTCTTTGGCGGTGATCTGATTTTGACCGCCGCTAATGGTGTGCCAGAACTTGTTGAACCCTGGTCCCACCCTTACGGCGTGGCCAACGATGGCGAACGCGCGAATTACCGGACAGCCGGATTGGCGGATATGGCCTTGTCTGTCATTGAGGCGCGGGCGCACCGGTGTTCGCTGGAACTGGCACTGCACGCGGTCGAAGTGATGAGCAGTATCTTGGCGTCGGGCGAAAGCGGCCAATTTGTTGAGATAACAACAACATGCGAACGACCGGCACCGCTGACGCCAGAAGACGCAAAAGCAATGCTGGCATCGTAAGTGCGGATCGAACCTTAACTTTGGATCATCTGTTCGAGGGCGGCACATTCCTGCTCCGCCCCGTTTCCCCCAAAGTTGGTTGCAGCACGTCGATCCCAATAGCCGGCGTTTGGAATATCGCCTTCGATACGGTGCAAAAAGGCGTGGATCGCATCGAACACCGGCTCTCCTTCGTGGTTTTGCGCGATGTCGTGGGCGGCCACCCAGTTGGCATCCGTGGTGAATCCGCTTTTGCGGATCAGGTCTAGCGCTTTCGCTGCGTCGGAATTGGCTGGCATCGGCATTCTTTCAGGTGCTAATCGGGGATAACAGATAGGGAGAATGTCATGGATCTTGGAATTAAGGGCAAGCGCGCATTGGTCTGTGCGTCGTCAAAGGGATTGGGCCGTGGCTGTGCCGAGGCTTTGGCCGACGCAGGCGTCGAACTGGTTTTGAACGCCCGCGGCGCCGAGGCGCTGGAGACGACAGCCGAACATATCCGCAGCACCTATGGTGTGAACGTCACGACCGTTGCCGCAGATATCGCCGACCGCGAAGGTCAGGACAAGGTTCTGGCAGCTGCGGGAACGCTCGACATTCTGGTCAACAATGCCGGTGGCCCGCCACCCGGAATGTGGTCGGATTGGGAACGCGAGGATTTCATTAAAGCGCTGGATGCCAATATGTTGGCGCCGATCATGCTGATGAAGAATTTATTGCCCGGAATGATGGAACGGGGCTGGGGCCGCGTCGTCAACATCACTTCGCAATCCGTGCGGGCTCCGATTGGTGTCTTGGGGCTGTCGAATACCGCACGCACAGGATTGACCGGATATGTTGCAGGCACCTCGCGCCAGGTTGCACCCGAAGGGGTCACCATCAACAATCTTTTGCCGGGCATCCATGACACGGATCGGGCCGTTGGGTTGGATGGTGGTGCGGCACGCGCTGCAAACATTTCGATCGACGAAGCCCGTGCCAATCGCGAAGCCTCGATCCCGGCGCGCCGCTATGGCACCGCGGAAGAATTTGGCGCGGCCTGCGCTTTTTTATGTTCGCAACACGCGGGCTTTATCGTCGGGCAAAGCATTCTTCTGGATGGCGGTGCGACCAATATCACCATGTAAGCGGTTCAAATCGTGCCGAATGGCTTGCTCAAGCCCGGTGTGATTGCTATCCCGCCCTAATCCCGAGCGGTTTGCTCGGGATTGGTGGTGAGGCGCGTTTGGACGAGGCAGCCAAAGGATTGGTGATCGATGGGCTGACCCGCCACTTTGGGGGTCGGGCAGTGGTGTCTGACGTGTCGCTGCGGGTGATGCCGGGGCAGGTGACGTGCCTGTTGGGTCCGTCTGGGTGCGGCAAGTCCACGACCCTTCGCTTAATTGCTGGCGTTGATCGCCCCGACGCTGGCCGGGTTGTTGTGAACGGGCATGTGTTATCTGACGCGAACGTGCACGTGCCCGCCGAGGAACGCCAAATTGGCCTTATGTTTCAGGATTTTGCACTTTTCCCCCACATGAACGTGGTTGCCAACGTGGCTTTTGGCCTGACGGGGCCGAAACCCGAAAGGCGCGCACGAGCGTCCGAGATGTTGCAACGGGTGCGTCTTGATGGATTTGCCGAAGCTTACCCCCACGAATTATCGGGTGGCGAACAACAGCGCGTTGCGCTTGCCCGTGCCTTGGTGACCAAACCGCGAATTTTCCTGATGGATGAACCATTTTCGGGCCTCGATGACCGATTGCGCGATGGCGTTCGCGACGAAACGCTTGAAATCCTGAAAGAAGAAAACACCGCCGTCGTTCTGGTGACCCATGACCCTAACGAAGCGATGCGCATGGCCGATGAGATCGCCTTGATGCGCAATGGTCGGATCGTGCAATCAGGCGCGCCGTACAACATTTACAACACACCGGTTGATCGCGAGGCGGCTGGGTTTTTTAGCGATATCAACGTGATCCGAGGTAAAGTTCAAGGGTCCTTGACCAGTACGCCGTTCGGCGAATTTCTGGCTCCCGGCTTTCCCGATGACACGGACGTCGATATTGTGTTCCGCCCTCAGCACATTCGGATAGATTTCGACCGCTCTGGCAAAGGCCCAAATCCGACGCCCGAAGATGGTGCACCAGCACGCGGAACGGTTCTGCGGTCGCGGTTCATGGGGCGCGAAAGTCTGGTCGAATTCCAGATGGACCACGATGGGTCAGTGCTGAAAGCGACTGTGCCATCGGTGTTTTTGCCAAAGCCGGGCACGGCGCTTTGGCTGATGATCCGGCGCGGACGGTGCTTTGTTTTTCCCGTGGATGCCGTCTGAAAACGCTGAACGCGATCATACCGGCACAGCACACGGCACAATGACGAATTCGCGATGTGGTATCGAAACGGTTGTCGTAAAGACGTGAAGCCGTACTATGAAATTCAACCCGACACTCTAAGTCGTTCGGATTTGGGATGGATGCAATCGACCCAGCAACTGAAACACCGAAACGATCTGTGCACCGCGAATTGACGGCGCGCACGCAAACGACCAACGCAGGTGGACCATGATTTTCAGACAACTCTTCGACAAGACATCAAGCACTTATACCTATTTAATGGCGAGCCGGAACGGCGGCGAAGCGTTGTTGATTGATCCGGTTCTTGAGCAAACCGGGCGGTATCTGAAGCTGCTTGAAGAGCTGGATTTGAAACTGGTCAAGGTCATCGACACCCATGTCCATGCCGACCACGTCAGCGCCATGGGCAAGCTTCGCGATGCAACGCGATGCGTCACCGTAATGGGTGAACAATCGCCCACCGATGTCGTTTCGATGCGTGTCAGCGACAACGAAAAACTGACAATCGAAGGGCTGACCATGACGGCGCTTTATACACCGGGTCACACCAGCGAAAGCTATAGTTTCCTGATGGATGATCGCGTCTTTACGGGCGACACATTGCTGATCCGGGGTACCGGACGAACCGATTTTCAGAACGGCGACCCCTACGATCAATACCATTCTTTGTTCGAGCGTCTGCTAAAGCTTCCCGAACACACATTCGTTTTTCCCGGCCACGACTATAAGGGCGACACGGTCAGCACGATCGGCGAAGAAAAGGCCTTTAATCCACGCCTTAACGTGTCTTCGGCAGACGAATACGCAGAAATCATGAACAACCTGAACCTGCCAAACCCAAAGATGATGGATGTGGCCGTTCCCGAAAATCTGAAACTTGGGCTACGGCTTGAAGCCCAGCATAGGGTCCCATCCACGGATGTCGCCGCGTTAATGAAAGCTTGGCCCGATGTCGGCGTCCAACTTGTCGACATTCGCGAGGAAAGCGAACGCCAAAAGGACGGCGCAATCCCGAACTCGCTGCATCTGCCGTATGGCAGGTTTGCATCCCATTGTTCGGCTGCTGGCACGCTTCGCAGTCTCAGTCAGACAAACGATTTGTTGGTCTATTGCGCTGTGGGCGAACGATCCACATTGGCCATCGAAATTGCATCCGAACACGGGATCAAGAATATCAAACATCTGCCAGGCGGGTTCCGCGAATGGCAGAAGCTGGGTGGTGATGTCGAAATGGTAAGCGGTTAGGCACGTGAAAGGTCAGTCTTTTTCTTGCAGAGCCAGGTAATCGGCGAGCGTTTTGCCCGGCTCTTCCTCGAAGGTGTCAAAGCTGACATCCAGCGTTCCGATCCGATCCACACGGAAAACACGAAAGCCGTCGCGCAATTCGCACCATGCGGTCAATGTCCAGATGCGCCCCCAGTATTCGATCTGCAACGGACGAATTATGCGTTTTGTATCAGCGCCTTCCGAGCGATAGGTGATCTCGATCTTGCGCCGGGATCTGATCGCGGCCCGGATCGGCGCCATATGAACAAACCCCCGTGCAGCATCCGCAAAAGGATAAACAGCGAAGCCTTGCCCCGACGCGGGTGCCGCGCGGTCTTCGGGCAAAACCGCATCGATTTTCGTGGCAAGCGTGTCAGCCGCCGCCGCCATGTCCGGATCGCTGGCCTTGGCCACGACGGACAGACCCAAGTGCAGGGCTTCGAGTTCCTGCAAGCTCAGGCTCAAGGGCGGCAAAGTGATCGGGGCGGTCATCATGTACCCCAAGCCCCGTTCGCCTTCGATCGGGATGCCCGTTGCGATCAACGTGTCCATGTCGCGGTAAAGTGTGCGCAAAGAAATCCCAAGCTTATCAGCCAGATCGCGGCCACGGTGCAGCCGCCCATCCCGTAAGGTCTGGATCAGGTCAAACAGGCGATCACTGCGGCGTTGTGGCAAGGCGGCTCCGATTCGAAGGCAGTGCGGGTTTATATCCAACTGACAATAACCTGTCAGTTGTGCAGTCAAAGCCCTAAATTCCACGTGAATACGTCATTGCTGCTTTTCCTTCGCCCATGGCTCGCCTACATAAGCTCGGACAGTCAAAGAGAGTGGATTCCATGCTGAATAATATTGGTCTACCGGGCCTTTTGTTGATCGCGGTCGTTGTGCTGGTCTTGTTTGGACGCGGCAAAATCTCGTCGTTGATGGGCGAAGTGGGCAAGGGCATCACGGCCTTCAAAAAAGGCGTCGATGACAGCAAGAAAGAGATCGAAGACGAAACAGTCGAAGCGGCTGTAGATGTCACGCCGGTCGAAGAAAAAGACAAAGCCTGAGAAAGGCTTAGACACGCATGTTCGATCTAGGTTGGGGCGAGCTTCTGATCATTGGCGTCTTGGCGCTGATCATCCTTGGGCCCAAAGATTTGACCCAGATGTTCCGCACCCTTGGGCGGATGACGGGGAAAGTGCGCAAGATGGCCAACGAATTCAAACGCGCCATGGAAGACGCCGCCGACGAAGCGGGCATCAAAGATACCGCCGATAGCCTGAAAAGCATGACCAACCCAAGTAAAATGGGAATGGACAAGCTGAAAGAAGCGGCCGACGATTTTGAAAAGTGGGATCCAACCAAACCTTCGAAAGCCGCGAAGGACATTGGTAGCGAAACGTCGAAACTGTCGGAAGAACGCGCCGAAGCGGCCAAGAAGATCCACGAATATTCCAAGAAAAAAGCGGGTGAAAAACGCGCGGCTGAGAAGGCCGCTGCCGAAGCTGATGCGCACGCCCCGAAAGCCGACGCCCCAAAACCCGAAGCCGCTGATGGTGGGGACAAGGCATGAGCGAAGCCGTTGACCCGGACGAAAACGAACTGGAAGACAGCTCGGCCCCCTTGCTGGAACATCTGTCCGAATTGCGCACCCGGTTGATCCGCGCGGTCATCGCGCTGGTCATTGGAATCGTGCTGGCTTTTGTGGTGGCGGAACCCATTTTGCAAATCTTGCTGGGGCCCATTGAAAGCACCTTGCAGCGCCTTGGCGATCCGTCACCCGTGTTGCAATTCACGGCACCGCAGGAATACCTGTTCACTCTGTTTCGGATTTCGATGGTTTTTGGATTTGCGCTCGCCTTCCCGGTGATCGCCCATCAACTTTGGCGCTTTGTGGCACCGGGGCTTTACAAGACCGAGAAGGCCGCGTTTTTGCCATTCGTGATTGCTTCGCCCGTGATGTTCATTCTGGGCGCAAGCTTTGCATTGTTCGTGGTCGTGCCCTTGGCCATGAATTTTCTATTGGGATTTGCGGATTTCTCTTTCTCGGGTGCGCTCAGCCAATTGGCGGGTGTGGCCGGTGTTTCGACCGATGGTGTCGGCACTGCGCCATCTGCGGATGAGCCGGGATTCGAGATCGTGTTCATCGGCAAGGTCAACGAAAGCCTTGATTTAACACTGAAATTCATCATGGCCTTTGGCCTGTGCTTCCAATTGCCCGTTCTGCTGACCCTGATGGGCAAGGCGGGGCTGGTCTCGGCGCGCGGATTGGCGAACATGCGCAAATACGCGATGGTGGGCATTCTGGTTTTGGCTGCTTTGGTGACGCCACCGGATGTGATCACTCAGCTTATTTTGTTTGTCGTGGTGTACGGGCTTTATGAAGTTTCGATCCAATTGGTGCGTATGGTCGAAAAGAAACGCGTTCAGAAACTGCGCGAAGAAGGCATTCTGGGCGAAGACGAAGATCTCTATTCCGAGTTCGATGACGATGAAGATGAAGTCGACGGGGATGCCAAGCCGTGAGCGATCCCATGGAGCGGATTGCCGATGCGTTGGAGCGGATGTCACCCACGCCTTTGGATGCCCCGGATTTTGATGTCGCGGATGCCTTTGTCTGGCACGTTACACCTGATCGTTTGGAGCCCGTAGCCGAGGTTAATCGCGTTGATGTTGATCTTCTGGTTGGCATCGATCGATCTCGCGACACATTGCTGGAAAACACCCGACAATTCGCGCGCGGGTATTCTGCGAACAACGCGCTTTTGTGGGGATCGCGGGGCATGGGGAAATCCAGCCTTGTGAAAGCCGCCCATGCCGCCGTCGTTGCAGAAGGGTACGCTATAAAGATCGTGGAAATCCAGCGCGAGGATTTGCCGTCGGTCGGTCGGCTTCTAACGCATTTGCGCGCGAGCGACGTTCGGTTCCTGCTGTTTTGCGATGATCTGTCGTTCAGCCACGACGATCAACACTACAAATCCTTAAAAGCGGTTCTGGACGGCGGAATTGAAGGCCGGCCTGAGAACGTCATTTTCTACGCCACATCGAACCGCCGCCATTTGATGCCGCGGGACATGATCGAGAACGAGCGTCAGACTGCGATAAGCCCGTCCGAAGCCGTGGAAGAAAAGGTGTCCCTGTCGGATCGCTTTGGGCTGTGGCTGGGGTTTCATCCCTGCACCCAAGACGAATATCTGGCGATGATCCGGCGCTATTGCGACGCCTACGGGGTGAGCATCGACGACGATACCTTGCGCGCCGAAGCTATCGAATGGCAAGCGACGCGCGGTGCACGTTCGGGGCGTGTTGCCTGGCAGTACTTTACGGATTTGGCGGGGCGGAAAGGGATAAGATTATGAAACAAATGATTTTTATTTGTGCGGCCCTTGTGACGATCCCGGCCTTCGCTCATGAAGGCGTAAAGAACCCGGCGGTTGCCGCACGCATGAACATCATGAGCGAAATCGCCGCTGCGACCAAGGTGCTGGGCGATATGGCGAAGGGCGTGACCGCGTTTGAAGCCGACAGGGCTGAGGCTGCCGTTATTCAGATCAGCAAAGAAGCTGCAAAGATCCACGATTTGTTTCTTGCAGAAGAAGATGACCCCAAATCCGAAGCACGTCCCGAAATCTGGACGACGTTTGCGGACTTCAGCGCGCAGGCAACAGCCTTGAAATCGGCCGCCGATGGTGTGGGATCGCTTGTCTCATTGGATGATGTCAAAGCAGCACTCCCAAAGATCGGGGCGACCTGTGCGTCGTGCCATAAAGCTTACCGCGTGCCTTGATCTGAATGAGCGCCTGCCGGCGCACACTTTTTAAAAAAGATTTTTTGGATTTCATCCCGGCGGCATGGTCGCCCAGAGCGTCGTTGCAAAAAATCCAAAAAACCTTTCCCCGCCATAGCAGTGATGGCTTTGATTATCTTGGAAGTCGGGTTATTTGCGAAAACTGTCCAGGCTGACGACGTCACCGTCACTTGGGGCTTTGTTGTCGGTGTCGGTTTGTTCTTCTGTATCGTTGTCAGCGGGCGGGGTGCCGTCTTCTTCCTGGGTTTCGAACCTGAGCCCGAATTCCACCGATGGATCAACGAAGGTGCGGATGGAATCGTAAGGCACATACAAGGGTTCGGGTGTGTCACCGAAATTCAAGGTGACCGAAAAGCCTTCATCCGTGACTTCAAGGTTGTCGAACCAGTGCTGCATGACGATCGTCATTTCTTCGGGATAGCGATCCGACAGCCAATCGGCGATTTCGACATCGGGGTGCATCGTGTCAAAGGTGATGAAGAAGTGGTGCTGGCCCGGCAGGCCGGTCACCGTCACGTCTTGAAGAACCTCTTGAATGAGGCCACGCATCGCCCGATGCATTAAGCTTCCATAGTCGATGGTTTCAGTCATTCAAAATCCCGCTGTCTTGGGGGCAGAATACGAGATTCGGGGTCGAAGGAAAGGCGGGTTTTGTGGATACTTGTCTGAGTGGCGATCAGAAAGGACGTGTTATGGTGGAAACAGGTGGCTGTGTGTGCGGCGAAGTGCGGTATGAGCTCCGCGACACGCCGCTTTTTGTGCATTGTTGCCATTGCACGTGGTGCCAACGTGAAACGGGTTCTGCCTTTGCGGTGAACGCCGTTATTGAGGCGGATCGCGTCGTTGTTCTGAAAGGTGCACCCGAACCTGTCGTCACGCCGAGCGAAAGTGGCAATGGTCAGATTTTTCATCGCTGTCCGACATGCCGTTTGGCACTTTGGAGCGTTTACAGCGGGGCCGGTGACACGTTTCGGTTTCTGCGTGTGGGAACCTTGGACAATGCGGGCGCTTATCCGCCGGATATCCACATTTTCACGTCGACCAAGCTGCCTTGGGTGATCTTGCCCGACGATGTGCCGTGCTATGAGGCGTTTTATCGCCGCTCTGAGGAATGGCCTGCTGACAGTTTGGCGCGGCGCAAGGCGGCCTTGGCGCAGATTGGCTAATTGCGTAGTTCTGACAGGTTGGGCGCCAGTTCGCGCAGGAGTTTGCGTTTCATTGCGATTTCGTAATCGTCGTAGCCATTGGCGATTTCGACAAAGGACAAAGGCCCACGGATGACCTCCGTAAGGAAATAGGACACAGGGTCCGGGCGCGCGCCGTCGACGACCAGCCCGTTAATGGTGATGCCCCGGGCGCCGACGGTGATGGAAATGGGGGCGACGTCGGGCCCCGCGTTCGAGATACCATCGCCAGAGACGTCGATCACGTTGCGCCGACATATGCGCGGTTGGGTTTGCAGAATGTGATCGGCATGGAGCAGAGCTTCGGAGACCGAGGTGTCGGCCATCCAGAACCCCCGGTCGATGTTGACGAGGTTTTCAACGAAGGCGACCACGCTTTCGTGGTCTGTAAGGTGGGTCCAAGGGATAGGTTGGCGTTGTTGGCCCGTACCACCCCATTGCGTCACAGTGACCATCATTCCGCCCGGCATATACCCGATAAGCTGGGTGATTTCTTCGTCCAGAAAGGCAGCGCCGATGCCGTTCCGCATGAAGACATACTCGTATTTGTCGACAGATCGCGATACATCGAGCGCAATCACAAGGGCGACTTCGCAGGCGCGAACGGCGGGTGCGGCAAAGATCAGGAAAAAGGCAAGTAAAACGTGTTTCACACGGGAAACCATAAGCCAGTCAGTGCCAAGCGCAAATCGGGAATTGGCGAGGTTTTGGCTACCTCAAGATGTGGGGGCCGCAATAGCACCACGCCAAATGATTTTATAGGATCAACGTGCGACGGCGGAGGATATGTTTGGCGTGGGTTGGTTGAGCGCGGTTATGGCATCGTCGCAAAGAGAAATATTGCGCGCCGAACCAGTGACCGCAGCCTCTGTATTTTCCTTGATCTGGCGAACGTCGTTTATCAAATTCATAACAAGCGGCAGTTGCGTCGTCATATCAGAGCTGAAAGATCGAATTCCTTCGCCCAAGCTGGTAATTCTATTCCCGGTCTGTAGTGACAGATCGTGGCATTCTGTGCTTTGTTGATTTGCATCTTCTAACATATTGGCAACAATTGAAATTTCTTTAGATAGCTGGTCGAGAGCGTCGCGTAAATGATCAATGGATTCTTCGATGTTTGAGGCATCCGCGTGGGATCGGTCGGCGAGCGTGCGAACCTCTTGCGCGACGACTCCAAACCCAAGTCCGGCGTCACCTGCGCGGGCAGCTTCGATCGTTGCATTGATGGCCAAAAGCCGTGTCTGAACCGCGAGGCTGGAAATTGCGGAAGTCGCGTCTTTGACAGCCTGAAACTGGTCTCCGAAGGCGTCTGCAATCCCTGTGAAACGATCCACCCGGTTCGCAAGCCCTTCGGCGACCTGATTTAGGTTGCCAATGCTTTCGGTGATCTGTTCGGTGTTTTTGTTGATCCCATCAACAGCTGCCCCGGATTCTTTTGCGACAGAACCCAGACGCGCAACATTGTTTTGCATCCCCTCAAACCGCTCAATGAGATCTGAGATAAATCCAACCCGTTCAAGAGAGCTTGTGTTCACGTTCGTCGCATTTTGACGGATCACAATCATGGTTTCGATGGCTTGATCCAGTGCTTCAATTTCAATTGGGTCAGTTGCGGCGCGGGCTTCACTTTCCGCCGGTTTCAACACCTCAATAGGCGTAACAACGCCCTTTGCATCGGTATATTTGGAGGCGTGCGTCAAAGCGGCCGTCTGGTTTGCCAGCGCGGCTTCAAGGGCCGAGATTTCACTGCGGTGCATTTTGGTTTGCGAGCCAAGCTGCTTTGCATGGTCTTGTGTAATCGCCTTTTTCTCTGCGTCGAATGCCTGTGTTTGCCGGGTCAAAGCCTCGGCGTTTTCAAGCTGAACGTCGCGCAACCGCACCAGATACTGCCGGCGACTAAGGAGCCCGGAAAAGGTCGATACCAAAAACGGAACCGACATCGTGAGCGCGAGCGCCAAAAGGTTGAAATTGGTGCGCCCCCAAACGGCATCAAACTGATTGATAAGCGTCAAGGTCGGACCAACGAGGCAGGCCACGACAAGAGAACGAACAAGAACCGGGCGTATCAAGGCGGTTGGATTGCTGGCCATAAGTGAATCAACCAAAATTTCGGTAAGGCCTTGTCTAACAACTTCGATTTAATGGCCAGTTAAGGTCAGCGCGCGTTCGCTAAAACTGTCTTAAAGCCGGTATCGGCGATAAATAATTCGTTAGGCCTTCTCTTTGTACCAATGCAAAACAGAAATGTACGGGGCCACACACATGTTTACGACCAGGCAATCGATTGCCCTTGCGGTTTTGCGCGCATCATTGGGATTGCTGCTTTTTTTGGTGGGGGCTTTCAAAAATCCTTTCACCAGTCAAAGGTGTCAAGATTTCAGACAAGTTTTACAGCGGCTTTTTTAGCCATGATGTATTGCAATATTACTTTGGATATTTGCAGGTTGCAGTCGGGATTTGCGTCATTATCGGATTGTTGAAAAAATACGCGGTGCCGCTTCAGTTGATTATCACAGGTGGATCGTCGCTCGCGATCTGGAATGCACTTCTTGACCCGTTTGCGCTGTATTTGCCAGTGGCGAAAGTCGCGCCTGTCCAGCATTTGTTCTATCCTTCGGCAATCGCCTTGGCGGCAGCGGCTGTTGTGATTGCATTGCGTGACCATGATCGGTTCAGTGTCGATCACTGGTTATCCCGGCGTGGCTCAGACCCGGTGTCACCAACGACGCCAAGCGACATACCAGCCGAATAGAGTTGTACCGGCCGCCGCGCATTGATTTCGATGCGCGGCGCCGCACAAAACAGCTTGAGCTGTTGGGGCGCTTTAAGCGACCTATTGTCATTTTTGTGTTTGAAAGTGCAGGCTTCTGTTGCCAGGTGCCTGCGAACCCCGCCTTACGCTGCTAGGCGAAAGGGCTTAGATTTCAATAGTTCCGACTGCTTACGCAGCCATCGCCATTGGAGCTTCGTTGTTGTTTGCAACTAGCTTTAGTGAACCGATAACGGTGGTATCTCACCGAAACAAAGCTAACCCCTTTAGACGTCCGTCGATCCTATTTCGTCCCCATGATCCCCAAACAATGGATTTTTGGTGGAGACGCCGGGTACCGCCCCCGGGTCCGATCCGCTTATTACGAGCGCGTTTATGTCCATAGTTCCCGAAGGAACGCTTTACATATAAGGGCGTATGACGATTTATTCAAGGTCATGGTTGCGGTGTTGGTGTCATAAAACGTTGGCAGGCTTTGGTGGCCCTTTGACGCTTGAATGACGCTAAGTAAACTTTCCTCACAGCGACGCAAAAGAGACCTCAATGTCGGTATGGGACAGGTTTTGGCCCCGTTCCACGCAAATGCTGGCGTCAGCGCGCCTTCCACTCATGAGCCATGAAAAATTGGACATAGGTGGAGCGCATGGATTTGAGCAGATTTTGGAGGTATGCTCATGGCTGTGATTGTTCCATCGCGTCGGGTGCGTCGAACGCCATTTTCCGAAGGTGTCGAAGCGGCGGGAGTGAAGGCCTATACGGTTTACAACCACATGCTTTTGCCGACGGTGTTTCGCTCGGTCGAAGAAGATTACCACCATTTGAAATCCGCCGTGCAGGTTTGGGATGTTTCGGTTGAACGCCAGGTCGAATTGCGGGGCCCGGACGCGGGGCGGTTGATGCAAATGCTGACACCTCGGGACTTGCGGGGCATGTTGCCGGGGGCCTGTTACTACTTGCCGACCGTGGATGAAACCGGCGGCATGTTGAACGATCCTGTAGCGTTGAAATTGTCCGAAGATCGGTATTGGGTATCGATCGCAGACAGCGATTTGCTGCTTTGGGTCAAGGGCTTGGCCTATGCCTGGCACTTGGATGTGATCGTGGACGAACCCGATGTGTCACCCTTGGCCATCCAAGGGCCGAAGGCCGACGATCTGGCGGCGGCGGTGTTCGGCGATGGCGTGCGGGCCTTGAAATTCTTTCGGTATGGGTACTTTGATTTTGAGGGTACGCAGATGCTGGTCGCGCGATCAGGCTACTCAAAACAGGGCGGTTTTGAAGTTTACGTCGAAGGCCATGAGCGCGGAATGCCGCTTTGGAACGCCTTAATGGAAGCGGGCCGCAACATGGATGTTCATGCGGGTTGCCCCAATCTGATCGAGCGGGTCGAGGGTGGTTTGTTAAGCTATGGCAATGATATGAACCGTGACAACACACCCCACGAATGCGGGCTGGGGCGGTTCTGTTCCACCCAAACGGCGGTTGGCTGCGTTGGTCGGGACGCCTTGCTGCGGGTCGCGAAAGAGGGGCCCGTGAAGCAGGTGCGAGCGATTGAGATAGAAGGCGACATCCCGTCGTGCGACCGCCTGTGGAAAATCACGGCGGGCGGCAAGCCAATTGGTCAGGTAACGTCAGCTGCCTATAGCCCGGACTTCGGAGTAAATGTCGCCATCGGCATGGTCCGGATGACCCACTGGGACGCGGGCACCCCCATTGAGGTGCAAACGCAAGATGGGCGACGCGATGCGGTTGTTCACGAGGCGTTTTGGATTTGAGGGTTGGTTTTGGGGGGGCGATGAAATGTCCGGTTTGAGCCCACAGCAGTCATGCGGTCTCGCGTTAGCTTATGTTAATATCCCTGCATCCTAACGGTCTTTCGTAGTTATTGTCACAACCGCGATGCTTTGTGGTGTTCCAGAGCCTACTTAACTTCCAAGATTACCCGGGCCGCAAGGTTGTCGAATTCCTGCCGCGATCCGGCCAAAATCGTGGTGTCTTTCTTGCCTAGTTACGACCAAAATGGATTGTCTTGTGACATTTTTCAGCAGAGCGTTCACCGGCCTAACGTCGTTGGCCACAGGTGTCTTTTTCATTCTCCTAACAACCGCAAGCCTCCGTGCGACTGCGATTCACTCGCAATCCGGTAATACGAAATATGCGGCAATTACACTTGGCGCGGCTTTCCTACTGTTTATTGTCGCGCTCTTCTTCGCGCTTCCAACACCGCGGTCGAAGCTGATTTACGCGACGTTCTCCGCGCCTGCGCGGGCCATTTTCAGTGCGCTCTTCATCCCGTTTTTTGGGATTGTTGCTGCATTGCTGGCAGCGTCCCAAAATGTGGCAGATAATCCGCTTCTGTTGGGAGCATCGCAGACGATGGTTCTTGGCGCGCTCGGCTGTCTTACATTGGCTTTTCTGGTCACATTCCTATTGCCCGGTGTCGCCTATTCCGAACTTCGAACAGCCTACCTCGAAGTACAAACGTTCGGGCGAAGCCGCGCCACCAGCTATGACAATGCAATCGACACGACGAAGTCCCAGATCCATCATGGCCTATTGGCCAAGATGTTGGCGGGCGTCTTCGGGCTAGCCAACTTAGCGGTCATGGCTCTAGCGATTTACGGACTGGTGTATGCACAGTTTATATCCTCTGCGGCTCACGTGTCTTTTGTGAAGGAAAACAGTATTTGGCTTATCCTCAGTTACGGGACTACGATTTTTATCGGGTACTACTTTGGTAGGAAGAGCAAAGGCTTGATCCGAAACCAGTTTCTGCGCAGGGTCTTCGTTGTCGTGTTCCTCACTCCATGGGCGTTCCTAGCTATTCCTGCCGCGCAATCCGGCTTGCCAGCCGTGTTGTCGCTTCAGGAAGATGGCCGCTACGACACAATTCTGGTGAAAGTGGTGAAGCGTGGCCGATTGTCATCTCGCCGCAGCTGCGACAGAAAGGCCACCGTTATTTGGGAGGTTCATAATCGGCAGCTCTGCAATGTTCCTGAACACATATGGCGCGACCTGGAACCTGGGCAGACACTTGAACTCGAAGGCTTCTTGACGAATTACGGATTCCGATACGAGCGCATGCGGCGGGCTTCGTAGCGGATTGACGTAACTTTCAGGATTCGTCCTGTGCTTGACCAGCGGTTAGGCGGCAAGTGTTCTCGGACGCTAGTGATGAACCCTTCGTCCGCATACCCTTCGATCCAATATAACTGATGAAAGCAGCCATTCGGGAATGCTCTAGTGGAGGTCAGCTTTGTCCCGCAAAACGTCCATTCGCACCAAGTTTGATCACCCTCCCGCCGGACCACTGCCAAGCGCTCTTTCCTTTTCCGCTCCATAGGGTTTAGCTCTGATCAAACGGAAATGGAGATCGATGATGCGGGCTTTGGTTGTTGAGAAGGATGGCGAGGGCAAGACGAGCGCCTCGGTTCAGGACATTGATGAGGCGCGGTTGCCCGAGGGCGATGTGACGGTTCGTGTTGAATACTCGACGGTCAACTACAAGGATGGCTTGTGCATTGGCCCCGGCGGGGGATTGGTTCGAAACTACCCGCATGTGCCGGGCATTGATTTCGCGGGTGTTGTCGAAGCTTCGGAGGATGCGCGGTATGCGCCCGGCGACAAGGTTGTCTTGACCGGCTGGCGCGTCGGTGAAGCCCATTGGGGCGGATATGCTGAAAAGGCGCGGGTGAAGGCCGATTGGTTGGTGCCTTTGCCGGACGGATTGAGCACGCGTGCGGCTATGGCAGTGGGCACGGCCGGATTTACCGCGATGTTGGCGGTGATGGCGCTTGAAGATCACAGGTTGGAGCCATCCATGGGTGAGGTTTTGGTAACAGGTGCCGCCGGTGGTGTTGGTTCCGTTGCAACGGCGGTTTTGGCGGCGCGTGGTTATGAGGTGGCGGCAGTTACGGGGCGGCCTGAAACCTCCGCGTATTTGACCGAACTTGGAGCAAGCCGGATCGTGGCACGCGAAGAACTGGCCGAAACGGTGAAGCGGCCATTGGAAGCGGAAAGCTGGTCGGGTTGTGTCGATGCCGTTGGTGGCGCGATGCTGGCGCGGGTTTTGGGCCAGATGAAATATGGGGCGTCGGTTTCGGCGGTTGGATTGGCGGGCGGCGCGGGTTTGCCGGCGACGGTTATTCCGTTTTTGTTGCGCGGTGTGAACCTGCTTGGGATCGACAGCGTGATGCAACCCTATGAGAACCGTTTGCGGGCCTGGAAACGGGTGGCAACAGATTTGCCGATGGATAAACTTGAGGCCATGGTGCAGCCCGCGACGTTGGCGGATTTGCCGCGCCTTGGGGCCGATATCCTGAAAGGTCAGGTCAAGGGGCGGGTTGTTGTTGACGTGAACGCATAAGCCTTTGCGGGCAGTTTCCGCTTTCCAGCAGGCAGTGCGGGGCCTAAACCTGTAAAAAACAGCGAGGAGGGGCAGCATGAGCCTGGCATTTGTATTTCCCGGACAGGGCGCACAGACCATTGGAATGGGGCGGGATTTGGCCGAGGCCTATCCGGCAGCAAAGGCGGTTTTCGATGAAGTCGACGAGGCTTTGGGCGAAAAGCTGTCGGAGGTGATCTGGGAGGGGCAGGCCGAAACCCTGACACTGACCGAGAATGCGCAACCTGCGTTGATGGCGACGTCTATGGCGGCTGTTCGTGCGCTTGAAGCCGAGGGTGTCGATATCAGCGCGGCGTCGTATGTGGCGGGCCATTCTTTGGGCGAATATTCGGCACTTTGTGCGGCCGGTGCAATTGGTGTGGCGGATGCAGCGCGCCTGTTGCGCCTGCGTGGCCAAGCCATGCAAGCGGCGGTTCCTGTTGGCGAAGGGGCCATGGCGGCAATCTTGGGGTTGGATTTTGACACAGTTGCCAAGCTTGCACAGCGGGCGACGCAAGGTTCGGTCTGTCAGGTGGCCAACGAAAACGATCCGATGCAAAACGTATTGTCTGGCAACAAAGATGCGGTCGAACGGGCCGTGGATCTGGCCAAAGAAGCCGGTGCCAAACGCGCTTTGATGTTGCCGGTTTCGGCCCCGTTTCATTGCGCCCTGATGACGCCAGCCGCCGCCGTTATGGCGCAGGCGTTGGGTGAGGTTGATATTCTGGAACCGAAGGTGCTCGTTGTCGCCAATGTTCTGGCGGCGGGTGTGGTTAATCCGGGGTTGATCCGGTCTTTGCTGGTGGATCAGGTTTCGGGTCGCGTGCGTTGGCGTACCAGTGTCGAATGGATGGTCGATCACGGCGTGACCACGTTTTGGGAACTTGGTGCGGGCAAGGCGTTGTCGGGTATGATCCGGCGTATTGCCAAAGAGGCAGAGACGCGGGCCATTGGGACGGCGTCTGATGTGGCAGAAGCCGTGGCGTCGCGAACTTAGGGCACGAAAAGGAACGAATGCGATGTTTGATTTGAGCGGAAAGTCGGTCCTTGTAACCGGGGCTTCGGGTGGCATTGGCGCAGCAATTGCGCGCGGGCTTCATGGGGCCGGTGCGAGCGTTGGTTTATCGGGTACGCGAGTTGAACCCTTGGAGGCTTTGGCGGCAGAGCTTGGCGGTCGGGCGCATGTCTTGCCGTGCAATCTTTCGGATAGCGCGGCTGTTGCAGAGCTGCCGAAGCAAGCGGTTGAAGCCATGGGCGCGGTGGATGTTCTGGTGAACAACGCCGGGATCACGCGGGACAATTTGTTTATGCGCATGTCCGAAGATGAATGGGACAGCGTGATGCAGGTGAACCTGAAGTCCGCGATGATCCTGTCAAAAGGTGTCATGCGCGGGATGATGAAGGCACGGTGGGGGCGGATTGTGAATATCTCGTCCATTGTCGGGGCCACGGGCAATCCTGGGCAGGCAAATTATGCTGCGTCGAAAGCGGGGTTGGTCGGCATGTCGAAAAGTCTGGCCTACGAAGTGGCAAGTCGTGGTATCACCGTCAATTGCGTGGCGCCGGGGTTTATCACGACCGCAATGACAGAAAAGCTGAACGAAGATCAGAAAACCGCCATTTTGGGCCAAGTGCCAGCGGGTCGAATGGGTGAGGCGGATGAGATCGCCGCTAGCGTGATTTTCCTTGCGAGCCCAGAGGCCGGATATATCACCGGTACGACGTTGCATATCAACGGCGGAATGGCCATGTTATAGCCGATGAGGTCACGGATCATAACGTTTGCGTTTCTGCGCAGATCGGTATATCCGGCGCTCATCCCAGCCCCGGGTTTATAACCTTGGGCTGTTTTTCGTCCCTCGGGGCGGTGAAAGAAGAAACGGGTCTAAGTCCCGAGGAAAACGTGAGGAATTAATATGAGCGACATCGCAGAGCGCACGCGCAAAATCGTCGTCGAGCATCTGGGCGTTGAAGAGGACAAAGTGGCTGAGAATGCCTCGTTCATCGACGATCTCGGAGCCGACAGCCTTGACACCGTTGAGCTTGTGATGGCTTTCGAAGAAGAATTTGGGATCGAGATTCCGGATGACGCGGCCGAGACCATCCAAACCTTTGGCGACGCTGTAAAGTTTATCAAAGACGCCGCATAACGTCTTTATATCGCTAATTTATATCGAGCAGCCTCTGATTTTTCAGGGGCTGTTTTTGTTTGGGGTGCCCAAATCCACAACCTCGGCATCGGTGATAAGATCATCAAACATAATGCCGGCATAATGGGTATTGGTCCAAACCACCGAAGCAGGCGTGTCGCCAATCTTTAACTTCAGATTAAGGGCCGTGCCTTCGGGCATGGGGGAATCAATGCGAAGTTTCATCCCGCCAACCGAAATATCGAGCGCGGTTACGGATTGAATGGCGTCACGTCCTGTTTCATCGGTGTAGGCCAGATCGAAGGTGATCTGGATCGATTTGCGCGTCTGTCGGTTCATGCGGTGGATGCGAACCAGACGAGATTTTAAGATGAGATAGACCAGACCGCCCGCCATCAAACCGCACATCATCGCAATCAGGTAGGGTGTGAGGGACCCCGGTCTTGTCAAAGAGCTTTGGAGCGCGCCAAGAGGGGGCAGTTTTGACGGTTGGCTCAATGTTTTGCGCTGTGATGCTGTTGCACTGGCCGGGCCACCACCGGACGCAGCGCAGCTTGTCCGGTTGATCAATCGCGCAATCCGATCTGCGTGTTTGAGGTGTTGGGTTGGATCGAAATTGAGACCCTGCGCGCCGGAAATCATCATCTTTGCAAGTGTTTCGGCATTGTTCAGGGCGTCATTCAACCGTGTTCGGTCGAATTCAAGCTTCAACCCATCTGTGAGCGTTGTACGATCCAAGGCTGCCAAAAGCGGGTAGAGCCGTGCGGCCGCCCGAGTTTGAAGGACACCGGTTTCTGTGATGGTCATGCGATAGTTGTCGTGGATATTGGCAAGGGTTCGGGCGCTGTCACATTGGGCGAAGGCGGGGGAGGTGATTGCCAGGATCACGAAGGTCAGCATCGTGCAAAGACGCTGGCACGCTATCGGCATCGCCGCCTGCGGGTGCAGGGTCTTGCAAGGTTTGCGCTTCCTTTGACGCGGAATACTGGCCAATGGTGTTATCCGGGCTTTCGATGAGCATCCCAATCTGGATCGGCACATCGTTCATATTTTGCAGACTGGAACACTTTTGAACGATGTGTCGAAACATTTGATGAACACCTGTGCTGATCCGCCAAAAAGGATAGGTATTTCTTATCCCGTGGCAGGATTGTGCGCGCTCAGATTGCAGAGGCTGCGGGGGGCGTGTATGTGTCGTCAAAAGACTAATTAGAACGGGGTTTGGGCATGCGTCGAGTTGTTGTGACTGGATTGGGAATTGTGTCTCCGCTTGCTTCGGGGATCGAGGCGACATGGGCGCGTTTGTTGGCCGGACAATCGGCTGCGGGGACGATCTCGCGGTTTGATGCGAGCCACCTGGGCACGACTTACGCCTGCGAGATTCCGCGCGGTGACGGCTCGGACGGCACGTTTAACCCTGATGATTGGATGGCGCCCAAAGAACAGCGCAAGGTTGACGACTTTATCATCTATGGCATGGCGGCGGCGGAACAGGCCGTTCAGGATGCCGGTTGGGCCCCTGAGGATAAGGAAAGTCTGGAACGCACCGGCGTGATGATCGGATCGGGCATTGGTGGGTTACAGTCAATTGCGGAAACCGCCGTTTTGTTGAAAGAACGTGGACCACGCCGGGTGTCGCCGTTTTTTATTCCGGGGTCGCTGATCAATCTGGTGTCTGGGCAGGTTTCGATCCGGTTTGGGTTTAAAGGCCCGAACCATGCGGTTGTGACGGCCTGTTCGACGGGCGCACATGCGATTGGCGATGCGGCGCGTTTGATCATGTTGGATGATGCGGATGTGATGGTTGCCGGTGGTGCAGAAAGCCCGATTTGCGAAATTGGCATTGCAGGGTTCAATGCGTGCAAGGCGCTGTCGACCAAGCGTGGTGATGACCCTGAAAATGCATCACGCCCCTATGACGCGGATCGCGACGGGTTCGTGATGGGCGAAGGCGCTGGTGTTGTTGTGTTGGAAGAATACGAGCACGCAAAGGCGCGGGGTGCCAAGATTTACGCCGAGATTCTGGGTTATGGTTTGTCGGGCGATGCTTATCATATCACGGCACCTTCGGAAGACGGGGAAGGTGGCGAGCGCGCGATGCGGAATGCGTTGCGGTCGGCCAAGATGACGGGCGCGGATATCGATTACATCAACGCACACGGCACATCGACCATGGCGGATACCATTGAGCTGGGCGCGGTTGAGCGCGTGATGGGAGATGCGGCCAAGGGGGCCACGATGTCGTCGACCAAATCGTCCATCGGCCATTTACTGGGTGCAGCGGGCGCGGTTGAAGCGATTTTCTGTATTTTGGCGCTGCGGGACCAGGTGGCCCCGCCGACGATCAATCTGGACAACCCGGCCGTTGAACCGTTGTTGGATTTGGCCCCGAATGCGAAACGCGAGCGCGAGATCAAGGTCGCGTTGTCCAATAGTTTCGGTTTTGGCGGAACAAATGCTTCGCTTGTTATGGGACGGATGGATCGCTGATGTGGCGTAACCTGGCTTCGAATTTTCTGACGATCTTAGTGGTCGGTCTTGTGGCTTTGGTCGTGGTGATCGGCTGGGGGCAACGCCAGTATGTGGCGGAGGGCCCGTTGAGCGAAGCGATTTGCTTGCAGGTGCCCCGTGGCGGTTCGATGGCGCGGGTTGCGGATGATTTGGCGGCCAAAGGTGCTGTGTCGAATGCGACGATCTATCGGTTGGGGGCTCAGTATTCGGGGAAAGCTCCGTCGTTGAAGGCGGGATCGTTTCTGATTGAGGAACGCACCTCGATGGAGAACATCGTGGCCGAGATTACGGGCGATGGTTTGTCGACCTGTGGCACCGAGGTGATTTATCTGGTGTCCGTGAACGGCCAGAGTGTTCGCGTGCGCGAGCTGAACCCTGAGACGCAGGAGTTTGAGACGACCGCAGAATTTGATCCGAAGTCTGATGACGAAGTTCCGGCGATTTACACGGAAGCCGTCGAAGATGTTGGCACGCGGTTTCGCGTTGTTGTTGTTGAGGGCGTGACGTCTTGGCAGGTTGTCGAAGCATTGCGTGCTTCTGATCTGTTCGAGGGCGAGGTGGCCGCTGTTCCCGAAGAGGGATCGCTCGCGCCAGATGGGTATGAGATACGTCCCGGCGCGGACCGCGCAGAATTCCTGGCGAGTATGGCGTCGGCGCAAACTGAGTTTTTGGCGACAGCTTGGGATGCGCGTTCCGAAGATACGCCTGTTGAGACGCCGGAAGAGGCACTGATTCTGGCGTCGATCATTGAAAAGGAAACCGGTGTTGCGGAAGAACGCCCGATGGTCGCGAGTGTTTTTGCGAACCGTTTGCGCCGTGGCATCAAGTTGCAGACAGACCCAACGGTTATTTACGGCGTGACCGAAGGCAAGTCAGTGCTTGGACGTGGGTTGCGGCAAAGCGAGCTTCGGGCGCGGACCCCGTGGAACACGTATGTCATTGATGGCCTGCCGCCGACCCCGATTGCGAATCCGGGCCGTGCTGCGATTGAAGCGGCTTTGGCACCGGCTGAGTCGGATTACATCTTTTTTGTAGCTGATGGCACCGGTGGTCACGCCTTTGCGGTCACTTTGGACGAGCATAACGCGAACGTTGCCAAGTGGCGTGCGATTGAACGCGAACGGGCAGCCGAACAGAATTGAGCCGTTAACCGTCTGTTTTAACGGAAATATTGTTCGGAATTTTACACTTCTTTAACTGTATCGGACGGTGTTTGGTAATTTTATCAATCACTTAGGCGTATTCCTTTTAGCAAGTTAAGGAAATGCACTGCGGTAACGGGCAACCCCATAACGCCGCAAATCAACTACTCAATAGTACGAGGACCGCCGATGGCAGACGATCCGTCAGTACTTGCCGGAACCTTTAGGTCACGCCGATTGCTTCGCGAAAGCGAGACGGCGTTGGAGGACCTTTTGAAGGCCTTCGAAGTGATGGCCCAGAGATACAGAGACGGTGAGGACAATGTGACCCCCGCCGAAGTTTCGAAAACGCGGACGACCCTTGCGTCTGTCCGATCCCAATTGGTCGAGGAGGTGAACAAGCATGAACAATGTGTCTTCCACGCAAAAGGTCTGGTCGCAGACGCCCCAATTAACTTCGACAAACTCAGGGCTGAAATCGGGGGCCACCTTGATCGCATCCGAAACGCGGGAAGTTCAGACTGACTTCATTCGGTCTTTGTCGGATGGGGCGTTGCGGGCGTTGCCTTACATGTTCGATTTTTGGGCATTGCCGCACCAATTGGCACCAGAAGGGGATTGGAAGACCTGGGTCATTCTTGGTGGACGGGGTGCTGGCAAAACCCGCGCGGGTTCCGAGTGGGTGCGCATGCAGGTTGAGGGTTCAAAGCCCGAAGATGCAGGAATTGCCAAGCGGGTCGCTTTGGTGGGTGAGACATTTGATCAGGCGCGTGATGTGATGGTTTTTGGTGAGAGCGGGATTTTAGAATGTTCGCCACCTGATCGCCGACCCAAATGGGAAGCCGGAAAGCGACAGTTGGTCTGGAAGAACGGTGCGACGGCCAAGGTGTATTCGGCCCATGATTATGAGGGGCTGCGTGGCCCGCAATTTGATGCAGCCTGGGTTGACGAATTGGCGAAATGGCGGAAGGCCGACGAAGCATGGAACATGTTGCAGTTTGCGTTGCGCCTTGGAGACCATCCCCAGCAGGTCGTCACGACGACGCCACGCAATGTGCCCACGCTGAAGCGGATTATGAATTCGGAAAGCACCGTGATGACCCATGCGCCGACAAGCGCGAACAAGGCCAATCTGGCAAGCTCGTTTCTGGAAGAGATCGAGGTTCAGTTCGGCGGCACGCGGCAGGGACGTCAGGAAATTGAGGGCGTTTTGATCGAAGACGTCGAAGGCGCTTTGTGGACACGTACCATGCTGGAAGAGGCTCGGGTTGAAAAGTGGCCGGAATTGGATCGGATCGTTGTGGCTGTGGACCCGCCTGTCAGTTCTAAGGCGGATTCAGATGAATGCGGGATCGTCGTGGCGGGTGTGAAGTTTGGTGAAACCAAACGCGACTGGACGGCCTGTGTTTTGGCCGACGTCAGTTTGGCGGGAGCGTCGCCGACGGTTTGGGCGAAGGCAGCCGTTGAAGCGTTTCGCAAATATGATGCGGACCGGATTGTGGCCGAGGTGAACCAGGGCGGTGATCTGGTTGGCGAGATGTTGGCGCAGGTTGATCCATCGGTGCCGTTGAAGGCGGTTCATGCCAGCAAGGGCAAAGTGGCACGCGCCGAGCCTGTTTCGGGATTGTATGAACAGGGCCGGGTGAAACATCTGCGCGGTCTGGGGCAATTGGAAGAACAGATGGGGCTTATGGCGCGGGATGGTTATGCGGGCAAAGGCAGCCCGGATCGCGTGGACGCTTTGGTTTGGGCTTTGACCGAATTGATGATCCGACCTGTTGACGCACAACCCAGCATTCGAACGCTTGGCTGACGGAATTGGACGCGAATTTCGACAGAGGATTCGC
Organism: uncultured Paracoccaceae bacterium; assembly: GCA_938005545.1. Classification (GTDB taxonomy): domain Bacteria; phylum Pseudomonadota; class Alphaproteobacteria; order Rhodobacterales; family Rhodobacteraceae; genus CALKXV01. The sequence continues at coordinate 105,790 of CALKXV010000020.1, forward strand.
GCCGGGACTTAAATTTCCGCCCTTGTTTCGAAGGGCGAAAGGAGAACTTGATGATGTTGGACTTTCTGAAGCGGCGTAAAGATAGCGCGCCAGAAGCTAAGGCTTCGGCGGCAGGCCCGGTGATAGCCTATGCCGGTTCCGGGCGTGTTGCTTGGTCGCCGCGCGATACAAATTCGCTGACGCGGCAAGGATTTTCCGGGAACCCGGTTGGGTTTCGTGTGGTGAAGCTGATTGCTGAGGCGGCGGGTGCTTTGCCGTTGATTTTGCAGGACGCCGACGCGCGCTATGAGACGCATCCCATTTTATCTTTGATCGGGCGGCCCAATCCGGGCCAAGGCCAATCCGAACTGTTCGAAGCCTTGTATGGTCAGGTGCTTTTGTCAGGGAACGGCTACGTTGAAGTGGTTCTAGATGATGCCGGTGCGCCCGTTGAGTTGCATGTTCTGCGTTCCGACCGGATGTCGGTTGTTCCGGGGGCGGATGGTTGGCCTGTGGCCTATGAATACCGAGTGGGTGGGCGCAAGCATCGCTTTCCGGTGGTCGATGGGATTTCAACCATCTGTCATGTGAAGGCGTTTCATCCGCAGGATGATCACTATGGGCTGTCGCCTATGCAATCGGCGGCGGCGGCTGTGGACGTGCACAACGCGGCGTCGGCATGGTCGAAGGCCTTGCTGGACAACGCCGCGCGACCATCGGGTGCCATTGTGTACAAAGGCCCCGAGGGGGCTGAGACGATGACGCCGGATCAATATGATCGTTTGCTGGGCGAGATGGAATCCCATCACACCGGCGCGCGAAATGCCGGACGCCCGATGTTGTTGGAAGGTGGATTGGATTGGAAGCCGATGGGGTTCAGCCCGTCGGACATGGAATTCCAGAAAACCAAAGAATCTGCCGGGCGCGAAATTGCCCTGGCCTTTGGGGTGCCGCCGATGCTGTTGGGAATCCCCGGTGACGCGACCTATTCCAATTATCAGGAGGCCAATCGCGCCTTCTATCGTTTGACCGTACTGCCACTTGTTCAAAAAGTAACCGGTGCAATGTCACATTGGTTGGGCGGGTTTTCTGGCGACGCTGTGTCGTTGAAACCCGACTTGGATCAGGTGCCGGCTTTGGCGGCGGAGCGAGATGCGCAGTGGCGGCGGGTGGCCGATGCCGCGTTTCTGTCGGACGTCGAAAAGCGCGCTTTGCTTGGTTTACCAAAGCTGATGGAGGAGTGAGGGATGGACATGATTGAAACGGGTTTAGAGCACAAGTTCTGCCGGGCTGATCAGATACTTGAAGTCAAAGACGGTGTGTCGATTGAAGGATACGCGTCGCTATTTGGTCAGGTGGATCGCGGCAATGATTTGGTTGAACGCGGTGCGTACACCGCATCTTTGAAGTCTTTGATCAAGGCCGGACGCCGGGTGCGGATGCTGTGGCAGCATGACCCGAGCGAGCCCATCGGAGTTTGGGATGAGGTTCGCGAAGACAGCAATGGTTTATACGTCAAAGGCCGGTTGTTGCCCGAAGTGGGGCGTGCCCGTGAAGCAGCTGCCTTGTTGGAAGCTGGCGCGATTGAAGGCCTGTCGATTGGTTATCGGACCATCAAGGCCGTGAAAGACGATGGAGGGCGGCGACGCCTTCAGGAACTGGAGCTTTGGGAGGTTAGCTTAGTAACCTTTCCGATGCTTCCCGAAGCGCGGGTGGGCGCCAAAGGGGATATCCCCGACGACGGCCTGTTGCGCGACCTTGCGGCGGTCATTGATGACGCCCGCCGCAATCTTGCTCAGGGTAGAACAGACTAAAGTCTAAGCCCTCCCAACCAAAGGAACTCACACATGAGTACACCCGAGACGACGTCTCGGGACGGCGAGGCTGTGCCTTCCGTCCTGACGCCAGCAGATGAGGTGAAGACCGCGCTTGCGGGCCTTGTCGGTGACATCACGCAACATATGCAGAAACAGGAAGACCGTTTTACCATGCTTGATCGCAAACACACATTGACCCAATCGCGCCGTCCGGCGCTGGCCGCTGCTGCTGATGCTGAAGCGCCTCACCAGAAAGCTTTTGCCGCCTATCTTCGCACCGGTGAAGACGAAGGTCTGCGGGGCCTGAACATCGAAGAAAAGGCGCTGTCCACGGCTGTTGCTGCTGACGGTGGTTATCTTGTTGATCCAGAAACAAGTGCTTCGATCCAGTCGGTTCTGCGGTCTGCGTCATCCTTGCGCCAAGTGGCCAAGATTGTGAACGTCGAGGCGACATCCTTTGACGTTCTGATCGACAGCACGGAAGCCGGGGCTGGCTGGGCGTCTGAAACGGCGAACCTGACCGAGACCGCGACACCGACGATTGACCGGATCAGCATTCCGCTGCACGAACTTTCGGCATTGCCAAAGATCAGCCAGCGTTTGTTGGACGACAGTGCGTTTGATATCGAGACTTGGCTTTCGGACCGTGTGGCCGATACATTTTCGCGTTCTGAAGCGGCAGCATTTGTGTCCGGCGACGGCATCGATAAGCCGGTTGGTTTTCTGACCCATTCGAAGGTTAACAATAACAACTGGACCTGGGGGTCATTGGGCTATGTGCCAACGGGCACCGCGGGCGGGTTTAACGGCTCCAACCCCGGTGATGGTCTTATCGACCTGGTCTATGGATTGGGTGCACGGTATCGCGCAAACGGCAGCTTTGTTTTGAATTCCAAGACGGCTGGTGTGGTTCGCAAAATCAAGGATGCCGAGGGTCGTTTTCTTTGGGCTGATGGTTTGACGGCTGGTGAGCCTGCGCGTCTTCTGGGGTATCCGGTATTGATCTGCGAAGACATGCCGGACGTTGCAGATGAAGCTTTCGCGATTGCCTTTGGTGACTTTAGCGCCGGGTATACAATCGCCGAGCGTCCTGATCTGCGCATCTTGCGCGATCCGTTCTCAGCCAAGCCGCATGTTCTGTTTTATGCCACGAAACGCGTTGGCGGTGATGTGAGCGACTTTGCTGCGATCAAGCTTCTGAAGTTCTCGATCTCGTAAGAGGTTTCGAGATCAGCGGGCCTTTTCAAGGGCCCGCTGGTGGGCGCGCGCCGCTTTCCGCTCGTGTTTAGCTGCTCCCTCCGTCCAAGCGACCGGGGGAGGTGTGCGCCCATCATTAAAGAAGACTAACGATTATCGGAGGCCACGTAAGATGATGTTGATCGAGCAGACCCAAGTGTCGGATACAGCACTTCCGGTCGCAGAATTTCGAGACCATTTGCAGTTGGGAACTGGTTTCGCCGACGACGGCTTGCAGGACGCTGTCCTTTTGGCGCAACTTCGCGCGGCCTTGGTTGCAATCGAGGCGGACACCGGCAAGGCGATCCTGACGCGGACCTATCAATACGTCGTTACAGCGTGGTGGGATCCGTCGCGGCAATCCCTGCCTGTGGCGCCGGTTTCGGCGGTTCAGTCGTTGACGATCACCAATCTTGGTGCTGACGACACCGTGGTCGATCCAAACGCTTACCGGCTAAAGCGCGACACACATGCACCGATGGTCATCGCCAACGGCTGGAGCTTGCCGACGATACCTGTCGGCGGAACGGCCGAGATCGTTTTTGAGGCGGGTTATGGGGCGGCTTGGGGCGATGCGCCGGCGGATCTGCGGCAGGCCGTTTTGATGCTGGCCGCGCATTTTTACGAAAACCGGGCGGTGGCTGGCGCACGAACACATGTCATGCCGGCGGGACCGGCAGCGATCTGTGCGCGTCACAAGCCGATCCGGTTGTCCGGGGGGCGTTGGTCATGAGACCGTTGTCGCGAAAGTTGGAGCTGGAGGCGCTGAGCCGTACGGAAGACGGAGCGGGTGGCTTTGATGGCATTTGGGTTCCGCTTGGTGTGCACTGGGGGGCCGTTGACGCAGGACGTGGTCGGCTTGAGACCGGGGATGGCCACGCACGATCGCGGACATCTTACCGGATCACGATTCGGGCGGTCCCCCCGACAAGTCCATCACGTCCTATTGCGGGTCAGAGGTTTCGTGACGGATCGCGGGTGTTCTTGATCCGCGCCGTCGCTGATGCACCGGATGCACGACATTTGTTTTGCTATACCGACGAGGAGGTCGCGTCATGAGCTATGGAACGGCGAACGCGCTTCAGGCGGCGATCTTTCAGCACTTACAAAGCGATGCTGCTGTGACGGCTTTGTTGGGTGGTGCGATTTATGACGAAATGCCGCCGGGCCCGGTTGAAGGCACGTATTTGTCGCTGGGCGACGGCGACGTGCGCGATATTTCGGATCAAACCGGCGGTCTGGCGGAACACCGCCCGGTGCTGAGTGTGCTGAGCGACGCCGAAGGGTTCGCTTTGGCCAAGACGGTGGCCGCAGCGGCGACGGATGCTTTGATTGACGCCGAATTGGATCTGGCGCGGGGCCGTGTGGTGTCGCTGACGTTCTCAAAGGCGCGGGCACGACGGGTTCGTGCGGGGCAGGTACGGCGGATCGATCTGACGTTTCGCGCGATTGTAGAAGACGACTGAAAATTTTGGCACGCGGGCGTTCGGAACTTCCGGGGCGACGCGCATGAAGTGGAGTAGGGCCTATGGCGGCACAGAATGGCAAAGACCTGTTGATCAAGCTCGACATGACCGGAAGCGGCGCGTTTGAGACAATCGCCGGTTTGCGGGCGACGCGGATGTCTTTCAATGCAGAGAGTATCGACGTCACCAGTTTGGAGAGCACCGGCGGCTGGCGTGAGTTGCTGGGGGGAGCTGGCGTCAAGTCGGCGTCACTTTCAGGATCGGGTGTCTTTCGGGATGCCGGCACGGATGAGCGCACGCGGCAGATTTTCTTTGACGGAGAAACGCCCAATTTCCAGGTGATCATTCCGGGGTTCGGAGAAATCGAGGGTGCTTTTATGGTGACGTCCATCGAATACGCCGGAAGCCACAACGGTGAGGCGACGTATGAGCTGAGCTTGGCTTCGGCGGGGGCGTTGGCCTTCGCGGCTCTTTGATGGGAAACCCGTGGGAAGGTGAAGTTTCGATCCGGCTGGATGGCGAACGCCACGTCATGAAGCTGACACTTGGTGCTTTGGCCGAACTTGAGGCCGGATTGGAAGCGGACAGTTTGATTGCCTTGGTTGAGCGGTTTGAGGACGGATCATTTTCGACACGCGATGTGCTGGCTTTGATTGTTGCGGGCTTGCGAGGCGGTGGCTGGCGCGGTGAGGCACGGGATTTGTTGTGTGCCGAAATCGAAGGCGGTCCGGTGGAAGCCGCACGGTTGTCAGGACAGCTTTTGGCTCGGGCCTTTGCTTTCCCGCAGGCATGAACGGGTTTGACTGGAGAGCTTTGCTGCGAGCGGGCACCGACCTTGGCTTGCAGCCGAAAGAGTTCTGGTCGCTCACACCGGCGGAGTTGATGTTTCTGTTGGGTGAAGGCGGTGGGCCCGCGCCCTTGACGCGGGCCGGGTTGGAAGAACTGGCGGCGGCCTTTCCGGATAGAGAACGAGGAGAACGTGATGACAGATCGTGATGAAGCACAAACCTTTGAAGACCAGATCACTGGCTTGGAAGATGCGATGGCCTCGGCGGGCGAGATGACCAAGTCGTTCACGGCGGGGTTGGTCGAAGCCGAGAAGGCCATGGAAATTACGGCGGAACATACCAAGGTTCTTTCAAAGGGACTGTCGCGTGGATTGCGAAGCGCCTTCGACGGTTTGATCTTTGACGGAGATCGGGCCAGCGATGCCTTGTCGTCGGTTGCCCGGTCGATTGTGAATACGGCCTATTCGGCGGCCATTCGCCCGGTGACGGCATCATTGGGCAGCAGTTTGGCATCGGCTGTGACAGGGCTGTTTGCCGATGGCGCTGCGTTCTCGCAAGGACGTGTCACGCCATTTGCGACGGGCGGCATTGTGTCTGGCCCGACGGCATTTCCGATGCGGGGCGGTACGGGGCTGATGGGCGAAGCGGGGCCCGAAGCGATCATGCCTTTGACGCGCGGGGCCGATGGGCGGCTTGGGGTGCGTGCCGCAGGTGGCGGCGGTGGGGTGTCGGTTGTCATGAACATTTCGACCCCGGATGCACAGAGTTTCCAGCGAAGTCAGTCTCAGATTGCCGCGCAGATGAGTCGGGCGTTGGGACGCAGCCAGAGAAATTCTTAAGCGATGTGCGCCTGTCGGCGCGCTTGATGTTTGCGTCGGGCTCCGCCCGCCGCGCTTGGGCCTTCGGCCATGACGCGTAGATGGACAGGGGTAAGTGCCTGGGCACACTGCCTTTTCCAGAAAGACGAAATGCTTAAAGGGGGCAGAGATGTCGTTTCACGAGATCAGATTTCCGGCGAACCTGAGTTTTGGATCGTCCGGTGGGCCGGAGCGCCTGACGGAGATTGTGACGTTGGCGAATGGCTTTGAAGAGCGCAACACGCCTTGGGCAGATTCGCGTCGGAGGTATGACGCGGGCCTTGGCATGCGATCCTTGGCGGATTTGGATGCCTTGATCGCATTCTTTGAAGCGCGACGTGGTCAGCTGTACGGATTTCGTTGGAAGGACTGGGCGGATTACCGATCTTCCGGCGCATTGGACGATGTTGGAATTTCAGATCAGGTAATCGGGACCGGTGACGGCGCGACGACTGAGTTTCAATTGGTCAAGACCTATGTGTCGGGTGGGTCGAGCTATGTTCGCGATATTTCGAAGCCTGTTGCCGGTTCGGTTGTTGTTGGCATCGATGGCGTGGCTATGACTGAAGGCACGGATTTTTCGGTTGATGCAAAGACGGGTGTTGTGACGTTGGTGACAGCACCTTCATCCGGCGCAACTGTGTCGGCTGGATTTGAATTCGATGTGCCGGTGCGGTTCGACACCGATGGGTTGCAGGTGTCGGTCGCCAGTTTCAACGCGGGCGAAATCCCGAACGTTCCGGTTGTTGAGGTGCGGTTATGAATTTGCTGGCTGAACATCTGGATGGCAAGGTGACCACGATTTGTCGTGTCTGGGCTTTGACGCGGCGGGATGGGGTGGTTCTTGGCTTTACTGATCATGATCGTGCCCTGTCGTTTGATGGGATCGATTTCAGCGCGTCGACCGGCATGACCGCGCGTGCGTTGGAGCAGACGACGGGATTGTCAGTGGACAACTCGGAAGCTGTGGGAGCTTTGACGGATGTTGCCATTCGCGAACAGGATGTGCGGGCCGGATTGTTTGACGGCGCCCGTATCCGAGCCTGGCATGTAAATTGGCAAAACGTCGAAGAACGTCGTTTGGTGTTCCGTGGTCGCTTGGGTGAGATTGAACGACAAGGCCCGAGTTTTCGCGCTGAGCTGCGCGGGTTGACGGATCAGTTGAACCAACCGCAGGGACGGATTTATCAGCGCCCATGTGCGGCTGTATTAGGCGATGCGGATTGCCGGTTTGATACAGGATCGGCGGGATTTTCGGTTGAGGCGGTTGTGACGTCGGTTGCCAATGGGGTTGAGCTTCGCTTGCCAGGTCAGTCGGGTTTGGTTGAAGGATGGTTCCAAAGTGGTCGCCTGACGGTGATGACCGGAGCGGCCGCAGGTACGGTTAGCGTGATCAAGCGCGACCGGGATATTGCGGGCCAGCGGCTTGTTGAACTTTGGGAAATACTGAGCCCGGCCTTTGCGCCGGGGGACCGGGTGCGGTTGGAGGCGGGGTGCGACAAGCGCGCTGAAACCTGCCGAACCAAGTTCAGTAACTTTCTGAATTTCCGTGGTTTTCCGACCATCCCAGGAGAAGATTGGTTGGTATCTTACCCCGTGAGTGGCGGCAACAACGATGGTGGGAGCCTGACAGGATGAACGACCTTGTTGTAAGTGCTGCGCGGGTCTGGATCGGAACGCCTTATCGTCATCAAGCCTCGACGCTTGGGGCGGGGTGCGATTGCTTGGGGCTTTTGCGCGGTATCTGGCGCGAGCTTTATGGGGCGGAACCGGAAGTGTTGCCTGCCTATACGCCCGATTGGGACGAGGTTGCGCAGGCCGATGTTTTGATGGCGGCTGCGCGTCGGCACCTGGAGCCGCAAGAAGTCAGCGAGTTGGAACCGGGGGACGTTTTGCTGTTTCGGATGCGCCCGGATGCGGTTGCGAAACATCTTGGCATTGCGTCCGGCGCGACGTCTTTCATCCACGCATACTCGGGACATGGGGTGATTGAAAATACGCTGAGTGCGCCGTGGCGGCGGCGGATCGCGGGTGTCTATTCTTTTCCAACGCTCAACTGAAACTCGAACTTCTGAGGGGGCCCCATGGCCACGATCTTACTTTCTGCTGCGGGTGCTGCACTTGGTTCGTCGATTGGCGGGTCGGTTCTTGGGTTGTCTGCTTCGGTGTTGGGCCGGGCGGTTGGTGCCACGCTTGGGCGCGTCATTGACTCGCAAATTCTGGGTGCGGGTTCGCCAGCCGTTGAGACAGGCAAGATCGATCGGTTCCGTCTGACGGGTGCTTCCGAAGGTGCGCCGATTGCGAAAGTGCACGGGCGGACACGGGTTTCGGGTCAGGTGATCTGGGCATCGCGTTTCCAAGAAGATGTCAGCGTGTCGGGCGGCGGCGGCAAAGGCGCGCCGTCACCACCGAAGACAACGAGCTATTCGTATTCTGTCAGTTTGGCCGTTGCCTTGTGTCACGGTGAGATCACGCGGGTTGGTCGTATCTGGGCCGACGGCAATGAGGTGTCGCGCAGCGATCTGAACATGCGTGTTTATACAGGCACAGAAGATCAATTGCCGGATCCAAAGATCGAAGCCGTCGAAGGGACGGGGCAAGCACCGGCTTATCGCGGAACGGCCTATGTCGTGATCGAGGATCTTCAACTGGCGGCTTTCGGCAATCGTGTCCCGCAATTCAGCTTTGAAGTGATGCGGTCAAATCTTGGTGACCCTTCTGATCATGTGCGCGCGGTGGCGATCATTCCCGGCACGGGCGAATATTCATTGGCGACAACACCTGTTCATTTCGAAGACGCGCCCGGTCGTACACGATCGGCCAATGTGCATTCGCCCGTTGGTGGGACTGACTTTGAAGTGTCGCTGAGCGCATTGACCGAAGAACTGCCAAATTGCGCCTCCGGGTCATTGATCGTGTCGTGGTTCGGGGATGATTTGCGGTGCGGGTCATGCCGGATCAAGCCGAAAGTCGAGCAAACTTCGACGGATGGAAGCGGGATGCCATGGTCGGTGTCTGGACTGTCGCGCGGCAGTGCCGAGGTTGTGCCGTTGATCGAAGATCGTCCGGTTTATGGCGGCACGCCGTCTGATCGATCTGTCATCGAAGCAATCAATGCCATGAAAAACGCCGGGCAGGACGTTATGTTCTATCCGTTTATTCTGATGGAGCAATTGTCGGACAACGGATTGATCGATCCTTGGACCGGCGATGTTGGTCAGCCCGAATTGCCGTGGCGGGGGCGGATTACGTCGTCGCTTGCACCCGGCGTTGTGGGGTCACCTGATGGCACTTTGACGGCGGATGCCGAAGTGGCGGCGTTCTTTGGAACGGCGACGGCGGCGGAGTTTTCGGTGGGCGCGAGCACGGTCAATTATACCGGCGCTGACGGTTTTTCGTACCGGCGATTCATTCTGCACTATGCGCATCTCTGTGCTTTGGCAGGCGGGGTTGATGCGTTTTGCATTGGGTCGGAAATGCGATCCCTGACGCAAATTCGGGGCGATGGCGGGGCGTTTCCGGCCGTAGCTGCTCTGCGGGATCTGGCGGGCGAAGTGCGGGTCATTCTGGGCCCGGACACTAAGATTGGTTATGCCGCAGATTGGTCGGAGTACTTTGGGTTCCATCCGCAAGACGGGTCAGGGGATTTGTTGTTTCACCTGGATCCTTTGTGGGCGGACGATGACATCGACTTTGTCGGGATCGACAATTACATGCCGCTTTCGGATTGGCGCGACGGATTTGACCACGCGGATGCAACTTGGGGATCGGTTTACAATCCGACTTATCTGAAGGCGAATATCGCTGGCGGCGAAGGATTTGACTGGTTCTATGGATCGCCCGAAGACGAGGCGGAACAGGTGCGGACGCCGATAACCGATGGCGCTTACGGTGAGCCTTGGGTCTATCGGTACAAGGATTTGGAAAGCTGGTGGTCGAACCCGCATCATAATCGATCTGGCGGTGTGCGTGATGCGAATGCAACGGATTGGGTGCCGGGCTCAAAGCCAATTTGGTTTACGGAAGTCGGTTGTGCTGCCGTGGACAAGGCGACGAACCAACCGAACAAATTTCTGGATCCGAAGTCGTCGGAATCCTCATTGCCCAAGTTTTCAAATGGTGCGCGCGATGACCTGATTCAAATGCAATATCTGGCTGCCATGACCGAGTTTTGGGATGACGCCGCGAACAATCCGGTGTCTGCGTCCTATGGCGGATCGATGGTGGCGACCGACCGGATGTTTCTTTGGGCTTGGGATGCCCGGCCATATCCATACTTTCCGGGTAATTTCGAAACCTGGAGCGATGGTGAAAATTATGCACGCGGTCATTGGTTGAATGGCCGGGTTGCGACGCGGTCATTGGCGGCGGTCATCAAAGAAATTTGCTTTGAATCCGGTGTGTCGGAGGTTGATGTCTCGGGCGTCCACGGTTTGGTGCGGGGCTATGCACTGGGCGGTGGTGAGGATGCGCGGACCGCGCTTCAGCCGTTGTTGTTGGCTTATGGCGTTGATGCGATTGAGAAAGACGGCGTCCTTGTGTTCCGAAACCGAACAGGATTGTCACAACGGGCTCTGTCGGAACCCGAATTGGCGCGCGGCGAGACGTCGTCGATTGTTAGCAAATCCAGATCGCCGGAAGCCGAAATCTCGGGCCGGGTTCGCGTGACGTATATCGATGCGGATGGCGATTATGAGGTGCGCGGAACCGAGGGCGTTTTCCCGGATGAGGCGACCGTCGCGGTGTCGCAAAGCGAATTGCCATTGGCACTGACCCAGGGCGAAGCGCAGGCCGTGGTCGAGCGATGGCTGGCCGAAGCTCGCGTGGCGCGCGATGGAGTTTCGTTTGCATTGCCGCCTTCGACGGATGTGTCGGCGGGAGATGTCGTTGAGTTGCAGGGCGACAGCTATCGCATCGACCGTGTGGAAGACGCCGGTTTGAAGCAAGTCGAAGGCGTGCGGATCGAACGTGGGCTGTACCAACGGGCGGTCACCAACGACGAGTTTGTCGCACAGACGCCCGTGATCGCGCCGCTTCCGGTTTGGGGACACATGATGAACCTGCCGCTGTTGCGTGGCAACGAAGATGCCGAAGCCCCGTGGATCGCGGCGAGTTCGGAACCCTGGCCAGGCGAAGTTGCGGTTTACACCAGTTTGGACGGGGCCAGTTGGGCGTTTGACAGTTTGCTAAGTCGACGCGCGGTTATGGGCAAAACCCAGAACGTTTTGGCACCTGCCACGTCCGGGGTTTGGGATCGCGGGCCGGGACTGGACGTCGCTTTGGTTCATGGTGCGCTCGCTTCTATCGACGATACGGCTATATTCGCGGGCGGCAATGTTGCGGCGATCGGTCCGTCTGGCGGTGCGGCTTCCGAGGTGTTTCAGTTCCGCGATGCCGAATTGATCAGCCCTGACACATGGCGGTTGTCGATGCGGTTGCGTGGACAGCGGGGCACCGAGGGTGCCGGCGCTGGCGAATGGGCGGCAGGATCGACCTTGGTGGTTCTGGACGGTTCTGTGGTTCAGGTGTCGGTGTCTTCTGAGTTGCGCGGGGTGCCACGGCTGTATCGCGTTGGACCAGCGACAAAGGCAGTGGACCACAGTTCCTACGTTGAATTCGAACACACAGCGACAGCGGCTGGATTGCGGCCATTTGCACCAGCGCATTTGCGTGCGCGTCGAGATGGCACGGGCGGACATGTGATCAGTTGGATGAGGCGCACGCGCATCGACGGCGACAATTGGGCATTGGCCGACGTTCCATTGGGCGAAGCCTATGAGGCCTATCTTTTGCGCGTCACAGTTGGCGGAGAAATTGTCCGCGAAGAAACCGTCCAATCACCGACGTGGGCTTATGGCAGCACCGCCCAGCTTGAAGACGGCGTGGCGGCCCCTTTTGAAATCGAGGTCGCACAAATTTCCGACCTGTATGGACCCGGCGAAAAAACAAGGATCGTGATCAATGGCTGATACAAATCGTTTGGGATTGCCGCTTGTGGCACCCGCTCAATCGCAAAAGCACGTAACGGTCAATGAAGGCCTTGTCCGGTTGGATGCCTTGGTGCATCTGACCCTGACATCCGAAGGAGGCGTGACGCCACCCACGGCGCCTCTCGATGGTGACGTGCATAGTGTTGGCGTCGGTGCGACCGGCGTGTGGGCCGGTGAGGATGGCCGTCTTGCTGTCTTCGTAAATGGCGGCTGGGCTTTTGTGACACCGGGCGCCGGATGGCAAGGATGGTCGGAGGCAAAAGGATCGCGCGTGGTCTTTGACGGTGTTGACTGGGTTGCGGGCGCTGGATCATTTTCACCGAACGGTGCCGGGTTTGTGCATCGCACGATTGAACTGGACCATGTGGTTGGCAGCGGATTGACGTCGTCGGTTGTCGATCTGTTGCCGAACGGGAGCATCGTTTACGGCATCACGGCACGGGTGACTTCCGCGATTGGTGGCGCCGTATCGTTCGAAATTGGTGTGCCCGGATCAAGCAATCGCTATGGCAGCGGCATTGGAACAAGCGTTGGTGCCTGGGCGCGCGGGATCACGGGGTCTCCGCTCGCGTATTATGCAGCGACGGACGTGGTGTTGAGCGCCGAAGGTGGTAGTTTTGACGGTACCGGCACGCTTCGGATTGCCGCACATGTGGCCGAGCTGACCCTGCCACGGCTCTAACCTTTGGCGCAGGTCACACAGGACGGAACGGTTGGATCTAGGTCCAGCCGTTTTTTGCCGATCACCTCACCACAGTTCTGACAATAGCCAAATTCGTCGGTCTCCATGCGTTTTATTGCGGCATCAATGCGTGCGATCCGGCTTTCGCGTCGACGTTGGGTCGCTTGCGCCATAGCCTGTTGTTGCAGGGCGTCCATACGACTGAGCCGTCCAACCGATTGCTGATCAAGCGTCACGGTATCGCGGTTTTGATGCGTCGCGGCATCTTCGCGCGCAAGCCCGGCCTTTTCCTGAAAAAGCGCAATTCGGTATGTTTCGAGCTCACAATTCTTCACGGAGATTTGTCTCGCGGTCTTTTTACGTGGTTTGTCTATCCTATCTGTTATAAATAGGTGATCCACTAAAGGATTTTGTCATGGCTCAGGAAAACCCACGCCCAGCGGCGCTTGATCCGGTTTGGGATCGTATTCAAGACGACGCACATGCGGCCGTTTCGGCCGAACCGCTGATTGGTGGCATGGTGCATGCAACTGTTTTGCATCACAAATCTTTGGAAAGCGCTTTGGCGTACCGTTTTGCGTTCAAGCTGTCGTCGTCGGAGATGACCGGCCAGCTGTTGCGCGAAATTTCCGAGCAGGCTTATGGGTCTGATACATCTTTGGGTGAAGCGGCGCGGGCTGATCTGGTTGCAATATTCGAGCGTGATCCGGCCTGTCATCGATTGATGCAGCCGTTGTTGTTTTTCAAGGGCTTCCAAGCCGTTCAGGCCTATCGCATCGGCCATTGGTTATGGGAGCAGGGCCGGACAGATTTGGCCTATTTCATCCAAGCGCGGGTCAGCGAAATTTTCGGCATCGATATTCATCCCAATGCCGTGATTGGCAAGGGCCTGATGATCGACCATGCCCATTCGATTGTGATCGGTGAGACGGCCGTTGTCGGCGACAATGTGTCGATGCTGCATTCGGTCACCTTGGGTGGCACCGGTAAGGAAGATGACGACCGTCATCCCAAGATCGGCGACGGTGTTCTGATCGGTGCGGGCGCCAAAGTGTTGGGTAATATTCAGGTTGGGAATTGCAGCCGAATCGCGGCTGGCTCTGTGGTGTTGCAGGAAGTTCCGCCGTGCAAAACGGTTGCCGGTGTGCCCGCCAAAATTGTCGGCGAGGCCGGTTGTGATCAGCCAGCGCTTTCGATGGATCAAATCCTGAATGGGTTCGTTGACACCTAGCGCTGCATAAACCGACCTTCGCTTTGCACAAACCCGCCAAAGTTTGTTAACCTTTGGATGCAACTTATGGAGGGGTCACCATGGCAATTCGACAAACCAACGGGCGTGGTCGGTTATATGACAGTGTTCTTGACACTGTGGGCGACACGCCGACCATTCGTATCAATCGGATCGCACCAAAAAACGTGAGCGTTTACGTTAAGTTCGAGGCGTTTAATCCGGCGGGGTCTGTAAAGGATCGTCTTGCGTTGTCGATCATCGAGGCGGCAGAGGCGGACGGACGTCTGAAACCCGGACAAACCGTGGTCGAAGCCACCAGCGGAAATACCGGCATCGGTTTGGCTATGGTCTGTGCGGCAAAGGGCTATCCCCTGGTCGTTACAATGGCGGATTCGTTTTCGATCGAACGTCGCCGTTTGATGCGGTTTCTTGGGGCCAAAGTGGTGCTGACGCCGCGGGCAGCTAAAGGGTTCGGGATGTACCAAAAGGCGAAAGAACTCGCCGAAGCCAACGGTTGGTTTCTGGCCAGCCAGTTCGAAACACCCGACAATGCGAACATCCACGAAAACACCACGGCGCGTGAAATTCTGGGAGATTTCGCAGGCGGTCAGCTGGATTATTTTGTTTCGGGCTATGGAACCGGCGGAACGGTTTCCGGTGTGGGGCGTGTGCTGCGCAAAGAACGCCCGGATACCAAGATCATTCTGACCGAACCGGCGAATGCGGCACTTATCTCATCGGGGTACGTCAATACGCGGAACGATGCGCATCAGGCCACCGAAGGTCACCCGAATTGGGAACCACACCCCATTCAAGGCTGGACGCCGGATTTCATCCCTTGGGTTCTGCAAGAAGCGATGGACAATGGATATTATGACGAAATGATCCCGGTCGCTGGCCCGGACGGGATCGCGTGGTCGCGTCGATTGGCTGCGGAAGAGGGGATATTCACCGGGATTTCCGGTGGATCGACCTTTGCCGTTGCAATGACAGTCGCCGAAACAGCACCTGAAGGTTCTGTCATTTTGACGATGTTGCCGGACACAGGCGAGAGGTATCTTTCAACACCTCTGTTCGATGGGATCGGCGAAGACATGTCAGACGAAGAAATCGCAGTGTCACAATCAACACCGAACTATCAGCTTTAACACTTAATGGCCCCGGCGTGATCCGGGGCCAATTCGGATGAAAATCAGGTTCGGGCACCGAAGGGTCTGTCGATCACCGTTAGGTCAACCACATTATAGGTTAGGTTTTTGTTGCGGAACAACCGCTTACCGCGTCTAGGGTAATCGGAAACGTCGTGGTTCGGGCACTGACCGACGGAAATGTAAATAAAGGGCGCATCACCTGTGTTCTTGAAAGAATGCGCCAACCCGCCTTTGCGGAAACCCACGAAGTCACCGGCCTGAACCGTCTTGCTTTCTGCACCGATCCGCGCGGTTGCTTCGCCTTCAAGGACGTAACAACATTCTTCCTCATGATAATGCACGTGGTGTTCGGTGCTTTCATTGCCGGGCGCGACTTCGCAAATACTGAAATCAAGCTCCGTCAAACCCGTCATCCGGCTAAGCGACTTTTGCATTCGAAGTGCATTGTCGTTCAGGAAATGGGTTTTGGCTTCGCCTTTGATCGTTTTGATGTCAGCGGCCGAGAAAATGTATTTGTCATCACTCATCTTAAAATCATGCCCCGGAGGTTCTAACGTGTCCGGGAAAGATAAAACGCGGATTGATGACGATACCGTTAAGCCGCGCTCATTTCTTTTGGCCAGCTAGGGGATGAGCGATCTGATCGTGATCGACCAAATCCCAATCCATGCCATTCGGGCGGTAAATGCGTTGCGCTTTTCGGGGATAATCGGCAATGTCCATATCCAGACGCTGGCCAATCACCAGACACCGCAAAGTTTCAGTGCCGGTATTGTGGATCGTGTGGGCCAGACCGCCCTTGCGATAGCCCAGAAAATCACCTGCCTTTACGGGCAAGCGGTCTTCGCCGATTTCAGCTTCGCCGGTTCCGTTCAGAACATACACAGCCTCATCTTCTTGATAGTGAACGTGGAATTCTGTCGTTTCAAAGCCGGGTTCAACCTCGATCAGATGAATGCCCAAACCGGTAAGACCGGTCGCATCGCCGAGCGATTTATTGATCCGCTTGGCGTTCGGATTTTGAAAGTGGGTCTTGGCCAGCCCCGTCATGGCGGCAATATCTTCGGCTGTCAGAAGGTATGTTTCGTCCGGCATTATCCGACCTGATCGCATCCATGGCTGCTTCGCCCGTCATTCAGCCGCCCTGCGCGAAAACCTGTGATTGTCCAGGAAATGCCGGGGGCGGAATAAAAGTCGGGGTCGTTCGGATCGCTGCGTTGCAATTCCACCGTGCGGCCTTCGACAAATGTAATGATCGCCAAATCATCAACGTATGTCACTGCCAAATCCGGGCCATTGAGGCACAGGAAGGTCGCTGTTGTCTTTCGCCCGGCGCAATTTGCAAGAACCGCAAGCGCCAGGAGGCCTATCAGGGTTTTCATGCCAGCATACCGATTGGGTTTTCCAGATTGGATTTAATCGCATCAAGGAACTCAGCGCCCAAAGCGCCGTCGATCACGCGGTGGTCGACCGAAAGCGTCACAGACATCACGGTTGCAATACCCAGTTCGCCATCTTCAGTCACAATTGGTTTCTTCACACCAGCCCCGACGGCCAAGATCGAACCATGGGGTGGGTTGATGACGGCGTCGAAATTGTCGATGCCCATCATGCCGAGGTTGGAAATCGCAAAGCTACCGCCCTGATATTCATGGGGTGCAAGCTTGCGGTCACGTGCGCGGCTGGCAAGGTCTTTCATTTCGGTGGATAGCGCCGAGAGTGATTTCAGGTGGCTGTCTTTCAACACAGGTGTGAACAGCCCGCCTTCGATGGCCACGGCAACCGCCACATCTGAGGGAGCCAGCTTCAAAATCCGATCACCGGCCCACACTGCGTTGGCGTCAGGCACAGTTTGAAGGGCCAAGGCGCTGGCCTTGATGACGAAATCATTGACCGACAGTTTCACGCCGCGTGCTTCGAGTTGTTTGTTGATCTGGCTGCGGAATTTCAAAAGCGCGTCAAGCTGGATATCCCGGCGAAGATAGAAATGCGGGATGGTTTGCTTGGCCTCTGTAAGCCGTGCGGCAATTGTTTTGCGCATGCCGTTGAGCGGAACTTCTTCGAAGTCGCGATCCTGGTACATCGCCAAGACCTGATCGGTGCCGGGGCCTGCCGGGGCAGACACCGTAGCGCTGGCGGCGGGCTTGGCACCGGGTTGCGCATTTTCGACGTCGGCTTTTACGATACGCCCATGGGGCCCTGAGCCTTTGATGGCGCTGAGATCCAGTCCTTTGTCGGCAGCAATGCGGCGGGCAAGAGGTGTTGCAAAAACACGAGCGCCGGATGGGGCGACCGGGGCAGGGGGAGCGGCTTTCTCAGTGGTCGCCGGTGCGGCGACCGCTTCGGCAGCCGCCGCTTCAGGCTTTGCCGCAGCGGGTGCGGGTGCCGCGGTTGCACCAATGTCATCAGCGCTTTCGCCGTCTTCCAGAAGAACCGCGATGGCCACATTGACCTTCACATTTTCGGACCCTTCGGGCACAAGAATTTTCCCGACAATACCTTCGTCAACGGCTTCAAATTCCATTGTGGCTTTGTCGGTTTCAATCTCGGCCAGAAGATCGCCCGAAGAGACGGTATCGCCTTCCTTGACCAACCATTTGGCAAGCGTACCTTCTTCCATGGTTGGGGAAAGCGCGGGCATCAGAATTTCAGTTGGCATGGCGCTTTTCCTTAGCGATAAGTGACGGCTTTGACCGCATCGATGACCTCTTTCACCGAGGTTAGGGCCAGTTTCTCAAGGTTCGCCGCATAGGGCATGGGCACGTCTTTGCCGGTGCAGGCGAGGACAGGCGCGTCGAGATAGTCAAAGGCTTCGCGCATGATCTCGGCACTGATGTGGTCGGCCATGGAGGCAACGGGCCATGCTTCTTCGATCAGAACACAGCGATTGGTTTTCTTCACGCTTTCGATGACCGTGGACATGTCGAGCGGGCGCAAGGTGCGCAGATCGATAACGTCGGCCTGCACGCCTTCTTTCGCCAGCTCATCTGCGGCTTGCAACGTGTATGTCATGCCGATGCCCCAGGACACGAGCGTTACATCGGCACCTTCGCGCCAGATGCGGGCTTTGCCGAAGGGGATGGTGAAATCGTCGAACTTTGGAACGTCGAAGCTTTGACCATAGAGGATTTCATTTTCGAGAAAGACCACAGGGTTCGGGTCGCGGATCGCTTGTTTCAGCAGACCTTTGGCGTCAGCGGCAGAATAGGGCATGACGACCTTAAGGCCGGGCACGCTTGCGTACCAAGCGGCGTAATCCTGGCTGTGTTGCGCACCCACGCGTGCAGCCGCACCGTTCGGGCCGCGGAACACGATGGGCGAGCCCATCTGACCGCCGGACATATAGAGCGTTTTGGCCGCCGAGTTGATGATGTGGTCAATCGCCTGCATTGCAAAGTTGAAGGTCATGAATTCCACGATGGGTTTCAGACCGCCCCAGCTTGCACCGACACCGATGCCTGCAAACCCATGTTCGGTGATCGGTGTGTCGACCACACGGCGGGCCCCGAATTCATCGAGCAGACCTTGGGTGATCTTATAAGCGCCTTGGTATTCGGCAACTTCTTCGCCCATGACGAAAACTGTGTCGTCGGTGCGCATTTCCTCGGCCATGGCGTCGCGCAGCGCTTCGCGCACGGTTGTTGCGACCATTTCTGTGCCTTCGGGATAGTCGGGCGACCGGTCGGTTTGAACCTGAGCCGGGGGCGCGCTGACTTCGGTGGCCACAGGGGCCGCCTCAGCCACCGCGGCCGCAGGCGCGGCGGTTGCGACGTCGTCGGCGCTTTCGCCATCTTCCACAAGGATCGCAATCGCTGTGTTGACCTTCACGGCCTCGGTGCCCTCAGCAATCAGGATCTTGCCAACGACACCTTCATCGACGGCTTCGAATTCCATCGTAGCCTTGTCGGTTTCAATCTCGGCCATGATGTCGCCGCTTGAAACGGTATCACCTTCTTTGACCAGCCATTTGGCCAGCGTGCCTTCTTCCATTGTGGGCGAAAGGGCGGGCATAAGAATTTCGGTTGCCATGTTGGTTTCTTCCTTACGCGTCGACGGTGATGTCTGTCCAAAGCTCGGACAACTCCGGTTCCGGGCTTTCTTTTGAAAATTCGGCTGCGGCGTTGACAATGTCTCGGATGTCTTTGTCGATGGACTTCAATTCGTCTTCCGAGACTTTGGCCGCCAACAAGCGCTTCCGGACCTGTTCAATCGCGTCACGTTCTTCGCGAATCTTTTGCACTTCGTCGCGCGTTCTGTATTTCGCGGGGTCTGACATGGAATGGCCGCGATAACGGTAGGTATTGACCTCTAAGATATAAGGGCCTTTGCCCGAACGACAGTGTTTAACCGCGCGTGCGCCCGCGTCGCGCACCTCCAGAACGTCCATACCATCAACCGCTTCGCCTTTGATGCCGTAAGCCGCCCCGCGTTCCCAAAGTGAAGGAGATTTGGTTGCACGTTGAACGCTTGTGCCCATGGCGTATTGGTTGTTTTCAATCACGAAAACGACGGGCAGCTCCCATAATTGAGCCATGTTATAGGTCTCATATACTTGGCCTTGGTTGGCCGCACCGTCCCCAAAGTAGGTAAATGTGACGTTGTCGTTGCCTTTATACTTGTCAGAAAACGCAAGACCCGCGCCAAGGGGCACATTCGCGCCCACGATCCCATGGCCCCCATAGAAATGCGCGTCCTTCGAGAACATGTGCATCGAACCGCCTTTCCCTTTGGAATAGCCGTCCTTTCGCCCTGTCAATTCGGCCATAACGCCGTTTGGGGTCATGCCGCAGGCCAACATATGGCCGTGATCGCGGTAGGTTGTGATGCGTTTGTCGTTTTCTTTTGTGTTGGCTTCCAGCCCCACAACAACCGCTTCCTGACCAATATAAAGGTGACAGAACCCACCGATCAGCCCCATGCCATACAATTGGCCAGCTTTTTCTTCGAACCGGCGGATCAACAGCATGTCTTTGTAATATCGGAGTAATTCGTCTTTTGAAGCGGTCTGCTTCTTGGTTGCGCGCTTGGCGGCCATCCGCACTGTCCTCCGAGTGGTAGATAGATAGTTCAACGTTAAACAATCTATTACACCAGCCTTGGGCAAATTGCACGAGCAAAGACGTCGCAGCCCTGCGGAGCTGGCATGCGCATCTTGCAACCCTGGGGAAGGCGTTTAATTCAGGACGATTTCGTCGGTGCGGATCAATCCCAACACGTCGCGCGCTTGGCTGTCTAGCAAATCAAGATCGAGAAATGTATCCGAGAGGCGGCGGGTCTTGTTCTCAAGAGCCGCAACTTCGTCGGACAAACGATCCCGTTCGGCTTCCAGGGTTACGACTTCGGCCTCGATCTGAACCCGCCGGAACAGCCCGAAATCGCCTTGAACGCTGGCAAACATAAAATAGATACCCAGCGAAAACATACACGCAAAATAAGCAAAAACGCCAAGTCCCGGACGTTTGATCCCCGGTCGATAAGATGAAGTCATCACTGCCCCTTTGGCACCCTCTAACGGGGCGCTTTCGTCATTAAGTGGCACAAGGACATAGCCAAGCGCAAAGAGTTTTTGATGCCGCGGCAGCAAATTGCCGAAGAATGTGGCGAAACAGTTGATAAAGTCCAACGTGCGCCGGTTTCGCCACGTGGTGTTTTTTCCCAATCCCCGCGCGCCGCTGAGGGCAAACTCTATGGGTGAGCCGCCAATGGACCGGACGGAAATCGCATTTGCGCAACGGTCTTGCGTGTCTTTGCAGATGTATCTGAACGATGACAGTCCGCCGAGTGGATCTTGCCTTTTTGAAGGCTGGCGCATTCCAAAACCGGATTTCGAAATGAAAAACTTCGAAGCCGTGCTGCGTAAATTCGAATATATATACAGTATCGGTGCGACCAAAGCCCGGGTGCGCCGGGTGTCTGTGGACGAAACGTTGTCTTACTTGTCTGGCGAAGACCGGAAATGGGCGGACTTCTTTTTGGTGCAGGACGCGCTGAGCGGTGCAAGACGGCCCGGCCCGGATGTTCCGGGCCAAGCCAGATGCCTAGGTGATCGACGCGTTGTAAATGCTGTCAATCGTTTGCGCGATCATCGCATTGAATTCATCGTCCGACTGCGCGTCGTTTAAGCCTTCTGTCAAAGCCCGGCTAAAGCTGGCGATCATGCCATTGTTCTGGGTCAGTTTCGCATTCGCATCTTGCCGCGAATATCCGCCAGACAAGGCCACAACCCGCATGCAGTTTTTATGTGCAATGCAATCGGCATAAAAGTTCGCTTCCGACGGCAGCGAAAGCTTCAGCATGACTTCCTGATCCATGGCGTCCAGATGCGTCATCAATTCGTCGCGCAAGATCGCCTCGGCTTCTGCTTTGTCGGCAATTGTGATGTTCACTTCGGGTTCAAGCATCGGCATCAAGCCGTGGCCTAAAATTTGGCGACCAATCTCAAACTGCTGCGCCACATTGGCGGCAATGCCCGTTGCATTTGCCGCGTTGATGGTCGATCGCATCTTGGTGCCGAACACGCCCAGCGAACTGGCGCGGGACAACAGCCCGTCAAGATCGCCCATAGGCTTCATCAACTGCGCGCCGTCGGCCTCGTCCATCAGGCCCTTGTCGCACTTCAAAAACGGCACAACGCCGCGGTCTTCCCAAAGATAAGCCGCCGTTGGTTTGCCGTCGAATTCGCGGTCCATGGTCATTTCGAACAGGATCGCGCCGATAACCTTGTCGCCTGTAAATGCAGCTGCGCTGGCGATCCGGGCGCGCATGGCATGGATCAAATCGAACATTTCGGCGTCCGAACTATATCGATCTTCGTCAATTCCGTATAGTTTCAGTGCCTTAGGCGTTGAACCACCCGATTGATCCAGTGCTGCTACAAATCCTTTGCCAGACCGCATCTGGTCAGCGTGTTTACCGTTGGTCATCATAACCCTCTATCAAAATAGCCCTTGTGCCCCGTCTGAGGGACACAAGACGGTCTGTCAATTATGGTGCCGCTAACATGTTGAGATTGCTACCCCGTTGATCCTGTGGGGCCACACATAGTGACGTGATTTTGGGAATTTTTTGCGGAGGAGCGCGAGGGGGTGAAACCCCCTCGCCACCGGCGACGACGCAGTCGGCGCAAACACTAGCTTTGATCCAAAGCAGCCACACCAGGAAGCGTCTTGCCTTCCATCCACTCCAAAAAGGCCCCGCCAGCCGAGGAAATATAGGTGAAATCGCCCGCAACCCCGGCCTGATTAAGGGCCGCAACCGTATCCCCGCCACCGGCCACAGATATCAACCCGCCTGCCTTGGTCAGTTCAGCCGCCTGTGCGGCAGCCGCCATCGTTGCGGCATCAAACGGATCGATTTCGAAAGCGCCCAAAGGCCCGTTCCAAATCAATGTTTTAGCTGCCTGAAAAACCTCGGCGATGCGGGCAACCGTTTCGGGGCCTGCGTCCAGGATCATATGATCGGACGGGCAGGCATCGGCGGCAACGGTGATGTTTTCGGCGCCCGCTGCAAATTCACGCGCACAGACCACATCGCTTGGCAAAAGTATATGGCAGGCCGCTTCTTCGGCCTTGGCCATAATCTCGCGGGCGGTATCTGCCATATCGTGTTCGGCCAGCGATTTACCCACGTCGATCCCCTTGGCGGCCAGAAACGTGTTTGCCATGCCGCCGCCGATCACCAGGGTATTCACCTTGCGCACCAGATTGCCCAGCAAGTCCAGCTTGGTCGACACCTTCGCCCCGCCCACAACAGCCACCAGCGGGCGTTCGGGCTCTGACAAAGCGGCCTCCAATGCTTTCAATTCCGCTTCCATCAACCGACCGGCGGCGGGCACGCGCAAACGCGCCAATGCTTCGGTTGAGGCATGTGCACGGTGCGCGGCAGAAAAAGCGTCATTCACATAAACATCACCCAAAGCGGCGAGCGAGGCGGCAAACATCGCGTCATTGCTTTCTTCGCCCGCGTGAAAACGCGTGTTCTCCAACAAAAGCACGCGACCCTTTTCAAGCGACGCCACAGCGGTTTTTGCGGGAACTCCGATACAGTCTTCTGCGAAATCGACAGGCACACCCAACACGGTTTCAACCGTTTCGCGGATCAGACCCAATGACATCTCGGGCGCGACCGCACCTTTGGGGCGTCCGAAATGTGCCATCAACACCGGCTTGCCGCCCGCGTTCAGAATGTCGTGCACGGTTGGTTTTATGCGTTCGATCCGGGTTGCATCCGTGACCGCACCGTCTTCCATTGGCACGTTCAGGTCGACACGGGTCAGCACCACCTTGCCGTCCAGATCAATATCGTCGAGCGTTTTCCAGGCCATGTCACATCTCCATCGGCTGCGGGCTTTGACTACGCCAGATCACAAGAAGGTCAACCGGTTTCGGGTTCAGGTGGAATTTGACCGCCGATCAAAGGACTTGGGGTTTCCCTCAAGCGGGGCACAAAGTAGGGTCCGCGCAACACGCTAAAAATAACGGAGGGCCACATGGCCGACTATGAAAAACCGGACGATACTATCCTGATCGAATTGAAAGACGGCACTGTTGCCATTGAACTGATGAGCGATATCGCTCCAAAGCATGCCGAACGCATGAAAGAGCTGGCCCGGTCCGGTGCCTATGACGGTGTGGTGTTCCATCGCGTCATTGATGGTTTCATGGCGCAAACCGGTGACGTCGAGCATGGCGTTTTCGGCGAAGACATGAACATCCGTCGCGCGGGCACAGGTGGCTCAAGTCTGCCAGACCTGCCGGCCGAGTTTTCCAGCCTGCCGCATGATCGCGGAACTTTGGGCGCAGCGCGCAGTTCCAGCCCGGATTCAGCCAACAGCCAGTTCTTTATCAACTTTTCCGACAACCATTTCCTGAACAACCAATACACCGTTTACGGGCGTGTGGTATCGGGCATGGATCACGTCGATGCAATTGCACGCGGCGAACCACCGATGAACCCAGACCGGATGGTCAGCGTAAAGGTGGCATCTGATGCGTAATGTCATTCTTGCGGCTGTCCTGGCGACTGCAACAACCATCGCCCCGGCCTTCGCCCAGGAAGACGGGCCCGGTCCCAACCTTGTGATCGACGTTGCAGGTGCCTCTAACGGTCGCGTTGTCATCGACCTGTTCGAAGACATCGCCCCCCAACACGTCGAACGGATCACGTCGCTGGCAGAAGCAGGCGCTTATAACGGCGTTGTTTTCCACCGGGTGATCGAAGGCTTCATGGCGCAAACCGGCGATGTGCAGTTTGGCAAATCAGACGGTGACACAGCCCGTGCCGGGCAGGGTGGTTCGGATCAACCCGATCTGCCCGCCGAGTTCTCGGATGTGCCCTATGACCGCGGCGTTGTCGGGATGGCGCGTGCGCAGAACCCGAATTCCGCAAACAGCCAGTTCTTTATCATGTTCGACGAAGGCCATTTCCTGAACGGCCAGTACACAGTCGTTGGTCGCGTGGTTGAAGGCATGGATATTGTCGATGGGATCAAGCTTGGGACAGGACCGAACGGTTCCGTCGTTGGCGCGCCTGACATGATGCAAGACGTCTCGGTCGAGCGTTGAGCGGTACGGGCGCAGTCTTTCAAGCGCCCAAACAAAGCAATGGCCGCGCCATCCTTTTGGTGGTTGCGGCCATGGCGTTTTTTGCCGCTGTCGATGCGTTCGTAAAGCTATTGAGTGCGTCGCAAACCGCCGGGCAGATCGTTATGGTCAGCTCGATCCTGACGTTCCTTATCTATTGGTTTTTGCTGGTAGCCGAAGGACGTTCGCTGTGGTCGCGGGACGCACTGAACCCGGCGTTGCTTGTGCGAACCTTCGGCGAAGCCTCGGGCTCAATCGGGATTGTCTTCGCCCTTGGGCTGGCCCCTTTGGCGACGGTGATGGCGCTTGCACAGGCGCAACCCCTCGCGGTCGTCATGGGGGCGGCGCTTTTCCTGGGCGAAACGGTCGGGTGGCGCAGATGGGCGGCCATTGGCATTGGATTGCTGGGTGTGCTGATCATCCTCAGACCGGGCGTCGGGGCGTTTGATCCGAACCTGCTTTGGGTCATCGTTTACATCTTTGGATTGGCCGTCCGCGATCTGGCCAGCCGCCGCTTGCCGGGCCTGATTTCGACGGCCTTTGCCGTGGCTTGGTCCATGCCGCCGATGATCCTTGCCGGATGGGCCATCATGATGATGCAAGGTGGCTGGGAACCGATCGGGTTTTTGACGGGGATTTACTATTTGTGGCTGGTCGCGGCGGTCTCTGCCGCGCTTTGGACAATGACAACGGCGATGCGGGTCGGCGAGATCGCGGTGGTCGCCCCATTTCGGTATTCGCGGATCGTCTTCGCCTTAATCATCGCTTATGTGGTCTTCGACGAAGTGCCGGATGTGCTGACATGGGTTGGTGCGGGGCTGATTGTGGGCTCGGGCGTTTACACGTTTTTACGGGAACGACAATTGGCCAAGACCTCGGGTGTATGAAATTCAGGGTTCGCCAAATGTGTGTGAGCGTTTGGCGAACCCCGAATTCTCATCCCATCTTCCCGCAAGCGAGAAGACCCAGTAAGCGAGTTAGGTGTCCCATCGAGTGAGTGGCTCGAGTGTCGTGGTTAACGATGTGTTAATAAGCACTGCTAATTGGGGCGGCACTGTGGCAAGAGCAGTTCAGTCTTGGGGCGGTTGCTTAAAAAATTGATCTTAAAGGATAACACGCTTCATACCTGACGATAAAATAAGCAGACCTTAAATGATCGTTTCCCGAATTGCGTCCAATCAATTTGCCGGGCAACTGGTGGAAATTGGAAAAGCCTTCCGGACAAGCGTGAATTGGCGGGTGGCGTTTTACTTGTCACGTTCGGCTGCTATAGACCGCGTGAACCGCAAAAGGACCTTTCCAGATGAGTACAATACTCGACATTCACGCCCGCGAAATCCTGGACAGCCGGGGCAATCCAACCGTTGAAGTCGATGTGACCCTTGAAGACGGCACCATGGGCCGCGCGGCTGTGCCTTCGGGCGCATCAACCGGCGCCTATGAAGCCGTTGAAAAACGCGATGGCGACAAGTCCCGCTATCTGGGCAAGGGCGTTCTGGATGCGGTCGAAGCCGTGAACGGCGATATTGCCGAAGCCTTGTTGGGGTTTGATGCAACCGAACAAGAAGCCATCGACGGCGCAATGATCGAATTGGACGGGACCGACAACAAAAGCCGCCTGGGTGCGAACGCGATCCTTGGTGTGTCTCTGGCCACGGCAAAAGCGGCGGCGGAATTTACCGGCCAGCCGCTTTATCGCTATGTGGGTGGCACAGCGGCGCGGGTTTTGCCGGTTCCGATGATGAACATCATCAACGGTGGCGAACACGCCGATAACCCCATCGACATTCAGGAATTCATGATCATGCCGGTCAGCGCGGAAAACATCCGTGAAGCGGTGCGCATGGGCTCCGAGATTTTCCACACGTTGAAAAAGGAACTGTCTGGCGCAGGCCTGTCGACAGGGATCGGTGATGAAGGCGGGTTTGCACCCAATCTGTCATCGACACGCGATGCTTTGGATTTCATCCTGAAGGCCGTTGAAATGGCGGGCTACAAGCCCGGCGATGACATTATGCTGGCGCTGGATTGTGCCGCGTCTGAGTATTTCAAGGACGGCAAGTACGAGATGGCGGGCGAAAGCAAATCGCTGTCGTCGGACGAAAACGTGGCGTATCTGGCCGCCCTTTGCGCCGATTATCCCATTTTGTCGATTGAAGATGGATGCGACGAAGATGACTGGGATGGCTGGAAAGCCTTGACCGCAGAGTTGGGCGACAAGGTTCAGCTTGTCGGCGACGATCTGTTCGTCACCAACCCCGAGCGTCTGTCGCGCGGCATCGAAGAGAAGGCCGCGAACTCGCTTTTGGTGAAGGTGAACCAGATCGGAACGCTCTCTGAAACTCTGGCTGCGGTAAACATGGCGCACCGCGCGCAGTTCACATCTGTGATGTCGCATCGCTCAGGCGAAACCGAAGATGCAACGATTGCCGATTTGGCTGTTGCAACAAACTGTGGGCAGATCAAAACGGGCTCGCTTGCGCGGTCTGACCGGTTGGCCAAGTACAACCAGTTGATCCGCATTGACGAAGCTTTGGACGACACCGCGATCTATGCCGGGCGTTCGATTTTGCGCAGCTAGACGCCTGAACAAAGAAATGTTGCGCCGGCTTCGCCGTCGCGAGAGGGGGGCCGCGCCTTTGGCGC
>CALKXV010000021.1 GCA_938005545.1 uncultured Paracoccaceae bacterium
ATGAGACAACGGCGCGGGCGTATTCCCAACAGGGCCACGGCAACAAAGCAAGCCGATCAGAAGGCCGGATACATATTTGCGACTTCCAGAAGACATGCATAAAGGCATTGCGAACAGCAGCCGGTACATACATATGGGCTCCAAGCCGACATCCGACGGTTTCTGCATGTTTAAATTGCCTGAAGAGAGTACCGAATGACGTTTGTGCGGGACCAAGCGGTCCCCGCTAGAAGCCTCGCAAACGTTCGTTAATGGAGAAAGCCAACTCGCGGCGGACGTGCGAGTTGGCTCATTTTAGCTCTTACTCTTTGAACTTCAGCTTCGATCCATCAAAGGTCGTTACCTGCGCATACATGAAACCGTCCTTCGTCACGTAAGCGTCCGCCCCTTTGTAGGGTTCTGCAAGAAATTCAGCATCCGCCTCCCAGATAACGTTAAGTGTGCCTTCGACGGTAAAGGTTTCCAAGGTGGTGAATTGAAGTCCGTTCAACCCCCCATCCGCTTTCGATTTGCAAAATCCCGCAAATAGCTCGCCTACAGCCTCGCGGCCGCGGAACGAAACGCCATCCGCAATGATGATCATCACTTCAGGTGGGTACTGCGCCATGAGACGATCCCAATCGCACTTGTTCAGCGCATCTAAGTGTTCATCTACGACTTGTTGTGGACTTGGTTGCGGAACGAGCGGTGGCAAGTCTTGCGACATGGCGGCTCCAAAAGACCCAAGTGTCATGACCGCAGCTGCAATCAGGGTTGTGATTGGTTTCATTTTTTCCTCCCAATTTTGGTGACTCAACTCAATCAGGGGGGCTTTCAACGGCAATCACCACGAATTGGTCGATATGTCCGACGATCTTTTATTTGGGCTGGCAAGCACTGTAGCAGTCAAAACAGGCCTTAGTTCACGGCGCAGCATTGGTCACCAATGGGATGTACCGGCTGCTTCATCCAGCAGGTTTCATGCTGGCATCTATATTTTTTCGGCTACAGGACGGAATCAACAAAAAGGAGGTTTGCTGCAAATCTTGATCCGCTGGATCACCTCACGCCGGCATTCCGAGGCCAGCAAGAAACGCAAATTTGAGTTAGAGCGTCGGGATGTCAGATTTGGCGTCGTTTTCTGCGGTCAGCTCGTCGATGTCTTTGAACTTTATCGATTCGCCACAGCCACAGGCGTCTTCCACGTTCGGGTTGTTGAACTTGAAGCCCGATTCCAGAAGCGAGGTTTCATAGTCGATTTCAGTGCCAAAAAGGAACATCTGTGCCATGGGCGCGATCATCACTCGCGCGCCGCCCTGTTCAACAACTTCGTCCATGGGATCAACGTCATCCGCATAATCCATGGTGTATTCCATGCCCGCACAGCCGCCTTTTTTGACGCCAATACGCAGGCCCTTGTGGCCTTCGCGGTCCATCAGTTTGGCGATCTGAGCGACCGCTTTGGGGGTTATGGTGACGGCTTGTTTGCCGGGAATACTGAACATGGTGTAAAAATAGGGCTTTCGGTCGCGTTTTCCAAGGCCTGAGGCGTACAGGATCTTTGTTCTGTATGAAACTTACATCAACCCGGCGATCTTCACCACGGACCAACTGATCGCCATCGCCCAGCCAAACGAAGCCAACGTGCCCACGATGACATATTCGCTAACGCTTTGTTCGCGTTTGGTGTCAAAGCGCAAAACGGATTTGGCGGCGATCAAAAAACCGATGCCTGCGGGCTGACCGGCAAGAATCAGCATAAAAATAATGCTGCGTTCCAAGTGGCCGATCATGCGCCCGGCGTTTGGCAGGCCTTCGGGCGGCGAGACATCGTCGTCCCATTGGGCGACCAGATAGGCAACGGTGTGGCCACCCGCGACGGTCGCCGCAATAAAGCCCGCGCTTAGGATCATCGCTTCGGGCAGCCAATCTACGTTGCCCCAAAGTCCGCCCGCAAAAAGCGCGGGCGCGTAATTCGCTGTGACGATGATTGTGATCAGATGGGCAGTTTGGTCGGTCAGGAAAGCCCAGAGCTTGTCGGGCAGGGCATGGACCTTGATGGCATCGATGATCAGATGTGCAGCGGTGAGTGCGGCGGGTTCCCACACATCGATACGACCCAAAGCGGCATATGCGGTGACAAGGACGATTGCTGCATGGAGGAGAAGGACATGTGGTTCCTTCTTACGCGCGACCATGCCTTTGGTTTGCAACAGGAAATCAGCGACGACATGGGCGAGGAGGAGGGCGGCGAAGGTTTCAAGCATCGGGTTATATTTCTATGAATTGAAGCGCTGTTAAAATGGCTTCGTAAGATGAGGCTTCAAGTGATTTCGTGACTGCTTGACGTGACTTCCCCAGATCTTCTGCGATTTTTGTGTAGTTAGGTTTTTCTGTTGGGTGAATTGCTGCAAGAATTGTTTGCGCTTGGGTCGGTGTCCAACCTTGAGATATTTCATCGACCAGCACGGCAGCGGCGTAAAGCGCTTCGCCATAAGAAAGGACGAGTTTTTGTCGGTTCATTTTTTTGGCAGCGTCCGCGGCCCAGCCGGAGTGCGTGAAAACAACGCTGGCTTCACTGTTTAAATCCGATCCAACCTCGCCCTCAACTTCGCCCTCTGCGATCCCCATATAACTGTCGAACTCGGCTCCTTCAGCGCGCAGTGCCGCCCGGAACGCCAATGCAGACCGCAACGCCATCTCGGGTTTCGCCAGAGCCACTTGCCACCCATCGCCGCGGTGTCGTGTGAAATGTAACGACGCTCCATGCCAATCGGCCTGGGCGTCTGCGCAATCGGACAGCGCTGCGAAAGCGCGTTCGATTTTCTCAGGCCCCAATTCCGTGGAACCGACCAGATCGCCGGTGATGACGGCTATTTTGCGTGTGTTTTGGCTCATTACGCAACCAATATAGGTTGCGATACATAATATGCAACCATTTTAGGTTGCATATACTCATCCGCACCCCAATTAGGGTGCGTACGCTTCACATAAAGCCCAATTCCAGGCGGGCTTCGTCGGACATCATGTCCATGCCCCAGGGTGGTTCCCATGTGAGTTCGACGTCGACTTGCTTGATGCCGGGCAGGGGCTCAACGGCTTCGGCCAGCCAGCCGGGCATTTCGCCTGCGACAGGGCAACCGGGCGCCGTCAGGGTCATGATGATGCCAACCGCACCTTCGGCGTCTATTTCGATCGTATAGACCAACCCCAGATCATAGATATTCACTGGGATTTCAGGGTCGTAGACAGACCGGCAGGCTTCAACCACCGTGTCGTACATCGGATGGTCTGTTGACGACGGCTTGATCAGCGGCGCGCCTTCCAGGGGATTTGAAGTCTCGGCGGTCATGGGTCACCCTTTAATTCTTGACTAAAGATATAGGGATTGGGTGCGGCGGGGTAAAGGCCGTGGAAGGGCGACTTATGGACGCTTACTTGATCCAGTCTGCCACAAGGCTCGCACAGGCCGGGTTTGCCAGATAACCATAAAGCTTGTGCGGGTTCGATTTGCCGCCCTGCGCATAGCAATTATAGATTTTCCGATCCCGGATATCATCGAGCATGCCAAACTTGTGCATATCCCGGTAATCACCGCGCATGGTGGCGTCGTGACTGATGAAGTCGTCTTTGGCCGCAACATTGTTCCATGTGCCAATGATCTTGTCCGGATGTTTGTCTGTGCGCGAGCGGTGCCCATATGCCCTTGCGTCCAAGAGGTTGGCTTTCACACCTGCTTCGCCAAGGGGGCATCCAAGGGTCAGCCAGTTCGTCACTCTGTTGCCGCTGTCTTTAATCTTGCGGTACTCGCTCAGGCGGGAAAACTTCCACAGCACGTCATAGGCCACCATACAACCCATGGAATGCGAGATCAGGCAGATGTCGTCGCCCCTTAGCAATGCACGCCTAAGAGGGGTTTGCAGGCGTTCGCGGATTGTAGACCCGATGGTGTGGTCGGTCAGGTAAGCGCCCATATCGGCGGTAGCATAGGTGATCGCGGCCACGTTCAAGGTGCTGAGCGTCGTAAGCGCCGCAAGCGTCGAGACAGCGCGCGCGGCGTCATCCAGAAAGCGATTGTCCCGGTTGTTGCGCAGCACTTTGTAATACGCCGCTTTGTTAAACGTCTTGATCTTGAACAATTCATCCAGCGCCGCGTCGATGGGGGCGTGGGGCAGACAATGGGCACCGCCTGCATCCGGATCCTTGGCCGTCAACCTGGCGCTGATTTTCGAAGAGCTGGCGCACATGATGTCGTTGTTGATGTCGCCGAAATAAACCGTCTCAAACTTCACTTTACCCGAACGCACTTTGGTGGCTTTGGCCGGTGAATAGCGGTCCAAGCCTTCCAACAAGGCGCGTTTTTGCATGGCCGCGAAGGGTTTTTTGGCGGGCTTAATGCTGCGCCCGTGGATCAAGATTATACATTGCCGGCCCATTGTGCCCTCCCCTGCACGTTGCGACGCGCATTTTGGCTGAGAAGAGCGGTTGGGTAAATGGGGTCAGCAAACTCTGTTCCCGCGCTGTTGCGCCGGTCAGTTTCCGCCCTTTTCGAACCGGCCAGCATCTTGTGCGGCTTTGCGCAAGGCGCTCGATTTATTGACGGTTTCCTGCCATTCGGCTTCGGGGTCGCTGTCCCAGACCACACCGCCGCCAGCTTGCACGTAAAGGCATTCGTCTTTCAAAACCGCAGTGCGCAAGGCGATACACATGTCCATGTCGCCACCGGCTGAAAAATAGCCAACCCCGCCGCCGTAAACACCGCGTTTTTCGGGTTCAAGTTCGTCGATGATCTCCATTGCGCGTACTTTGGGAGCGCCGGAAACCGTGCCCGCAGGCAGGCCTGCAAGAAGGGCCGAAAGCGCATCGTGATCGTCGGATAGTTCGCCCACAACGTTCGAAACGATGTGCATCACATGGCTGTAGCGTTCGATGATGAATTCTTCGGTTGGATGAACCGTGCCGATTTTGGCAACGCGACCCACGTCATTTCGCCCTAGATCCAGCAGCATTAAATGTTCGGCGCGTTCTTTTTCGTCGGCCAGCAAATCGGCCTCAAAAGCGCGGTCTTCGTCAGGCGTGGCGCCGCGCGGGCGGGTTCCGGCGATTGGGCGAATGGTGACTTCGCCGTCAAAGGCGCGGACAAGGATTTCGGGGCTGGCGCCGATCACCTGAAAGCCATCGAAGTCGAAGTGAAACATGAACGGCGACGGATTTGTGCGCCTGAGCGAGCGATAAAGCGAGAACGGCGGCAGCGGAAATTTTTGCGCCCATCGCTGCGAGGGAACCACCTGAAAGATGTCGCCAGCCGCGATGTAGTCGCGCGCTTTTTCCACGGCGGCTTTGTAATCGTCTTTGGCGAAATTCGACACCGGGTCTTCGACTTCGACGTCTTCGCCGAAATCCCGTTCCGTGGCGGGCAACGGACGATCCAGATCACGCACCGCGTCCATCACGCGTTCGGCGGCTTGAGCATAGGCCGCGCGCGCTGACAGGCCCGAAGCCGCCCAAGCGGGCGACACCACGATCACTTCGCCTTTGACGCCGTCCAAAACGGCAACCACCGACGGGCGGATCAACACGGCGTCGGGCAGGCCTATAGGATC
The DNA here is from genome assembly GCA_938005545.1 of uncultured Paracoccaceae bacterium. Lineage (GTDB taxonomy): Bacteria > Pseudomonadota > Alphaproteobacteria > Rhodobacterales > Rhodobacteraceae > CALKXV01. Next base: position 5,583 of record CALKXV010000021.1, read on the forward strand.
GGGGTTGATGTTGGGCAGGTGTTCGACCAGCCGGATCATGTCATAGCCAAGGTATCCGAACAGCCCGGCTGCCGCCGCAGGCAGATCGCCCGGCAAGTCGATCCGGCTTTCATCGATCAGGGCGCGCAGGGATGTAAGGGGATCGCTGGTTTCATCGACAAAAGCATCGCGGTCAAACCGGGCCTGGCGATTTAGCCGCGCGGTTTTGCCCCGGCATTCCCAAATCAGATCGGGCTTCATACCGATGATCGAATAGCGCCCACGAACTTCACCACCCGTAACGCTTTCCAGCAAAAATGTATCCGACCGGGCCCCCGTCAGCCGCAGCATCAGGGAAACCGGCGTGTCCAGATCTGCGGCCAGACGTGTGTAAACCAGTTGGTTTTCGCCCCGATCATACCCGGCGGCGAAGGCGTCGTATGCGGGTTCCAGCGCCATTAGGGCAGGTGGCTGTGAACGGCGTTGATCGCGGTTTGGTTCACTTCAAAACCCGCCTCATCGATCAGCGCTTGGCTATAAGCCGTCGAGATACCGTTTGCGAGTTCCGAGGCAGTTTGGTCTGCGAACTGCTCGCGCTCTGCTGCGGCCGCAGGGGCGGTTGCGTCCGGCTTCGTGATTGTATTGACGCGTATAAGCCATGCGTCGCCATCTGCCGACAGGACGCGCATGTCGCCTTCTTCCATTTCAAAAGCGGCTGTGCTGAAATCGGGCGGTGTGCCTTCGGTGAAATCTGTGCGCGTCATGCCCGTTGTTGTCTCGGGTAAAATTCCAAGTTCAAGAAATTCACTGTCGCGGCGAATTTGCTCGGCCATTCCTTCTGCCTGGATCACCAGTGCGTCTTCGGTCGCCGCAGACGTCCAGGCTTCAGTAACCTCGGCGCGAATGTCGTCCAAGGGGCGAAGTGCGGGGTCAAGAACTTCATCCACAACGATCACGGCGATGCCGTTGGCCAGTTGCGTCACTTCGGCAAAATCACCGGGCTGTGCCGCGGATACCGCAGTTCGGAATGCCGGTTCAGCGCTGATGCCATCAACGGTTTCGACGTTCCATTCGATGCTTTCTTCGATCATTTCGGTGCGTTCGGCCAAAACAGTCACATCCGCACCACCGGCCAGCAAATCGGCAACCTGGGTTTGTGTGTCAAGGATCAAACGTCTTGCGCGATCCTGTGCGGCGGCATCGCGAAGCTGTTCGCGGGCGTCGTCAAATGTGGTCTCGCGCGCGGCCAAAATGCCGTTCATGCGATAAAGGGCAGGGCCCAGATCGGACGGCAGCGGTCCGACAACGCCGGGTTCGGCCAGTGCGAAAATGTCCGCCGCGGCAGCGCCCAATTCGTCTTCGGGTAAATCGCCAAGATCGATTGCCGCAAGGGTTAGCCCGCGTTCTTCGACCAGTTCATCAAACGTCAACTCCTCGGCATCCAAGCGGGCCTTGGCCTCGGTTGCCTGCTCATCGGACAGGAACACAAGTCGTTCGACCAGGCGGCGTTCAGGTTGAACAAACTCGGTGATCCGGGCGTCATAAGCGGCGCGCAGAACCGGTTCTTCAACCTCGATCTGATCGACCAGCATATCTGTTGTCAGCAAGGCATAGCGGATGCGTTTGGTTTCAGGGCGGGTGAACGCTTCGGCGTTTTCGGTGTGATAGGCTGTAAGTTCGCTGTTTGTTGGATCGCCAATCGGTGTCGTCAGATCGCTCGCACCAAGGCGCAACCACGACACATCGCGGGTTTCGCGGGCATAATTGTACAACGTGTCGATATAGACGTCCGACGTGCGCACCCCAGCCGAAACAGCGCTTTGCAACAAACCTTCGGCAATATCGCTGCGCATCCGGTCTTCGAATTCGCCCGAATTTGATCCGTTTTGCCGAAGCGAAGCTTCATAGATCGCGCGATCAAATTCGCCCGAGGCATTTCGAAATCCGCCCGATTGCTGGATGCGTTCGCCGACAACCGTATCGCCGACCGACAATCCGATTGAAGCGGCTTCGTCTTCAAGCGCGGCTGCCGTGATCAACTGACCCAATGCGATTTGATCGACGCCAAATGCGCGTGCTTGTTGGAACGTAATCGGCTGACCCGTGCGCTGCTGCAATTGCTGCAACTGGGCTTGGATGGCGCGTTGGTAATCGACGGTTTCCACTTCGGCTTTGCCAACGGTTACAACCGATCTCACCGATCCGCCAAATTCGGTCACGCCGAACCCGGCAAGCGCCAAGATAAGAAGGCCCAGGATCGCAAATGTGATGAAGCTTTTACCCTTGCTCGATGCCATGGTCTGTCGCCTTTTGAATTGGATCGCGATGTCGTACCCGAGCCCCAGTGGCAGGGCAAGGGGCTGCGCCTTGGGATGGGGATAAAATTACCGTGCCAGCGTCGGTTAGTCCGTGCCGCGATATGGCTCAACATATTGCAGCGCCATGTCCCATGGAAAGAAAATCCACGTGTCCTGACTGACGCCGGTGATAAACGTATCGACCTGTGGTTCGCCTTTGGGCTTGGCATAGACCGTTGCAAAATGGGCGTTCGGATAATGCTCGCGCACCAGTTCAAGGGTTTTGCCGCTGTCGACCAGATCGTCGACCACCAGAATACCGGTGCCATCGCCCATCATGACTTTATCGGGGTGCTTCAGAACTTCGGCGTCAGTTTGGCTTTGATTGTCGTAACTTTTGACGCTGATCGTATCGACCGTGCGGACGTCCAGTTCGCGGGCCACAATCATTGCCGGCGCCATGCCGCCCCGTGTGATTGCGACAATTGCCTTCCAATGCCCGTCATCCGGACCGCGCCCGTCAAGACGCCAAGCCAAAGCGCGCGCGTCACGGTGGATTTGGTCCCAAGAGACGTGGAAGCCTTTTTCATGCGGCAGACGGTCGTTCATCGCGGTTTCCTTTTTCGCTCGGGCACGTCTTAACTTGCGCGCCTTACCGGGTCCAGTGGTCGCTCGCGGGCCAAATCTGGCGGATAAGGATCGATGTAATGACGATCACGAAAAGATACAGCGCGAAAATACCGCTTAGGGCATAGATCAACAGGCCCACATCCGGAACGCGCGGCATATCGCGCCCTTGGGCAAGGTTCGTGATGACAACGGTTAAAATGACAAGTGCAACGCAGAACCCGGCGCGCACAAGAGCTTCGCGCGCCTGGACCTGCCCGGTGGCAACAACGGCGATGGCCGGGATGAACAGGTAAAGCGGTGATAAATCCTGGTTGGCCAAAGTACGATCAGTGGCAATCAGAAACAGGGCGGCCGCAAGGGCGCAGAACGCAGCCCTGCTGCGCGCCAATGGGGATTGCGGGATCATACTGTTCGAACCATCGCCTTAGCGATCGATCAAAAGGCGGACGCCAAGCGCTCCTAAAACCCCGGCGGCCAAACGGTCGGTGATGGCTTTCGCGTTGAGATAACGACACCGAATAACTTCAGTCGACAAAAGGATCGCAAGGGTTGGTTGAACAATAAGTTCGACCAGAAGATGATTGCTAAAAATCAATACCTTATAAGTTGCAGTTAATTCCGCCGGAAAGATCACAAGGATCACAGCGGCCGAAAACAGCACGGATTTCGGATTTCCGAGATTGATCAACATGCCTTGACGGAAATACCTTGAATGGGCGGTTCTGGCGCCGTCTTTCAAGGGTTCACGCGCAGTCCGCCACATCTGGACAGCCACCCAGATCAAATAGGCGGCCCCAACAGTTTTCAGCGCCAAGTACGCCCAAGGGAAAAGCGTAAAGAGCGCATCCAGCCCAAGAAGCGCCGCTGCCGTCCAAAGTGCGGCCATCAAGCCGAGCCCGAAAGCCGCCGCGATGCCCGCGCTGCGCCCTTCGGCCATGGTGGTGCGGATCAGAAATAACAGCGAAGGACCGGGGCTTGCGATGGCCGCCAAAAGCGTAAGGTTGAACGCAATCAGATGCTCGACACCCAGCACGAGATTAGCCCCGTGTCATGTCCGGCGCGTCGGGGTTTTTCATTCCAACGATGTGATACCCGGCATCCACATGGTGGGTTTCGCCCGTGACGCCTGCGCCAAGATCCGACAGAAGATACAAGGCCGAACCACCCACGTCATCGATTGTGACATTGCGGCGCAAAGGCGAATTCAGCTCGTTCCACTTCAGGATATAGCGGAAATCACCGATGCCCGACGCCGCAAGGGTCTTGATGGTTCCGGCACTGATCGCGTTGCAGCGAATACCGTCGCGGCCCACGTCTTCGGCAATATAACGCACCGAGGCCTCCAATGCGGCCTTACACACGCCCATGACATTGTAATGCGGCATAACGCGTTCGGACCCGTAATAGGTCAACGTCAAAAGCGATCCGCCATCCGGCATGATCGCGGTGGCACGCTTGGCGACGGCAGTGAATGAGTAAACCGAAATGTCCATCGACATCAGGAAGTTATCGCGCGACGTTTCCAGATACCGGCCTCGCAGTTCGTTCTTGTCGGAAAATCCGATGGCGTGGACCAGAAAGTCCATCTTGCCCCAGCGTTTTTCGATTTCAGCAAACAGGGCGTCGACGCTATCCATGTCGGCCACGTCGCAAGGTAGCACAAAGTCCGACCCCAATTGTTGTGCCAGCGGATCGACGCGCTTTTTCAACGCTTCACCCTGATATGAAAAGCACAATTCTGCGCCTTGGTCTGCGACTGCTTTTGCGATGCCCCATGCGATGGATTTATCGTTTGCGAGCCCCATGATCAGGCCTCGCTTGCCTGCCATAAGTCCTGCTGCCATGTTTTATCCTTCGGCGTATGTACGGTGGGCTGGGTTTATGCGATCAGACCGTGTGCATCAAGAGCGAGAGGCAGGCCATGACAGATCGAGACGATATCTTTGCAGGCGACGACCCATTCGTGATTGCCAAGCGGTGGCTGGCGGAAGCCTTTGAGCGTGAAGTGAATGACGCCAATGCCATGGCATTGTCGACTGTAGATTCAGAGGGGCTTCCGAATGCGCGTATGGTTCTATTGAAAGACATCGAAGACGATGCCTTCGTTTTCTACACCAACTACAACAGCAAAAAGGGTCAGGAGCTGGCCGAAAGCGGCAAGGCTGCATTTGTGATCCACTGGAAGTCCCTGCGCCGACAAATCCGTGCACGCGGAATCGTAACCCGAGAAGAGGGGCCGAAAGCGGACGCCTACTTCGAAAGCCGTTCGCTCAAAAGCAGGATTGGCGCCTGGGCATCCAAACAATCGGAACCTTTGAAATCGCGCGAGGTTCTGATGGCCGAAGCCGCAATGATGGGCGTAACTCATGGGCTGTCTCCGAAGCGTCCGCCGTTTTGGGGTGGGTTTCGTATAAAACCTCAGGAAATCGAGCTTTGGGCCGACGGAGAATACCGTCTTCACAACCGTTTTAAGTGGTCTCGGAGCGATCACGCTGGTGCGTGGGATGTTCAAAGACTGTATCCCTAATCAAAATCTGCACATAAAATCACCGAATAATGAGGCTTTAAAGTTGCATTAGTTCATGTCCTTGGCCCAATGTATCGGAAAAATGGTGGGTGTAATGCCAACAAATTGTGGGTGGAAGCCCGAGGGATGATGCAACAGATGAGCGACGCCGAAAATGACGGGGCGCGCGTCACCGGGACCGTTAAGTGGTTTGATCCGTCGAAGGGGTTTGGCTTCGTCGTTTCGGATCAAGGAGGACCGGACATACTGCTCCATGCCAATGTTCTGCGGAACTTTGGGCAATCCTCTGTCGCTGACGCGGCTGGGATCGAAATCCTTGTTCAAGAGACAGCGCGCGGCATTCAGGCCGTCGAAGTCTTGCAGATCGAACCACCTATCGCTGTGGACATCGAAGAAGATTACACGGCTGGCGGCGAAATTGCCGAACCCGTTGATCTGTCTTTGCCTTTGGTTCCGGCACGCGTGAAATGGTTTGACAAGGCCAAGGGCTTTGGCTTTGCCAATATCTTTGGACGAGACGAAGACGTCTTTCTTCACATCGAAGTTTTGCGCCGGTCCGGGTTGGCTGACTTGCAGCCCGGCGAAGCGGTGTCGCTGCGCGTGGTTGAAGGCAAGCGTGGTCGCATGGCCACACAGGTGACATCATGGGAAGCAGCGTTGAAATCCGACGAAGACCCGTCGCTCTAACACTCCTCACTTTTTTGGCGACGACCGGCACGGCTTTGGCTGAATGCTCGGTTGATCGCGTGGACCTGAAGGGCGACTGGGGCCAAGCGCGGTTTTCTGTTGAACTGGCCGATGATGCGGGCGAGCGATCCCAGGGATTGATGCACCGTGAAACTATGGCGCGCAGTGCGGGCATGTTGTTTGCATATGAAACCCCACAATACGTTTCGTTCTGGATGCGCAATACGCTGATCCCTCTGGACATGGTGTTTATGGATGCGACAGGCGTGGTGCGCCGGGTTCATGAAAACGCGATACCTCTGGATGAAACCGCGATTGAGGGCGGCGAAGACATTCAGTACGTGCTTGAAATCAATGGCGGTCTAGCCGGTCGGCTGGGCATTTCGCCGGGCTCGATGTTGCGTCATCCAGTGATCGGAGACGGTGCTGCTTGGCCTTGCGAGTAGAAAATTCATCCGCCAGTAAAAAAGTTTCGTAAAAACGGCATAAGAAATTTGCGCTCACTCAGATTTCAGGTAAGCAGTGCTTCGAGTCGGGGCGTGGCGCAGTCTGGTAGCGCACCTGTTTTGGGTACAGGGGGTCGTGAGTTCGAATCTCGCCGCCCCGACCATTTTCCAAAATCCTGGATACATGACAATTCCCACACGTGCGTGGGGCGGGCGAAAGACTATTTTGGCGGGTCCAGCGATGTTCGACGTCGATCAGGCTGACCCCATCATCATAGGTTTCCAATTCCCGTGAAACTTCGACCAGCCCTTCTCGGCGATAGAACCGTCGTGCTTCTGAATTTTTTTCGTAGGCCCAGACGGTGATCCAATCCCGGTCAGCTTTTGCGAGATCCAGTAAGACTTTTCCAGCACCCAAACCTCGCGCCGATTTGGCAAGATAAAGTGCCGAGATGTTGTCATGCTTTCGTACGCAGAAGCCAACGACAGTGTCATTGTTTTCCGCGACCCAAGCCGAATCTTTTGTCAAAATCTCGGTCCAGAAGGCCGTCATTGGGCCAAGGTCGTCTAAGGTGGTCATCCAGGGCGTTTCGGCGCCCCAATCGCGGATGATTGTTGCGCAAACGGTCGCATCCAATGGTTGGGCGGTGCGGAAGGTATGTTCCATAGTTGACGGGTTAAGCTGTATATAGTTTGCAGTCCACCGGTTTGCTGGATGCATGCCACTAGATGTAGTGTTGCAAATTCATGCGGTACAAGCGGCAAACGACGCTCAACACACATTTTGAAACCGCTCGTGACAGTGTCGCTCAGAAAGTTTTCGAGTGTGATTATTGTCCTGCGACCTTCGCTCAATTTCCTAAGAACGAAGTATAAGGTGTTGATCATGCGGGGGTGTTTCTGACGTGCTTTGGGAAGCGCTTGCACTCAACAGAATCGCCGAATTGAACGTTGCGGTAAGTCAACCGAAAATTGCCGGAATTTGTTGTTGACGAATCCGTTACAATCGCTGCAAGTTGTGTAAGTCGATCGGGAGGCCACAAGATATTGTGGTGGTCGGCGGGGACGATAAGCCAATCACGGTGAACCTCGTAAGAGGGACCAAACCATACACAACACAGTGACGTGTATGGGATCGGTGAACGTGTCTTCGCAACTGACCGGCAGAATAAAGCACGGAAATCGGGCCACACCAGAACGGTTCGAAAAAAAACAGGACTTGGGGCACTATGAAGATTGAACGCATCTTTACTGAGGCGGGGAAAGACGCCTACGCATCCGTTGATTTCACAACGACATCGTCAGAAATTCGGAATCCCGACGGAACAACCGTTTTCAAACTGGACGACGTGAAAGTTCCCGCGGCTTGGAGCCAAGTGGCATCCGATGTGATCGCGCAGAAGTATTTCCGAAAAGCTGGCGTGCCTGCGGTTCTTAAGAAAGTTCGCGAAAAAGGTGTGCCGTCGTTCCTGTGGCGTTCGGTTCCAGACGAAGCGGCCATGGCGGATATGCCCGAGGCGGACCGTTTTGGCGGCGAAATCAGCGCAGCACAGGTCTTTGACCGATTGGCAGGCGCTTGGTGTTATTGGGGTTGGAAGGGCGGTTATTTTTCGTCCGAAGATGATGCGCGCGCTTATTTCGACGAAATGCGCTATATGCTGGCGACACAACGTGCGGCACCTAACAGCCCACAGTGGTTCAACACCGGCCTGCATTGGGCTTACGGCATCGATGGGCCAAGCCAGGGCCATCACTATGTGGACTATAAGACGGGCAAGTTGACCAAATCCAACAGTGCCTATGAGCACCCGCAGCCTCATGCCTGTTTCATCCAATCCTGCGCCGATGATCTGGTGAACGACGGCGGCATCATGGACCTTTGGGTTCGCGAAGCCCGTCTGTTCAAATACGGATCCGGCACAGGCACCAATTTCAGCCATCTGCGCGGCGCGGGCGAAAGCCTGTCCGGTGGTGGTAAATCTTCCGGTCTGATGGGGTTCCTGAAGATCGGCGATCGTGCGGCCGGCGCGATCAAATCAGGCGGGACCACCCGTCGAGCAGCGAAGATGGTGATCGTTGACGCGGATCACCCAGACATCGAAGACTTTATTAATTGGAAAGTCATTGAAGAGCAGAAAGTCGCGTCGATCGTCGCCGGCTCGAAGATGCACGAGCAACACTTGAACGGCATCTTCGCGGCGATCAAAGCGTGGGACGGAGCAGAAGCAGACGCTTTTGATCCATCCAAGAACGAGACATTGAAAGCGACCATTCGCGCCGCCAAGAAAGCCGCGATCCCCGAAACCTATGTCAAGCGCGTGCTGGATTATGCGCGTCAGGGCTATACGGCGATTGAATTCCCGACTTACGACACCGATTGGGATTCCGAAGCCTATTCAAGTGTTTCCGGGCAGAACTCAAACAATTCGATCCGTGTCACAGACGCTTTCCTGCAAGCGGTGAAAGATGACGCGAACTGGCGGCTGACCAACCGAAAAGACGGCAGCGTCGCCAAAACGATCAAAGCGCGTGATCTGTGGGAACAAGTCGGCCACGCCGCTTGGGCCTGTGCTGATCCGGGCATTCAATACCACGATACCGTCAACGCCTGGCACACATGCCCCGAAGACGGTGAAATCCGCGGATCGAACCCGTGCTCGGAATACATGTTCCTGGACGACACGGCCTGTAACCTTGCATCCATGAACTTGCTGACGTTTTATTCGGATGGCAAGTTTCAGGCGGGCGACTATATGCACGCCACGCGTCTGTGGACCCTGACACTGGAAATCAGCGTGACAATGGCGCAGTTCCCATCAAAGGAAATCGCGCAACTGTCGTACGACTTCCGAACGTTGGGATTGGGCTATGCCAATATCGGCGGCCTGTTGATGAACATGGGCTTTGGATATGACAGCGACGAAGGCCGCGCTATGGGCGGCGCATTGTCGGCAATCATGACCGGTGTGGCCTATGCGACCTCGGCAGAGATTGCCAAGGAACTGGGGCCGTTCGCCAAGTACAAAAAGAACTCCAAGCACATGCTGCGGGTCATTCGCAATCACCGCAACGCGGCTCACGGCAAAACCGACGGCTACGAAGCGATGAACGTGAACCCGGTGGCCTTGGATCTGGTGAACTGCCCGGATCAAAGCCTGACCAAACTGGCGGCCAAAGCCTGGGACGAAGCGCTGAAGCTGGGCGAAAAGCACGGGTTTAGAAATGCCCAAGCCACCGTGATTGCGCCCACGGGAACAATCGGTCTGGTGATGGATTGTGATACGACCGGGATCGAACCTGATTTTGCGCTGGTGAAGTTCAAGAAGCTGGCCGGTGGTGGATACTTCAAAATCATCAACCAGTCGGTTCCTGCCGCCTTGGAAAAACTGGGTTACGGATCGGCTCAGATCGAAGAGATCGTGTCTTACGCCGTCGGCCACGGCACACTTGGCAACGCGCCCGGCATCAACCACACCTCACTTGTAGGCCACGGATTTGGTCAAACCGAGATCGACAAGATCGAAGCGGCCCTGCCGTCGGCTTTCGACATCCGGTTCGTGTTCAACCAATGGACCTTGGGCGAAGAATTCTGCACCGGTATCCTGGGCATTCCTGCCGAAAAGCTGGTCGATCCGTCCTTCGATCTGCTGCGGTGCCTTGGGTTCTCTAAGAAAGACATCGAAGCGGCCAACGACCACGTGTGCGGAACAATGACGCTGGAAGGTGCACCGCATCTGTCAGAAGATCACTACCACGTCTTCGATTGCGCCAACCCCTGCGGCAAGAAGGGCAAGCGGTTCCTGTCTGTCGAAAGCCACATCACGATGATGGCCGCCGCTCAGTCCTTCATTTCGGGTGCGATCAGCAAAACGATCAACATGCCGAACGACGCCTCTATTGAGGATTGCAAAGACGCCTATGAATTGTCGTGGTCGCTGGGAGTGAAAGCCAATGCGCTTTACCGCGATGGTTCGAAACTGTCGCAGCCCTTGGCGGCCGCTTTGGTCGACGACGACGAGGATGCCGCCGAAGTTCTGGAAAGCGGCACACCACATGAAAAAGCCGCCGTTCTGGCAGAAAAGATGGTCGAAAAGGTCATCATCAAAGAGGTGTCCAAAGGCCGCGAACGGATGCCCGAACGCCGCCGTGGGTACACGCAAAAGGCCATCGTGGGCGGGCACAAAGTCTATCTGCGCACGGGCGAATATGCGGACAATACGCTTGGTGAAATCTTCATCGACATGCACAAGGAAGGCGCTGGCTTCCGCGCCATGATGAACAACTTCGCCATCGCGGTGTCGGTTGGTCTGCAATACGGCGTGCCTTTGGAAGAATTCGTCGATGCCTTTACCTTCACCAAATTCGAACCCGCTGGTATGGTTCAGGGCAACGACAGCATCAAAAACGCATCGTCCATCCTGGATTACATCTTCCGCGAATTGGCCGTGTCTTATCTGGATCGAAATGATCTGGCCCACGTCAAACCCGAAGGCGTCAGTTTTGACGATCTGGGGCGCGGCGAGGAAGAAGGCAAACGCAACTTCCGCGAGGTTCCGGGGTCTAACGGTTCTGACCCCGTCGAAGTTCTGAAACGCGTCGCTTCTGCCGGTTACACTCGCGGCCGTGTGCCACAAGAGCTGATGTTGGTTCATGGCGGCGCAGGGGCCACGGCGCTCAGCGACGCTGGTGACCCGGCTGTGGTTCTGGAAACTCTGGTCCCGGAAATAAGCACCAAAGGTCTGGCGGAAACCTCCGTCGGAACCGGAGCGCTTGGCTTGGACGACCGCTCAAAAGCGAAAATGCAGGGCTACGAAGGCGACCCTTGCGGCGATTGCGGAAATTACACGCTGGTGCGCAACGGCACCTGCATGAAGTGCAACACCTGCGGCGGAACGTCAGGGTGTAGCTAACACGAATAGGATGGCGCGGAGTCACTGCCGCGCTGTCCGAACGAAGGGGGTTTCTTGAAATCCCCGGGTCAGGAGACGCAGAGCTCCGCTGGTCCTGAACCAGTACACTCTGCTCCAAGGGTTGCTGCTGCGATCTAAGGAATACGGGGTGGGTGCGCTCACCCTCAACGCTGGTCAGGCCGCAGGCAAAAAAACCGGGCGGTATAAAGAGTGAGCCTGGCAAGCGAACCTCAGGGGGGTCTTCGGATCCCCCTTTTTCTTTGGGTTCTTAGGACGCTAATTCGCCGCGCGACAGGGCAACCACGCCGGTGCGCGCGATTTCTGTCAAACCCAAGGGCCACATAAGATCGGCGAAAGCGTCGATTTTCTCGGACGTGCCGGTGACTTCGAAGGTGAAACTGTCAAGCGTGCTGTCGACAACATTGGCACGGAAAATGTCGGCAAGCCGAAGTGCTTCAACCCGCGCATCGCCTTTGCCAGACACTTTGAACAGAGCCAATTCGCGTTCAACGCTCGGGCCTTCAGTCGTCAGGTCATGCACTTCATGAACCGGAACGATCCGGCCAAGCTGTGCCTTGATCTGTTCGATGACCGACGGTGTGCCCGTGGTTACGACAGTAATGCGGCTTCTGTGGCCGGTGTGATCCACTTCGGCAACCGTCAGGCTTTCGATGTTGTACCCACGGCCCGAAAACAATCCGATGACACGTGCCAGCACACCTGCTTCGTTGTCCACCATCACAGCCAATGTGTGGCGTTCTATCATTTCTTCATGGTGGTCACGAAGATCATAAGCCGAATGCTTCGACGTACCTTTTTTGATTTTTAAAGCTGACATGGGCGTCCTCGTTTCGCTTCGCCGCGGGTTCGTTTGTCTTGCCAGTCGAAAAGGGCCAAGTCAACAAAGCTTGCTGCTATCCAGTCGAACTCAGTGCGACGAGGAAAGCATCTGGACAAAGAAAAAGGTCGCCGGAGGGAGGAGCCGGCGACCGATTGTGAGGGGGGGTAGGTTAGAGTTTAAAAGAAGAACTTCTTTTTCTTGAACTTAGGGCCATAGTAATACTTGCCTCTAAATTTCTTCCCTTTGTAGCCGTGACCAAAGTAGAACTTTTTCTTTTTAAAGTTCACAGGGACGACTTCATGCATCGTCGTTGCTTCAGCCGTCCATGCGTCGCTTGCAGTGGCGGGGGACGTGACTGAAAGAATAGTAGTCGCGGCAATCGCAGCGGCTAAAAAGATCGTTGTTTGTTTCTTAGGCATGGATTCAACCTTTGTTTTTTCCGACGCGGTGTGAGCCGCTGTTGATGAAATGAAGCTAACGTCGAAGGGCTGTAACAAATAGCCCTCCACCGATCACTCCCGATCATTCGGAAGCGAGATCGTTGTAACATTGCCTCGTGACCTTGAAGATATACGTTTTAAAACAACGCCTTAAGTGGTTTTGGCCTGGGTCCAACGTCCTCAGCACATAGGCTTTGTTGCGTAGCGTCACGATGAGAATTCGGGGCTGTCACCTGTTTAAACCTCACGCCGTGAGGCAAGATAATCCGGTTTTTGAGTTTGGAAGTTCACTCACAGCGTGGATTGATCTCAGAAGATTCGTATCGAATGTGTAGGCGATCGTCGTGTTTCGATTGGGCGTCCTGGCATCCAAGATGCTAACCGGGGCTGCTCTGGTGCTTCGATATTTAAATTTATTTTTTACGGTCATTGTTGTTTGTTCAATCGGAAAAAGAAATGGCCGGAAAATCTATACCGGCCAATTCCTTCCGAATTCGAGAATTAAAAGACGATTAAACCAAAACCCCGCCGCCTTCTTTGATGGCGGTTTGGGTATCCACGTTTTCGCCCAGGATCATCGAATTATGCGGCTCGCCCGATGGGATCATCGGAAAACAGTTTTCGTGTTTTTCCACCAGACAATCGACGATCACCGGGCCATCATAAGCCAGCATTTCTTTGATGCCCTCGTCCAGATCGTCAGGGTGTTCGATCAAGATGCCTTTGGCGCCGAAGGCTTCCGCAAGTTTCACAAAGTCGGGCAGGGCCTCGGACCAGGAATGCGAATAACGTTCGCCGTGCAAAAGTTCCTGCCATTGACGCACCATTCCAAGCCGTTCGTTGTTCAGAATGAATTGCTTCACCGGCAGGTTGAATTGAACGGCCGTGCCCATTTCCTGCATGTTCATCAGCCACGATGCTTCACCGGCCACGTTGATCACCAAGCCGTCCGGGTGCGCCATCTGAACGCCGATGGATGACGGAAATCCGTACCCCATGGTTCCAAGACCGCCCGAGGTCATCCAACGGTTTGGGTCTTCAAAGTTCAGATATTGCGCGGCCCACATTTGGTGCTGACCAACCTCGGTACAGATGTAGCGGTCGGGGTGATCCTTGGTCAGTTCTTCAAGCCGCACCAGCGCATGCTGGGGTTTGATGGTTTTGCCTTTTTGCGTGTACTTCAGGCAATCCACTTTGCGCCATTCTTCAATTTGCGTCCACCAATCCTGTACGGCGGCAGAATTCGTCTTGGCGCCACGCGATTTCCAGACCTTCAGCAAATCTTCCAGAACGACGCTTACGTCACCAATGATCGGAAGCTCAACGCGGATGACTTTGTTGATGGACGACGGATCGATGTCGATATGCGCCTTGACCGAACCCGGACTGAAATCCTGAACACGGCCAGTGATCCGGTCGTCGAAACGCGCACCAATGTTGATCATCAAATCACAGTCGTGCATCGCTAGGTTGGCTTCGTAAAGCCCGTGCATACCCAACATGCCCAGCCAGCTTTTGCCGCTTGCCGGATAGGCACCAAGGCCCATCAGGGTTGAGGTGATGGGAAACCCGGTCATATCCACCAGTTGGCGCAGCAGTTGGCTGGCCTTAACGCCTGAGTTGATAACGCCGCCGCCCGAATAGACGATGGGACGTTCGGCGGTTTCTATGGCCTCAACCAGCGCTTCAATCACCTCCATGTCGCCCTTTGTTTGGGGCGCATAGTGGGATGTTACGTCTTCGGGCTTGGTATACCCGCCGTTGGCGAACTGAACGTCCTTGGGGATATCGACCAAAACAGGGCCCGGACGGCCCGTGATCGCGACGTGGAAGGCCTGGTGGATGGTTTCCGACAGTTTGTCGGTTTCTTTGACCAACCAGTTATGTTTGGTGCAGGGCCGCGTGATGCCAACGGTATCGGCTTCCTGAAAGGCATCGTTGCCGATCATGAACGTCGGAACCTGCCCGGTCAGAACAACAATGGGGATGGAATCCATCAGCGCGTCGGTCAGACCGGTCACCGCGTTCGTCGCACCCGGCCCCGATGTGACCAAGCAAACGCCCGGTTTCCCGGTTGAACGGGCATACCCTTCGGCCGCATGCACAGCGCCTTGTTCATGACGGGCAAGGACATGGCGAATGTGGTTTTGTTGAAATATTTCGTCATAAATCGGAAGGACAGCGCCGCCAGGGTATCCGAACACGACCTCAACACCCTGATCTTTCAGAGCTTCTACAACCATTCTTGCGCCGGTCATCTGTTCTTGTGTCATCGCGCCTGCATCCTTTTAGTATCGCGCATAAAAAAGCCCCCGGAGTTTCGGGGGCGCATGAGGTCCTTGTTCAGGGAAACCGTTACCGGCCCATGCGCCATGATCCAATTCTTACGACAAGGTGAAGTCTCATCGAAGGCTCCTTTTCAGTTCGGCGAGACTAGCAGTGTCGTAAAGGGCGTCAACAGCCAATTTTCTATTTCTTGCGCAAAAGGGCCGAATTGCGCAACTTCCCGTCATTGGTCGGCTTTGAACCGGGCGATGCGCGACGCCAAACCCCGTGTGACCTGTGATTCCAAGTGCAACGAGATTGCCCTTCCAGCCAGACGTTGTTGGTTCAGATTGCACGTTCCATCCACACTGAATTCCCAAAAATGATTCTTAACCGGTGAAATTTGTGCCAACACAATCGCCTGGATTGTTTGCCTACAAATGCAACATGTTGGCCTTGGGAATCGCGAAGCGATTTGGTTTCTTGCGCGAGAGGCTATCTCCACGCAAGATCTGAACAGTTTCACGGAGTTGTATACCGCTGTGTGCGCTAACATAAATAATTTCCTGTCCTTACGGTTGCGTGATCAGATTATCCCGCTACGTTCCACGCCACTTGAAACGATCCGCCCACTTTCTAAAAGTGAGCACCATATAAATAAAACGGGAGGAAATACCGAATGGATCGTCGTTCTTTTCTAAAGAAGACAACCCTTGGCGGCACGGCTGTTGCAGCTACGTCGCTGGCAGCGCCTGCAATCGCTGATGGCCATGGCCGCACACTGACTATGGTGACATCTTGGCCCGAGGGTTTTGCTGTCCTTGATGACGCTGCAAGCTACTTCACCAATGCGGTAAATACGATGTCCGGCGGTTCGCTTACCATCGACAAAAAGACGCCGGGCCAATTGGTTGGTGCTTTCGAAGTGTTCGATGCGGTGTCGTCCGGTCAGGCCGACATGTATCACTCAGCCGACTATTACTTCGGCGGCCAGCACCCCGGTTACAACTTCTTCACGGCCGTGCCATTTGGCGCGACGGCGCAGGAATTGTTCAACTGGTACTACAACGACGGCGGTCAGGAACTGCACGACGAACTGGGTCAAATCTTTGGTCTGAAGCCGTTCCAGTGTGGTAACTCAGGCTCGCAGTCGGGTGGTTGGTTCCGTAAGGAAATCAAATCGGTCAATGACTTTCAGGGTCTTCGGTTCCGTATGCCGGGCCAAGGTGGTCAGGTTCTGGGTAAACTGGGCGCCAGCGTTCAGAACATTCCGGGCGGTGAATTGTACCAGGCTCTTAGCTCGGGCGCATTGGACGGACTTGAGTGGGTTGGCCCGCTTGCAGATGAACGCGCCGGCTTCCAGGAAGTCGCCAAATTCTACTATGCTGCTGGTTTCCACGAGCCGGGTTCGGGTTTGACGGCAGCGATGAACCTGGATGTTTGGGAAGGCCTTGATGACGCACAAAAGGCGATCATCGACAACGCAACCAAGGCGACCAACATCTATCAGTTCAGCCGCACAATGGCACAGAACGGTGCAGCGCTTGAGCGTTTGAAGTCGCAGGGCGTAACTGTTCTGAACTACCCAGATGACGTTTGGGATGCATTCGGTGCGGCTTCGACAGAAGTGCGTGCAGAATCCATGAGCGATCCGTTGTATAAAAAGATTTCGGACAGCTTCGTGGCCAGCCTCGCCTCAAGCTCAAGCTGGATTCAGCAGTCGGACGGTTTCTACCTCCAGCAGCGCCAGCGTGTGATGGGCGGCTAAACCCAATCAGTTTAAAAAATCAAAGGGCCTTTCGGGGCCCTTTGATGTATAACAAACGGGTATCTTGAGGGAGGGGCGTGTGATCGAAGCCGTAACCTGGTTTTTCCAGAGCATCGCGTTGGCGTTTGGCAACTTTTTCTACGCCGTCACCCATCCAAGCCTGTGGTTGGATTGGTCCAACAGCGAAGCGCTGATGCGGTTCATTTACTATGGTGGATCGGTCGAATTCTTCTTTGTCATTTTCACCATCTTCCTGATCCTGACCGCGATCGGTCTTTGGAAAAATTCGGTGATGTGGGGCATGGTGCGGGGCCTTGAAGGCATTGGCAATGTTCTGGGGCGCATTGCGGCCTGGGCTGGCATTCTGATGGTGCTTCAGCAAATCCTGATCGTGTTTGTTCAACGCATTTTCGCCAGCGCTCAGATTTCGATCGGGTTCGGCACACCCTTTGCCAAAGACGTGGCGTGGTGGGGCGAAGAATTGAAGCTTTATAACGCGATCATCATCTGCATGTGTGTGTCTTATACGTTCATTCAAGGCGGCCATGTGCGCGTTGATTTGGTCTATTCCGCCGTCAGTTACCGGACGAAAAAGATCATAGATATGTTCGGTAGCCTCTTTTTTATGATGCCTGCGGCCATCCTGATCTGGATGTATGGCTGGTACTTCTTGTGGCGGCATCTGGTTGTTCCAAAACCTTCGGCGTCCGACACGTTGGAGCGTCTTCTGGCCAAGTCTGCCGCATTTAAATGGAACGTCGAGACAATTGGGTTTTCGCCCAACGGCTTTGACGGATATTTCCTGTTCAAAATCCTGCTCAGCCTTTTTGCAGCGCTCGTCTTCCTTCAGGCCATCGCGTTTTTCTACCGCTCGTATCTTGAGTGGAAAGAAGGCCCCGAGTCCGAAGGCAAATATTTGGATCGTGACGTGCTGGGCGATGAAGACGCCGAGTTGGTGCACGCCATCGAAGAAAATCACTAGGGGGCGGCGGAAATGTTGTTTGGATTAGACGGCGTAGAGGTCGGCCTGTTGATCGTATTTTTGATGCTGTTCAGCGGCATCTTGTCTGGGTTCCCGGTCGCCTTCGCCATCGGCGGTTCGGCCGTGATTTCCTTTGGAATAATTGCGGGGCTTGATCAGGCTGGTTTGCTGATCCATCAGGCAATTGACAAAAGCAATCCCGAATACGCTGCGCTATTGGCCGAAGGGATAAGGCCTGACAAGATATCCGTCTTTACCTTCCCCGAGCTTCCAAGGCTTGAAGTTCCAGTGTTCCCACAAGGGTGGGAAACTGCCCTTGATCGGAACGTCAGTTTTGTCGTCAACCGGATGAACGAACGGGTGCTGGCCGGGCAATCCATTGAAACGCTTCTGGCGGTTTTGATGTTCGTTCTCATGGGTATCACGCTGGAACGGTCGAAGATTGCGAACGACTTGCTGTTGACCATGGCGCGGGTCTTTGGCCCACTACCGGGTGGTTTGGCCGTATCTATCGTGGTTGTGGGGGCGTTTCTGGCCGCATCGACAGGCATTGTGGGGGCCACGGTTGTCACTATGGGCCTTCTGGCGCTGCCGACGATGCTGCGCAACAACTATTCCCCCGAACTGGCAACGGGCGTCATTGCGGCGTCTGGGACGTTGGGGCAGATCATCCCGCCGTCCATTGTGATTGTTCTGTTGGGCACATTGGCTGGTGATCTCTACTCCGCAGCGCAGGAAAGCCGCGCGCAATTGGCGGGTTGTACGGACGCTTTGACTTACCTCGGCGAACCAGCTGTTGTTTCGGTCGGAACCCTTTTCCAGGCAGCGTTGTTGCCCGGTATCCTGTTGGCCGTTCTCTATGCCAGTTACGCCTTTGGCTACGCCATCTTCAATCCGTCGAAAGCGCCAGCGGTTCAGATGGGCACATCCGGCAACGAGGCGATCACACGCGGCGAAGGTTTGACGTGGTTCCTGTTTGCCCCCGTCATTCTGATCGGCGGCGTCATCCTTTTGTCATTGGTTGGTATTGTCGGCAGCCAGAACGTAAGCGTCAGCAGCTTCAGTGAAGCGGGCGAAAGCGCGTCTTTGCGTACCAACGTTGGCCCCGCCTGTCAGGCCTCGATGATCGAACTCCACGGTCAAGAGGCATGGGACAACGCCATCGCAGAAAGCGCGGTCATTGCCGAAGCGGGCGGCGTCACAGAATCTGTGGAACTGACCGACGAAGAACGCGTTGTCGCCGAAGACCTGGCCTTGGCCAATGCGGCACCTATCGGCACCGGCATTGCCGTGGCGCTGGTTCTTTTGGGTCTTGCGCTGACAACGGCCATGGGTGTTTCGCCAAGCTCTGATCCGCGTCCCATCTGGATTGGCATCGGGGGATTGGGTCTGGCCTTGTTCACGGATGCGGCCTTTGTGTCACCGCTGACCACGCCGGGCTGGACGTTGATCATGATGGCCATTCCGTTCGCGCTTATCCTCTATGGCTGCCGACACGCCGTGGCGCGTTTGGCAAGGAACGAATTGCTGCGCGTGGTCTTCCCGCCACTGGTTCTGATCGTTGCGGTTCTGGGCTCGATCCTGGGCGGTATTTCAAACCCGACACCGGCTGCGGCCCTTGGGGCAGGTGGTGCCATTATGCTTGCCGCCTACCGGAAGCTGAAAGACGAACAGCAATCCGGCAAGATGATCCTTTGGGCCAGCTTCGCGCTGGTGATCATGCTGCTGATCGGCGTGAACTTTGATCTGCGCGTCACCCAAGACAATGTAAAAACCGAAAACTGGATTGCCTTCTTCGTGGCGCAAGGCGCTTATCTGTTCGCCATGTTCGGGCTGTTCTATGCCTGTTGGGTGCTGTTCCGTTCAGGCGTGCTACGCCCCGTGGTGCGCGAAACGGCCAAAGTTACCTCCATGGTCTTTACCATTCTGATCGGCTCGCAATTGCTGAACCTTGTGGTGATTTCCTTTGGCGGCGAACATTACATCCAGGACTTCTTGCGCAGCTTTGACGACGAAACCCGTGTCTTCCTTGTGGTGATGCTGGTGTTGTTCGTTCTAGGCTTCGTGCTCGATTTCCTTGAGATCATCTATATCGTCATCCCCATTGTCGGCCCGGTCATCTATGGCGGTGAATTTGATCCCAAATGGGTGACGATCATGATTGCGGTGAACCTTCAGACGTCGTTCCTGACACCGCCCTTTGGGTTTGCGCTGTTTTATTTGCGCGGCGTGGCACCGCCCGAAGTCACCACCCGCCACATCTATCGTGGCGTCATTCCCTTTGTTCTGATCCAGGTCCTTGGCCTTGCGCTTTTGTGGTACTTCCCAAGCGTCGTCACCATCCTGCCCGATCTGATCCCGAACTAACTTTGGCAGACGGGGCTTGAAAATTGCGCTCTAGCAGCACCCTTCGGTTCGGTGTTGCTGGAGCGGCAAACGCAATATTCCGCACATTGTGGTCATAAAATTTCCGCATCGGTGCAGTATCCACCTTGGATTATCTGCTCGAGGTTTGATCATGCGTATTCGTTCTTTCATTGTTGTGTCTTCGCTTTTGCTTGCTGCCGCAACGGCAGCTTTCCCCCAAACGAAAGACCGATTGGATCGGCGTGATAAGCTGTTTGGTTACGAAGCCGTCGGTCGTCTGCAAAGCGCACGTGGTCATTGTACCGCCGCACTGATTACACGCGATGTCGCTTTGACAGCTGCGCATTGCGTACATGGGAACGAAACGAAACTTGTGTTTCAAATGGCGTTCAGTGATGGCGCGGCCCTTGCAACACGGCGGGTTGAAGATGTGGCGATGGCGCCCGGCTATCTGGATGCGTCCAAACGCCGGAGCCGGACCAGCCAAACAGCCTATGATGTGGCCTTGGTGCGGCTTGCCAGCCCGATCTATGACGCGGGCACAAATCCATTCGACGTCGTGAAGTCCCCGGCAAAGGGGACGTCTCTGACTTTGGCATCCTACGGACGCGGGCGGATGGAAGCCCTGACGCTGGAGCGTGGCTGCGCGCTTGAAACGCTATATCGCGGCGGTGTCGTTCGGATTGATTGTGATGCAACCTATGGATCGTCGGGTGCGCCGGTTTTTTTCCAGTCCGGTGGTCGGCCCAAGATTTTTGCGATTGTGACCAGCGGTGTTCACGCAGACGAAGCGGCTGATGGCATTGCAATCACCTATGGTGCCGAGCTGACCGAAATCGTGCCGGGCCTGCTTCAAACGTTGCGCAACAAACGGGCTTTGGCGCCCGTAAGCGAAGGCGCGCGGCGCATCTCTGTCGGGGATCGATCCGCAGGAAGCGGCATTACCTTTATCCGCCCCGGTTCAAACGATTGATGAATTAGCGTGTTGGCCGGGTGTCGGGCAGGCTGATCTGTGCGACTTGTTCGGCAATGGGGTCTGTCGATAAAGAATGGCTGTCTGCATCGAATTGTGCCGGATCGTCCAAAGTGCGCCACTCTCCGGCGGAATAAACTTCAACCGATGAAAAGTTCGCCTTGTAGCCCATCTTTTCAGACCCCGGCACCCAATAACCCAAATAGACGTAAGGTAGGCCAGCTTCGCGGGCGATGTTGACGTGATCCAGAATGACATAAGTTCCAAGGCTCGAACCCGCCAGTGAGGGTTCGTAAAAGCTGTAGACCATGCTGAGCCCGTCATCGAGTACATCGGTCAGGCAAACGGCCGCCAGGCTTTTCCCATCGTCGTCGTGCATGGCGTATTCAACGACCCGGCTGCGGATCGGGGTTTCTTCGATCATCGCAGCGAACTCAAAAATATCCATGTCCGCCATGCCACCATCGGCGTGACGGCTATCAAGATAGCTTCGAAACAGCGTATATTGTGCTTCGGTCGCCCAAGGCGATGTCGCCTCACGCTTCAACCCGGTGTTTTTCTTCACTGTGCGCTTTTGACTGCGTGACAATTCAAAATCTGCCACCCGAATGCGTGCTGAGTAACAGGCCGAGCAATCTGCGCAGGACGGGCGATACAAAACGTTTTGCGAACGCCGGAAACCTTGCTTGGACAACGAGTTGTTCAACTGCTCGGCATAATCGCCTTGAAGGGATGTAAACAACTTCCGTTCCATCCGCCCCTCAAGATAGGGGCAGGGCTGGGGCGCCGTCACATAGAATTGCGGCGCAACAGGAAGCGTATGGCGCATGTACTAGCCTTCAACAATCTGACGAACAGACTATCAACTTGAACGTGTTACGCCAATCCCTTTTCAGGGATCATGCGACCTGTTTGTTTAAGGCAACGGTGCCAAGAACCATATCGCTCAGGCCCTGTTTTCGCTCGGTCATCAGCATCATGACGATGGAAATCAACTGTAAAGGGAATGTCACCACCGAGATGAAGTAACCCAGCGTGTGAAGGAACGCCGTTGAACCCGTCAGGTAATCCCCCTGCGCGGTGCGTAATTCGATAGCCATCACGCGCATACCGGGCGTTGCTGATCGCGATGCGATTGTCCCCCAACGATACAGGAAACTGACGACGCCAAATAAAAATGGCAGGAATAACAAGGCTGTAAAAAAGCTGAACAATGTCAGAACGCCAACGATTACCGCAATGATCACCACGTCGATCAACCATGCGAACAAACGTTTGCTAGGCACATCCTCGTACATCTCGGACGAATATTGTGGATCAGGCAGAGTTGACGGGCGAGAGGCGGCAGTCATGGTGTGGATCCTTTATCGTTCGATGTGGGTCAGAGCCGCGCTTTTCAAGGCGCGGCTCGCAGTCTTAAGCGTCGACGGGTTCATTGGTTTCGTCGCGTTCCGCTTTTGCGGTCCGGTCGTCCATAAACTGGTCGAACTCGGCCTTGTCCTTTGCATCGCGCAAGCGTTGCAGAAAGGCTTCGAACGCGTCCTGCTCTTCTTCCAGGCGACGAAGGGTATCCGACTTATAGGCGTCGAACGCGTTGTTTCCGCTGGATTTAAAGGCCGCGCGGGCGTGGTGGGTTCGTGAACGGCAAGTGCCAGAGAACATGCGTTTGCTCCAGATCATATAGGCCAGAAGGGCAAGACCAACAGGCCAGAAGAAGATAAAGCCAAGAACCATAGCCGCGATCCAAGCCCCTTTGCCTCGGTCATCCAGCCAACGCTCGCTACGCCGTATCCATCCGTCTTGGTGCGCGGGGGTGGCTGTGAGTGTCGCGGTTGTCATTCTCGATCTCCTTGGTTTGGGTTGATGTGAATTGCTTTCACATTAAAGATATCGGGACAGATCACGTAAAGTTCAAGTGGTTATGTGAAGGAAATTTACATTATTCGTGTAACGCGCTGATTGGGCGCGATAAATCTATGAAAAATTTCCCAGAATACCGTCCGAAATGCGCAGTAAATCCTGTGGATTGATCGGGAATATGTGCCGTGGCGTGCCTGCTGCGGCGTAAACAACCGCGAAATCCAGCAACCGGGGATCAAAGAAAACGCGCGGCGGGTTCAGATGCCCAATCGGCGCGACGCCACCAATCGCAAAGCCTGTTACCTTGCGCACAACGTTAGCATCTGCGCGCCCCAAAGCCTCGCCCGCAAGCTTTGACGCCATATCTGGGTTTACCTGATGACCGCCCGCCGTTACGAAAAGCACAACATCGCCGCTGGTCTGGCCTTGAAAGATTATGGATTTGGCGATCTGATCGATCTCGCAACCGGCTTCCGCAGCAGCGGCTGCCGCGGTTCGGGTCTCACCCGGCATTTCCAAGACATCCGGTTGCAGACCGGCGGCCTCAAGGGCTGCAATGACACGCTTTAAACTTTTACTCATGACGCCTTTGGTGTCGCTTTCGCAAATCTGTTGCAAGGGATTTCAAGGTTGATAGCTTCGTTAACATGACGACGCCCTTTGCATCACGCATAACCCGCGCCCCGCGCGCCCATGATCTTGCGCGAGGCGATGATGCTTTATCAGGAGTGCCGGACCTGCCGTCGGAATTGAGGGCCCTGGTGCACGGGGCAGCAGGATCGTCAGACCATATCGCCGATTTGATCCGCCGCGAAGGCGGTTGGATGTCGGACGCATTGCATAATGCACCGGAAGACGTCTTTGAAACCTTACTGGCTGCGCCCACGCCCGAAGATCAAAAAGCGGTCATGGTGCACTTGCGCCAACAAAAGGCGCGGGCGGCATTGATCATTGCGCTTGCCGATCTGGGCGGTGTCTGGCCGTTGGAAAAAGTTACGAACGCCCTAACGCGCTTTGCCGATCATGCAACGAACGTGGCTTTGATCACTGCGATCTGGCGCGAGGTTGCGCGGGGTAAACTGCCGGGGCAAACACTGGATGACGTGGAACAAGGTGGCGGGCTTGCGGTCCTTGCTATGGGAAAAATGGGTGCGGGCGAGCTGAATTATTCGTCTGACATCGATTTGATTTGTCTCTTCGATGAAACACGGTTTGACGCGGACGATTACGCCGATGCTCGCATCAGTTTTGTGCGCGCGGTTCGCGCAATGACGCAAATTTTGTGTGAGCGAACAGCAGACGGTTATGTCTTTCGCACCGATCTGCGCTTGCGCCCCGATGCTTCGGTCACGCCGGTCGCCATGTCAATGGAAGCAGCGGAACGGTACTATGAAAGCTTTGGTCGGACGTGGGAACGGGCGGCCTATATCAAGGCGCGAAGCTGTGCGGGCGATATCGCGGCAGGCAATCGATTTCTGGACGCGCTGACCCCGTTTATCTGGCGACGCCATCTGGACTATGCCGCGATCCAGGACGCGCAGGATATGCGCTTGCGCATTCGCGACCACAAAGGTTTGCACGCCGCCCCAAGCCACTTGGGTCATGATCTGAAGCTGGGGCAAGGCGGTATTCGCGAGATCGAGTTTTTCACCCAAACCCGCCAGTTGATTGCAGGCGGACGTGATGCGTCATTGCGTGACCCTACGACGGTCGGCGGGTTGCGGGTGCTGGCGGAAAAAGGCTGGTTGTCGTCAGAGGACGCCACACAACTGACCGCAGATTACCGCGCGCACCGCGAAGCCGAACATCGCGTTCAGATGATCGCCGATCAACAGACCCATCTTTTGCCCGACACCGAAGACGGATTTGCGCGGCTAGCTGATTTGTCGGGGCGCGACGTTGCAGAGTATTCCGTCGAGCTTACCGAGCGATTGGTGCGCGTGCATCGATTGACCGAGGGGTTCTTTAAACCCGAAGCCGAAGTGGATGCGACGCACGACACAAACTTCGGGACGGACATGATCGAGCGCTGGTCTGGGTATCAGGCCTTGCGAAGCCCCCGTGCTGTGGAAATCTTTGATCGCGTCTGGCCACAATTGCGCGTGCGGCTTGCCAAAGCATCACAGCCCGAAGATGCGCTTTTGAATTTCGATGGATTTCTTGCGGGGCTGCCTGCCGGTGTACAGTTGTTTTCGCTGTTCGAAGCCAATCCACAACTGTTGGATCTGGTCGTAGACATCGTTGATGTGGCACCCGGCCTTGGTCGGTATCTGGCGCGGAATGCGTCGGTCTTTGATGCGGTTCTTGGCGGTCAGTTCTTTTCTGAATGGCCGGGTTCAGTTGAACTAGAGACGGAACTTACAGCACTTCTGGCACGTGAAACGGACTATGAGAAAAAACTGGATATCGCGCGGATCTGGACACGTGAATGGCAGTTCAGGATCGGTGTTCACCACTTGCGCGACCTGATTGGCGCGGCTCAAAGTGGCCAGCAATACGCCGATCTGGCCCGCGCCGTTGTCCGCGCGCTTTGGGGGGAGGTCAGCGCTCAGTTCGCGGTGAAACACGGGGGGGCACCGGGGCGCGGCGCGGCAGTTCTGGCTATGGGGTCGCTTGGTGCAGAACTGTTGAATGCCGGTTCGGATCTGGATTTGATCGTGATTTACGACGGTCAGGGGGTTGAAGAGTCAAGCGGTCCACGCCCATTGCCGACCCGCACATATTTCGCGCGCCTGACCCAAGCCATGGTCACCGCATTGTCCGCACCAACGTCCGAGGGACGGCTTTACGAGGTCGACATGCGGTTGCGGCCATCCGGGCGGAAAGGGCCTGTGGCAACCTCGCTTGACGCCTTTCGCAGCTATCAAACCGACGAAGCCTGGACATGGGAACATCTGGCGTTGACCCGTGCCTGTCCCATCGCTGGCGACGCCACTCTTTGCCGTGACATCGAAACCTTCCGCGCCGATTTGCTAAGCGCGGGCCACGATCGAAAGACCGTTCTGACAGATACGGCAGCCATGCGCGCGCGCCTCAGCAAGGCTAAAACTCCGACCACTGCGTTGGACGTAAAGTCTGGCCCCGGACGCTGGCAGGATCTTCAGCTTTTGGTGCAGGCGGCTGCTTTGATTGCGGGTTCGAAAGCGCGTGATTTTACCCGCCAGCTGGCGTTGGCCGACCGCGTCTTTGCGCTAAGCCCCGAAGAAACTTTCGAGCTGTCGGAAACCTCGCGCATGTTTTGGCGCGTGCAAGCGGCCTTGCGTCTGATCGAAGGCGGGGAAGACGCACCTTCCGTCGTCGATCCATCGGGCGGCGTCGAAGAATTTCTTTTGCGGGGCAGCGGATTTAAGTCGATGCCTGAATTAATTACATGTCTGAACGCGATGGCGGAAAGTGCGGACAGGGTGATCACACGGTCTATTGGCAGCGCTGATGCATTGGATTAGCCTTCGCGAAAGGCGACCAAGGCGTGATATAGATGAGCGAAACCAACGATCCCAAAGGCCTGATCCGCGAAAGCTATCGGATGGACAACATGAATGCGCCCGAGTGCCGGTCGATTTTTCTGGATTGGGCGATCTCTGTGCCCGGCGGTGTTGAGCCTTCGGATTGGATCACAGCTCTTTTGGACGAATACGGAGGCGACAACCCCGATCATCCTATGACGATTGTTCTGCGCGAGGCCTTGAAGCCACCTGCGCGAACGGGGCGTCGCGGCGGGGCAAGATCCCGGCGACGCGAAAGCCAGACTTGATCCGTTAGGCTGTCAGGGCAGCGGCTTCTGTTGCCAAAGCTTCAATCCCGGCCCAATTGCCTGCCGTCACAAGGTTCGACGGTGCAACCCAAGACCCGCCCACGCAAATGGTGTTGGGAAGTTTCAGGTAATCACCAACGTTCGACAGGCTGACGCCGCCGGTGGGGCAGAACTGAACCTGGGGCAGGGGTGAAGACAGGGCTTTCAGCAAAGCGGCACCGCCCGAGGCTTCGGCGGGGAAGAATTTTTGGATGGTGTATCCGCGTTCCAACAACCGCATCACTTCGCTTGCTGTGGCGGCACCCGGTAGAAGCGGCAAATCATTGGCTTCGGCGGCATCCAAAACGGCGTCTGTGGCCCCCGGTGATACGCCAAATAAAGCCCCGGCGTTTTTAGCGGCTTCAACATCGGCAGGCGTCAATAGCGTACCGGCCCCAACCACGCCCCCCTCAACCTTTGCCATCGCGGCAATGGCTTCAAGTGCAGCGGGGGTACGCAATGTAACTTCCAACGCTGGCAGGCCGCCTGCGATCAGGGCTTCGGCCAAAGGGGTGGCATTGGCGACATCTTCGACGATTAAAACAGGCACGACGGGGGCAAGGCGGCAAATTTCGGCGGCTTGGGTGCTGGCTTCGGCTGGGGTCACGATAGGGTCTCCGTTTCTCAAATCTGGTCAAACGACCAATGCGCCACCTTCGGACGAGGGGCAACAGTTCTGGCGGAAAGCGGCGAATAATTCGCGGCCCAATCCGGTTTCGTTGGCGGATAAATCGGGTGTGGCGGGTGCGCGTGCGTCAAATCCATCGACCAGAGCTTCAAGCGATCCGGCTTCGGCATCGACGCGCAACAGATCACCGTCTTGGACGCGTGCAATCGCGCCGCCGTCTGCGGCTTCGGGTGAAAGATGGATGGCCGCGGGCACTTTGCCCGAAGCGCCCGACATGCGCCCATCGGTGACCAGTGCCACTTTCAGGCCACGCCCCTGAAGCACCGAAAGCGCGGGCGTCAGCCCGTGCAATTCCGGCATCCCGTTGGATTTCGGGCCCTGAAATCGCACGACGATCACTGTGTCTTCGGTGAATTCTCCGGCTTTGAACGCCGCCTTGACGCTGTCTTGATCATGAAAGACGCGG
Organism: uncultured Paracoccaceae bacterium; assembly: GCA_938005545.1. Lineage (GTDB taxonomy): Bacteria > Pseudomonadota > Alphaproteobacteria > Rhodobacterales > Rhodobacteraceae > CALKXV01. Next base: position 33,442 of record CALKXV010000021.1, read on the forward strand.
GCCTTGGCCTCGATCACACGGTTTTCTGGCGCAACGGCTGAAACCTTCATAACAGAACGGCCCAGATTGCCTTTCAACTCACGCAATCCGCCCGTTGCCTGAAACGGATCGGACACAGGGCGCAGGATTTTGTCGTTCTGCGTCTTGCCCGACCCATCTTCCCAGATCAGCGCGTCATTTTGCAGTTTCGGTTCGCGGGAATAGATCGCCAAACCGCCGCCTGCCATTGTGCGCACATCTTCGTGCAACAATCCGCCATCCAGCAGATCGCCGATCATATAGGCCAACCCACCTGCGGCGTGGAAATGGTTCACATCGGCCAGACCGTTTGGATAGACCTTGGCCATCAAAGGCGTGACCGCAGACAAATCGTTGAAATCCTCGACATCCAGCAGAATGCCGGCGGCACGCGCCATGGCAGGTAAATGCAAGACAAGGTTGGTCGACCCGCCCGTGGCCATCAAACCAACCATCCCGTTCACAAAGGCCTTTTCGTCCAGAACCGCGGCCACAGGACGGTAATCGTTGCCGCTTGCCGTTATCGCAAGCGCCTGGCGGGTTGCCTCGCGTGTCAGGGCATCGCGCAAAGGTGTGCCGGGGGTTACGAAACTTGCACCCGGCAAGTGCAGCCCCATGAATTCCATCAACATCTGGTTCGAGTTTGCCGTGCCATAAAATGTGCAGGTACCGGGTCCGTGGTAAGATGCCATTTCGGCAGCCATCAGTTCTTCGCGGCCGACTTCGCCGGTCGCAAACTGTTGGCGCACTTTCGATTTTTCGTCGTTCGGCAATCCGCTGGTCATTGGTCCGGCAGGCACGAATATACCGGGGATATGGCCAAAGGTGGCGGCGGCAATGACCATTCCAGGTACGATCTTGTCGCAAACGCCCAAGAAAAGCGCGCTGTCAAAGGTGTTGTGGCTAAGGGCGACGCCTGCGGCCAAAGCAATGACATCGCGGGAAAACAGGCTCAGCTCCATTCCGGTCTGACCTTGCGTGACGCCATCACACATCGCCGGAACACCGCCTGCGACTTGTGCGGTGCCGCCGGCCTCGCGGGCTGCGGCCTTGATTTGATCAGGATAATCTTTGAACGGCTGATGCGCGGACAACATATCGTTGTAAGCGGTGACGATTCCGATGTTCGGGGCTTGGGCTTCGACCAAACGGTCTTTGTCCTGATCCATAGCCGCAAAGGCATGGGCTTGATTGCCACAAGACAGGTGGGCGCGTTTGACGCCAGCGTCTTGTGCGGCTTTGATCTTATCCAGATATCGACCACGCGTACCTGCTGATCGTTCGATAATCCGGGTCGTTACGCGCTGAACAACATCATTCACCATCGACGCCATCGCTTGGTTCCTTTTGCTTTTGCGCATCCTATAGATCAATATGATAGCGCTAACAATACTGTGCTTGCATTTTGCTGCATTGCAGCAAGCGCATAGCGGAAATGCAGTATCAAACCCTACTCTCAGATAGCTTGGTTCTTATCTTGTTCTTAGTAACGCAGAGCATCGCAGGAAGAGGAATATTCCATGAACTCTCATTTTGTCGTCGTTGATCAATCCCAGATCTGGGAAGATGCTCAGAAGATGCGCGCCAACGCGCTTCGGGCCTTTTTCGCATGGTTTGCCGGGCACTAAGCTCTTTAAAGCGAATAGACCACAGGGTAAGGGAGCCCATGAGCACCCAACCCACACTCCGACTGCGCCCCAAAACTGACCCTCGCCGGATAAAGCGGGGGTTTCCGTGGGTCTATCACAACGAAGCTGTGCTGGATCGGCGCAGCCGGTCTATGGCACCCGGCACGATTGCCAACTTGGAAGACGCTGATCGCAAGCCTTTGGGTCTTGTGGCCGTCAATCCGCAATCAAAGATCGTCGGACGGGTGCTGGATTTGAATGTGGAGGCAACAATCGACCGCGATTGGCTGTCACGCCGCGTTGAAAATGCGCTGTCCCTTCGCAGCCAACTCTATGACACGCCATTCTATCGCCTGATCCATGCCGAAGCTGACGGATTGCCGGGCACAATCGTTGACCGGTTTGGCGATATCGTTGTGTTTCAACCAAACGCCGCCTGGATAGACGTGCTGGCCGAAGATTTCGCGGCTGTTCTGGGCGCACTTCCGGGTGTGAACACAGTTCTGAAGAATGCCGGTGGTCGGGCGCGAACCCTGGAAGGTTTGGACGATGCCTCGCTTATCATGCAAGGTCAGATCGAGGGCCCCGTTCCCGTTTCGATGAATGGCGCAACCTATTTGGCCGATCTGATGGGCGGGCAGAAAACAGGGTTGTTCTTCGACCAGCGTCCCAATCAGGCCTTTGTCGCTGGTTTGGCACGGAACACCGAGGTTCTGGATGTCTTTTCCCACGTCGGAGGCTTCGCGCTGGCGGCACTTGCTGGCGGTGCCACGCGCGCCTTGGCCGTGGATTCGGCGCAAACCGCTTTGGATTTGGCCCAACAGGGGGCCGAGGCGTCGGGCTTTGGCGACCGGTTTGAAACCCGCAAAGGGGATGCCTTCGATGTGCTGACAGCATTGGCAGGCGAAAGCGCAAGCTTTGGCACCGTCATTTGTGACCCACCGGCCTTTGCGCCCGCGAAATCGGCGCTTGAACCCGGTTTGCGCGCCTATGAAAAGCTGGCGCGGATGGCGACACCACTGGTGAAACCGGGCGGGACTTTGACCCTATGTTCATGCAGTCACGCCGCTGGTCTTGATGCCTTTCGAACGGCGTCTTTGCGGGGCATTGCGCGGGCAGGGGGCAAGGCACAGGTTCTGCGAACGGGTTATGCGGGCCCCGATCATCCGATGCATCCGGCCTTGGCGGAAAGCGGGTATCTGAAGGCCATAACGGTCAGATTTTCGCCGTGAAGGTTGTTATCGACGCCTGCGTTCTGTTCCCAACCGTTTTGCGGGAATTGGTGCTGGGTGTCGCGGAAACCGGGCCGTTCGTGCCACTTTGGTCCGCACGTATTCTAGAAGAATGGCGGCGCGCGGCTTTGCGGCACGGTGCAGAAGATGCCGGAATTGCGGGTGTGGAGATTGCTCTGTTGTCCACACGGTTTCCCGATGCGGCGGTTCTGATCAATCCAGACACGGAAGCCCGGCTCAACTTGCCGGACCCGGACGATGTGCACGTCTTCGCGGCCGCCATCGATGCCGGTGCGGACGAATTACTGACCCTGAACACAAAAGACTTCCCCACCAATGCGCTTGCCGCCGAAGGGGTGTTGCGACGTCACCCCGATGAATTCTTGTTGGAATATTGGTCCGCGGATCAAAGCGCGGTTGAAACCGTCGTTGCATCCGTAATGGCGCGCGCAGAATCCCATGGCATTGATACGTCTAACCAACGGAACCTACTGAAAAAAGCGCGGGTGCCGCGGTTTGCAAAAGCACTGGATCAGGGTTGAGACACCGCCGCCCAGCGGGTTTCCAGCGTTTCAATCGCGGCGATGCGATCCGCCGTTTTCGGATGGCTCATCAACCAAACGGGCATCTTGGCTCCATGGGCGCCGGTCAGGGTTTCAAGCTTTAGAAACAATGACTTCTGCGGTTCGGTCCCGATACCGGATTTGACCAAAAGGGCCGAGGCATAGGCGTCAGCCTCGTATTCATCATTGCGCGACAAGCGCGCCGCCAGCATCGTCGTCAGCGCATTGGCGATCATCACACCGATACCCGGCAAGAAACGCCCCAGCACCATCATCAAAGCCGTGCGCAACGCGTTCTGGCCGGAAAAGTCGATCATCCGTCGCCTTGAATGGCCCAAAGCAACATGACCCAACTCATGGGCGATGACGCTAGCTAGTTCCTCGCCAGTAACCTCGCCATCACGGTATTTCTGATAAAAGCCGCGCGTCAGGAAAATGCGCCCATCTGGTGCGGCCAGCCCGTTCACGGGTTCAATTTCATAAAGATGAACACGAATTCGGGGTAAATCCAGCGCACCGGCCATCTGATCGGTCAGACGCTTCAGATCCGCATCCGCCAGTTCCGACGACTTTTCATCCAGCTCGCGCGCTGTGCTCCAAGCAGAAAACTTATACCGAATAAGGCCATAGATGACAGCCAGCAGAATGGGCGCGAATTTGAACATGGCGTTAATATGGGGTGTTTTCTGGATTTTCCAAGGCGGATTAGCGATGACGGTTTCACCAAAGGACAAGGGATTTATCCAAGGCGCTTCATCCCACGTGTCAGCCCGTCCAGCGTCAAAGGCACCATGCGATCGGGGTCGATGGCCTGACGGATCATCTGGATCGACTGGGTATAAGCCCAATGCGCTTCGGGCACGGGGTTGATCCAGATCGTGTCTGGCCATTGGGTGACCGCGCGTTTCAGCCAGACGTCGCCCGCCTCTTCGTTCCAATGTTCATTTGCACCGCCGGGGATCGCGACCTCATAGGGCGACATCGAAGCGTCGCCAACAAAGATGCACTTATAGTTCGACCCGAACTTGTTCAGCACGTCCCATGTCGGGGTGCGCGCATTCCAGCGCCGGGCGTTTTCTCGCCAAACGCCTTCGTAAAGGCAATTGTGGAAATAGAAGTGATCGAGGTGTTTGAATTCGCTTCGCGCGGCAGAGAACAATTCTTCGACCATTTTGATGTAGGGGTCCATCGATCCGCCAATGTCCAGAAACAACAGAACCCGCACCGCATTGCGCCGCTCTGGGCGGGTTTGGACGTCGAGGTAACCGTGTTCGGCTGTGGCGCGAATGGTACCGTCAAGGTCCAGTTCATCTGCGGCCCCTTCGCGGGCCCATTGCCGCAAGCGTTTCAGGGCCACTTTGATGGTGCGCGTTCCAATCTCGCGGGTGTCGTCCAGATCGCGGAACGTGCGTTTGTCCCAGACCTTTACCGCGCGTTGGTGGCGTGATGCGTCTTGGCCAATGCGCACGCCCTCGGGGTTGTAACCATATGCACCAAAGGGCGACGTTCCCGCCGTGCCGATCCATTTGGAACCACCCTGATGGCGTTTTTCCTGTTCCTTAAGGCGTTCGCGCAAGGTCTCCATCAGTTTGTCAAACCCACCCATAGCGTCGATTTCAGCCTTTTCAGCATCGCTGAGGTTGTTTTCGGCCAGTTTCTTTAACCAATCCTCGGGCAGGTTCAGCGCCTCGATCACCTCGGACACGGGAATGGTTTCCAAACCCGAAAAAGCGGCGGCAAATGCGCGGTCAAACCGGTCAAGATGGCTTTCGTGTTTGACCAGCGTTGTGCGGGCCAGAAAATAGAACCCATCGACGTCATAGGTGACCAAGCCGGTGTCCAATGCGGCCAGAAACGATAGGTGTTCGCGCGGTGAAACCGGCACCCCGTGGTCACGCAAGGTATTGAAGAAGCTTAAAAACATCAGCCAGCAAGTCGTTCCAGAAAAAGCGTCAGGAAGACACCCAGCAAAGCGAATGCAATCCCGTATCCGGCAGCGTATTGAAGCAGATCCAAACGGTTACCATTGCGTCTTTTGGCACTGGTTAAGCCAAGGATGACGCCCACAATGGTTGAGGCAAGAACGATCATGCGGGGCCTCCGGGCGCTCGGGATCTCGGTGAAATGGCGGCGATTTCGCCGGCGCGGTTTCGTACTTCGGTATCGCTGCCAAAGCCATAGCGCGCCCAGCCCAAGGCTTCGCGCCGCGTGCGGTTTGAATCGCGAGGTCTGCCTTGCAATATCTGTGCTTCGGCCTTCACCAACAAGAGCAACGACAGTAACGCGGCATGTTCCGACCGACGGGTCACACCAAGGTAACGGTCAACGATGTCGATGGCGGTTTCGGCGCGCCCGGACGACAGGTTGAATGCCGCCAGCTGCAGCCCCACGTGGGCGGCCTGGACCGCTGTGTCGGGGCGGCGGTCATAGATCTGTCCGGCAGCCTGAAACGCATTGACGGCCGTTTGGGGTTGGGTTGTCAGGCTTAACCGCCCAAGCCAATAGTACGACAATGCCAAACGATCCGGTGACCCGCTGGAACGCGCCAGCAGAACCGCGCGTTCTGCTGCCAATCGTCGCCGTGATCTGTCGCCGCGTGGCATGGTTGCATCGTTGATGGCTTGCATCCATTCGATCGGGGGCCGGATTGCACGTCCTATCGGGCCACGTCCGCCGCTTGGGTTAAGACGTGCCAGAATAGCCGGTAAGCGGCGCGCCACCTCGGCTTCGCTCATGCCGGTTTGGAGCGCCGGATCATAATGGGCCCGCAGGATCAGCATGTCGTAACCCGTTAGAACGGTGTGGAAATTGTCATCGTTGAAGATGCTGTCGTTCAACCGGTAGAGGTCGTTCACCGGCCCCAAGGCTTGGGCGATTTCTTCATGGAGACAGTCCCGCACCTCTTGGGGGGAAACATCGCGCGGCAAAAAAATCGCCATCTGTCGCCGCTCGGTCAGTTGGGTCCAAAAGGTGCCGGGGTCGTTGCGACGGGCGCGGTATTCTTGCCAGCTTGCAACGTTTGGGCGCACAAAACAAGCCGCCGACGGGGCCACGCGTTGGATCTGCGCGCGGTTCACGGGTTCGACCACAATGTTTCCGGCGATGCCGCTTGGGGCTCGCTGAATGTTCAGGCCCGCTTCTTGTCGGAACCGGGACAGCAGACGATCAAGATCAGGGTCCAGAGTGTTCGGGGCAGGGCCGCGCACTTCGACCAAAATCGGGCCTTCGAACCGGCTGAAAACGGGCAACCGGCCACCGTTTTCCAGCTTAAAGGCCAAATCAAGGAAATCGCGCCCGATCCGGGCGTTTGATTGTCTGGGCGGCGTCGGGGCTACTTGGGCAAAGGTTGCCATGGGCGGCAGATCAATGCCCGGTCCCGCGCGCCTGCTGGTTTCGGTCGTCGCGCAGGCCGACAGAGCGAAAGCCGCAAGAATTAGCACAGGACGCATCACGCGGGCCGTCCGTATTTGATAAAGGGGCTCAAGGTACCGATCCGATCATAAAGCTTGCGGGCTTCGGTGTTGAAGTCTTGTGTCAGCCAATAGACCGATGGCGCGCCTTCCAGATCAGCCGCTTCATAGACCGCTTCGATCAAAGCACGACCAACGCCCGTGCCGCGCACATCCGGATCGGCATAAAGATCTTGCAGATAGCACACGTTTTCGATTTTCCAGCCATGTCGATGAAAGAGATAGTGTGCAAGTCCGCTGGGTCGACCATCGACTTCGGCAATCAACCCGTTGAAATCCTTTGGATCATCGCCAAGAAGCCGCTTGAAGGTTGTGGCATAGACCGCATCGCTGACGGTGCTGTCATAAAACGCCAGATAATCTGTCCAAAGACGGCACCAATGGGCTTCGTCGTCTTGAACCAAGGGGCGAACGTGGCAGGTCATGGTCTTTGACTATCTGGTTTCCAGGATCGGTTCTATAGCGCTTTGCGAAGCAGGCGCGTCAAGCTTTCGGCAAGACCTGCCGGGTGCCGAGGCCGACACCAACCACAACCATCCCCAAAGCGATCCAATTGACCCCAAGCGCATTGTCGGCCCCGATACCCGATAGGGCCATCATGACAAGGCCGCCACAGGTCAAAAGTGCGCCAAATGAGGCTGCCAACGGCCCCGGAAGCTTGTCTGAGCCTACCTTTGAAGCGCCCTCAAAGCGCATGAAGATCAGCACAAAAGGTATTAATACCACGACAAAAACCGCGATCCATACTGGACGCATGGCCCACCAGAACCCGCTTCCGGGTTCCATTTTAATTCCCAGTGAGCCAAGCCAGTAAGCGGCGCCAACAGAAAAGATCAGAGCTGTCATATGCCAAAGATAAACAGTCATAATCATCTGGTTCAAAACGATTACGGCAGCCCAAGGGCTGGTACGTTTCAACCATGAATTGGCAGCCCCTTCGACCAACAGGATGACGCCGATCTGCACAAATCCAATGGCCAGCATCGCAACAGTAGGTGGCAGCGTATTCGACACCTCTTCGCCCGGCACCGAGACCATCGAGATGGGATAACCGGATTGCGTCAGCAAGTACCAAAGCCAGACAACGCCAAATAAGGTCAGCGCGACGGCCGCAAATCCTTTGCGCCCTGCATTGTGCCACCAATAACCCAATTGGTGCACTGCCAGCCATACGAAGCCATAGTTTGACCACCGCAACCAGCCTTGCTCGTGGTTGAATGCCAGATAATCGACAAGGACCGCGCCCAACACCAAAAGCACCACGGACCAAAGGCCCAACCGTTCCCACACCCACCAAGACACAGGCACCGCGATGGTGATCATGATGTAGACGGCCAAAAACCAGATCGGAACAAGGGCCGCCTGGGTTACTTCTTTGACGCGCGCAACGTCCATTCCATATTGCGTCGCAACCACCGCCAAAACAGCCCAGACGATCACCAAAGGCACTGTGGGCACCAGCAAACGCGTCAATCGGGTCGCGGCCCAGGTGCGTTTCTTTTCGGGATCGCGCAGGGCCGATTTCCACGACAGAGAGTTCGAAAACCCGCCAACAAAGAAAAACACCGGCATCACCTGGGCAATCCAGGTCGCGTATTGCGTCCATGGCTGTTCGGCCAGAAGGATCGAAAGTTCAAGCCCATTGCCACGGTCGACGGCTGCAACCAGCAACCAATGGCCAAGAATGACAAAAAGGATGGCGATGGCGCGGTAAAGATCGATGGCGCGATTGCGGGCCTCGGGCGTGTTCTCAGCGGCCCATTTTGCCTTTGGCCATAGACCGCTGGGCATGTCTTTCACGCTAGGTGCATCCGCCATTAAACTGCTCCAGACCCAATCGCCTTTAAACGTGCAGAAAACCTGACGCCCCAATGTTCCATAAGCAACGCTTGGCCACGCAAAACGTACCATTTTTGGTGAACTGTGGCTTTTGCGCGAAAGAGTGCCTATGACTTAGCGTTCGCCACGGTTCATGAAGGCAAGTCGTTCGAACAAGGCCACATCCTGTTCATTCTTCAACAAAGCGCCGTGCAGCTTCGGCAAGGTGTTTTTTGCGTCCCGTGCAAGGTCTTCGGGCGTAAGATCCTCGGCCAATATCAACTTCAGCCAATCCAGAACCTCGGAAGTTGACGGCTTCTTTTTAAGGCCCGGCGTGTCTCTGATGTCGAAAAACTGCGTCAATGCAGCCGTCAGCAACCTGTCTTTGATGCCCGGATGATGCACTTCGACGATGGCGCGCAACGTCTCCATTTCGGGAAAGCGGATGTAGTGAAAAAAACAGCGGCGCAAAAAGGCATCCGGCAGCTCTTTTTCGTTGTTCGACGTGATGATGACAATGGGGCGCTGAACGGCTTTGATGGTTTCGCCGGTTTCGTAAACGTGGAACTCCATTCGGTCGAGCTCTTGCAGCAGATCGTTTGGAAACTCGATATCCGCCTTGTCGATTTCGTCGATCAACAGAACAACACGCTCTTTTGCAGCAAAAGCCTCCCAAAGCTTGCCGCGTTTGATGTATGCGCCGACATCTTCAACTTTACCGTCGCCCAGCTGACTGTCGCGCAAACGGCTGACGGCATCGTATTCATAAAGCCCCTGCGCCGCGCGTGTTGTGGATTTCACGTGCCATTCGATCATTTTCAAGCCCAAAGCGCCGGAAATCTGCTGCGCCAGCTCTGTCTTACCGGTGCCGGGTTCGCCTTTGACCAAAAGCGGACGTTCCAGCGTAATGGCCGCATTCACAGCAATCGCCAGATCATCGGACGCAACGTAACGTTCAGTGCTCTCAAACCTCATTAGGGCCTCAATTTTTTCAATGTTTTGCGGGGCGACCCTAACCTGTGCGAATTAACCCATCAAGGGCGCGCATTCGTGTAGTGACAAGCCAGAAGTGATCGGGTATCAGCCGCCCATGATCAGGTGCTCTATAGGCCGAGCCAGTAACAATGACCCCTTGCCCGGGACGTTTTTAGAATGAAAAAAAAGGGAACAAAAATGAAGGCAGAAGTCATTCTCTCGGATGATTATCGCCCTACTGAAGATGAGCCGTTCATGAATGAACGCCAGCTTAAGTATTTCCGCCAGAAGCTTATGGATTGGAAGGCTGATTTGCTGGATGACAGCAAAAGCACCATCGAAGAGCTACAGCAATCTACACGTAACATTCCCGATATTGCGGATCGCGCGTCTGAAGAAACCGATCGCGCGCTTGAGCTGCGCACGCGGGATCGTCAACGCAAGCTGGTCTCAAAAATCGACGCGGCCATTCGGCGGATCGACGAAGGCGAATACGGGTATTGTGAAGAAACGGGCGAACAGATCTCGCTGAAGCGGTTGGATGCACGGCCTATCGCCACGCTGTCGCTTGAGGCTCAGGAACGTCACGAGCGGGCCGAAAAGGTCCACCGCGACGACTGATTTGCCAAGTATGGAATTCCGCGCCCGTCTTGTTTTCGATCAAGGCGGGCGTTTTTGGTTTTGGGCGCCGCGATGAGTTTGAACATCACCATTGCAGGCGCGGGCATCGGCGGTTTGGCTGTGGCCTTTGGGTTGGCGAAAGACGGCCACCAAGTCCGCATCGCGGACCGCGCGCCGGAAATTCCGGCGATTGGCGCGGGGCTTCAGATCTCGCCAAACGGGATGGCCGTATTGAATGCGCTTGGCCTTGGTGACGCTTTGGTCGACATTTCAATTCGCGCTGAAACCGTTCGACTTGTGGATGGGCCTTCGGGTCGGAAGGTTGCAGATATGGATTTGCACCGCCACGCGAACGATCTGACTTGGGCGTTTGTGCATCGCGCAGCGTTCATCGCGCTGTTGTCTGATGCTGCAAAAGCCGCTGGCGTGACGCTCGGAACCGGGGCCGAAATTATTCCACCTGCGAACGCCACCGCGCTGGATGGCGATGATCTTTTGATCGGTGCCGATGGGTTGCATTCACAGATGCGGGCTGCGCTAAACACAAGCACAAAGCCGTTTTTCACGCGTCAGGTCGCATGGCGTGCAGTTGTACCGGGCGATGACGACACGCCGCGGGTGGATGTGCATATGGGGCCGCGTCGTCATCTGGTGACTTATCCCTTGCAGGGCGGTTTGCGGAACATCGTAGCGGTCGAAGAACGCACGGCCTGGGCCGACGAAGGGTGGAGCATCAAGGATGACCCAGACAATTTGCGCGCGGCTTTTTCGGGGTTTTCGCACAAAGTGCGGGGGTGGCTGGAGGGCATCGACGATCTGCATCTCTGGGGATTGTTCCGCCATCCGGTCGCCAACAACTGGTACGCTGGCGAACAGGTGCTGCTTGGCGATGCCGCGCATCCGACTTTGCCGTTTCTGGCCCAAGGCGCGAATCTGGCGCTTGAGGATGCGTGGATATTGGTGCGCGCTTTACGGGCCTATGACGTGCCGGACGCATTGCGGGCATACCAAGCGACCCGTGCGCCACGTGCGCGCCGGGTGGTTGATGCTGCGACGAAGAACGCGCGAAACTATCACCTCAGCTTTCCGCCTTTACGATTTGCAGCACACACTGTGTTACGCCTTGGCGGCGCGGTTGCGCCTGCGCGTATGGTCGGGCAGTTTGACTGGCTTTATCGCCATAACGTCACAACCGAGGTGATTTGACGTGGCCCATGTTTTGCAAGGTTTGAGGGTTCGATGGGACTGTTAAGCGACGCCTATAATGCGCGGGTTGCATCAGGCGAACTGGAGGCGGACCCGGCGCAAATTGCGATTCTGCCCGAGTTTGACCGGATTGCCGATGCATTGAACGAAGCGCCTGTGCGCGGCGGGTTCGGTGGGTTTTTCGCAAAAGCGCCGGAACCCGTTAAGGGGCTTTATTTCTGGGGGGGTGTCGGGCGCGGCAAGTCGATGATGATGGATCTTTTCCACGAAACCCTTGGCGGTGACACCTCGCGGCGGGTGCATTTCCACGCTTTTATGCAAGACGTTCAAAGCCGATTGCACGACGCCCGCAAGACCGAAGTTGAAGACGCACTGGTTCCGGTGGCCGAAGCCCTAAGCGATGGTATCCGTTTGTTATGCCTTGATGAAATGCAGATCTCGGACATTGCGGATGCGATGATCGTCGGGCGATTATTTGATCAGATGCTGGGGGCTGGCGTTGCGATTGTGACCACCTCGAACCGCGTGCCCGACGATCTTTACAAGCACGGGCTGAACCGGGATTTGTTCCTGCCGTTCATTGCGCTGATCAAAGATCAGTTGTCTGTCGTCGAACTTGCGTCGCCGCGCGACTATCGCCAAGACCGGCTGGCAGGGGCGCAAGTGTATTTCCATCCCGCCGACGGGGCGGCCCGCGCGGCCATCACGTCGATCTGGGATGATTTGAGCCAAGGCAAAGGCGCGCCACTGGATTTGGTCGTCAAAACCCGAAAGGTCGAACTGCCAAATTTCGTGAACGGCGTGGCGCGCGCCCGGTTCTTTGATCTTTGCGGGCAGCCCTTGGGGCCAGCCGACTATCTGGCAATTTCCGAAGCCGTTCGGGTTCTTATTCTGGAAGACATCCCGCGCCTGGGTTCGGAAAACTTCAACATGGCCCGCCGGTTCGTGACTTTGATCGATGCGCTTTACGAAGCCCGCGTTCAGTTGATCGCAAGTGCGGCGGACGTGCCAGATTGTCTTTACATCGAAGGCGAGGGCAGCTTTGAATTCGAACGCACCGCCAGCCGGTTGCGCGAAATGCAATCCGCCGATTGGGCGAAATCCTAAAGCGCGGTGTCGTCGATGTAATGCACCATCACGAATGCAATTCCGGCTAGTAAACAGGTGGCCCCCGTCAATGGGATCAACGTGCCGTCGAAGGCCTGGCCGATTGGAACCGCGATGATCATCGACACAATCGTGGGAATGGCCGCGATAATTGAAGCCGCCAGACCCGCCATGTGTCCCACCGGTTCCATTGCAATCGATGTCAGATTCCCGATCCCGAAGCCTGCCAGATAAAAAACCGAGGTGAACCAGACTAAGCCTGCCGGAAAAAGCCACGCCGCCGGAAGTATTCCACCCGCCATCGACAGTGCGAAAATCAGCGTCAGCCCGCCTTGTCCGATCAGCGCCCATTTCACGATTGCCCGCATCCCAAGCCGCATCACGAGAGAGGCGTTGATCAGGTTCGCCAAAGCGGCAAGCGCTGCCATAAGTGCGAACCAAAGATGGAAATGCGCACCCTGATCAAAGATCTCGCCAAAGGCTTGCTGGCTGCTCATCAAGGCTGACATCAGAATTGCAAAGACCAGCGATTGCGCGCCCATCGCCAAAACCACACGGCGGATCGACAAAATTTCGCGCAAACCCCCAATCAATTTGTCCGGTCGAAAAGCGCGTCTGTTTTCCGGGGCCAGTGTTTCGGGCAGCCGCAGAAAAAGCCAGCCCGTGGATATGATCGTAAAAATGGCGAAAGACACGAAAATCGACCGCCATCCGAATGTGGTCATAAGGGCCCAGCCGATACTTGGGGCAAAGACCGGTGCAAGGGCGAAAACAAAAATGATGAAGCTCATGATCTTGGCCATTTCGCGTCCGCGAAACAAATCCCTGACAATGGCCATTGCCGCGATCCGGGGGCCAGCGGAGCCCAAGCCCTGAAGAAAACGCGCGAACAACAGCACTTCGATGCTTTGTGCGAATGCCCCGATCAGGGCGAATAAAACGATCAGAACCGATCCGCCAAGCGCGACCCGTTGGCGTCCGATCGCATCACATAAGGGGCCCGTAACAAACGTGCCAAACCCGAGGCCCGCCATGAACGTCGCGATAACAAGTTGTGCGCGGTTCGGTGCATCCGGGCTGAGCTGTGCGCCAATGTCCGGGAATGCTGGCAGCATGGCATCGGTCGCAAAGGCCACCGTGGCCGATAGCATCGCCAAAACAGCGATCAGTTCGGAAGTGGAAACGTTTATATTTTTGTGCGCGCCGGGCGGATCAGACGGCGCGTTCACGCGCTATCTTTTTCGTTCGCGATCAATTCGTCCAAAACCTTCTGCCAAAGCTCGGTCGGTTGCGCACCCGGAATGACATGTTGATTGGCGATCAGGAACGTCGGCACACCTGTAACGCCGCGTTCACGGGCGTGGGTGTCGCGACCGCGGATGTCTTCAAGATCGCCGTCGCTTTCGAAAAGCCGCGCGATCATGGCACGATCCAGCCCAATGCTTTCGGCAATATCCAACAGCACCGTTTGGTCACCAATGTCCTGAAGGTCTTCGAAATAAGCCTTGAACAACCGCGAAACCGCAGCCGTTTGCCGCCCTTCAAGCCCGGCCCAATGGATCAATCTGTGGGCATCGATGGTGTTCGGTGTTCGCGGGATGCCGCCCAAATCAAGGTTCAGACCAACGGCCTTTGCGGCGTCAGCGATCCGGCCATAAACCTTGTCGGCATTGGCGCGACCACCAAACTTTCCGTCAAGATACGCCTGACGATCCATGCCGCCTGCGGGCATTTCAGGGTTCAACTGGAACGGATGCCATTCGATTTCAAACGGATGATCGGGCCGCGCTTCAAGCGCGCGGTCAAGGTTCACTTTGCCAATGTAACACCACGGGCAAATCGGATCGCTAAGAATGTCGAGCTTTATCATGACGCCTCTTCGATTGCAGTCTTAAGCGCCTTTCGCAAGAGCTTTCCGTTGGCATTTTTGGGCAGGCTTTGTGCATGCACGAACAGGCGGGGTTGTTTGTGACGGGCCAAATGCTGGTTCGCATGCGCCTTCAACCGGTCGTCGTTTTGCGGCGTTCCGGTATAGTGAAGCGCGATCAATGTGGTGTCGCGGTTGACGTCATGATCAACGGCAATCGCTTCGTCCAACCCCGGCATCAGCTGCATGGCGGCTTCGACTTCCAGTGGCGAAACACGAAACCCGCCAGCGGTTAAAATATCATCCGCACGGCCATGGTATTCGATTGCACCATCGTTGCGCATCAATCCTATGTCGCCGGTGGGGCACCAACCGTTCTGGGTTTCAACCGGATGGCTCAGGTAGCCAAGCGTCAATCCGGGGTCGTTCGCATCCACCGCGATCATACCGACCTCGTTGCGGTTTGTGGGCTGCGCGCCGTTCAAGATCGCGATCCGGCGACCGGGTTGCACATAGCCAACCGTGCCGTTTGGTGCGGGCCGGTTTGGTGAGGCTGAGATGAACGTCGAACATTCGGATTGGCCAAATGCTTCGTGCAATGTGGTGCCGGTCGTGACCTGCCAGTCTTGCCGCACCGTTTCGGGGAGCTTTTCACCGGCAACCAATCCATGGCGCAGGTGCGGAAGTTTCGGCATTTGAGTTTTCAAAAGTCGGCGGAACACACCCGGCGCGCCGGCCAGAATGGTGGCTTTGTGGTGTTCAGCGAAAGCGGGCAGTTGATCCGGGCTTGAACCATCGGCCAGAATCAAAGCTGTAGCACCCTTTGTCCAAGGGTCAAGCAAGCCCGTGCCAAGCGTAAACGTCCAATTGAAAGCGCCCGCATGGAGAACGCGATCATCCGAAGTTAGCCCGTACCAACCATCAAACATCATTGCGCGCGCAATGATCGCGCGATGCGCGTGTTTCACACCCATGGGCGTGCTGGCCGTGCCGGACGTGAAAACGATGTAAGCCAGCGCATCGCTTTTCGTCGCAATAGGCGTTTTCAAGGGTGTCGTGGCCAAAAGATCGGGTGGTGCAACCCGGTCGTAACGTCCGCTTGGCAGTGCGATGCCGGGATGGGCGATGATAAGGTCGGGCCTTACCTGATCGGCGATCTTTGTGATTTCGACCACCCCAAGTGCAGCGGATGTCGGAACGGGTATCAATCTGGCCGCGATGGCCGCCAGATAGGTCACGACAAAATCGGGTGAATTCCCAAGCCGCATCAACACGCAAGCGCCGGGTTTCAGGTCGCGCGCCATCAATCCCGCAGCCGTGGCCATGACGGCGTGACGCAAACGCCCGTAACTCCAATGATCGGTGTCTTGCGCACCGATGACTTCAAGCGCGATTTTATCATCCCGCGCGTTATTCCGAAACAAAACCCAGTCTGTCAGGTTCATCTCTACCGGAACCTCAGGCCCCGGACGTTGATCATCTATTGCAAGCATAGCCTCCCGAATATCAGTCCGGGGAAGCGCTGCAAACCTAAGTCACCAAGAAATCTGTGAGCTTAGGCTGCCTTCAGCCTGTCGATGTCCGTTTCGACCCGTATAGTTGTTTGAGCGAACTCGAACGTGTCGCGGGCTTCAGCGATGGTTAGGTCGTTCGTCGATGCCAAATAAGCGACCAACGCATCTGTATCGTACAAAAGGCGTTCAATTTCAGAACGTTCTGCACCGGGCATACGCAGCAAAATTGAGGCATATGCATCGTCCGTATCCAAGGGAATGTTAATCTGGTCCATTCAAGTCCTCCGTCATGTCTGAAGAACCTTGGCATCAGTGTCCTAATCAAATCCTAACAAACGCGGTGACCCGCGAAGATTGTTTCATCGGTTCGGACGCGGGCAGGGCGCAGATCAATTAGAACGCACGATTAACCGCTCGCGCACCGTCCGAGACATCTTCGCCGAAGCCTTCGATGGTATTGCAGGCTCCAAGTGTCAGTAGCAGGGCCACACCCAAAAGTATCTTTTTCATGTCTTATTCCTCATACCACCAGACATCGGGCTGAAAACCAATCCAGTCACCATACATAGGAAGTTCATCCGGGAACTTCAGTTCTTTTACATGGGCAATTCGCGACACCGGCGAATGCCACGACGGGATCACAAAGCGCCCCGAGGTCAGAACCCGGTCGAGTGCCTTGGTGGCGGCTATAAAGTCATCCCGACTTTCCGACGTCAAAATCCGTTCGATCATGGCTTCTGCCGCCGGGCTTTTGATTCCCATCCAGTTTCGACTGCCTTCGGTGTCTGCCGCTTCGGTCCCCCAGTACAGGCTCTGTTCGTTGCCGGGCGACAGCGATAATCCACGGGCATACCACGTCATATCAAAGTCAAACGCGTTGGTGCGCTCTTTATACTCGGCGGAATCCACCGACGAAATTGCGACGTCAATCCCCATGCGCCCGAGGGCAGAGGCAAAGATATCGACGATCTGTTGAGTTTCGGAACTGCCATTTGGGATCAGCACTTCAAAGCCGAATGTCTCGCCTGCTTCGTTTTTCAGCGCGCCATCCTGAAGCGTCCATCCGGCTTCCGCCATCAAAGCCAAGGCCGCCCGAATGTTTTTGCGATTGCGTTCCGTGCCATCGCTGACCGGTAAGGCGTATCCTTCCAATGCTCCGGGCAGCAATTCGCCTTCAAAGGGCGCCAGAAACTCCGCCACGCGTCCGGCTGCGGGCCCAGTGTCCATGCCAAGGATCGAATTGGCAAAGTACGACGTGATCCGGGGCTGTTCGTCGCCGTTGATTGTCTGGTTTATAAATTCGAAGTTGAACGCCGTGATCAAAGCTTCCCGGACGCGCCAGTCGTCAAACAAGGGGCGGCGTGTGTTCATCACAAGGCCGCGAATGCCCGTGGGACGTTGGTGCGGGATTACCGATTGCACCATTTTGCCTGTCACAATTGCCGGGAAATCGTATTGAGTGTCCCATTTTTGCACGGACGTTTCGCGGTTGGTGGTCAGAATGCCGCCCTTGAATGCTTCGAACATGGCGGTGGCATCGGCAAAGAATTCCATGCGGATTTCATCGAGATTGGCCTGACCCCGTCGGAACGGCACCACATCATTGCCCCAATAGTCAGGATTGCGGGTCAGCACGACATGACGGCCTGCTTCGACGTCGGAAATGATATAAGGCGCCGATGAAATCGGCACCACATCAACGCCGCTTTCCTCAAAAGGTGTTTCGTCCCATTGCGCCTTTTTCAGGATTGGGCGCAGACCCATGATCAAGGGAAGTTCGTCGTCACGGGTGTTGAAGGTAAATCTGACGGATCGTTCACCGGTTTGTTCGGCGGTTTCGATCTTGGCCCATGAGCCGTGATAGCGGGGGTGCCCAATAGTGCCGAGCGTTTCATAAGACCAAAGCACGTCTTCTACGGTAACAGGTGTGCCATCGGAAAATTTCGCCTCGGGTCGCAGGGTGAATTCGACCCATGATCGGTCGTCCGGCACCTCGATTGATTCGGCCAAAAGACCGTAAAGCGTGAACGGTTCGTCATAGCTTCGCCCCATAAGGCTTTCATGTGCAAGGAACCTTAGCTGCCAAGGCACCCGGCCTTTCAGGATGTGCGGGTTCAGGCTGTCAAAGCTGCCGACTTCGCCCTGAACGATCCTGCCTCCCTTTGGCGCATCCGCATTCACATAGGGAAGCGACACAAAATCAGGTGGCAGGGCAGGGTCGCCGTACATAGCTATGCCATGTTTCGGTTCTGCACTTGCGGTCCCAAAGGTTAACGCGAGCGTAGCGAAGCTTATCATTATGCGACTTATATTCATTCCGGAGACAATCCTTTTGCTCGCTTCTTTTTGTGTCAGACTACGCACCGTTTTGTGAGTTTTCAAACTTTTAGCTTGGACAGCGGCGAAAGGTTGCGTATAAACAAGTCACTGCTCGATAGGTTTCTTGCCTGTATGAAACCTGCCTCAATAACTTAACGCCCGCCTTGTGCGGGCGTTTTTTTCTGTGTGCTAACGATCTCCGAAATCCAAGCCTCTGCGTTCAAAGGCCTGCGAATCGCTTATCCGGCGGTGCGTCCTTGGGATTTGTTCTCTAACGCCAACCAGATAAGCGCACCACCTGCCAGCAGCAAGAACGGGATCATCGCATAGTTTACAGCGCTCCAACCTTCGACGGCGGACCCACCGGTACAGTTCATCAATCCACCTGAAGACAGTGAAGCAAGTGTCACACAACCAAAGACAATCATGTCGTTCATGCCCTGAACGCGCCCGCGTTCTTCGGGGTTATGCGCGCTGGCCAGCATGGTTGTTGCGCCGATGAACCCGAAATTCCAGCCCAACCCAAGAAGAATCAACGCGCCGAAAAAGTTGGTTAACTCGGTTCCTGCCAAAGCCACGCCACCGGCTGCCGCCAGAATGACAAGTCCGGTGCCAACGATCCGTTCAACACCAAAGCGGTTGATCAGGTGACCGGTGAAAAACGACGGCGCAAACATCGCCAAAACATGCGCAGACACGATGTCAGCGGCGTGATCTTTGGTGAACCCGCAGCCCACAACCGCCAAGGGCGTCGATGTCATCACAAGGTTCATCAGGGCGTAAGACACCATGGCGCAAATGATCGCGACGAGAATTCGGGGCGACTTCAATAGCTCCAACCTGCTGCGGCCTGCGTTGATGGCTGCTTTGATGGCGGGTTTCGGAATGTCGAGGAACAAGAACAACAATGCGCCGCTAAGGTTGATCGCGATGATCGCGATATAGGTGCCAAGAAAGGTCACCACCATCCAGTCGGCTGAAAGCTTAACCAGTTGGGGGCCAAAAATCGCGCTCACCAATCCGGCTGCCATGACATAGCTGATCGCCTTTGGGCGAAAGGACTCTTCGACCGTATCTGTGGCCGCGAACCGCAAAAAGCCTTGGGATGAGAAATACACACCCGAAAGCAGCGACCCGATCAAAAAGATCGTAAAGCTTGATGCTGCAAGGCCCCAGGCCGCAATCGCGGCCCCGACGGCACCGCCCAGGGCTCCAAGCATAAACCCAAGTTGTCGCCCGTATTTCTGCATGAAGGTCGACAAGGGGGTGGCCGTCAGCATTGAACCCAAAACGATCAGTGAAATCGGCAGCGTTGCTAGGCAAACGTTAGGCGCCAAGGATTGGCCCGCCAAGCCCGCGACCGTAAACATCATCGGCATTTGCGCACCCAGAAAGGCCTGCGCGATCACCAGAACGGTAATATTGCGGTGCTGGTTCTTGAAAGGTTCGGCAACGGACATAGACTTCGGGTATCCTGATGTTCTGATCTTCACAAGACGGGATCGCATGGGCTTTCCCTTTCTTACGGCACGGCGTACCGTCTGGCCGATCCTTTTCAAACTAGCAGGCGCTTCTTCCCGTGACCGATCCCAAAGACCACATCGGTCGCATCATAAAAACGGACGCCTGTGTGAAAGAAGGCGCCGTCTTTTTGTCCAGTCTCGACCCTCGGTTCAACGACGCGCTGAAGCTGACCGGTCCCCTGCCGCTTCGTCTGCGAAAAGACGGGTTCGCCGCTTTACTGGACGCGATTGTCAGCCAGCAAGTGTCTGTCGCGGCCGCCGATGCAATTTGGGGGCGGCTGAAAACCGCAGGTCTGACGGGACCACGCAAAATCAAGGCCGCAAGCGACGAAGACCTTCGGGCCTGTGGTTTGTCACGGCAGAAAATCCGCTATGCCCGCGAGTTGGCGGCGTCTGGCATTCGGTTTTCGGACTTACGGGAACGTGCAACCGACGACGTGATCGACCAGCTTATTGTGGTTCCGGGCATTGGGCGCTGGACAGCCGAAATCTATGCCATGTTTTCACTTGGGCGCGCAGATGTGTTTGCGCCCGGCGATTTGGCCTTGCAGGAAGGCGCGCGGATTTTGTTCGATCTTGATGCTCGACCCACAGAAAAAGAACTGCGCGTGATGTCCGAAGACTGGGCCCCCTGGCGGAGCGTTGCAGCCCGGCTTTTGTGGGCCTACTACCATGTGGCAAAAGACCGGGAAGGCATCAGATGAGTGACTTGAACTTCAAACGCAAAGCCAGCACCTCGGGCCAGGACAGCTCGGTCGTTCTGTTCCTGCACGGATATGGTGCCGATGGCGCTGATCTGTTGGGACTATCCGAACCATTGGCACCGCATTTGCCCGACACCGTCTTTGTCGCCGTGGATGCGCCCACCCGTTCCATGGCAAATCCCTCAGGATTTCAATGGTTTCCGATCCCATGGATCGACGGATCAAGCGAAGTCGCCGCGGCCGAAGGTATGCGTCAATCGGCCAAACTGCTGGACGATTTCATCGATAAGGTGCTGGCCGACGAAGGCCTGGCCCCGGATCGGTTGGTATTATTCGGGTTTTCCCAAGGCTCGATGATGAGCCTTCATGTTGCGCCGCGACGGCAAGATCAGATAGCCGGTATCGTCGCGTTTTCCGGGCGATTGATGTTTCCCGAAGCCCTGGGAACCGAGGTTTTGAGCCAACCACCGATCTTGTTGGTCCATGGCGACGCCGATGATGTGGTGCCTTTTGCCGAAATGGACGTTGCATCCTCGGCACTTCAGGCGGCGGGCTTTGACGTTTTCGGGCACGTCATGGAAGGAACGGCGCATGGTATTGCACCGGATGGTTTATCGGTTGCCTTGTCGTTCATCCATCAACAATTGGTGAGTGAATAGGTTCATTATAGATGTCCTCGCACCCCCACAATGATGGGGGTTGTCAGCCCGTCGCCGCGATATATAGTCGCCCTCAAGTGGTCGTGACATATGACCCGTCGCGGCCCGCGCGAAGATTGAGGCGAGGGACGATATCGGTATGGCCGGAAGTTTCAGAACGAGTTTTGTAAGAGAGCCAAACAGCCTGCGACACAACCCGGCATTGGTTTTGAATGCAGACTATCGTCCGTTAAGTTATTACCCACTGTCACTTTGGACGTGGCAGGACGCGATCAAGGCGGCTTGGCTGGATCGGGTGCAGATCATCGCGGAATACGATGAAGTCGTGCACAGCCCGTCCACCGAAATCCGCATACCTTCGGTCGTTGTTTTGAAGGATTATGTTCAGCCCCAAAAGAAAGTGGCGTTTACACGGTTCAATCTATTTCTTCGAGACGAGTTTAAGTGTCAGTACTGCGGTGCGCGTGGCGATTTGACCTTTGATCACGTCATCCCCCGCGCGCGCGGCGGCGTGACGAGTTGGGAGAATGTTGTTGCGGCTTGTTCGCGATGCAATCTTCGAAAAGGTGCCAAATCTTTGTCGCAAGCCGGATTGTCACTGCGCAAAGCGCCGCGTCAACCGGTCGCTGAAGAACTTCGAAATCAAGGTCGAAAGTTTCCGCCAAATCATCTGCACGAAACCTGGTTGGATTTCCTATATTGGGACGCCGAACTACAGGCCTAAAACAGATCCATGTCGCCCGCGGTTTCATTGCCTTCTCCAAAGACGCCGATTTCTGTCCCCGAAAGCGGCCCTTTCAACAAAGCATCCTGAAGGCTCCGCAGTGTAAGAGACCCGGTAAGGCTTTGTTCACTAACATCACCCGATCTTAGGCTTTTTGCGAGCAGTGGTAGAAACCGGGCCAGATCCGCATGGGTTTGCGTCACCAAGTCAATATGTTGCAAGTCCGACATGTTCATGCCTGACGAGGTCGGTTTTGACGTGATATCTGATACGGCATCCTGAACGGCAATGTCACGTGCATGGAAATCGGTCATCATTTGGCCAATCGCACCAATTATCCTCGCGACGAATTCCGCGTCTTTAGAGCCATGATGAACAAACGGTTTATTCACTTACAGACGCCCAACGATTGCCTCGATGGCACCTTTTAACTGATCGTTTTGGAAGGGCTTGGCGAGGTAGTTGTTCATTCCGAGCTGTTTGCCTTTATTGATAATTGCAGGATCCGCCTTCCCGGTTATAAGTAGAAACCCGGTTTTCTGCGTTTGCGGTGCGCTGCGAAGATAGTGCAGCAAGTGAAGCCCATCCATCTCAGGCATATTATAATCCGAAATGACCAAGTGGACGGGTGCTTTCGCCATACCTGCCAATGCCGCTTTTCCATCGGATGCTGTGGCAACGTTCCGGATACCGAAAGAATCCAGAGCTTGGGTAATTAGACCGCGGCTTGTTGACATGTCGTCAACAACCATCACCCTAAGTTGGTCTCGTAATGACATTAGATTGTTCCCCGTCTCTATTTCTCATGTTCGTTGATAGATTGTGACGCCTGAAGTTTTAAAACCAGCCGCCTCGGTGTCTTGGATCCGTTCGGAATGCCCGAGGAAAAGAAAGCCATCTGGCTTCAATTGATTTTTGAAACGCGGCCAAAGGGCCGTCTGATGCGCTTCATCGAAGTATATGACAACATTCCGACAAAAAATGGCGTCAAAGGCGTTTTGCATGGGCCAGGTTCCATGAAGATTTAGCTCGCGAAACCTAATTATTTTTTTCAGCTCATCTTTGGCCTGAAATCGATCTTTGGATGTTCCGACAGGCGTAAAAAACCGATCAACATCCGCTTTTGAGACCGGGCTCAACTCTTGCGCGGAGTACTCGCCTAACTTTGCCTTTGAAAGTATCTGCGGATCAATATCTGAAGCGAGGATTAACAAGTCCTTTTCGGAACTGTTTGGAAAGGCCTTCAGGAGCTCCATAGCTATGGAGTAGGGTTCTTGCCCGCTTGAACAGCCAGCTGACCACAGTCTTGCGCAATCACCGCGTTCAAGTCGCTCGCGAATATGTGAGATCACCGTTGCATTTAGAAATTCAAAGTGATGGTTCTCGCGGTAGAAACTTGAAACATTGGTGGTCAGAACAGAGATTAGCTCTTTGAGTTCCGCAGCATCCTGTTCGACAATACTGATATACTCTTTACAGCTCTGGACATTCAGTGCCCTGAACCGACGCGCAATTCGGGATTGCACAAGAGATTTTTTGGAACGCGGGATCGATAATCCGGCTTCATTGGCGGCAATCGCCGCAAGCGTATCGAATTCGGCCTCCGAAATGTCAGCAGTCGTTGAGGAGGGAGGCATGGCGTTCATGCTGCAATCTCTTCATTTGACGGTAGCACGGCGGCAAGATCTAGAATTCGAACCATTCGATCGTCCAGAATGGTTAGGGCGCGAACAAAACGGGACTTGGATGTCATATCGGGGGGCGGTTGGAGCTGATCGTCAGAGAATGCAAGAATGTCTGAAACTGCATCCACCCGTAACCCCATGACACGCGTGCCCACATCGACAACAATAATAACGTTTCGTTCCTCGGGTTCTGATGCGTCGAGGCCCAGGCGTAAGGCGAGGTCAACGACCGGCAAAACCGTGCCCCTCAAGTTGATCACACCTCTTACGAAATGGGGGGCATGTGGCAACGACGTCGTGCGTGTCCAGCCACGTATTTCACGGACCGACATGATTTCGACGGAATATTCGCTGTCGCCAATCCGGAACGAAAGGTATTCAGTCTGTGTGGACGAGGCAGAGTCACTTGTTTGTGCGTCTTTCAATTCACTCATGCTAGGAAGCCTTTTTCTGCGTAATTACAAGATCGTCGCCGGTTGCGTTCTGCACGAGATCGTTTGGATCCAAAATCAGGGCAATTTGTCCATCACCCAGGATTGTTGCCGCCGCAACGCCCGGGACCCGGCCATAGCTTTCCTGCATACCCTTGATGACGACCTGGCGCTGGTCCTCAATCGTGTCGACAAGAAGGGCCACTAAGACGCCTTCCTCGGGGGAGATGAGGAGCGCAATTGTGCCGTCTTGCATTGGTGCTTCTTCGCGGTAACCAAGCTCGACACCAAGATCTAGAACAGGTACAAATTGTTCCCGAACGCAAAGAACGGATTGTCCACCTGCAACTGGTTTGAGGTCGTCGACCGACAGCGAGAGAGTTTCGACGATCGCGTTGAGCGGGATAACAAGCGTTTCTTGTGCCACCGTGATGACCATGCCATCCAGAACGGCAAGGGTGAGCGGCAATGAAATTGCAAATGTCGTGCCGGCGCCTGGCGTGGATTCGATTGTGACACGACCGCCGAGAGAGGTGATTTGTGTCTTGACCACATCCATGCCGACGCCGCGCCCGGACAGGTTCGAGACTTCGGTGGCTGTTGAGAAACCGGGCAAGAATAGAAGTTGATCTATTTCTGAATCGCTGAGAATGGCCTCGTCAGGAATGAGGCCTTTTTCCATAGCCTTTGATTTTACTTTTTCGCGGTTAATCCCCGCACCGTCATCTGAGACTTCAATCAGGACGCGCCCGGATTTATGGGCTGCGCGTAGTTTGATTTCGCCTTGCTTTGACTTCCCTTGTGCGATCCGTGTTTCTGCATCTTCAAGACCGTGATCGACGGCATTTCGGATCATATGTGTTAGTGGATCGGCCAGTCTTTCAATAGCGGTTTTGTCGATTTCAGTGTTTTCGCCGTCGGTGACCAGTTTGACGGTCTTGTCTACCGCAGCGGAGGATTCCCGGACGATCCGGGACATGCGTTGGAACAAAGATTTCACAGGCTGAGCCCGGATCATCATCACGCTTTCCTGGATGTTTCGCGTGAGTTGCATGAACTCATCCAATCCAGCCGACACCGGTGAATTGGGGGGGATGTTTTCTTCGGCGATAGACTGAGACAGCATCGCCTGGTTGATTACCAATTCCCCGACAAGATTGACCAATCGCTCAATGCGTTCGAGATCGACCCGGACTGTTGGTGATGTTTTTGGTGGTGTGGTTGCCGCTTTTTCCGGGGCTTTTGCGGCTGCGGGTTTCGGTATTGGAGCGGGTTCTTCAGGTTTTGACGCGGGCGCGGGTGCGGCGGCAGGCGCGTCCGGTGTGTTTGAACTTTGCGCTTCGGCGGGTGCCGGTGCGGAACTCTCAGCAGCCTCTACCGGGACTTCTGTCGATACGTCCTTTGTCAAAGCAGCAGCGCTACCGGGAATTGCAACGACATTGAGCTTGCATAAGCCTTCTGCGAACTCGAAAATCTCGTGGACCGCTGTGGGCGGCATGTCGGTTTCGACGACAATGTTCCATGACAATCGGCTGCCTAAAGTATTGAGGTCGTCGATTGACTTAGGTGGATCGAGAGTGAGTTTTGTTTCGCAACGGCCAAGATCTGCCAAGGCTTTGATCAGGAAAAGAGGTTCATTGCCGCTTTCATAAAGCTCGCCTTCGGCGCGGAATTCGACGGCCAACCTGGCTTTGTCGCTGGGGCCAAGTTCTGGCGCTTCTGTTTCATCGCTGTCATCCAAGGATGGCAGGTCCAAAGGCGGCAGATCCATTGGGAGGGCGTCGCTGCCCGGCCCAAGTTCGCCCAGATCAAGAACCATAGGCTGGAATTCAATTTCTTCGACTTCGCCTTCGTCTTCTGACGGGACGTAACCGGAAAGTTCGGCGATGAGCCCTGTGGATGTGGCTGCATCTACGTCTTCACCGTCACGCGAACAACGAATGAGGTCGGACAACATATCACTGCATCGCAGGAATAATTCGTTCAAGGGCGTGTCGATTGACAGCGTGCCGGACCGGCAAGCGTCCATCACCGTTTCAAACTGGTGGGCGAAATCAACCAGGGCGTCCAGCCCGAATGCACCGGCCCCGCCTTTGATTGAGTGTACAGCGCGAAACGCCACGTTGATGGTTTCTATGTCGCTTTCACCATCTGCCAACAGTTGGAGCGCATCCACAAGGGATTCATGGAGTTCTTCACATTCGATGAAGAACGACGCCATAATTTCCTGCATTGGATCTGACAAAGTGCGTCTCCTATCCGGCGACCATTTTGAGCGCACGGACAAGTTTGTCTTGCGCAAATGGCTTTACGATCCAACCTGTCGCACCGGCGGTTCTGGCTTTCGTTTTCAGTTCAGCCGAACTTTCTGTGGTCAGAACTAAAATGGGTGTGGTGCGGGTATCTTCGCGCAGCCGAACCGCATCGATAAACCCAAACCCATCCAGGCGTGGCATATTGATATCCGTAATAATCACGTCAGGGTCGATGTCATCGAGCACTTCAAGCCCGTGTTCACCGTCATCGGCCAGATGCACGTCAAACCCTTCGGTCCTGAGCGCCAGATTGATCATGTCACGCATGGTTCGGCTGTCGTCGACAGCGAGTACCGAAAGGCTCATGCCGGTCTCCCTTGGAAATCTTCAGCGGTTAGTCCGAAACGGCCGAGGTCGTCGAGCATTTGTTCAGACGGGTTTTCAATCGTCACATCGTGGCCAGCGGCCCCCCAAAGATGACGCACCGACATCAAGAGTTCGAGGCACATTCCCCCGATCTGTTGGACGCCCGAGCCATCAAGCGTAATGTCGTCGCCTTGCTCGGCCAATAAGATTGTCCGCAATTTATCGACTGCGGCAGAATCCAGCTTTGTTTCTAGGGCAACCTGCTTTGTCATCCCTACACCTCAAAAAATTGCGTCGTGTCAAAGAAACGATCTTCAACAGAGCCGGTGCTAGACGTGGCGTGTTAAAATGCAGTTACCCGAAATGCGAGAATTTAGCTTTTGCGTATTTCTTTTAGGTGAGCCGCCATTCCCGACAGGGCGGCAAAGTCGTCTTCAATGACGTCCAGGGGAAAACGATCCATAAACTCGGCGAACCGGCCTTTTTCACGAAAATTATCAGCAAAACCAAAACAATCGAAATAGGGAGCCATCGCACGCGCAACGCCGCCAATCAGATAGACGCCGCCGAAAGGAAGATGAACCAAAGCAAGGTCACCGGCGACACGCCCCATCAATTTGACAAAGATTTCGACGGTGCGACGGGCCAGAACATCCGTTCCTGCCTGGCATTGGCGCATGATCTCTGCGGTCGACAGAGTTTTGGATTGCCCCGCGTCCTGTGCCAGCCAAGCATAGATAAGCGCGACGCCGCGCCCCGATAGAATGTCCTCGATCGATACAAATCCGCCGTCACCGCAAAATTCGGCCAAACGAAGCTCGTCAACCGTACGCAATGGCAAAGTCACATGTCCGCACTCAGAGGCAGGCACGATCCGACCCGTCGTGGTATTCAATGCCAAGGCTGCATTGAACCCAGTTCCGATCCCGATGACCAAACGAGGGGTGGTCGCAGGTGCGGATTGTCCGGGCAGAACCGACAACAGGTTTTCGGATTTGATTTTACCCAGTGCAAAAGCTTGCGCCTGAAGATCGTTCAGAACGGCCACGGTTTCGGCTTTGGTAATTTTGGCCAAAGTCTCGCGGTCCATGGACCAGTTCAGATTGGTGAGCGTTCCCTTTCCATCATGCACGGGGCCCGCCAAGGCCACGGCGGCAGCGGTGCAATCGACGGCTTCTTCGGCGACATACCGTGTCAAAAGCGCGTCAAGACCGCTGGCTTCTGCGTTTGGAAATTTGCGCATTGTGTCGGTCAAAAGTTGCGTGCCCTTGGCCAAGGCGACCCGCGTATTTGTGCCCCCGACATCGGCGACAAGCGAAAGAGTGTTCGAGGAATGCGACATGAGTGTTTCTGACGTCTTTCGAATTTTGCGCTGCTTTAAGCCGGTTGCCGGTGGCGAGGCAAGTCGGTTAGCCGTGGTTCAGAATTTCGCGTAATGACGGGGCAGGGCCGGTGGATTGTCCAACGGTAAGCTCGGCTTCAAGCAAGATGTTCTGCACCTGCCGCGCAGGGTCAGCAATGGCGCGGATCAGAATTTCCGCACAGTGCCGCCCGGCATCGCGAACAGACGACCGCGTGGCGGTAAAAATCGGAACGTCACCGTCATTTCGGAAATAGGACAAATCATCGTCGTGGATCACAACCGACACATCCTGACCCATCACCAAACCAAGATCATGAATGGCCCGCCTTGCGCCAATTGCCGGAATGATCGAGGCGACAAGCAGCGCTGTTGGTGGATTGGACCCGCTCAGCATGGCTTTGGTGGTGGCAAACCCATACGTTTCGGTCATTTCGCCACTGGCAACCAAAGCGTCGTCGAAACCTAAACCGCGTGCCTTAAGGGCATCCCGGTATCCGCCTTGCCGCCGATTTGCAAAGTCCATATCCAGCTGACCATTCAACAAGCCGATCCGCTGATGGCCAAGGTCGAGCAGAAAATTTGTCGCGCGAAAAAACGCACGCCGATTGTTCACATCAACCCAGTTATAGTCTGCGGTCACATCACTGGCGCGGCCATGAACAACGTACGGCAACCCCAGGTCTTGCAAAAAGGCAATACGGGCATCGTCCACTTTGGGGCCATGAATGACCACACCGTCAACGTTGCCTCGGGACGCAAGTGTGCGGTATGAGTCTGCTTCGTCCTCGTCGCGCACAACAGACAGCGACAAATCATAACCCGATTCAGAATACCGCTCGCCCGCACCGGCGATAAAGTCCGAAAAAACCGGGTTCACCATCTCATGTTCTTTGGACAACGGCAGAATATGCCCAATGGCCATCGCGCGCCCCGTCGCCAAACGTTTGGCGCGCGAGTTTGGCAGGTAACCCAGCTTCTCTGCCGCTTCAGCCACGCGTTTTCGGGTGGCCTCACTGACCTCGGGATAGCCGTTCAGCGCCCGGCTTACCGTGGTCGGCGAAAGCCCAAGATGGGCAGAGAACTCCTTAAGATTCATATCTGTGTCAGCCAAAGCGATTTCAAATTTCGAGTACAATAGGGCTTGAGGTGATTTTGTCAAAGCATTGATCACAGCAATATTTACGTTGACACATGGGTATTTTTGCGAGACCTTGCATCATCCAAAGCGCTTTGGTAAATTTGGGCGCCAAGACAAACGACGCAGCGCGACGACGCTGTATCCATGGGAGGATAGAATGAACAAATCACTTTTCGCAGGTGTGGCCATAGCGGCTTTGACGGCTGGCGGCGCGATGGCAGACGGCCATTTGCCGTTTGCTCCGGGTGAGGGCGCGTTTAGCTGGGATGCCTACAATGCCTGGGCCGAAAACGCGCCTGATCTTTCAGGCCAAACAGTCACTGTTTCAGGCCCATGGCTTACGCCAGAAGACGATGTGTTCCGTTCCGCACTTGCCTATTTCGCAGACGCCACGGGCGCCGAGGTGATCTACAACGGCTCTGACAGCTTTGAGCAACAAATCGTAATCGACGCTGAGGCTGGCTCTCCGCCTAACATCGCCGTTTTTCCGCAGCCGGGTTTGGCCGCCGACATGGCGTCAAAAGGCCTGTTGCATCCGCTGCCAGCCGATATGAGCGATTGGGTTCGCGACAATTATGCGGCCGGTCAATCCTGGGTTGATCTGGGCACATATCCGGATCAAAGCGGTGCCGATCAAATGTACGGCTTTTTCTACAACGTGAACGTCAAATCGCTGGTCTGGTACAGCCCTGAAAACTTTGAAGATGCAGGCTATGACCTGCCAGAAACCATGGAAGAGCTGAAAGCGCTGACCGAACAGGTTGTCGCCGATGGTGATGTGCCATGGTGTATCGGTTTGGGTTCAGGGGCTGCCACGGGCTGGCCTGCGACCGACTGGGTCGAAGACATGATGCTGCGCACCGTCTCGCCTGAAACCTATGACAAATGGACCACCAACGAGATCGCATTTGATGACCCGCAGGTGATTGCGGCAATCGAAGAATTTGGCTGGTTCGCACGTGACGACGCCAAAGTTTCGGGCGGCGCAGGGGCCGTAGCATCGACCGATTTCCGCGACAGCCCGAACGGCCTGTTTGCGTCGCCTCCGGGTTGCTACATGCACCGCCAAGCCTCTTTTGTGCCAGCATTCTTCCCGGAAGACACGGAATTCGGTGTTGATGTCGATTTCTTCTACTTCCCAAGCTTTGCCGAAAAAGATCTTGGCAACCCTGTTCTGGGCGGCGGCACGTTGATGGCAATCACCGATCCGTCGGACGCAACCAACGCGCTGATGGGATATTTCCAGCAACCCCTTGCCCACGAAGTCATGATGGCCCAGACGGGTTTCCTGACACCTCACAAAGGTGCCAACGTCGACGCCTATAAAGACGACACATTGCGCGGTTTGGGTGAAATCCTTCTGGGGGCCACGACGTTCCGCTTTGATGGCTCTGACCTTATGCCGGGCGGCGTAGGTGCAGGCACCTTCTGGACGGGTATGGTTGATTACACCGGCGGCAAATCCGCCGCCGATGTGGCCGCCGAAATCCAGTCCAGCTGGGACGCATTGAAGTAAAGCACACCGGTCGGGGCGTCATCTCGCCCCGACCACCATGCCGTATTACCATTCCGTTTTTGTTGTTCGCTTTGTCTGTTTCGGACAGGGAAGGATATCTTTATGGACGCCGCATTTCTGGGCCTTGCAACGGTAGTGATCGGAGTAGGGGGCTGCCTTGGCTACTTCTACTTTTCGAACCTGTTCCTTGATAAGGTGTTGTACCCCGCGTCCGGGCCGAACGCCGGGCATAACATCAACCGTGCCAATCAAATCCGGCCTTGGCTGTTCCTGTTCCCGGCTGTTTTCGCGCTGGCGGTCTATCTGGGTTATCCGGTGTTCGAGACGTTGCGTCTGTCTCTCACCGACCGGGATCAAGGCGGCGCTTTTGTGGGTCTTGCCAATTACAACCAAATGCTCAGCGAACCCAAATTCTGGGAAGCCATGCGCAACAACATGCTTTGGCTGATCGTTGTGCCTGCCTGTTCCACCGGCTTCGGTCTTTTGGTGGCGCAGCTGACCGATCGGATCGCATGGGGCAGTATCGCGAAATCGATCATCTTTATGCCGATGGCGATTTCCTTCGTTGGCGCGTCGGTAATTTTCAAACTGATCTATGACACGCGGCCCGCAGGCCAGGATCAGATCGGCGTGCTGAACGCGGTCTGGATGGGGTTTGAGGGTGGCTTTGGCTCGGTCTTGTTCCTGAAAGCCTTTCCCATTCTGATCCTTTTGTCCTTTGCCGCCGTCGTGGCCTATGTCGCGTGGCTCATCTGGAGATCTGGGCGCACGACCAGCCCCTTGATGTGGATCGTCAAAGCCGCAATCGTGATCTTCGTGGCATGGCTGGTGATCCTGTCCCTTGGGTCAATCCTTGGCGTGACGCGCGCAGATCTGCCATATGGCGAGCCGCAAACATGGCTGACCCTGCCGTTTTACAACAACTTCTTCCTGATGGTGGTGCTGATCTGGATCCAGACCGGCTTTGCCATGGTCATCCTGTCAGCCGCCTTGCGCGGTATCCCCGAAGAAACTGTTGAAGCCGCCATTGTGGACGGTGCGAACCCATTGCAGGTGTTTTTCAAAATCAAGGTGCCGCAGATCCTTCCGACCATCGTGGTGGTCTGGACCACGATCACACTGGTCGTTCTCAAGGTCTTTGACATCGTCTTTGCCATGACCAACGGCCAATGGCAGACGCAGGTTCTGGCCAACTACATGTTCGACAAGCTGTTTCGCGCCAACGACTGGGGGGTCGGATCAGCCAGTGCCATCGTGATTATGCTGTTGGTGTCGCCCATTCTGGTCTGGAACGTCTGGAACGCCCGTAAGGAGATGAAGTGATGGATAACATTGCTGGCTCAAAACCAACTCTGACCTGGGCCGTCCATATCTCTGTGCTGGCACTGGTCTGCCTCTGGCTGTTCCCGACGGTTGGATTGCTGGTGTCTTCGTTCCGCACGGGCGATCAGATCTCAACCTCGGGCTGGTGGAACGCGCTTGGCACAGCGGATCAGAACGTTGTCATGCGTGTGGCTGACCCGGATGAAAACCGTGTGGCCGAGGGCGATATGTTCGTGGTCGAAGGCAATATCTTCGATGGCGAAATCCAAGGAGCAACCATACTCGTTTGGGGCACGTCTTCACGGGCCATTGACGCCTATCAGGCCGGGGAAACCGCCGAGTTGAAGGGCACCGAGACGCTCACTGTCGCGACAGACGGCACCTATACCTGGAAAGGCTCCGATGACGAGATTTCGGGCCGGGGCCAGCGCGTCTTTGCCAGCATCACGGCCCCCCCGGAATTCACATTCGAAAACTACGACGCGATGTTGTTCGACCCAGCCAACAACGAAGGCATGACCAAAGCCTTCTTCAACACGCTAACAGTCACTATTCCAGCGACAATCATCCCCATCGTCATTGCAGCCTTCGCTGCATACGCGCTCGCATGGATGGATTTTCCGGGCCGCGCCTTGCTGATCGCCATTGTCGTTGGATTGCTGGTCGTCCCCCTACAACTGGCGCTGATCCCGCTTTTGAAACTGCACCTCGGTATCGGTATCGGGAAGGGGTATCTTGGCGTCTGGCTGGCTCATACGGGCTTTGGTCTGCCGCTCGCGATCTATCTGTTGCGTAACTACATGGTGGGCCTGCCGCGCGACATCATCGAGAACGCCAAGGTGGACGGCGCGTCGGATTTCCAGATCTTCACCAAGATCATCCTGCCGCTTTCGTTCCCGGCTCTGGCGTCTTTCGCGATCTTCCAGTTTCTGTGGACGTGGAACGACCTGCTGGTTGCCAAGGTGTTCCTGATCGATGCCTCGGGCCAGACGACTGTCATGACCAACCAGATCACCGAACTTTTGGGCACACGTGGCGGTAATTGGGAAATCCTTGCCACAGCCGCATTCGTCTCGATTGCAGTGCCTTTGGTCGTTTTCTTCGCCATGCAACGCTATCTCGTGCGCGGTCTTCTGGCCGGCTCAGTTAAATAGGAACCTTACGTTTATGAACACGATTGACCCATCCGCCGCAATTGGCACCAGCGTTTTGGCGTCCGACCCGGATTGGTGGCGTGGAGCCGTGATCTATCAGATCTATCCGCGATCCTATCAAGATACCAATGGCGACGGCATCGGCGATTTGCCCGGTATCATCCAGCGCCTGCCCCATGTGGCCTCGTTAGGTGTCGATGCGATCTGGGTGTCGCCGTTCTTCACCTCACCCATGCTGGATTACGGCTATGACGTCTCGGATTACCGCGATGTGGACCCAATGTTCGGGACGTTGGCGGATTTCGATGAGCTGATCGCGACGGCCCACGATCTGGGTGTGCGGGTCATTATCGATCTGGTGCTGTCTCACACCTCGGACCAGCATCCATGGTTCAAGGAAAGCCGTACAAACAGCAACAATCCCAAGTCCGACTGGTACGTCTGGGCAGACGCCAAACCCGACGGCACGCCCCCAACCAACTGGCTGTCGATCTTTGGTGGTCCGGGTTGGGAATGGGATGGCGGACGGATGCAGTACTATATGCACAACTTCCTGACCGAGCAGCCCGATCTGAACTTCCATAACCGAGATGTTCAGGATGCGCTTTTGGATGTGGCGCGCTTTTGGTTGGAACGCGGCGTTGATGGGTTCCGTCTGGATACGGTAAACTTTTACGTGCACGACCCGGAACTGCGCGATAATCCACCCTTGTCGAATACCGAGATCTCGGACGCCATCGCGCCACGGGTGAACCCCTATAACTTCCAAAGCCACCTGTATGACAAGTCGCGCCCGGAAAACGTGGATTTTCTGGAACGCCTGCGTTTGGTGATGGATGATTTCGACAGCATCACCTCGGTTGGTGAAGTTGGCGAAGATCAACGGGGGCTCGAGATCCAAGCGGAATACACCGAAGGATCAGACCGGCTGCACATGTGTTACGGCTTTGACTTTCTGTCGAAACCCTTTCCAACCGGTGAACGCGTGGCCGAAATTCTGGAACGCTTTCAACGGATTGCCGCAAATAGCTGGGCCTGCTGGGCCTTTTCCAACCACGATGTCGTCCGCCATACATCGCGCTGGTCTTTGTCCGACGAGGCACATCGTGCCTATATGGCGCTGCTGTTGTCGTTGCGCGGATCGATCTGCCTTTACCAAGGTGAAGAACTTGGCTTGCAAGAAGCCGATGTGTCCTTTGAGGATTTGCAGGACCCTTATGGCATCAGGTTCTGGCCGTCGTTCAAGGGCCGCGATGGCTGTCGGACGCCGATGGCCTGGGATGCTGATGCAGCCCATGGTGGTTTCAGCGAAGGCAAGCCCTGGCTGCCCGTCGCAGAGGTTCACACAGCCCAAGCGGTGGATGCCCAGCACGCCAACCCCACGTCGATGCTGAATTTCTATCGCGCCATGATCGCCTATCGCAAAACCCAATCTGCCTTGATCAAAGGCTCATTCGCCGTGATCGAAGCCGACGAGACGTTTATCGCCTTCAAACGGGAACTGGGCGACAGCACAGTGCTGTGTGCCTTTAACCTGTCTGATGAACCGCGCGACATGACCTTGCCCGATGGTAATTGGCAGATCGACGAAACCGCGCCATTCAACGTTTCGGGCACCGACACAAACCCCGTTCTGCCGCCCTGGCAGGCGCTTTTCGCAGAATTGACGTAAAGGATCGGAATATGGCCAACCTGAAACTATCAGATATCGCCAAATCCTATGGCAGCGTCGATGTGCTGAAAGACATCAATCTGGATATCGAAGCCGGTGAATTGATTGTCTTTGTCGGGCCTTCGGGCTGTGGGAAATCGACGCTTTTGCGAATGATAGCGGGGTTGGAAAAGATCAGCGGTGGCGTATTGGAAATCGACGGGATGGTCGTGAACGACGTGCCGCCCTCGCAACGGGGCATTGCGATGGTGTTCCAGTCTTATGCGCTTTACCCACATATGACGGTGCGCGACAACATGTCGTTCGCCTTGAAAATCGCCAAAATGACCCCGGCCGAGATCGAAGAGCGCGTCGACAACGCTGCCAGAATTCTTCAACTTCACAATCTGTTAGACCGCCTTCCTAAAGCACTTTCTGGCGGGCAACGTCAGCGCGTCGCCATCGGCCGGTCTATTGTGCGTGACCCCAAAGTGTACCTGTTCGACGAGCCACTTTCGAACCTTGATGCCGCCTTGCGGGTGGCCACGCGGATCGAAATTGCACAGCTCAAGGAATCCATGCCCGAAAGCACGATGATCTATGTGACACATGATCAGGTCGAAGCCATGACCCTGGCGACCCGGATTGTGGTGTTGGCTGGCGGCGGGATTGCGCAGGTGGGCACACCGTTGGAGCTTTATGAAAAGCCCGAAAACGAATTTGTGGCACAGTTTATCGGTTCGCCGGCCATGAACCTGTTGCCGGGCGAGATTGTGGCAACGGGCGACCAAACTCGGATAAAGCTGGCAGGCGGGGGCGAAGCGGTTTCAAACGTGCCGTCCTTGGACGAAGACATGGGCAAACCGGTCAAAATCGGCGTGCGCCCCGAAGACATGGTGGAAGCCACCGACAGCTATATCTTTGATGGCAAGGTCAGCTTTACCGAGGCCTTGGGCGAGGTGACTTTGTTGTATTTTGCACCGGTCGGCGATCAGGATCCGACGATTGCCAAACTGGCTGGCATCCATCAAGGGTTGCGCGGTTCTTCGGTAAAACTAACCGCGGATCCGGCTAAAGTGCATGTGTTCATGAACAGCCAATCGTTGCATTACCGCGACCAACCGATCAAGAAAATCGCTACAAATACGCATTGATCCTACCCTACGCCGAACTTCGGCCGTTAGCTTAGTTCAAACAGGCATGATCCGGCCGGGCATTAACGTGAACCCTCCGGCAACGATCAGGTTTAAAACAAACGAATTCCGTATCGTCTGCCGGTGAGCCACGATGTTCTTCTTCCTTGCGTGCAGGATGCCGTTCCAAAGTGAATATTGTACAAAACAGGGCAAGAAATGAATTGGCCCAAATGGCCTCAACTAACTGAATTATATTATGAAAAATC
The DNA here is from genome assembly GCA_938005545.1 of uncultured Paracoccaceae bacterium. Lineage (GTDB taxonomy): Bacteria > Pseudomonadota > Alphaproteobacteria > Rhodobacterales > Rhodobacteraceae > CALKXV01. Next base: position 69,674 of record CALKXV010000021.1, read on the forward strand.
TGATCGTCGCGACGAAAAACATCGTGATCACCCAAAGATTGCCCATGGACCGATCAAGAACCGTGCCCTTTGGCAGGACGAATTGTGCGCCACCAACAACAAGCGCCGCCATCGCAAGCAACGCGTGAACTGGGATGGGCTGTACGGCATCCGAAAGAGGGGCAATGTTCATGTATCCTGGACGCAGTCTTGTCGCGCATTGTCTTCCGTTTTGTCAAAGCCGCTCAACAAGGTTTTTGGATCTGTTTCGGGCCAGTGAGCAGGCTTTGACCGGTGTCCATGGAAGTCGATTGCACTTTGACCACATCTAGGGGTTTCGCATTCTCCAAACACATGCAATAGGGAGGCGTCAAACGAACCCCTTCAAGGAGACGGCCTATGGAGATTCGTGAGGCTCTCACGTTTGATGATGTTTTACTGGTGCCAGGTGCGTCCAAAGTGTTGCCTGCCGACGCGGACACCCGCACCCAAGTGACCCGCGACATCACGATGAATATCCCGCTTTTGAGTTCTGCGATGGACACGGTGACGGAAGCCAAGATGGCGATCACCATGGCCCAGGCCGGTGGTATCGGTGTCATTCACCGCAACCTTGGTTTGGAAGAACAGACACAAGCCGTTCGGCGGGTGAAACGCTTTATCTCGGGCATCGTCTATAACCCGATTACCCTGACACCGGATCAGACGCTGGCAGACGCTAAGGCGTTGCAATCACGGTATAATGTAACAGGATTTCCGGTTGTTGATACAACGGGACGGGTGCTTGGTATCGTTACCAACCGCGATATGCGATTTGCCGAGGACGATCAGACGCCCGTGAGTGTGATGATGACGTCCGACAATCTGGCGATCCTGCACGAACCGGCTGACTTGGACGAAGCGCGCGGTTTGATGCAAGCGCGTCGGATCGAAAAGCTGCTGGTCACCGACGGCGGCGGAAATCTGACGGGATTGCTGACCCTTAAGGACAGCGAACAAGCGGTGTTGAACCCGCAAGCCTGCAAAGACCATTTGGGCCGTTTGCGCGTTGCTGCCGCCACCACGGTCGGGGACGCAGGGTTTGAACGCTCCGAAGCGCTTGTGGACGCGGGCGTTGATATCATCGTAATTGACACCGCTCATGGGCATTCCGAAGCTGTTGCCGAGGCCGTGAAACGGGCCAAGTCCCTTTCGAACGAAGTACAAATCATTGCAGGCAACGTGGCCACGGGCGACGCGACCAAAGCGCTGATCGATGCCGGGGCCGATGCGATCAAAGTGGGGATTGGACCGGGTTCGATCTGTACGACACGAATGGTCGCTGGCGTCGGCGTTCCGCAACTGACGGCCATCATGGATTGCACCGCAGCGGCGGGTGATACGCCTGTTATCGCGGATGGTGGTATCAAGTTTTCCGGCGATTTTGCCAAGGCGATTGCCGCAGGTGCGTCTTGTGCCATGGTGGGAACAATGATCGCCGGAACCGACGAAAGTCCGGGCGAAGTCATTCTCTATCAGGGGCGAAGCTATAAATCCTACCGCGGCATGGGCAGCCTGGGCGCGATGGCACGCGGTTCTGCGGACCGGTACTTCCAAAAGGACGCTGCAAGCGACAAACTGGTGCCGGAAGGCATCGAAGGGCAGGTTCCGTACAAAGGATCTGCGACAACTGTGATACACCAATTGATCGGCGGACTTCGGGCGGCCATGGGCTACACAGGTTGCGAAACTATTCAAAACATGCGAAAAAATTGCAGTTTCGTACGTATTACTGGGGCTGGTTTGAAAGAAAGCCATGTCCATGACGTCCAGATAACACGTGAAAGTCCAAATTACCGCTTAGTCAACTAAGGTGAGTTGGGGTAAAATACCTGTGGGTAAGGAGTTGAATTCGTGAGACAACAAGGTGTGTGTGGGGGCACCAATGGCAGATCGTAGTGTCAAAAAGCCTGACGATCCTGACAATATTCGGGATATCGTTGAGCTGGACAAGGACGACCGCTGGCAGGCGCGGCTTGAGGAGGCTCGGGCCCGTCGCGAAATTGTCTTGCGCGAAAAAGCGGCGGCTCCTGCGAAAAAACGCCCTAAACCTTGGGAAGAACACGGCGAAGAAGACACCGATGACTTTACCATAAAGCCCATTATTCAAGCTAAACCCGATGACGAAGAGGGGTTGGATTTTGCGGATCGGCTTGAAGTCATTCGTGAAACTGCCGAAGCCGACACCCCGGATGATACGTCGGATACCGACGTTGAACCCAAGCCCGAACCAGCCTCAAAGCCGAAAGTGCGCCCGAAATTAGCCTCGGCGCCCGAGCTTGCAGCTCCAATCGTTTCAGCTGTCCCTTCGCTTGCACCTACGCCGCTGCCCAAGAAACCCAAACCCGATAACCCGTCGGATCACAGACAAAATGTAACGCCCCGTATCCACGATTACGATCAGATGGGGGCGCCGGATGGCGCAACCGGACGGCCGGAGGATTATCACGCTCGGCCAAGACGTGATACCGGCCTGGTGGCCAACGATGCGCCGGATGTCATCGACCTGGCGCAGCGCTATGCCGCAACGTTGAAACCGCCGAACAACGTGACAGTTCCGTTCGATACGTCGCGCCGGACCCATCAAGCACCAAAACAGCCAGCGGCTGCCCCCGATCCCTATGTGGTTGCTCCACGTCAGCCTGTTCGCAGTCGCCGCCCCTTTGGTTTGGCGATTGTGGTCTTGGCGTTCTCGCTGGTTCCGCTGTCACAACTTGCGCCACCTTTGGAAAAAGGCCCTGCGGTTCCGCCAACGCCGTTCTTTGGATTGCCACCGGCATTGGGTTTGCCGACATCCTGGGTCTGGTTGCCCGAAGATCGTTCCGAAATCTGGGTTCGACCAATGCCCGGGCCGGTTCTTGGGGCCGCGCCTACGGCTGAGACTTCGTCTATATCAACGGCGACAAGCCTGCCAAACCTTGGCGGGATTGATCTGGGTGCGCTTGTCGGCACTGTCGATTGGACAGCGCTTGATGCAGTGCCGATTGCAGACCAGCCAGCACCGATCGCCGAAGCGTCTTCGGCGGATGATCCGATTATTCTCATTCCACGATTGGCACCACGCCCGCGTCCGACGACGCAGACCCCTGCGCCACAACTGGACGCCGAACCCGAAGCCGGTGCGGAGACTGTTCAGAATAGAACCGTGGTCGATCTGTCAATTGGCGGGCGTAGTCCCGATGCGCTCGCTCCCGCCGTGCCGGACGCGCGCCCTTTGAACCGTGACACAGTGCCGGAACCCTTGGCATCTACGTTAAGTCTGACCATCCTTGTGCCGAACCGGGCCGCGCTTGCCACCGCCGAAGAAATCGCAGCCAGAGCCGAAGCTCGCGGGCATCCGCCTTCGGTCATCAGGAACGTCGACGTCAGCATCAACACCCCCAATGTGCGTTATTTTCATAACGATGACCGCATCGAAGCCACCCGATTGGCGCGGGATTACGGGGTTGAAGTGCGCGACTTCACCTGGTTCCGACCACAGCCTGAACTTGGAAAAGCCGAGTTCTGGCTTTCGGGCGAAGTTCGCTCCAACCGCCCCAGGCCCACCGTTGCAACACCGGACCGTGCCGAAGTTCTGACGCCCGAAGTCCCGCCCCGCACATTTACGCTTGTCCGTCGTCGCCCAACATTGCTGGAACGGCTTCTGACCGGGTCGGACGGCGAAATTGAGATTATTTTGCCCGATCCCAACGGTATTTTCTCGGGCAATCCCGAAGGCGCCGTAGACGAGAACTAATGTCTCGCCTATGGGATTGTCATGACACCTTCAGCCCGGATCGCAGCGGCGATATCCATTCTTGATGACGTGCAAGGCGGCGCACCTGCGGAAAAAACGCTAACCACCTGGGCGCGTCAAAACCGCTATGCGGGCTCTGGTGATCGGGCCGCAATCCGCGATCTGGTGTTTGATGTCGTGCGACGGAAAGCGTCGCTCGCGTGGCTGGGTCATGGTGAAAGCGGGCGCGCATTGATGATCGGTTATCTGCGCGCCAAAGGGCAGGACCCGCGCGAGGTGTTCACCGCCAAAGGCTATGCACCACCGGTGTTGACCCCAAGCGAATTGAACGTCCACACCACGCTGGAAGACGCGCCACCATCAGTGCGGTTGGATTGCCCGGACTGGCTGTGGATGGATATGAATTTGTCGCTTTCGGACAAGGTTGAACCGATACTGACAACCTTGCAATCACGAGCTGAGGTGTTTTTGCGGGTCAACACCCAAAAGACGGATCTTGCATCAGCAATCCAAGCCCTGGCGGATGACGGCATCGACGCCGAAGCTCACCCGCTTTCGCCGACAGCTTTGCGCGTCACACGCAATCCGCGCCGGTTGAAGGCCGCACGCGGCTATCTGGACGGTATGGTGGAATTGCAGGATGCCGCATCTCAGGCCGTGGTAGATCATGTTGCCTCTTTTGCCGTTGGTAAATCCGTTCTCGATTACTGCGCCGGTGGTGGTGGCAAGGCTTTGGCGCTTGCTGCGGTTGGAGCCGGGCAGATCACGGCGCACGATGCAAACCCAAGCCGGATGAAAGACATTCCAAACCGCGCAGCGCGCGCGGGTGTTGACATTACGGTCGATCCTGATCCGACCCGGGCGTTCGATTTTGTGCTTTGCGATGTGCCTTGTTCCGGAACCGGCGCTTGGCGTCGTCAACCTGACGCGAAATGGCGGCTGACACGCGAAAAACTAAACGAATTGAACGAAGCACAGGACGAAATTCTACGAAAAACCACCGATTTCGTCGGCGAAAATGGCGTGTTGGCCTATGTCACCTGTTCACTTTTGCGGTCCGAAAACGAGGATCGCGTTGCAAGGTTTTTGAATACAAGTCCAGGTTGGCGCGGTGTAAACCATCGTCGCATTTCTCCGCTTGAGGGCGGGGATGGGTTCTTTGTCGCGGTTTTTCAGCGCGACACCTAAATTTAGGTTTTGTTAACCTTTTTCACGGCACCCTGATTTTGGACAAACGGGGAGAGTGACGCTTGAGCCGTCGTCTTTCAATTGCAGTTGCTGACGAAACAGGGTTCGAGATTGGAAATCGGGCGCTGGCTTTCTTGGTGCTTTCCGGCCTTGCTTATTTAACCACGCTTTTAATGCCGAACTATTTGCGCCCGATGGTCCTTGGATTGGCAGCCGGGCTTTTTGTTCTGGCGACTGTGATTGCGGGATTGTCGATCTACAAGACGCTCAACCTCAGACGGGACACGCGCCGTGGCGGGCGTTTGGTGGCGAACATGGCCGAACCTGCCTTTGCCACCGATCTTAAAGCCCGCGTGCTTGGTCGCAATGATCTGACCGATGACTTCCCCGAAACGACGTCCTATGCCATGCTGTCCAAAGTGTTTCAAAACGAACTGGCCGACCCCGAAACAGCGTTGCATCAGATGATGCGATTGGCGCGTCATTCAGGGGGCGCCCGACAAGAGCTGGCTTCCGGACGTGTGCTTCATGTGATGGCGAACCCGAATGACATATTGGTATGGACGATTTCGGACGCGCAATCCGACAGCGACGAAACCGCGCTTCCGGTTTTCAAACTTTCGGAAAATGGGAAAATCATCTGGCTGAACGCCGCAGCAAAGCGTGTTTTTGGGCCCGTCACAGACGAACTGACGGAACAGTTTCAATCCAGCAAAATCCGCAATGGCGCGTCTTTGCCGTTAAAGACGCTTGAGGGTGAATGCCGGATGACCTTTGTCTGCGCTGACGAAGAAAGTGGCGGTCGAAACATTACTGTCGTTCCGCAGATCAACACCGAAACCGTCCCAACCGGCGAAGCGGTTTTGGCACATCCCGGTCTTTTGGATGCTTTGCCGGTGCCGATGCTGAAAATCGCATCTGACGGCACGCTGATCGAAGCAAACACCGAAGCACGTGCAATTTTCGGGCTTCAAGGCGGGGCTTTGCCGCCATTGTTCGAATTGGTCGAAGGCATGGGGCGCCCGATTTCGGATTGGTTGACTGACGCCGCAGAAGGGCGGGGGTTGTTACAGCCCGAAATCGTCCGCGCTGTCGTGCCCGGTCAGGAATTGTTCTTGCAGATCGCTTTGGGGCGGATGCTGGAAAACAACGAAGTCGTTCTGGTCGGCATCCTGAATGACGCCACCGAACTGAAGACCCTGGAAGCGCAATTTGTGCAAAGCCAGAAGATGCAGGCCATTGGCCAATTGGCGGGCGGTGTTGCGCATGATTTCAACAACTTGCTGACGGCGATCAGCGGGCACTGCGATCTTTTGCTTTTGCGCCACGACGCGGGTGATCCCGAATATTCCGACCTGATCCAAATCTCGCAGAATTCCAACCGCGCTGCATCTCTGGTCGGCCAATTGCTGGCGTTTTCAAGGAAACAGAATCTCAAACCCCAGTCCCTTGATATCCGCGATACCATGTCGGATCTTGCGCATCTTTTGAACCGGTTGATTGGCGAGCGAATTCAATTGGATGTGACCCATGACCTTGGGCCGCAAACGATCCGTGCAGACCGTCGGCAGTTGGAACAGGTTATTGTCAATCTGGTGGTGAACGCCCGCGACGCCATGCCCGACGGCGGCACGATCCGTGTGCGCACGCGACCAGAGTATCTGGAAAGCGAAGCCACCCGTGACCGCGCCCGTCTGACGCCCGGTGCTTATGTTGTCATTGAAGTCGAAGACACCGGCGTGGGCATCGGTTCTGAAGGGCTTACCAAAATCTTCGAACCTTTTTACACAACCAAGAAAACCGGCGAAGGCACGGGGCTTGGGCTTTCGACGGCTTATGGCATCGTGAAACAAACCGGTGGGTACATCTTTGTTGAAAGCGACGTCGGCAAGGGAACGAAATTCACTCTCTATTTCAGGGCGACGCAAAAGAAAGAACCGGAAGCGGTCGAAAAGGCCCCGGTTGCTGATCGCAGCGAACCCGGCGATGGCGTTGTGTTGTTGGTGGAAGACGAGGCACCGGTGCGTGCTTTTGCGGCCCGCGCGTTGCGCTTGCGTGGCTATACCGTGGTCGAAGCCGAATGTGCCGAAGACGCGCTGGAAATACTGGAAGACGACGCATTGGTCTTCGATATTTTCGTCACAGATGTGATTATGCCCGGCCTTGATGGCCCCACATGGGTGCGTCAGGCGTTGAAAAAACGCCCCGACACACGTGTGGTCTTTATGTCGGGTTATGCCGAAGAGGGGCGCGCCGAAAAACAAGCACGCATTCCAAACTCGGTTTTCTTGCCAAAACCCTTCTCATTGCAAAAATTGACCAGCCTTGTGCAGGAACAATTGCGCTAAAAGAGGTTATCTCCGTCTTTGGTAACCTCCCATTAACGCGTTGCTTTCATACAATTCGATACAATTTGGTTGCAATGTTCTCTTTTTGGTCCCATAAGGCGGGCAAGAACAAGACAAGAACACGGGCAACATTGCCGCGGACAAGCGGACGTGGAATAAGAAGGAACATAACAAATGGCAGCAGCAGAACTTCTTGAGATGACCAGCAAAAAAGACGGTGAAAAACAAAAGGCGCTTGATTCGGCGCTGGCTCAGATCGAACGGCAGTTCGGCAAGGGTTCGATCATGAAATTGGGCGGCGAATACGAGATGCCCGAGATCGAAGCGACCTCAACCGGATCACTTGGTCTGGACATTGCGCTTGGGATTGGCGGCCTGCCGAAAGGGCGCGTGATTGAAATTTATGGCCCCGAAAGTTCAGGTAAAACAACATTGACCCTGCATTCGGTTGCCGAAGAACAGAAAAAGGGCGGCGTTTGTGCTTTTGTCGACGCCGAACATGCGCTTGATCCACAATACGCCAAAAAGCTTGGCGTGAATCTGGATGAGCTTCTGATTTCACAGCCCGACACTGGCGAACAGGCGCTGGAAATCGTCGATACGCTTGTGCGGTCCGGTGCCGTTAGCCTTGTCGTTGTAGACTCGGTTGCAGCCCTGACACCAAAATCCGAACTTGAAGGCGATATGGGCGACCATTCGGTTGGCGTTCATGCCCGTCTGATGAGCCAGGCCATGCGTAAATTGACCTCGTCGATTTCGCGATCGAAGTGCATGGTGATTTTCATCAACCAGATCCGCATGAAAATCGGCGTTATGTTTGGTAGCCCTGAAACAACAACAGGCGGTAACGCCTTGAAATTCTATAGTTCTGTTCGTTTGGATATCCGCCGGATTGGTGCGATCAAAGACCGGGACGAAGTGGTCGGCAACACAACCCGCGTTAAGGTCGTGAAGAACAAGGTCGCCCCACCGTTCAAGCAGGTTGAATTCGACATTATGTACGGCGAAGGCATTTCCAAGATGGGCGAATTGATTGATCTTGGTGTCAAGGCAGGTGTGGTTGAAAAGTCCGGCGCGTGGTTCAGCTATGGCGATGAGCGGATCGGGCAGGGGCGTGAGAACGCCAAAACCTTTATGCGCGAGAACCCTGACATGGCTTGGGAGATCGAAGATAAAATCCGCGCCGCGCACGGCTTGGATTTCGACGGCGACACGCCAGCTAAGCCCACCAAGGATAGCAGCAAAAAAGACGACGTTCTGGAAGGATAACCGACCAGAGACAGCCAAGATCGAAGAACACTTTGAAAGGACCGTCCCGATGGGGCGGTCTTTTTCCGATTTTAGGTGCCTGAGAATGCGCCCTTGGTCCCAAATCGGATCGCATCATCGCCTGTCTTGCGCGCGAAACACGACTTCAAACGACAAATGGGCAACGGGCCGTCGTGGCACTATACGTGATTGAGTATTTCCACTGTTTGCCCGCCACGAAGTCGTCTTTGCCGAAGGCGCGCCGGACGGCTGATTATGCGTCCTCAAAAGAACGCCAAATCGCGGTTGGTAATGACGCCACTAGCCGGAAATGGCTGACCCAAATGTGATGTTCTGTTGATGCGGCTTTGCGATATAATCGCTGGATTATATTAGGGGATATCCATGTCGTTGAACCGTCGCCGTTTTTTAACTGGAACGACCGCTTTGGGCGTCATTGGGGCAGGGGGGCTGCCGTTGCATGCTCAGACCTTGGCCGATGTCCCCGTGGAATCCCTGATTTACAGTCTGATCAGCGATCAACCGCAGGTTGTCTTCGGTACGTTGGGGCTTATCCGCGAACGTGGTGGTACGGATTTGGTGTCGTCCTTGATTTTCGCCTCTCGGTTTGGCGCGCGTGGCGCCGGGTTTGATGAAACGCTTGAGGCTCTGACCGGCGAAAAGCGGACAGGTTGGTTTGAGTGGATGCTCTGGCAGGAAGAAAACCCCGAGGTGGACTCCCATCCGGCTTACTATCTGTTCAAAACCAACATCCTTTTACAGATTGACCAGAACTTCGATTTATTTTTCAGCAAAAAGTATATCCTTCCCGACAGTATGAAAATCCGGTTCGAGGAAGTGACTTGGGGCGGGGTGCGCAAAGACGGAATTCCGTCGCTCGACATGCCGCCGATGGTCGAAGCGGGGGCTGCGGATTATCTGGCCGACGATGATCTGATCTTTGGCGTGTCGATCAACGGCGATACACGCGCCTATCCGCTTCGGATCATGGGGTGGCACGAGATGTTCAACGAGGTTATCGGCGGTGTGCCGGTGGCCTTGGCCTATTGCACATTGTGCGGTGCGGGCATTTTGTTCGAAACCAAGTTGGGTGAGGACGAACCCCTGATTTTCGGATCATCGGGACTTCTTTATCGATCCAACAAATTGATGTTTGATCGCAAGACCCATTCCTTGTGGAACCAGTTCACCGGCAAGCCTGTGTCGGGTCAATTGGTCGACAGCGGGATCGAGCTGAAACAGCGCCCCGTTGTGATCACCGAATGGAAAGCGTGGAAAGCGAACAACCCTGAAACCAAAGTTTTGTCGATGAACACTGGCTTTTTGCGGGATTACGGATCGGGCGTTGTTTACAACGATTACTTCAACTCGGACGATCTGATGTTTCCGGCGCTTTTGAAGGGCAAAGAACTGACCCAGAAGGATTTTGTGTTCGGGGTTCGGCTCGCGGGTGGTGCCAAGGCTTGGCCGCTGGCGGCATTTTCCGACAAAAAAGTCATCAACGACAGCGCCGGTTTTCAGAACCTTGTGTTGATCGGTGACGCCAAGACGCGCACAGTACGGGCCTATGATCGCGGAGAGTTGGAGTTCGCGCAGGATTTGAGGGCCGATGGCGTTGACTGGATCATGACCGAAGATGCATTAGTGGCATCGGACGGTCGCAAAGCCGCGCGTGTAGCAGGGCACGTGGCCTATTGGTTCGCCTGGGCCGGTTACCTTGGTGATGACGCCGAATATTACGACGGCTAGGCCCAAATTTGATGCCATCGACATGCAGAGCTGAAAAAGCACGCGGGCAGGGCGCTTTTGTCTTGCAATCCCGCGGCCTTCGTCATACGCGATGCCCACTTCACAGGTAGAGCTTGGTCCGATCGAGGGAGAAATCCTTGAAAGGCCCGCCGGTTGGGAGAAATCCCTGATGGCTCTGCCGAGGCGCAAACCGGAAAAAGGAACATGGACATGGCGCTCCCTGAATTCACGATGCGTCAGCTTTTGGAAGCTGGCGTTCACTTTGGTCACCAGACCCAACGTTGGAACCCCCGGATGGGCGAGTACATCTATGGTGATCGCAACGGTATTCACATTCTTGATCTGACGCAGACCGTTCCCATGCTGGATGCGGCGCTGAACGTGATCCGCGAAACCGTCGCCAAAGGCGGTCGGGTTTTGTTCGTGGGCACCAAGCGTCAGGCGCAAAAGCCTGTGGCGGATGCGGCAGAACGCTGTGCTCAGTATTACATGAACCACCGGTGGTTGGGCGGTACGCTGACCAACTGGAAAACCGTGTCGCAGTCGATCAATCGTTTGAAGAAATTCGACGAACAAATGGCCGAGGGTGCTGAAGGTTTGACCAAGAAAGAACGTCTTGGTATCGAGCGCGAACAGTCTAAATTGCAGGCTTCCCTTGGTGGCATCCGTGAAATGGGCGGCGTCCCTGATCTGTTGTTCGTTATTGACGTCAACAAGGAAGATCTCGCGATTGCCGAAGCCAAAAAGCTGGGCATTCCCGTTGTGGCTATCGTTGACACGAACTGCCCGCCGGATGGCATTGATTACGTCATTCCTGGCAACGACGATGCGGCCCGTGCAATTGCACTTTACTGCGATCTGGCTAGCCGCGCCGCGCTGGACGGCATGTCTGCGCAAATGGGCGCTGCTGGTGTTGATCTGGGTGCAATGGAAGCAACGGTTGAAGAAACTGTAGCGGAAGAAGCGCCTGTAGAAGCACCCGCCGAAGAGGCCATTGCAGAAGCACCCGCCGAAGAAGCTGTTGCCGAAGCTCCCGCCGAGGAAGCACCGGCAGAGGCAGCCCCAGCTGAAGAAACCGCTAAAACCGAGTAATTCGGGCTTAGAGCATCACCATTGAAACCGGACGTAGGCACGCCTACGTCCGGCAACCTATAGCGAATTAGGAGAGCCGATATGGCAATCACGGCAGCACTTGTGAAAGAGCTCCGCGACACAACGGGCGCGGGCATGATGGACGCCAAGAAGGCGTTGACCGAAACCGATGGCGATATGGAAGCCGCAATGGATTGGCTTCGCACCAAAGGTTTGGCCAAAGCGGATAAGAAAGCTGGTCGGACGGCCGCTGAAGGCCTTGTGGCGGTTAAATCCGACACTGGCGTTGGCGTTGCGGTCGAAGTGAACTCGGAAACTGATTTCGTCGGCAAGAACGAAGAATTTCAAGCTATGGTCGCCAGCTTTGCGGGCGCGGCCTTGCAGGTTGATGATATCGAGGCGTTGAAAAGCGCGGATGTTGGCGGCAAACCTGCGTCCGAAGTCCTGACCGATGCGATCGCCAAGATCGGTGAAAACATGACGCTCCGCCGGATGGTCAAGATCACGGGCGACAACGTTGCAAAATATGTCCACAACGCCGTTGCTGACGATATGGGCAAAATCGGTGTGTTGGTTGCTTATTCCGGTGGGGATGACACGCTTGCGCGCCAGATCGCCATGCACATCGCAGCCGTAAACCCGGCCGCTTTGGCCGAAGCGGACATGGATGCGGCTGTGGTCGAGAAAGAAAAGCAAATCCAGATGGATATTGCCCGCGAAAGCGGCAAGCCCGAAGCGGTGATCGAAAAGATGATCGTGGGCCGTATGAAGAAGTTCATCTCGGAATCCACGCTGCTGAACCAAGCTTTTGTGGTCAATCCCGACGTAACCGTTGGCCAGGCCGCGTCTGATGCCGGCATGACCGTAACCGGTTTTGTGCGCCTCGAAGTGGGCGAGGGGATCGAGAAAAAAGAAGAAGATTTTGCCGCCGAAGTCGCGAAAGCGGCCCAGGGCTAAATATTCAATTGAAAGCGGCGGTGCCACCGGGACGTGGCACCGCCGAACCGAACCCCCAGCATAGCACCAATGGGGATGAGGTTTTGGTGCTCGCTTCGTACTCGTTCGCCTGGCCAAGACAAATGTCGCAGAAAAATTGCAACCTGCCTTTGACATCAATTTTCCGCTGTACAAGCTCCAAGTGAGCACGAAAAACCGAATTGCACACACCGACATCGCTGCCAAATGTGCCGCGACGTCAATATGCGTGATTTTTTCACGTTAGGAAAGGTTTGGATTTCGAGGCCTGCACGAGCCATTCAGCACGGCCAGTTGCACCGGTGATTTTAGTTCACACGATGCAGCACTGGTTCTTAGTTTAGATATCCAGTCCGTGCATATTCACTATTTAACATAATCATGATTATGCGTCATATATGTGTAGCCGCAAAGCGATAATGTCACCCGTGAGCAAAGCAGAAGTGTCACTCTCCTCGCAAAACGATGTGAGGATGAACGGATATGGGATGGGTGATGATGAGCGAGCGCGAGCTGAACCGCGTGGAGGTTTTGGCGCAGGTTGATGACGGCCAGTTAAGCGTCGACAACGCTGCGACCATGTTGGATTTGACGCGTCGGCAGATATTCCGACTGTTAAAGCGGTATCGCCAGGATGGCGCGGCAGCGATCCGGCACAAGTCGCGCGGTCGCACGCCGAACAACCAAATCCACTTAGCCAAGCGTGACTATGTGCTGACCGTCATCAAGGAACAGTATCCGGATTTCGGCCCGACATTGGCCGCTGAGATGTTGGCCGAACATCACGGCTTCAAGGTTTCCCGCGAGACGCTGCGCAAATGGATGGCCGAGGATGGTATCTGGCTGTCTCGCAAACAGCGCCGCCAGTTCCACCAGCCGCGTCTACGTCGGGAATGTTTCGGCGAGCTGATCCAGATCGATGGGTCAGACCATCGTTGGTTTGAAGATCGCGCAGGTCCCTGCACCCTGCTCGTTTTCATCGATGACGCCACCAGCACGCTGATGGAGCTGAGGTTCGTCAAATCCGAGAGCACTTTCAGCTATTTCGAGACTCTGGAAAGTTATCTGCGCCAATATGGTCGTCCCGTCGCTTTCTATTCCGACAAACACACGGTGTTCCGCGTGGCCAAGGAAGACGCCAAGGTTGGCGCGGGTATGACCCAGTTTGGGCGTGCTTTGAACCAGTTGAACGTCGAGATACTGTGCGCCAACAGCAGCCAGGCCAAGGGCCGCGTCGAACGCGCGAACCGGACGTTGCAAGATCGGCTGGTGAAGGAACTACGGCTGGCTGGCATCTCTGACATGGAAGCTGGAAATGCCTATCTGCAAGGTTTCAAAGAGCGTCACAACGCCAAGTTCGCCAAAGCACCGGCCAAGCCTGACAACCTGCATCGCGCTCTCAATGTGGAGCCAGATCGGCTTGATGATGTGTTGTGCTGGCGCGAGAACCGCTATGTCGGAAAGCAGCTGACGTTCTCTTATGATCGTAAGCGGATCATGCTGGAAGAAAGTGACGTCACGCGCGGTCTGGTCGGCAAA
>CALKXV010000022.1 GCA_938005545.1 uncultured Paracoccaceae bacterium
CGAGGACACTTTCGACCAACTCTGCCCGAACCCGTGAGAAACTCAGTCGTACCATCCATGGAGAAACTCCCTCAAATCCATGAGGCACGGACTCGCAGATCAAGCAGCCGTCAGGAAGGTGGGAGCAAAGCAACGGTTACGAATAATCTTCGCCTGAGTGAAGACCGAAGAATGCGAAGGCGATGCCGTCTCGCTGTTGCGACAGATAGGCCTGTTGCAACTTTAAAGCTTCAAGCGGCATCTCTCAAATGCGTCTCATAGAAATCCGCGAGCTTATGAGCCGCACTTTCGAGTGCTGCGTCGTCTGTTGTCAGCGCGACGCGGACGTGCCCAGCCGCAGCCCGGCCAAAACTTTCGCCCGGCATGACCGCGATCAAGTGGTCGTCCAACAGTTGATCTGCAAAGTCATCACCTGACATGCCGGTGGGGCGCACATCCAGCATCAAATACATCGTCGCCGTTGAAGGCACGACACCAATGCCGCGGGTCGTAAAAATCGCGCATAGCGCGGCATGGCGTTTCCGGAACGGTGCCGAGATCTTTGCTTCGAGACCGGGGCCCTGATCAAGTGCGAACGTGCCGGCATCCTGCAAGAATCCGGGCAACCCATAGGTCGTATGGGTCGACAGGTTGATCGCATGTTCAATCGCGGCCGCTGACCCTATGAGCCAGCCAATACGACTTCCAGTCATGGCGTGGCTTTTCGAAAATGAACCAACAACCAAGGTCCGATCCTGCAATTCGGGAATCTGGCGCGGCGACAGATGTACGCCGTCCCAGACTTGCGTGTCATAGACTTCGTCTGAAATCAGCCACATGTCATGATCGACAACGTAACCGGCGATCTCTTCCAACGTCTTTTGGGAATAGACAACGCCGGTCGGATTATTGGGCGAGTTGATCAACAATGATCGCGCAGGCCCGACAGCCTCGAGATCGGTACGTTTAGGTTGAAATCCCAATTCAGCACGCGCTTCAACGGCAACCGCCCTTGCACCAACCGCGCGAATAGTTCCGGGGTAAGTGGCATAGTAGGGATCAATGTAGATCGCGGTATCGCCCGGATCACACGCAATATTGTGCGCCGCCAAAAGCCCGGCTTGCCCGCCCGAGGTGACGGCGACGTTATTCCGACCTGTGGTCACGCCTGTGATCCGCTCGGTCCGTGCGGCAATGCGATCACGCAAAGCGTCCGTGCCGGCAATGGCGGCGTATCCGGTGTGCCCGGCAAGCGCGGCGCGGTACATCGCCTCAAGAATGGCTGGATCGGTTTTTCGATCGTGTTCCCCCAAGGTCAATTGCACCACAGGCAGCCCACGTTCGATCATGTCGCAACTTTTGCGATACAGATCCCATCCATCCGAGCCGCCGCCCGTCAGTGTTGTCACGCGATTTGAGAATTTTGTCATGGCTCCAATTGGTCCTGACGCCGGGTTCATGTCAAATAAATGTTTCTGACGACTAAGTTAAGGAAAACTGATCAATACCGGAAAAGCCTTTGCAATAGATGAACGTCGGCTCTATGGTCCCGGACATGACCAAGACTTGCATCATTTGCTGCATTATTACCCGCTGACATCTGTCGCGCGGGACCGGTCCCATTTTCTTCCGAAATGACCAAAAGACCCGCGCGGGACGCTTACGCCCGAAGGACCGCTATGACGGACATACAACTATATAACACCGCCAAACGCGCTAAAGAGCCGTTTGTCCCGATCGATCCGACAAATGTGCGGATGTATGTCTGTGGCCCCACGGTTTACGATCGCGCCCACATCGGCAACGCGCGCCCGGTCATTGTGTTCGATACGTTGTTTCGACTTTTGCGCCATGAATACGGTGCCGAAAACGTCACTTACGTGCGGAATTTCACGGATATCGACGACAAGATCAACGCGCGGTCTACGGAAACCGGTCGGCCCATTCGCGACATCACGGATGAAACGACAAGGTGGTATCTGGAAGATATGGCTGCAATCGGTGCGTTGGAGCCATCAAGCATGCCCCGTGCAACCGAGTGGATCGACCAGATGGTCGCCATGTCTGCCGGGCTGATCGAAAAAGGCCACGCCTATGTTGCGGAAGGCCACGTGCTTTTTCGGGTCCGGTCTTATAAGGATTACGGGGCTTTGTCGGGCCGATCCGTTGACGACATGATCGCCGGTGCACGCGTGGAAGTGGCCCCTTTCAAAGAAGACCCGATGGATTTCGTGATCTGGAAGCCATCGGATGCAGAAACGCCGGGATGGGACAGCCCTTGGGGGCGGGGACGTCCGGGCTGGCACATCGAATGTTCCGCGATGGCGTTCGAATTGTTAGGCGCCGAATTCGACATCCATGGCGGCGGCAACGATCTGACCTTCCCGCACCACGAAAACGAGATCGCGCAATCACGCTGCATGGGTCACGGCTTTGCCAACGTCTGGATGCACAACGAGATGTTGCAGGTCGAGGGCAAGAAGATGTCCAAGTCTTTGGGCAACTTTTTCACGGTTCGCAATTTGCTGGATCAAGGCGTGCCGGGCGAGGTGATCCGGTTTGTGTTTTTGAGCACGCACTATCGTAAGCCGATGGACTGGACGGCGGAAAAGGCGCGGGAGGCCAGTAAGACGCTTGAGAAATGGCGAGAACAAGTGTTCCGCGCTGAACCATCACAAATAGATTCCAGTGCACTTGATGCATTGGCCGATGATTTGAATACACCGCAGGTTCTGACGGAAATGCATCGATTGTCGGATGCGGGCGAAACAGGTGCGCTTTTAAGTACTGGGATGCTCTTGGGAATTCTGGACCTCGAACGAACTTCGAGCCTAGATAAACGGGCGATTGGTCATCTTTCACTTATTGCAAATGAGGCTAGGAGAGAACGGAATTTTGAGGTTTCGGATCGAATTCGTGATGATCTGTTAAGGCTTGGGGTCCGCCTTTCCCCACCGTCCGGTTGGTCTGTCTTTGAAGTATGGGGAAAAGAAAAGAGTGATTTACTCCGACAATTACTTCTCGAAGAAGCTGCCTTGGCTCCCGAAGAACTGGCGGAGGTAGACTGACATGAACATGGAACATCGCACAAAGGGCAGCGCCCGGCACGAGGGTGGGTGCGAAGCGCCCGCCCTGGGGGCGGGTCGGGCGCTGCCCGGTGGTTTCCACCGGGCGGTGACATCTGGGATGGGATCAAAAAAATGACCAAAGAACAACTCTCTCTTTTCGACACGACGCTGCGGGACGGACAACAGACCCAAGGTGTGCAGTTTTCGACTGAAGATAAAATGCAGATCGCGCAAGCCCTCGACGAGCTTGGCATTGGCTATATCGAAGGTGGCTGGCCGGGGGCCAACCCCACCGACAGCGCTTTCTTTGAAAAGCGCCCCGATACGCGTGCGACCTTTACTGCATTTGGCATGACCAAACGCTCAGGGCGCAGTGCGGAAAATGACGATGTTCTGGCTGCCGTTTTGAATGCCAACACTCCTGCGGTTTGTCTGGTTGGTAAATCCCACGAATTTCACGTCACCACGGCCCTTGGCATTCCCCTTGAGGAAAACCGCCAGAACATCGCCGATAGTTTCGCCCATATCGTGGCCAAAGGACGCGAAGCTCTGTTCGACGCCGAACACTTCTTTGACGGGTATAAATCAAACCCCGAATATGCGCTGGACTGTCTTAAAGCGGCCTTCGATGCCGGATGCCGCTGGATCGTTCTGTGCGACACCAACGGCGGCACGTTGCCTCATGAGGTGTTTGAAATCACCTCGGCTGTTATTGCCAGCGGCATTCCCGGCGATCATTTGGGCATCCATACACACGACGACACAGGCAATGCCGTCGCTTGCACATTGGCGGCGGTCGATGCGGGCGCGCGCCAGATCCAAGGCACTTTGAACGGCCTTGGCGAACGCTGCGGCAATGCAAACCTGATCACGCTTATCCCCACATTGTTGCTGAAAGAACCCTATGCCAGCCGCTATGAAACCGGCATCACCAAAGCTGCACTTTCGCATCTGACGCGCACCAGCCGGATGCTGGACGACATCCTGAACCGCGTGCCCCATCGCGCCGCGCCCTATGTCGGGGCGTCGGCATTTGCCCATAAAGCGGGTTTGCACGCCAGCGCTATCGTCAAAGATCCCACGACGTATGAACATGTGGACCCCAGCACAATCGGCAACACCCGTGTTGTGCCAATGTCGAACCAGGCCGGGCAATCGAACCTGATCGAACGGTTAAGTGAAATGGGTCTTGAAGTTGAAAAAGGCGAACCCGCCCTGATGCGCATTCTGGATGCCGTCAAAGCCAAAGAAGCGCGCGGGTATGCCTTTGACAGCGCGCAGGCCAGCTTTGAATTGCTGGCGCGGTCTGAGCTTGGGGTGATGACCAAGTTCTTTGAAGTCGAACGGTATCGCGTGATTTCCGAACGTCGCCGAAATGCAAAGGGCGAAACGGTGGTTGAATCCGAAGCGGTCGTCACCCTGTCAACGGAAGGCGGCGCGCGCACCACGTTCTTTAAGAATGAACACGCCCAAGACATGCAGGATGACGGGCCGGTCAATGCGCTTTGGCAGGCTCTGAAATCTGACCTCGGGCCGCATCAATCCAAAATTGCGGACGTTCGTTTGACGGATTTCAAAGTGCGGATCACCCAAGGCGGCACTGAAGCTGTGACGCGGGTGATCATCGACTTTGCTGATGATGCAGGGCGGTCGTGGTCAACGGTTGGCGTTTCGGCGAACATCGTCGATGCGTCTTTCGAAGCGCTTTTGGATTCTGTGAACTGGAAGTTGCATCGTCGCTTGGACGCCACAACAGAGGCTGCCGAATGACCCCCAGTCAGGCGTTCTTCACCGTTCACCGGGACTTGCACCGCGAAGGGCCGGGCTTGGCGGATGATGTGCATTGGGCGCTGAAGGTGGCTGAAACCGGCGATGATGTCCGAATTCTGGATGCCGCCTGTGGACCCGGTGCCGATACGCTTGTGCTGGCCGAAGCCCGCACCATAGCGCGGATCGACGCCATTGATATCACACCGCATTTTGTCGCCGAAGCCCGCGCGCGAACGGCGTCTTTCGGTGCGCGGGTCACAGCGTGGGAAGGCGATTACACCCTGCTGGAACACCGCTATGATCTGATCTGGTGTGCCGGTGCCGTCTACATGAAGGGCATGATCCCTGTGCTTGATGCCTGGCGCGATCACTTGACGCCAGATGGTGCCATCGCCTTTAGCGAACCGGTTTTTGTCACGGCGCCGCCATCGCCTGCAGCCGAAGCCTTTTGGGATGGCGAAGGCGACATTTGCGACCTGAACAATCTGACCGAAACTCTGGCGCGGGCGGATTGGAACATATTAGACCATCGACTGCTGATCGGTGACCCATGGGAGGCTTATTACACGCCTATGGAAGCGCGGCTGGAGAAATTGCAGTCAGAAGCCCCCGAACCGCCCTTGCAAAAGGCGATCGACGACGCCACGCGCGAGGTTGCTTTGTGGAAAGCCGCACCGGATCAAATTGCCTATGCATTGTTCGTTGTGCGCCCGGCATGAGCCTTCAGGCTTGCGCCGATATCGTCGCCAAGGGGGATGCCGACCGGTTTGCGGCTGTGATGGCAGCTCCTGTTGCCGCACGTAAAATGCTCCTGCCGATCTATGCTTTTAACGTCGAAGTCGCACGGGCACCTTGGGTGGCGTCCGAACCGATGATCGGCGAAATGCGCCTTCAATGGTGGCGCGACGCGCTTGAAGAAATCGCCGAAGATAAAGTGGTTCGCAAGCACGAAGTCACAACGCAGTTGGCCCGAGTTCTGGACGGCGAGGGCGCGCGGATACTCGATAAACTGGTCCAAGCCCGTCGCTGGGATTTATATACTGACGCATTCGAAGATGCCGGGCATTTCGACGAATACCTTGACGCAACGGGTGGCGGATTGATGTGGGTGGCCGCGCGGGCCCTGGGCGCGACAAACGAAACTGCGTTTCGCGCTTTGGGACGTGCCAGCGGTTTGGCAAACCTGTTTTTGGCGGTTCCCGAACTTGAGGCTCGCGGCCGCAAACCCGTTGTTGACGGACGACCCGAAGCGATTTCGGGTTTGGCAAAAATGGCTTTGAAAGACATGGGCCGACATAAATTGCCGAAAGGGGGGCGTGCAGCCGGGCTGGCCGCTTGGCGCACACGCGGCCTTCTTAAACGCGCCGCTGCAAATCCCGATAGGGTGATAGATGGGCGATTGGACGAAAGCGAATTTCAGCGTCGCCTGTTGCTGATTTGGGCCGCGGCTCGGATTTAAAGCTTAGCGGCGCACGCGCGGCACGCTTGTCCGCACAAACCGATAGCTGGCGTCGGGGTGGGGCGGATGACCTTCGGTTCGCCTCCAAAAGGCTGGTCCGCCGCGCCAAAGCCAAAGCGGCATGGTCATGACAACTCCTGTAACAAACCCGCCCGCATGTGCCCAATGGGCGACCCTGCCTTGATCAGATGGCGTGGCCCAGCCCTGAACCAGTTGGATCGCAAACCAAAGGCCCAGAACGATCCAGGCAGGCACCGGAATAACGCGAATGATGATCACAAAGAACAACAGAATATCGACCCGCGCTTTGGGAAACATCAACAGATAGCCGCCCATCACAGTAGCAATCGCCCCCGAGGCCCCAATCATCGGCACCAAGCTTTGTGGATCGGATAGGTTTTGCGCGAAAGCTGCGCCGATGCCGCCAAGGAAATAGAACGCAAAAAATCCGATATGTCCCATCTGATCTTCGATATTATCGCCAAAGACCCACAAAAACAGCATATTACCTGCAAGGTGCATGATGCCCCCATGCAGAAACATCGATGTAATGAATGAACCGGGGCGCGGCATCGCGGGCACCAATCCCCAATCGAAAAAGAATTCACTGATGGCCTGTTCGTTTGAAAACATCTGATAATAGCCGACAAAGATCAGAATATTCACGCCGATGATCGTCCAAGTCACATAGGGGATGCGTTTTGACGGGTTGTGATCACGGATCGGGAACATGAACACACCCGATAGGCTCTGAGCTGGAAGGTCAAGCCCGTGTCAGTGCACCGGTCACCAAACACCACAGGCGGGTCGGGCGAATAGATGATCGTTTGGGTTAAGAAACGTTGAAATTCCGGCCTTAGAAATCTTTGCCACGACGAATGATCGTCTTGACACGCTGGCGGGTCCGGTGAATTTCGCCATCATCTGACGACGTGATCTGCAAGTATATTGCCGAGATCTGGCGGTTTGTCAGCTGCATAACATCTACTTTAAGGCCGTACTGGAACCTCAGTTCGCTTTGGATATAGGCCACCGGAAGCGTCGTATCAGCAGCTTGCGCCGTGCCGCTGATCATAAGGGCAACGAAAATAACTCTCAGCATGTTGGCCCCTTCGTTGGATTGCGAGGTGTGCTGTTCAGAACGTTACACGCCCAGAATATCAAAAGTGCTTGCCGCGGCGAATGATCGTTTTGATGCGCTGGCGGTTCCGAAGGGTTGGGCGCTCCGACGTTATTTTCAGGAAAATCGCCGAAGCCTGGGCGGCGGTAAGCTGGGTTGTGTCGATATCAATGAGATACTGAAATTTAAGTTCTTGTTGAATGTAGCGAAGCTGATGATCTGGTAAGGCCTGCGCGGCAAAGGGCAGCAAGATGGCAAGAAGGGCAATTCTAAGCATGGGGGCGTCCTTTCTGGTAACCCTGCGTTTTAATATAGTGGAAAAGTCGTCACCTTCGAATAACGTTCTGTTGTGCGCCTACCAACGGTGATGTCCCGGTTTTGTGACTTGACCTTATCCGTCGTTCCAATTGCTATGGGAATATGAAGACGATTGTTGTCCTGACCATGTTCGCAGCCATGCCCGCGCTTGCTGACTGCCCGCCGGGGCCGAATATCGGGTCACAGGAAGCGCGGTTGCTGGCCGAAGTGCGCGTGGCCCCAAACGAATATGCCGCGCAACAGGTCTCAAACGCGCTTTGGGCGCTTTGGGTGCAGGCACCGGATGCAAAGGCACAAGCGCTTCTGGATACAGGTATGCAAGCGCACCGTGCCTTCGATCATGCTGCCGCCTTGTTGGCGCTTGACGAATTGATCGCCTATTGTCCGGACTATGCAGAAGGCTACAACCAGCGCGCCTTCGTGAACTACACAAGTCTGAACTATGACGCCGCCGTCGCTGATCTTGATCGCGCGCTTGAACGCAATCCGTCCCACACCGGTGCCTTGACCGGCAAGGCCCTTAGCCTGATGGGTTTGGAGCGTCACAAAGAAGCGCAACGCGTGCTTCGGGAAGCGCTAAAAGTGAACCCCTGGTTGTCGGAACGACGTTTTTTGACCGATCCGGACGGTGAAGACCTCTGAGGTCTTGCCCAATCCCGCACTTGGCCCTAATCACATGGCAATTCTGCGGGCGTGGCGGAATGGTAGACGCATGAGACTTAAAATCCTGAGTTTCCGCTCGCGTTGTGCATTGTTTTCATGGCCTTATGGCCGTAGTGAGATTTTGAGGCCCGATATAGGCCCGAGGCGCCTTGCGGGCGTGATGGAATGGTAGACATAAGAGACTTAAAATCTCTGGGCAGAAATGCCGTGCGGGTTCGAGTCCCGCCGCCCGCACCAAATCTTTGATTTCAAACGGAAGGTGCTACGAGTCTAGCTACCAGATCAGATTTTTGACGTTACCGACTCTACGGCTTCAATCAGCTGCATGTACGGCTTTCCAGTTGTGGTGCAATCTATATAGTTGAGTTTATTAAGTTTTTTAGGAACTTCGCAGTCATCAATTTTGAATGGTATGAAATAGACAACTCCTTCTGGGCGCTTTAACTGTTCCTCTGAAGCTTTGTGAACTTCGACCTGCACAAACCCCGTTTTTGAAACCGATGCTTTGGATAGAACCGCAACAAAAAACTCGCTCGTGGAGATCGCCTTAGAAACCTCTTCCTGCCAGTCAACCCCCTTTGTTAAGGAGTAATCGTCCATCCAAGGCTCATGTCCACGATGCCTCAACTTCCAATAAATTTTTCGAGCCGCCTTCAGATCTTCCCTCGCATAAGAAATAAATATTTTGGCAGGGCTGGGTGTTTTCCTATTCGCACGTCTCCTTGGTCGCTTCACTTCATCAAGAGCGGCACGAAACTCCATCAATCTCGGACCCAGGTTAGATCGTTCTTCAAAGAAGATTCTGGATTCCATACCCTGATTCAGAGGTTCGTTCGATGAAAACCGAACGTTTCGCTCATAGTTACGAACGATATTAATCGCATGGCGCAATGCGTCCGCCTTCGAACGTGAAGCTCCCCCAATGTCTTCCATAAGTCGCTCAAGTTCGCCGCTGATTTCGAACGACATTCTAGATTTTTTTTTGGACACCATCTTAGGAACTCATTTTCATTTCTTTACTACTCAATTCGACTCAGAATCCTAGTAGCCGCGCGATAGCCTGGTCATTAGTGTACGGTGAAAACTTTCCGCGCCCTGTTTCACAATTCTTGTACGACGCTCAGGGGAGAAAGCCTCGCGCAACTGGCCAGATACGCTCCTCTCGGTAGCCTTGCTGAACTTGCAATAAAGATCAACATCCTGATCGGTATGCAATTCAGGCCATTTTTTGAGATAACTTGGCAGAGATACGGAGCTGCGCGAGAAGCTCGCCATACGAAAACTCTTCTCAGAACCAACTCCGATCTCCCAGGGTACCCACCAGGAGTTCATTGTCTGCTGCGAAACCACGGCGATGAGTTGATCGCACTCGGACATCCGACGAAGCAGATGGTCAGCTAGATCGGGCCCGTCTTTGATGAGCAGGTCATCGATCGTATCGAGATAAGTATTTAAGCCGTTGTACTGCACACGCCCCGCGACTTTCTTCGCCAAAAGAGAGTCAGTGTTCTTGTGAGAGATGAATACTTTTGCCACTAGCGCCTAATTGACCTTCCGACACAAATAAATCAATGGTCTCTGTTAGTTAGAGCATTTTCAATCACAGGAAGATACTTTTTGACTTGCTCTCTATCACTGTCTTTCTCCTTCTCTGAGAGATCGGAGTAGTCAGTCCTGATTTGCTCTTCCCAGCGCAATACAAGCTCGGCTGGGACTATGAGAGAGCCATCATCCTTCTTTCTACACTTGCCGTGCATGTAAGACTGCCAGTGAGACCATCGCTCGTGCTCAAGAGCTGAAAGCTTTTCGACCAAGCCATAAAGAACCTCACTCACCCTGTGATTGTCCATGATTCACCTTATATCAGTCCGTCGGAGACTGTCCGTCATCAGATAGTTTGAGACAGATGGCGTTTTGACTTCGTTGAGTTATCGCTCATCTGTTTTCAGTTAAGCAGCGGATTTAGCGTGCTGCAAGCGCCTAAGTTTCATGGTCCTCCTCTTTGTCTTCTCGCGTTC
>CALKXV010000023.1 GCA_938005545.1 uncultured Paracoccaceae bacterium
TGAACGCGAGAAGACAAAGAGGAGGACCATGAAACTTAGGCGCTTGCAGCACGCTAAATCCGCTGCTTAACTGAAAACAGATGAGCGATAACTCAACGAAGTCAAAACGCCATCTGTCTCAAACTATCTGATGACGGACACCCGTCATCCAGCCGTTGTCACCTCTTCCCATCTCAACCGTATCAAGGAATAGCGCGAGGATTTGCTCTTTGCTCAGTTGGCTTTCTAATCCCAGTGCAAAGCCAGTTTGTCGTATCTTACCGATACCCGGCCGAAATTCGTCAAAGCCTAGGCGTTTGGAAACGGATTGCGAGATCGTTGTGAGACCTGCGCCCAGCGTTGATAAGTCAACGCCACGATGATCTTGGTAACCCGGGTCCTGCACCAAAATGAGTTGAAGGAGCCGTTCAGCACCAAGGTCGCTCGGACCCTTCCCATCCGCGATCAGAACATTTGCATGCTCTGCAAACACTTCGGACTGACGCACTGCGTCCCAATATCCAAAGGCTCCGTAGCTGAGAGTTGCGAATACGAGGGCGAGCACCCCGACGGTTCCGATTTTAAGTGAATTCCGCATCTCAACTCCTCTAACCTGCTGCGCCTACTTTCTATGGGCTTGGAACACACCTCGAGAATTACGAACGGGTGTGAAGTTTGTCAAAATGACACCACCAACCTAAAATTTGGACAGAGGCGTCAGGTCATTTTATGCGATCACAGATCAAGAAATGCGGCAATCGCCTCGATTGATGCATTGTGAACTGCGGCACGATCCCATCCTTCAGGATCGTCGCAAATCGCGTCTTCGCCTTCTTCAATTAATAGCTGCGGCGCAGTCTGTGTACAAATCGGTAGAAACGAATAGTGATGCGCATTTGGGATCACGACATGCTCTACTTGTGCAAGCTCGTCCACCAATCCGCTGCCTTCGCTGCGCACATCGACGGCGATCCAGGGAAAGGTATCGCCGAGCGTTATCAGTTGCACGGGAACTTCAATCTGCGCAGCGCTGTCTGGTGTTGCGGCAAAGGTAAAGCCGGGATCGACAGCCACGATGCGGCCAAAGCGGTCATCGGTCATATCGGCAGAAAACTGCGACGGCAGACGGTCGAAATCGACCCCACCACGCGCCAAAAATAAGCAGTCCTGTGCGGCCTCGCCAAAAGTCTTGCAATAGTCAGCGTAACTTTCGGCATTCAGGCGAAGGCCAGCAATGCCCATCACAGCAGCACCACCCAAAGAGAACCCAAGTGCTGCAACCCGATTTTCGTCAATCCGATCAGCAAAATTCGGATCAGCCAACACATGATCGAGTGCGGCACTCAGATCTGCAGCCCGCTCAGACAAACGCACCGTCCTTCGAGGCGAACTATCACCGGAGGTGGTCCCCGGGTGGTTCAACACGACAACTAATGCGCCATGTTGTGCCAAACCAGACGCGAGCCAAGCCGTTCCATCGATGCTGCTGCCTGATCCGTGCGATAGAACAATCAATGGCATTTCATCATCGGGCAAAGCTGCGCCGATGTATGCATCGACACCTTGGAAAACGGCATTGTCGCCTACGCGACCAACATAGGTCTCACGCCCGACCGGCGACCATATAGCAGCGGCGATCGGTCCTGTGCGGTGATCAGCTTGCACATCAAAGCGGTCAAAGCCGACAGGGGTTTCAGCCAAAGCGGGCAACGCCATCGAAAGAACGGTGGCTGTCGTTAAAAGGGTGCGTTTCATTGTGTGTCTCCAAGTGAGCTGGGAAAAGATGCTTTCATCTGCCTCGTTCATCGCTCTCCACGCGACCTCGAACCGGTTTGAGGTCGCGCAGAACCGGATATCGGTCTAACCAACAACTATGTTGACGCTTCCGATCCCTCTTGTCGTAGCCCTGATATTGGGCTTTCTGGCTGTCCGGCACGCAGTGCTGGGTGACCGGTCACTGTTGTTTTTGATGCTGATGGCCGCTTGTGCGGTGCAAGCTCTCGTCATTTCACTGTCGCAGCACTACGGCTTGTCCCAGTTGTCCCTTGTGCAGCCTATCACTGCCGTAGTTACTCCACCGTTGGCATGGTTAACTTTTCAGTCTGCCGCCCTGCGCCGATTTGATCTCAGCCGCGATGTGATCCACGCACTCGTCCCGGCGTTCACCGCATTTTGTGCGTTCTTCGCGACTATTACTCTTGATGCCGTCCTGCCCGTCATCTTTGCGGCTTATGGCATTGCCATCCTGTTGCGCTTACGGGCCGAAGGCACCTTGCCCTTGGCAAGGTTAGACGCGGGGCCGCTGCCCGCGCGCGTCTGGAAAGCTATGGGCATTTTGCTGATCCTGTCATCGATTTCGGATGTCCTGATCGCCGTGGCACTTGGGGCAGGATATCCCGATCTGCGACCACTCATCATCAGCATCTTCACCTCATTCACGCTTCTTGGCATCGGCCTGCTAAGCCTTTCTCGCGATGCAGAGGGGAGCGATGAAAGTGAAGCCATCGACGTCGAACCCGGCCCCTCGGAAAAAGACGAAGCTATCATCACGCGCCTTGATGCATTGATGGAAAAAGACCAACCATACCTCGACCCAAATCTCACTTTGGTGCGTCTTGCGCATCGTCTGCATGTACCGATCAAACAGCTTTCCGCCGCAATCAATATCGCCAAAGGCGAGAACGTGTCGCGATACGTCAACGGATTTCGGGTGCGCCATGCATGTCACCTACTTAGTGCAGGAAACAGCGTAACGGATTCAATGTTGAAAAGCGGATTCAACACGAAATCGAACTTCAACCGAGAGTTCGCACGGGTGATGGGTCAATCGCCGACCGATTTATTGCGCGACGCGACACCCAAGGGCGCAGAACGGTAAGAACCGTTTGCAAAAATCGACAAGTTACTATCATTTTTGGCCCCTTGAAAATCTTCATCATGACTTCGCAATACTGCAATGCGGCCCGTCATTGTCGACTCCGCTGCCGTTCATCAACAAACCGATAAAATTAGCAATTGCCTCAATTTATCGGTTGTAACGCCTCTTCGGAGCTTCCACTCCAAATAACAATGCTCGTTGAGTTTCCAGGGCTATGAGGCTCTTGAAAAACGCCCGCCGCCCTTGAGAAATGCCACCGTTCTGCCAACCGTCGAGCATTCGGCTAATTTCCTGATTGAGCTCATCCAGAGACATGGTAGCGGCTCTGGAAGCCGTATCTTTACCGGCAGATGATTTTCCCATCAGTAGTGTGCTCTTCATGAGTGAATCGAATTAATAAAAATACGATAACTAACTCCCGCCATTTGAGCAAAGCAGACAACCTGAACCTGTCACGGTTTAGATCAATCACCTCAATACGACATCTCAAATGTTACGAAAACTGTAACTCATCGTATCTTTTCGGTGGCAGGCTTTGCTGATATCGGCAAAGCTGACGTTCGTGTACAGCGCAGCATTTGGTAAAGAGGGCTCACCTTTAGTTTTCGCTGCCTGTCACACGAACGTCGGTTCAATAGTACACAAGGTCAGCTACTCGCCCTTGCCCCAGAAAATTCAAGGGGTTGGCGACAGTCACGGAAGACCGGTTTTGGTTGAACTGCGGCAACGGCACTGCCGCGCGAGCATTCGGCCATGCGTCGAATGTCGGCTCTGATTCAAGGATCAATACAGCACCAAACGTCTTGTGTACGATTCTGAACTTGATCCACGCAGCGGCCAGAGGTGCGGCGGAAAAAGAAGCTCTGCGTTGCCAAGTGTTCTTCAGCTCATTAACATAACCATATGGTTATTGATTCGTCTCAACTCAACAAGGTGTTCGGAGCGTTGTCTGATGAGACGCGGCGGGGCATACTTTCCCAGCTTGCGGAAGGCGAGGCTAACGTCGTCCAATTGGCGAAGCCTTATGACATGTCGCAGCCCGCTATCACCAAACACCTAAAGGTATTGGAGGCCGCCGGACTGGTTCAGCGCTGGAAGGTTGGTCGCGAAACTCGTGTACGCGCCCGAGCCGATACTGCGCAGGAAGCGGCAACTTGGATCACGTATTACTCGAAATTCTGGCAACAGCACTTCGACGTTGTTGATCAGGTCTTACGACAAAACAGGAGGAAGGAAGATGAGTGTTGATGTTTCATTTGAAAACGGAGTTTTGACGATCTCGCGCCGATATGATCGTCCAACGGACGAGGTATTTTCTGCCTGGGTGGAAGTCGGTAAAACGCAAGAATGGTGGGGCTGTGAGAACACAACCTGTGTGACTTCGGAGATCGAAACTGAGGTTGGCGGCAAATACGAGCATGCGATGACAATCACCGGAGTGGGCGTACATACTATCAAGGGTAAACTGACCGCGTATGAACCACCAGCACGCTTAGCCTACCAGGTGCCAGGTATGAGCGAGGGTGAAATCATGCAAGTGAATGTCTCGTTCAAAGATCGCGATGGTCAAACGGAAGGCACGATGGACTGCATCGTTCGAACGTTTGGCCCGCTTCTTCAATGGTGAACGTCGCGCTGCGTGAAGCTGTGTGTCACTTGGTTGATCCTGTGGATCGTCGAACAAGGGAGCAAAAAATGAATCGAAAGGAAGTTTTGGCGTGTTACACGCGTGCCGTTGCTCAACATGACGGGATCAAGATAAAGGGTGCAAAATCAACATATACGGCGATCAATGGCAATATGTTCTCTTTCGTCGATGATATCAATCGATTGTGTCTTCGCTTTTCTGAACCTCGCAAAGCCGAACTCAATGAGATGTATGGAGCAAGTGACGTTATTCAATATGGCGCAGTGATGCGAGGATACGTGGCCATTCCACCAGAGATCACTGGTGACGAATTTGTGCTTCAGGAGCTGTTCGTTGAATCATTGGGTTTTGCAAGAAGACTCAAACCTAAGGCGACAAAAAGAAAATCCTAGCCCTGACACGAGAACTTTAGCCCTCAAAAGCGGTCATTGCGTCCTTCCTGATCAATGGTCGCTTCGTCCGCAACTTGATCCTTGCCGTCTGAATCCTTGCTGCGCCGTGAACGAATGGCCGATATCCACGCTGCGTCGCAACACCCAGAGCCAAGCAGATGCAGCGATTTTCCTGCTGCGGGCGCTCGCAGCGAGAAAATCCAAGGTACTAGTTAGGCTCGGAGTGGACATCTGACGGTTTTGGTCAGACAAATTCGCCCCGCGAACGGTGCCAAGGCCGGCTGTGCCGGACAAAAACCGTTGTTCACTTTTTCCATCGTGCCTGTGGCCCTTTTTGCCGATGGCTCTCCTGACAATGGCCACCGGAAAAACAACCACTGCAACGAGCACGACTAGTATCGCACCAAAAAAATGATGCAATTTGTTGCCAGCACGCCAAAATCCGTGCGCGAGGATCGAAACGGCCAGCAAAAAGCTCGCCGTCAAATTTTTCATGGGTTCTCCTATGGGAGTTTGCTTTCCAAAAGAAGGTAACTGTTCATCCAAAGCCTGCAAAGGGCTCGAAACCACCATTACATGATTTCGTGTGAAACGGGCGCGTTTAGCCTAACCCAACTCAGCGGCGATCAGGTCCACCAGCTCACTTTCGCGGGTGATGTGGGCGACGTCTTCGGCTTTTAGCGTGACGCCCCAAGTGTCGGCCATTGCGCGGTAGCGGGGTTGGCGGTGGGCGAGGGCGCGGCGATAGGCCCAGCGGACGAAGGCGTCGGGGTCGACGGTTTCGGGGGCGTTTCCGGTTTCGCCAAGATAGTCGGCCCATGCGGCTTGCAGGAAGCCGTCTTGATAGCACATGGGTTTCGGCGCTTTGTCGAAGCGGCGGGCCAGTTCTTCGGTGTGGTCTTCGCTGCCTTCGATCCAGACCATCAGAACGTTTTCTGAAAGGGCTGACAGGACGGGGTCGTTCGGGTCTTCGGGGGTGACGATCTCGCAGATGGATCCCGAAGTGTCGCAGACGAAGTTGGCGTACCCATAGATGTCGTGGGCACGGGTGACGAAATGAGCGGTGTCGAGCATGGCCGAGGTTTCGGCGGCGCGGTGTTGGCGTTGGCGGCGGAGGTATTCTTTCCACGGCACACCCCCTTTGGTGGCATCGCCTGGTTTGCCAAGGTAAGTCGACAGGGGCGACAGATCATTGAAGGTGATGTTCGATTTCACCTGCACGCTGTCGGTCATCAGAAGTTCGCGCAACAAGGGGCTGCGCATAGCCTCGCGTTTCAGGTTATCGGAAATATAGTCGCCCATATAGCGCGTGCCGATCCGGTAATCGACGGAATAGTGGAACCAGTCACCGGTCGCACGCAGCATGTTCGACACATGGGTTTTGCCAAGCCCGGACATCCCGAAAAGCAAGATCCTCTTTTCAGGGGCGTTGAGCCAATCTTTTGCGCACTTGTAAAGCATTCGGGCCGTCCTTTTATCGGGGACGAGAGTTACGGGGCGTACGTGTGTCGGTCAATCAGGATGCCATGATTTTTCTCAAGGCGTGGCTCAGTCGCCCGTCTAGGACCAGAAGGCCAATCGCAAGGATGAGAAAGCCAAGGTAGGCATTGGGGGAAAGTGCTTCGGCACGAACCCAAGCGCCCAAGGCAATTGCAATGGGTGGGATCATCAGTGTGACGAGCAGGAGGTTGCCGGCACCTGCCGCCGCCAGAATGCGGTAGTACAGGATATAGGCCAGCGCGGTTGAGGCCAACGCGTAATAGGCGATGGCTGTCCAGGTTGCGGCGCTAAGGGCGAGGGGAAGCGGGCCTTCGACGATCCATGCCAGTGGTAACATCACAATGGTCGATCCGGTTAACATGCCTGCGGCGGCCACAAGGGGCGGGTGGTCTGAAAGGTGCGCGCGCGCCCAACTTCCGGCGAAGGCATAGCTGAGGGTGCCCGCGATGACCGCGATCTGAGCCAATGACCGGATGTCGAAGCTGGCAAAGTTCTGAAGCCCAATCGCGGTTGCAACGCCGATAAACCCAAGGAACACGCCGATGGCGCGAGGCAGGGTCAGCCGTTCGCTGGGGAAGATCATAGCGGCCACGATCACGCCCCAGATGGCGGTGGCTGCATTCAGGATTGCGGTCAGGCCAACCTCGATGCTGAGTTGACCCCAGGCCATCAGTGAAAACGGGATCACGTTATTGAGGCAGCCCATGATCAGGAAGGCGCCCCAAACGCGCGGGGATGTCGGGATCGGAATGCGTTTTATCAACACAACAACCCACAGGATGATCGCGGCCCAGAGCACCCGGTGGGTGACCGATGACAGGAAGGCGATTTCGTCAAGTGCTGTGCGAATGGCAAGGAACGACCCGCCCCAGAGAAAGGCGAGCAACGTCAGGTCGATCCAAGCGCGGCCAGAGATTTGTGTGTTGGTCATGGGGTCGGGATAACGGGATCGGGTGGCGCTTGCGACCCGGAAGTTGCGCAAAGAAAAACCCCGCCGAATGGGCGGGGTTTAGTTATCATCGTCGAAAAGAGCTTTAGAAGGAGTAACCAACCCGAATGGCTGCACCAATTGCATTATTTCCGGAGAATTGTGCGCCAACGTTAGTCGTAGCGCCACCGATGTCCACATAAGACAAACCACCTGTGATCCTCATATTGTCTTTTGTGTAAACCGCACCGATGGAGGCGGAAAGGAAACCATCGGTTGGGCCAAGGTTTCCTGTTAAACTGCCAGTGGAACGCTCGTAGCCAATCGAACCAAGAACCGACCAAGTTTCGTTTAGGCGGCGGCCCAGACCGAGGTTGTATGTGACACGGTCATCTTCGAAGAAAACGAGTGGATCGCCGGTCGTCGACGGTAAAGAAGCAAAGAACGCCGGATTAATGGCGAATTCGGACCAATCAACCCAGCGCACCGAACCGAACACAAGCGTGTCTTCGGCAATGCCGGTTTGGAATTCGAGGTTTACCGATTGTGGTGTTTCGATTTCGGTAGGAATTGTCGACACAGTGGCACCACCAACAGTTTCAATGGTGTCAAGTTCATAGTCAATTGCCGAATTATACGTCAGAGCGACTCGCAAGGCGATGTCCGGCCTTTCATAAGCCGCTCCCACAAGATAACCGAATTCCAATTCGCGGTCACCGACAGCGGTAAAACCTCCTCCGATGAATTCAAGTCCAACATTGGCTTGGATGGTTTGGGCACGAAGACCGCCGTATACGCTAATGCCATTTCCAGTGTTGTATTGTAGGATGCCGGTTAGTGCATTGCTTTCGAAATTTGCGTTGGAGCCTTCGAACAGGTTGCCAGTGTCGGGTGTGTAAGTCACGTCAGCGCCAAAGGGCTGATCGAAGATCACGGCATAGGACCAAGTATCATTCAAATCGGCCTTATAGGCCGCACTGAAGTCCAGGAATTCGTCGCCGATGTTGCCGCTTGGGAAGGCGCCCGTTGGAACGGGCAATACGTCAGGACCGGTACCCGAAACGTCCGGACTTCCAAAGGTTGTTCCGAACTCCAAGAACCGACCTTCTTCGAACAACGTGCGAACCGATTGGTTCGCACGCTCAATACCACCCGCTGATGCGGCTCCGGCGGTGAGTGCTGCCAGTGCGCATGTGGTTCCTAAAAGTTTCAACATGTCCCCTCCCAAAAGGTTGTTGCGTGGTGTTTTGACGCATGGGGGGCGCGGCAGTCAATTCTTGACGACACGTAAGATATGATTTTGTAACGTAGCGTCATAAATACGTTACGGTTTGTGAGTGGCTCGGGTTTCGCTGAGAAGGTTGGCGTAGTTTCCCGCAAAAATTAGCCCGGCACCGATGAAAACCCATATATTTATGGGTTCTGCGTAAAACATGGCACCGATGATGGCGATGGCCGGAAGGCGCAGGAAATCCATCGGGGTGACCACGATGGATGGGGCAACTGCCAGAGCGTTGGTTAAACATGTGTGAGCGAGAAGGCCTGCGCAGCCAATCAGAGCGACCCAAGGCCATGCGCGCGCCGAGGGCCAGGTGATGTGTCCGTCCCATCCCGTTGCGATCAGGCCCATGACGGCTTGCATGACGGTCAGCCAGAACAGAACGCCAAGAACGGTTTCGGTTCGGGTCAGCAGTTTCGTGGTGACAATAGAGCAGGCGAAACAGATCGCCGAGGTGGCGGCCAAGGCGAGGCCGAGGGCATCGCCACCCACACCGGGGCGCGCAACGAGGAGGGCGCCCACAAAACCAAGGGTCACGGCGAGCATGCGCGGTCGGGTCAGATTTTCGCCAGCAAAGAGCAGCGCAAAGATCACGACCCAGATGGGCGTGGTAAATTCCAGCGCAAAGACCTGAGCGAGGGTGATTAGAGGAAGGGCGGAGAACCAGAGGTTCTGTCCGATGAAATGCGCCAAGTTGCGCAGCCCGTGAAGAGGCAAGCGATCAAATCGCACGTCATGGATTTTACCGGTCGCAAATCCGACAATCAGAATAATAGCCAGCCCGATGAACGAGCGGTACATCATCAGTTCGAAGCTGCTGAGTTCGTCGAGAATCGCGCGGCCTGCAACGGCCATCGCCGAGAAGCTGACGATGGCTCCGGTCATCCAAAGAGCGGCCAGAAGTGGCCGGGAGGTGTCTGTCATTCGAGGTACTTCAGATAGTCCTCGCGGGGGACATTTCCGGCCATAGCAGCGCTGGCGGCACCGGCCCGCAGAACGTTCAAAGGCCACTTTATGGCTTCCCACAACAGACTTCGGGTCACGGCAAAGGGGGCGTCGGGGTCGGCTGCGTGATTGATCACGTTGCTAAACCCAGCCCAGCGGAACGACGCATGGGCGCGCAGCAAGTGATAGCGATGGGTGACGACAATGATCGGCGCGCTTTTGTCGAGCCGGTCGAAATCAGCGCTGAACAGGGCATTTTGCAGGGTCGAGTGCGATTGGTTTTCAACGAGAATGGCATCGGGAGCGATGCCTGCGGCCAGTGCCACGTCGCGCATGGCTTCGGCCACTGGGGGTGTGCCGCCGCCGGTTACAACCAAAAGAGTGGCCGCGCCGGATTGGTGCAGGGCCAATGCCGCGTCCAGCCGTTCTTGTGTTTCGCCGCCAAGGCCTGTGCCGTCTTTACCTGCGCTTCCGGCAAGCACCACAATGGCCGCGCCTGTTGGTGCGTCTTCGGGCGCTTCGTAAAGCGCGACGTAAAGTGCGGTTCCGATCAATGCGCCCCAGACAGCAAGAACGCAGATCGCCAAAATCCAGCGAATTAATGTCATTGTCAGAGCCCCGCTCCTGAAATTTGTTGAATGAGGGATAGGGGATAGCGGGGAAGGCTGCGAGTGAATTTGACGTCGGTAGGTAAAATATTGCTGAGGCGTGGCGAATGCGTGCCGCAGATCTATTTGGTTGGGTTGGTGTTGGGGTCACGGGCGCGCACATTCAAGTGAAACCGGGCTGCGTCACGAATCTGAACCGAGTAGAACGTCTGGGTAGAGTGAATTGAGGTCTCTTTCGTGTCCAAGCTGAATGCGCGCATCTGTGTGGTTGTATTGGCGGCAATGCTGACAGCGCTGCCCGGCTATGCCAAGGATGATGTGCTGGGTTTGAGCAAAGCTCTTTTAATCGGAACGCCAGCCGAGCGGGACGCGGCATCTGAGAGTTTCATCGCACGGGGCAGGCCCGACGCAATCCCGTCATTGGTGCTTTTGATGCGGATCGGCGGGGCGCATGTGGCGACAAGGCGGGCACTTGCCGCTTTGACCGGGGAAGACCTAGCCACGTGGCGCGATGCGATGCACTATCAGGAAGCGCACCCGGAAATCGTTCCGCACCCAAGCTATTATGATCTGAAGCTTTGGTACTGGGGTGGGATTGATCCGGGGTTTTTGTCGTTCTTTGACGATCCATCCGACACAGAGGTGTCGCGCATCCGATTTGAAGAGATCACTTGGGGCGGTGCCCGTGCCGACGGCATTCCACCGCTTGACGCGCCAGACTTGGTTCCGGCCAAAGAGGCGACATACCTTTTGGACACGGATCTTGTTTTTGGGGTCGAGATCAACGGCGACGCGCGGGCTTATCCGCTTCGGATTATGGGATGGCACGAGATGCTGAACGATGTAATCGGCGGCGTCCCGGTGGCACTTGCCTATTGCACATTGTGTGGGGCGGGCATTTTGTTCGAAACCCAGCTTGAGGATCGCGACGCGCCGTTTATCTTTGGATCTTCTGGGCTGCTTTATCGATCCAATAAGCTGATGTTTGATCGTGAAACCAAGAGCCTATGGAACCAGTTCACCGGCGAGCCCGTATCAGGTGCGTTGGCCCATTCGGGAATTGCGTTGAAGATCCGGCCATCCACAATCACGTCATGGGCCAATTGGCGGCGCCAACATCCAGATACTTTGGCGTTGTCATTGGATACCGGCCATTTCCGCAACTACGATTCTGGTGTGGTCTATCGCGATTATTTCGCATCGCCCGATCTGATGTTTCCGACACTCGCTGATCAGAGCCGTCTTTTGCAAAAGGATCAGGTGTACGGCATTCGTACTGCGGGCGGGGCCAAGGCTTGGCCGCTTGACGCCTTTACCGATGGTGCCGTGATCAACGATCGGGTCGGATTTTCGAATGTTGTATTGATCGGAGATGCGGTGACGCAAACTGTTCGTGCCTATGATCGGGGAGACTATAGATTTTCAGGAGGCGCAAATGCTCTAAGCGATCCCAGTGGTGTTTGGCGCGTGACAGAAGCGGCTTTGACAGGGCCAACGGGTCAAAAACTGCCACGAATTGCCGGTCATGTTTCCTATTGGTTCGCGTGGGACGGATACCTGGGTGCGGAAAGTGAGCTTTATGACGCGTCAGAATAGGAAGCAACCAACCCATCGAAAAACCTGCCAACCTCGACATCGAGAACCTGGCTCAATTGCCAAAGTTCGTCGGGCTTCATGCGTTTTTCACCCGTTTCGTATTGCTGAATTTGTGCAAGTGGAATGCCGGATTTTGCTGAAAGCTGTCCTTGGTTCAGGTTTTGCTGGCCCCTCAAGACGGATAATCTTTGGCCGACATGGATATCGAAGTTTAGTGGTTCCAGTGACATATTTTGATCAGTTCGTTTTTGAAATTGAATATCTGCAAATTGAAGTACCCAAGAGCGACTCTGCTTTAAGTGGATATGCCAAACTGATGAGGGTTTGAAAATTCCTAACTTATCGATCACTAAGGGTGCATTTATTTACCAATAATGGATGAAAAATCACCCGTTCGTCTTTTGTAAAAAGCGAGGACACTTCACAGATGGGCAAAGTGCGAAACGAAACCATGATTTCGTTGGATATGCTTCGGGCGTTCGACAATCTTGCGCGAACCTTGAACCTTACAGAAACTGCCGAAGCGCTTGGTCTCACACGTCAAACCGTCAGACGGCAAATTTCGGATTTGGAGATTGTCAAAAAAGGCGAGTTGTTTCGGTTGAGCAAGCACGCTTATTCGCTGACACCCCTTGGAACGTCTTCGCTGGCGGGCGCACGGTCGATGCTGCGGCAGGCCGAGGCTTGGTCGAACACATTGACGTCCGACACCGGAAGCTCGCTCCATCTGGAATATGCCAAATCCACCGATGGTGCGGGGCAAACTTATATTTCGCAACAACACCCGATCAGTGCAATCTCGCGGTTTGGCGGCAGGATTATGAAACAGACGTTGGCCGCTTGGGGCGCGGCGTCGGCCCAGATTGAAACGGCGTCGATGTTGGACGTTCGGCCTTATCTTGTTCTTTATCGGCGTGGTGCCGAAGGTTGGATCTGCGTCGAGGTTGGCGAAAAGTCGGCCTATGCAAAGTGGTTTGGGTGGACGTGGTCCAAAAGTGCGGTTGGCCGTCTTTCGGGCGACGACAATGCCGGCGAAGATTTTAACCGCGTTATCGCCGGAGCGTACGAGCGCATTTACGGCGAAGGCGGCATTCGGCTGGATCACCTTTTTGCCTTTCTGCCCCGTGAAGAAAGCGATCAAGCGGTGCCGGTTACGTTTCAAAGACTTTTGATGGGGTGCGAATTCCCCGATGGAACACCAGCGCTTGCGGTTCTTGTCATCATTACCCGAAACGTAGAGATTTTAGGCATGGACGCAGACGATGAAAGTCTGGTCACAGATTCACTGATTGCAGAATTCGACGGCTAACCACAAAAAAATGCATGAAATACAAGCAGAGGCCGTGTCGGGCTGGTAGATTCATCCTACGATTGTCAAATACGAGAGGAGTGTCTGCGATGACGGCCGTAAACTTATATGCTATGATCATAAATATTTCAAATATAGTCAAAGAGTTAGAGCTCGCCGGAATGAGGTTGGAGATTGGCGATGACTTTCCTGCCTATCGACGCCTGAGGAGTACGCAAAGCGAGCGAACCCCTGTATTTCCAATGTTCGACGCGGCAAGTTCGTTTGTTGATTCGTCTAACGGGTTTTGGGTGTGTGGTTTCGGCGAAGATGGTGAGCTTCTTCACACGCAAGCCGTGAGGATGTTGGATTTGGGCGACGCCACATTGGGCCAGCATCTGCGGGACCATCGGCACAAATATATTACCCCGAATTCAACGCCGGATGTTGATCGAACGTTCTTTTCGGACCTGCCGGTGTTGAATCGGATATCGGGGCGCGTTTGCTATCACGGAGAATTCTGGTTGCGAGGCGGAAAAGGCGGGCTTCGCAGTCAGGGGTTTACCGCATTGCTGTCGCGTATTGTGTTCGAGCTGACGCTTAAGCTCTGGTCGCCGGACTATGTTTTTGGCTTGGTGCCAATGCCGCTTGCCGCAAAGGGAATACCCGTCCGCTATGGGTATTCGCATTGCGAAATTGGAGCATGGCACGGGCCGGACCGAGAGGTCACGTCTGAAGAGACTTTGGTGTGGATGAGCCGTGAAGATATTCAGCAGTTCTTGGAATCTGTGCCGGGGTCATTGTCTGAAGAGCGAACGTTACCAAGTCGCCATGAACTGATGAAAAACATGTCGATTGTCGCGTAATACATCCATTGGTCCGGCATACAATTTGTATTCCGGGCCATGGGTTAACTGGGGTTGGATATGACGGTTATAGATAAAGACATTGGATTTATTGCTAAAGACCTTTTCGCAGTTTCAGGAATAATTTTGGCAAGCATTGCGTTCGTAATGGAGCTTACGCTTCTGCCGCTTGTTCTTTCTGACATTCAATTTGATCTGAATTTGGATATCCACCAATTGTCGTGGGTTTTTAATACTTACGCCGTTGCCGTGGCGGTTGCAGTTCTTTTAACTGGGGTCTTGGGTGACCGGATCAACAAGCGCGGGTTGTTTTTCTGTGGCGTGTTGTTGTTTATATTCGGCTCCATTCTGTCGGCTATATCCGAAAGCTTTTGGTATATGGTTCTTGCACGCGCGGTTCAGGGCGTTGGTGGCGGGTTATTTTCGCCACTTGTCCCTATCTTCCTGGCGCGCGCTTTCCATGAAAATCCGGGGAAAATACTGATAATTTGGGGCGGTTTGGCGGGTGTCGTCGCAACGACAATGCCACTGTTCGGCGGTGCTTTGGTGTCACTGTTCGGGTGGCGTGCAATCTTTGTTTTCTTCGCAGGCGTCGCTCTGATGTCGATCCTGCTTTCGATTGTATTTTCGCAGATTAGAAGTGTCGAACGTACGGTGTATTCGCTGAGTTACCGCAAGATATTGGAAATGAAGAACGTTTGGTTTCTGATGCTATATATTTTCTTCACATATGGTTGTGTTTCATACTTTTTGTTTTTCTTTCCGGTTATGCTTTCTAACTTGGGATCGACGCCGCAATATATTGCGATACTTTTGGCTGTTATGTGGTTTTCATTTTCGCTAACAAGTTTTCTGTTACGCGATCAGATCGATAAGCCGATTTTGAAGCAAGTTTTGTTTGTTGCGCCGGTTCTTTTTGCTTTGGGTTATTTGGTAGGCGTTACTTTCCCCGACAGCACGATCGCGGTCCTTTTCGCGGCGTTCTTGATGGGAATTGGTTTCGCGTGCTGTAATGCCCCGTCAACGCATTTATTGTTGAAATTGGCACCCAAAGAGCTTCATGCATTTTCTGCAAGTTTGGATATCGTTTTTGCACGATTGGGGGGCGTGGCTGCGGTTGCGTTTTTCTCGGGCGTTACACCATTCACAGCGGGAATTTGTGCGACGGTCATGGCTGGATTGGCGGTTTGGTCGTGCCGAATGTGTTTCGTATCCACCAAAAGAGCGAATGTGTCTTAAGCGGCCACCAGATTTCAAAGTGGAAGACATTCCGTCATAGCCGTGCCAAGCTCGCGAAATGCTATGACCATATCCAAAGGAGAATGTATCGTGAAACATCAGATGTCCCTTTTGGCAGTATGCGTTGGCCTTGCCATATCAGCGCCAGCCCAAGCTCAAAACGCGGCTGACGCCGTCGCCCCGGAGGCGGACAGTGAACTTGGAACAACATTTCCAAATCTTTCCGACGCAGGACGCGCGGCCTTGGCCAAAAAGCGCGCGGGCGAACCGGTTGTTGCAGACGATTGGATGATTGCGGCGGCTAATCCCCTGGCGGTGGACGCCGGGGCCGATGTTTTGCGCGCGGGCGGCACGGCAGCGGACGCCATGGTGGCGGTGCAATCTGTTCTTGGGCTGGTCGAGCCGCAATCCTCGGGTCTTGGGGGCGGCGCATTTCTGGTTTGGTTTGATGCCGAAAGCGGAGAGTTGACGACATTGGACGGGCGCGAAACAGCGCCGATGGCCGTAACGCCAACAGTGTTCCAAGATGAGAACGGCGAGCCGCTGAAATTCTTCGATGCCGTGGTTGGCGGGCTTTCGGTTGGCGTACCGGGAACACCGAGACTGATGGAAGAGGCTCACCGCAGATGGGGGCGCGCGAATTGGGGTGGCCTTTTCGATGCGGCTATTTCTTATGCGGATCAAGGGTTTGTGGTCTCCGAACGGATGGCGGGATCGATTGAACGGGATGCGGAACGTTTGGGCCGTTTTGGGCCAACAGCGGCGTATTTTGTGCCGAATGGTGTGCCGCTCGCTGCGGGGACCACCATCACCAATGAAGATTACGCCGATGTATTGCGCCAGATGGCAGCACATGGCGCGGAGGTTATTTACGAAGGGCCAATTGCAGAAGACATCGTGAGTACGGTTCGGAACGCCCAAGGGAACCCGGGGTTGATGGCGATGGACGATCTTGCCGCGTATCGCGTGATCGAACGGCCCGCCGTGTGTGCCGAATATCGACGAGCGGACGTCTGTGGCATGGGCCCGCCGTCATCGGGTGCTTTGACGGTCGGGCAAATTCTGGGAATGGCGGAACGATTCGACCTGGCATCCTTGGGTGCGGGTAACGTGGAAAGTTGGCGCATTATTGGCGACGCCTCGCGATTGGCTTTTGCGGACCGCGGGCGTTACATGGCCGACAGTGACTTTGTTCCGATGCCGACCAAGGGTTTGGTTGATCCGGCATATCTGTCTGGACGCGCCGAGTTTATCGAGTTCGGGAGCAGGGCGCTGGAAACGGTTTCGCCCGGCAGGCCTGCCTGGGATCATGCGATGCTTTGGGCTGATGATCAGTCCATCGAACTTCCGTCGACCAGTCACATCTCAATCGTCGATGCCTATGGAAACGCGCTTTCTATGACGACCACGATTGAAAACGGTTTTGGCAGTCGTTTGTTTGTGCGCGGGTTTCTTTTGAACAATGAGCTGACCGATTTCAGTTTCCGAACCCATGTCGATGGCGTGCCAATTGCCAATCGCATCGAACCCGGAAAACGTCCGCGGTCTTCCATGGCTCCGACGATTGTGATGCAAGATGGCAAGCCGATCCTTGTGATTGGCAGCCCCGGCGGCAGTCGGATTATTGGCTATGTGGCCCAAGCGATTATTGCGCACTTGGATTGGGGGATGGATGTGCAGGAGGCAGTTTCCATGCCGCATCTGGTCAACCGGTTTGGCACCTATGACGTGGAAGAAGGCACAACGGCCGAAGACCAAAGCGCTGCTTTGACCAGATTGGGGTACGAGGTGAACGCGCGCGGTCTGAATTCTGGTTTGCACGCAATTTCCGTTGGAAATCAGCTTTCTGGCGGTGCTGATCCGCGTCGGGAAGGGATTGCCTTGGGCGAATAATAACACCTTCGGAATACCAATAAAAAAGGACGCCAACTTTCGTTGACGTCCTTGTTTTAGGAGCGTGACGCAGGTGTCAGCGTCGCCGCTTTTCTTAGGTCGCGGAGTCGTTGGAAATCCATACTTCAACACGACGGTTGATTGCCTTACCACGATCAGAGGCGTTACAAGCAGACGGTGCAACTTCGCCGAAGCCAGACGCCCGCATTTCGATCTGGTTCAGACGACCAGCCGCAGCTTGACGAACTTCTTCCAGTACAGAACCGGCGCGGCCAAGCGACAAGCGGCGATTTGCTTCGAAGGTGCCAACGCTGTCTGTAAATCCGACAAAGGTTACTTTCGTTCCCTGTGGTGCGGTTTCCAGATAGTCGATCAGGCGCTTCAGATCGAGACGGCCACGTTCATCCAACTTGGCTGAACCTGTGCGGAAGCGGAACGTTGTGGACAACCGGTCGTTATCGGCCATCTCTTCGATCATTTCGCGTACAACGCCGCTTTCGAAGCCAGCATCATAGGCAGCTGCTGCGTTTGTCAAAGCAACGTAGCGATCGTCGTTTTCGTCTTGACCACGGCGTAGGATACCAAGATCGATGAAGCCCGACTTTCCGATAACGCCGTCAGCAGCAGGGGAAACCACGAAGTCCAAGAAAGATTGGGCCGCGTCGTCCAGATTGTCTGCCCGGTTGTAAAGATACATCCGACGGTTCAGAGCGTATTCTTCGGTTTTTGCCGAGAAGGCATCAGGCTTGGATGCAATGCCACATTCGTTCACAACGGTCACCGGCTTGGCACCGCGCTGGAATGCATACCCAACGTAACCGATGGCATTGCGGTCTAGGTAGACAACGTTGGATGCTGTCTGGTCATCGCTTGCAATGCCTTGCGGAACAAAGTTGGGCCTTTCTTCTGCATAGAGGTAGTTCATGAAGAAATTATAGCCGCTCGAGTTGTCATTCTGTGCAATCACGTTGATCGGACGGTTTGGACCACCAACTTGCTGCCAGTTCGAGATATTGCCCGAGAAAATGCCGCGAAGCTGTTCGATCGTCAATTCACTCACATCGTTCGAAGGATGTGTGATGACAACCATGCTGTCGATCGCAACGATGTGTTCTTGATTGGGGCTGACCATGTTGCCAGCGCCTTCGGCACGCAGAGCGCGCGCCTCGTCTTTCGTGATCCGACGCGAAGACATTCCGACTTTGGCAGAACCGCCAAGCAGGGCCGAGAACGCATCGTCGTCGGATGTGGCCGACACAAGGTACGATCCGATTTCGTCACCGAAGCCACCGTCGCCGATGAGCGTCGCAACTGTTTGGCCGGCTGCGGTGTTGATCAGCTCGGCGTCTGCGTCCAAGGTGGCCGCAAAGCCGCTCATCAATAGTGGCATCATACCAAGACCGATGGTGTCCGAACCCGCGATGGCGACATCGACTTCAACATCATCCAACTGAGGGCAGGCAGCACCTTCGCAACGCACGCGGCTTGCGCTGATACGCAGATCGCCCAGGGCGGTACGAATAACATAGTTGTCGTCTTTGAATTCAACAAAGTCACCGACGAGGTTCACTGTTCCGTCTGCTGATTTCAGTGTTACCTGGTCTGCAATGGCTGCTGTTGAGACCATAAGCCCCGATGCCAGCGCAACGCAGGTCGCTGATGTTTTAAGTTTGTTGAGCAGTCGTGTGTTCACGGGTTCATCTCCTAGATTTCGCGAACTGTTGGACACAACGATCAAAACTGATGAAGCGATTGAACTTCGATTTGATAGGTGCGCGCCCATAGCCCGTCTCTGATTTCCTGTTGGAAACAAAGCGTGTAAATTGGTACAAATTGTGGTGAAATCTGGTTATTAATTAAAAATTGTGCGAAACTGAACGAATTATTGAAAGTTGGGCTTAAAATATGTAAGTACTTGATATTGTTTGGATAAAAATAGGAATTTGGACGGCGGTT
The DNA here is from genome assembly GCA_938005545.1 of uncultured Paracoccaceae bacterium. Lineage (GTDB taxonomy): Bacteria > Pseudomonadota > Alphaproteobacteria > Rhodobacterales > Rhodobacteraceae > CALKXV01. The sequence continues at coordinate 18,996 of CALKXV010000023.1, forward strand.
CGGGTTTGATTGCGGCTAAGGTGCGACTGTGTTGGTTAAGAATGTGGGCGCGGCTGCGTCATTTGTCCTGTGAACAATCTGGCGAAACACACCCACATGCGAGACATCATTGACTGATCCAACCGCAAGGACGTTCAGGAATCTGCGTTAAATTCCATCGTGGCGAGCCACATTTCACCGTTGCGATCCACCGCAAAGCTGAACTGTGTGGTTCCGCTTTCGATTGCGGTTTCAAGAGCTTCGACAAGGGCTTCTTTGGTGTCGATCATGGCATTGTTCGGCATCATCGCAACAACGGTGTCACCGGCCTGTAAGACCGATTGATCTTGGCCGACCCCATTTGTTGCAACTGTTTTCCACTGATCGTCTTCCATTGTGGTTTGGAAGGTCATCCCGTTCGAAAGTATGGTTTCCTGAAACGTCGGCAGTGTGATTTTCAGGTCCGATTTTTCGCCGGTTTCGGGTGTCTCAATGCCAAGCGTGACTTGAATGGGTTCGCCAACAGCGAAATTTGGGGTCCCTGTGATGATTTGGCGGGCGTCGCCGATGCTGTCGATTGGGGTGCCGTTGACGGACAAGATACGCAAACCGGGTTGCAAATGGTCTGCGACAGCACCTTCAACTGAAGCGATCACGGTCGGATCTGCGAATTGAGGAGTCACGTCGAAGTCAACTGTACCTTTGGACGAGATAGGGGCAACGTCTTGGGCTTCCACCAAAGCAGGGGCAGGGCTGCGGGGGGCCAGCGTTGGACTGGACGCCACAGATTGTTCAGGTGCAACCGCAGCCACCGGTTGAACCGCGGAATCGCTGGACGACGGTGCATCGATTGCGGCATTTGAGTCCGGGTTGGGAACAAAAACCGGTTGGGTACGGGCCGACTTCTCGAATAGTGCGACGTTTGCAATCGCATCGGATTTTGGCGCAGCGGATTCGGGTTCCGCTGAGGCAGGCGCAGGTGCCGGTGTAATGGTAGGTACCGCCGCAACAGCAATTTTTGCTGTTTCTTTGTCGTCGCCGCCAGACATCATGAATATTCCAACACCGAACATGGCCAACAATGCCGCAGTTGCAACGCCAACGTACAACCCGTTGCCGGGACCCTTTTTTACGGTGGCAGCAATCGAGGCTGCATCCTCCAGGAAAGTGCTTTCAGGGAAAACGGATTGTCTGCGTGACTGACGCTTCGCCGAATGGGAGAGTTGATCAGTGTCGAGAGTGGAAGGCTCATCAAATTGCTGTTCGATACTTCCATTGTCGATAGCCAAAGTGGGCCGGGAAACCGCGTTCGAGTCGACAGTCATGGTGATCATGCTGCGCCACTCAGCGGCACTTTGAAACCGGTTCTTCGGAAAAACATTCAAAGCGTGGTCGATGGCGTCAAGGAACGTATCTGAATACCCGGTTACCTGTCCTTTGATCGGAACGTAAGGATCATCCTCGCCACCGGCGATGGCCGACAAGCGCGTCTGCGCATTTTTCGGCAATTCTTTAGTCATCACGTGATAGAGCGATGCCGCGAATGAATACAGATCGCTGGATGGATATTGCTGGGCGTCTGCGACATAGAATTCCTGAGGCGAATATCCGTCCTTTACAGTTCGCACTGCGCCGATGTAACGCGAGTCGGTTGTTTTGATGTCGCGAGCGGCACCAAAGTCGATAAGGACAGGTTCATCGTTTTCGCCAAGCAAGATGTTGTCGGGGGCAATGTCACAGTGGATGATGCCTTCGCGGTGAATGAAGTCAATCGCATCCAACAGTTTGACAACCATCTTCTCAAGCACTTCGGGCTCGATGAAGTCAGAGCTTTCGATGATTTCAAGAAGATCGTTCCCTTCAACGAAATCCATTGCGAAATAGGCCGTGTCGTTGTCTTCAAAGACCTGATGAACACTTACGATATTCGGGTGCGACAGCCGAGCGATGCTGCGGGCTTCGGCAATAAAAAGATCGACAATGGTACGGAACGTTTGGGCTTGGGTGCGCGAGCGAACTCGAACTGTCGAATTGCTACGGCTACAGATAGCTTCGGGAAAGCACTCTTTGATGACAACCCGCCGGTGCAGACTGTCCTTGGCCAGGTAGGTTATCCCAAAGCCGCCGTTGTTCAAAAACTGCTCAATGACGTACTGGTCGCGCAGCAAAGTCGCGCCGGGCTTCAGTTCGTCGTTAAACTCGTCGTCGGGTGTGTCTTGCGTTTCCAGTTTTGAACTCATCGTTGAACCACTAAATAATGACCGCGCTGTGCGGATGGATTTGTTTTATTTCAAGAGTAGGAATCGCATTTGATTGTGGCGAATGTGAGGAAATGTAATTAAATTTTCTGTATTTATGACAAGTCGCTAACGGGGCGTTTCAAGTAAGGTGACGAGGCTCTGGAAGAGCAGGGCGCATTCGCTTCACGTCCTCGGGTATTTACCCCGTCTGGGAAACACTCTGTTCATCGCGCAAAACGCGCTTTGTGTTCAAATTGTGTTATAAATCCTTAGTTGGTTGAAGGCGTGTGTAGAATGTTAAAGATTGCTTTTGGTACGGTGCTTGCTTTGGCGGCAGCAAACGCAGCGGTTGCTCAGGATATTGTAACCTGGAAAGAGAACATCCAAGGCTGGCGGATCGTCGTGGATCGAACGATCGAAGACTCCTGTTTCATCATATCCGAGTTCGAAGACGATGTGCTGCTTCGTTTCCAATTCAACGTGTCACAGCAGAATGTTCAGTTCATTGTTGCCAGTCTTCTTTGGGATACTTTGGAGACAGGAGAGGAGTACGATCTGGACGTGACCTTCGGTGAATTTGACACATGGTCTGGCGTCGCGACGGGGCATCGGTGGAATGACATATTGCCCAGTCTCGTATTGTCGGTTCCGGTCGAGGATCGGCAGGCCTCTGAATTCATAAAGGAATTCACAGAGAAGAGGTCGGTACGAATTGCGCACAATGGATCAGAGATCGCCCATCTTGCATTGTCAGGAACCAACGAAGCCGTGGCGTCGATGTTGGATTGCCAAGCGTCGATGTCTCAGGTGAACCACTCAACAGACCCCGATAGCAACCAGTTCGCTGATCCGACCTAGCTGATTAGAACTTCGTAAGCCGCCTAGCGGTCCAAGAAGGTGGGTGCGGTCGGTTAGCGGACGTCGTCCATTTTCTACACTTTGGATCGCAAGGTGTGTGCCAGTCTATATAGTCGAGGCCGGGCGACGCCATGCAAACGTCATGCCCGGCGGTTCTGGCTTTACGTCCATGAACGTTTTTAGCCTGTGCTGTAGCATGGGTTGGGATAAATACACCGAAAACCGGAAGAGATGTGCCCAAGTTCGGGCCAAAAATCGTATCTAATCCGTGAACAATGGCTTCAGAAATCTGCGGATCAATTCCAAATTCGGGAAATTCTTTGTCAGGAATACGGCGAAACGCCACACATTCTTCCATGGTTCAACAATGATTAACCTTAAAAGCGACTAATTTTCCCGCGAGATAGCTAGGGAAAGAGTGCGAAACGTTTGTGAGGTTGGGGCAATGAGCCTTCAAGAAGCAGGTTTAGCGACGGACGAAGAAGTCTTTGTCGACGAATTGAAGCCGGGCACGGAATTGATGCATGGACAGTACACCATCGAGGGGTTCCTCGCGGCTGGTGGCTTTGGCATTACCTATCTTGCCAGGGACAGCTTGAACCGTCGGATGGTGATCAAGGAATGTTTCCCGGGTAGCTTATGCCGCCGGCGGAATTGTTCGGTCACGCCGCGTTCGCGTGCGCATCAGAACGAACTGAAGTCGATTGTGCGACTGTTCTCGCAAGAAGCGATGAGCCTTGCAAAGGCAAATCACCCGAACATCGTGGGTGTTCATCAGGTTTTTGAAGAGAACAACACCGCGTATATGGCGCTTGATTTCGTTCAGGGCAGGGATCTTCTGGAAATCCTGGAAGACGATCCTGAAACGCTGGAACCGGCACTTGTCGAGGGATACCTGACGAAGGTGCTCGACGCGATCAAACATATCCATCAGCTTGGAATTCTTCACCGCGACATCTCACCTGATAATATCATTATCAACGAGCAGAACGAGCCGATCCTTATCGACTTTGGTGCGGCGCGTGAAAGCGAGAATGAAAAAGCAACACGGATGTTGTCTGCGCTACGCGTTGTGAAAGACGGGTATTCGCCACAGGAATTCTATATTGCAGGAAGCGATCAGACGCCGTCTTGCGATCTCTATTCTTTGGCTGCCAGTTTTTACCACCTGATCACCAAGGAGTTGCCGCCCGACAGCCAATGGCGTTTGTCAGCTTGTGCCGCAGGCGATGACGACCCTTACGTTTCCTTGGGCGAAAAGACGGACGCATATTCCACGAATTTCGTGACCGCGTTGGACAAGGCGATTGCGATCCTTCCACGGGACCGGATGCAAAACGCAGAAGAGTGGATCGCTCATATGACGAGCGCTGCGCCGGTTGTGTCGGAAATCACGTCGAGCCGTGCGGACTTTGTTGCGGCCACAGGTAAAAAACCGTTCCTGCCGATTTTGTTGGCAACGACGGCCCTGGCGGCTGCCGCAGGTGTTGGCTTCTTGTTTATTTCCTCGGGTGACCCAATCGCATCGCCGGAAACGGAAGCGGGCGGTGAAGTCGACGTTTCGGTTGGTAGTAACGCTTCGGCGGCTGAACCAACCCCGGCGGTTGTTCCGGTTGTTCCCGCTCCGGTGGCTGAAACCGCTTCGGCGGCTCCGGCCCCTGCGGTAATTCCGGCACCTCCGGCTGCTTCGAATGTAGAAGAAACCCCGACGCCGGTTGAAACCATTGCCGTGGTTCCAGCAATACCAACCGAGCCTGTCGAGATCGCGCCAGTCGCGCCGGTTCAAACGACCGAAGCTCCGACGGATCCAACTCCGGCACCTGTTGAAGCGGTTCGCGATGGGCCGCCCGTGGTGATTGCCGCGATTAGACCCGTGCCAAATCCGGTCAATACGACGACCGAGGCTGGAATTGTTGAAATCTCAGGGCCAGATTTTACGGGTTTGGCGACGAATGTTGCCGCTCTGAGCCCTCCAGAAGCTGGGGACGCCGTCAACTTTACGGCTCCATCGGTTTTGCTGGGGTTGCCCGAACAGTCGCGTGGTTTGCAAGTTTTGGAAAGTGCAGCTTTGGCGCTTCAAGATACGAACCCGACCATTGATACGGTTGCCCCGGCGGCATTAATACTGGCCTCACCAGCTGCCGATCAATCGCTGGGCCAAGCTGAAGCAGAGGCCGAAGGCACCGGCGTCGGCGTTGATTTCTTTGTCGCAATGGCAGCAAAGCAACCTGAGTTGGTGACGGCACCTTCGACCCGTTCGACCGCTGCAACCACGCTGGCGCGCGTTGCGCCCGTGCAAAATGTTGAAGTCGCCGATAACGCCGCAGTTCAAACGCGCGTCGTTCCTTATCTGCCGTTCTCGCTGTCGTTGCTAGAGCCGGGCTTGATCGTCTCTGTAACTGATGGCGCGCCAGACTGGCTTGCCGATGCGCGTATCGTTTCGGTCAACGGTCAACCGATCACGACGAATGATCAGATCACCACAAGCCTGCAAGCGGCTGCGGCCACCGAAAACGCAGGCACCTTTAATGTGTCCTTGGGCATTGATGCCGGTGTTGACGGTGCCGTTTCGGAACGGACGCTGGCTTTAGCGACAGAGCTTCATACGGACCTTCAAAATGGGTTGAGCTTTGTGTCACGTCAGACTGGTTCCGTCTGGACGACCCAAGTGTCGTCGATACCAAACGCATCAAACTTCCAGGTCGGGGACACGATCATGTCGTATATCCTGACTTGGGAAAATGTAGATGGCCCATCTTCAATGAAAACTATTCTAGATCGGGAGCTGGCAAACGGAACGTCCAATTTCAGCTTTGCGGTCAACCGCGGCAGTGAGATTTGGATCGCGGACTTTGATCTTGCCTCGGCCAATTGAGCAAGACGCATTTAGGTTAAGTGAGGAGAGAGCAAGTGTTCTTTTTTAAAAAGAAAAAAATGTCCAGGAAATTTGACGAACCTTTGGTTCTTGATCCTGGCGAGACGCCCCAGGCGGATATCACCGATAAGGCGCCGGCTGAACCCGAAGCGACTGCGGTGGATCCTCTTCTGCGTAAACGCCGTCGTACACCGAACGCCAACAAAACCCGCTTGATGGGATTTGACACATCGGATGGTCGCGTCGTCGACCTGTTCGGCGAAGATAAAACATCGACCGAAATCAACCGCATTCAATACCCGGTTGCTTTGGTCATGGTCACAAAAGGCCCCGGCCTTGGCGAATGTTTTGCCATCAAGTCGGGCATGTCGCAGATTGGTCGTGGCGAAGATCAGGCGATCCAGCTTGACTTCGGAGATCAGGCGATCTCGCGAGAGAACCACGCCGCAATCGTTTATGATCCAAAGGAACACAGCTTCCTTCTTGGACATGGCGGCAAATCGAACATCGTACGTTTAAATGGTAAGCCTGTGGTTAGCACCAGCGACCTTAAAAACGGAGATGAGGTCGAAATCGGTGAGACACAATTGCGCTTTGTCGCAATCTGCTCGGCCGACTTTAACTGGGACATTGCTGAAACCGAGGAAGGAACCGACGACGATGATGTGGAAATTGCCTGAACCCCGCTTCGACGTAGCATCTGCCCTCGATAGAGGAGGGCGCGACTACCAAGAAGACTCGCTGGTCTCTGACTTTGCCGTCGGTGATGACATGGGAATTGTCGTGCTTGCCGATGGTATGGGCGGACATTCCGCTGGTGATGTCGCAAGCAAAACCGTTGTGACCGAAGTTTACAGTGAGCTGAAATTCCACAGCGATTTGTTCTTTGATAGCACGGATCATTTGTCCAAACTGATGTTGAATGCGATCACGAACGCCAATGATTGCGTGCGCGAGGCGATGGTGGAAAACCCAGAGTCGCGCGGCATGGGATCGACAATCGTTGCCGCTGTTATGGCTGGAAACCAGATGTACTGGAGCTCGGTTGGTGACAGCCCGCTGTATCATTACCGCGCTGGCACCATGAAGCAGGTGAACGAAGATCATTCGATGGCACCGCAAATTGACGCCATGGTTGCCGCCGGTGCGTTAAAACCTGAAGAAGCAGCGACGCACCCTGATCGCAACAGCCTGACGGCTGCGGTGGCAGGCGGAAAGATTGCCCGGATGGACAATCGCGGCGTGGCACTTGAGCTGAAAGCCGGCGACATTGTCGTTGTATCCAGCGACGGACTTCAGTTTCTGACGCATAAAGCGATCACGAAGATCATTGCCCGCAATCGTCGAAAACCAAGTGCCGATATTGCCAACGCGCTTTTGCAGGCGGTCAAAGGACTTGATGATCCGGATCAGGACAACATTTCGTTTTCGGTTATCAAAGTACGTCACGAAAAGCCTGTGGTTCGCCCGCAGCGTCGCGGGAACGTGACTGAAATCGATTTCAATTCGACGCGATTGGCGGACGAAACCGTTCTTGATGAGATTGAGGTCAAAAGCGAAGTCGAAGACGATCAGAAATCTGCGTCTCCGGCCTTCGTGCATACTGCAACCAGTGGTTAGTAAAAAATGTCAGACGACAATGGTGTTAATGAAACTACGCTTCGATTGAGGCACTTGATCGAGACGGCCGATCTGTCCCGTACAGATGGTTTTCTTGCTGAACGGTGTCTTCGTCGCCTCGAGCATCCGTTGCGCGTTACTGTATTTGGTACTGACCCTAGCCACGCGGTTTCGCTGGTCAATCTAATGCTTGGAAAGGCCATCGTTCCGCCAACGATTACGCGTGCGCGCATTCAGTTTTTGCACAGCGAAATTGACTATGCGCGCATGCAGTTTCGCGACGGCTCGCAACAGCGGACCGAGGGTTCGGATTTCGCCAGATTGTTTGACGACGCGCCGTCAAAAGTTCGCATCTGCACCGATCTGCCGGTATTGAAAAAACTGTCTATTCTGATTGCGGCCGAGGCAAACCCGAAGTCGCTTTGTTCGGATGTGGAAAAAACCCTGCCAGCTGCCGACATTACACTTTGGGCGGGCGCTGCATTGCATCCCCCCATGGACGAAGTCTGGCAAAGCGTTCCGGATCGGCTCCGTGATCACAGCTATCTGGTGCTTTCACCTGAGATGGAAAGCGAAACCTGGACTGAACTTGCTGACGAATTTGCAGGTGTGATCCGGGTCGATCCAATTCGAGCGCAAGACGCAAAATCAGGTTCGGGCGGTGTCGACAAGGCGGCTTTCAAGGACTCAGGCGGCTTGGACGTTGTAAAAACGATCAAACATGAAATCGATGTTCTAATTCAATCCGCAATGGACGCGAGCGAGGTTTTGTTGCTGCGCTATGCCGATCAGCTAGACGCGAATGAAGATGCACCTTCGGGTGAACCGGTTGAAGCTGCTGAATCAGTTCAAGATGGGTCGGCCGCATTGCCCGAAGAAGAGTCCGCACAAGTGGTATCGATCAAGGCACAACCCCGCGCGGTTATGCCAGAGCCCGCGCCATCAGAGCCGAAGCGGCATCCGGTTATCTCGGTGCCGCTTGGAAAGCTTGCATCAAGATCACGACTGATGAACCAAGCCGATCCGGACGGAGGCCCGAAGATCACACAGCGCACAGTTTCCCTGGCGCTGAAGAACATGCCAAAAAATACGTCGCGACCAACATCAAGGGTGCGGACACGGTCACGCCCCAGTCGGGCCACCGCGACGCCGTGGTCGTTGGGGCTTGATTGACGGCAACGAAATGAGCGGATTTGGCGGATTTATTCGGTTTGGTTCGGTCAAGTATTTTGACGATGATCCGGTTCATTTATGGATCTGTCCAAAAACAAATATCGGCCATTGTCGTAGCATTGTTACGCCTTAATTCCTGTTATTCTGCGACACAGATCTTTCCGAGTTTTTATGGTTATGGATTCCGCAATCAAGCACGCCACAGTGTAATGCGTATCGATACTCTGCTGGCGATAAAAACGAGGCTAATATGAATAAATCAATCAGAAATCTCACCCGTTTTCCGGTAACCAATCCGTGGCGGGCGGGTTTGTCAGCTCAAGAAAAACGTGAAAAGACGAATGTTCGCGGCATGCTTGGAAAAGTGCTTGCCGCAACCATATGTTTGTCAGCTCTGGCAGTTCCATCTCTCGCACCCGCCGCGGATGGCTATGCCGGCGGCAAGGCACGCGTGAACAAATCGGCTGGGTTGCGTGCCCAAACGGAATTTTTGGCGTCGTCGTCGTGCCGTCTTGATGCGGGAATTGATGCGGCTGCCGCGCGTGCTGATCTTATCAAGGCACGGAAAACGTTTGAGAATGTTCTAAGTGGCCTAGAGCATGGCGATCCCATGCTTGGTATCCCGACCGCCGAAAGCAGGCCGAAAAGCCTGGTTGCCTTGAAGGAAGTGAGTGGTGTGCTTGCGTCGATGAACAGCGCGCTTGATAATCTGGCTTCTGGTTTCGGAAAGCCCGGTGATGCAAATTCAGTTGAGGTCGTTCGGGCATCTTTGCGCGACAAAACCTTTGTTCTGGCATCAGAAATTTCGGGGCAATATTCTGATCCGGACGAATTGTTGCAGAGTGATGCCATCACATTGGATTTCGCGGGTCGCCAGTTGGGCCTTGCGCATCGAATTGCAAGGACGGCATGCCAATTGTATAGGAATCCCAATGATCACGATGCGCGCGATGAATTGAAAGAAACGGTCGCGCTTCTCGAAAATTCGTTGGATGCTTTGCAAAATGGGTATCCCGCAGCCGCTATCAGCGCGCCACCAACCGATGCTGTCAGAGAAAGCCTGAATGCCGCCTATTTGCATTGGTCGGAAGCGCGACCATTGTACAATGAAATGATTGCCGGCGCGAAACCAAGCGAAGACGACGTCATGAAAGCTGCCGACTTTGCGGTTTCGTTTGGCAAAGAGATGAACAATGCGATCACTCTTTATCTAATCGCAAGCCCCGGCCAGGATGGAGTTTATCGTGTTCCTCTTGAGGAGTACGCGCGAACACAACTGTCCAAGTGGCTGAAAAATGAGGAGCTGCTTGCGGCACTTCGTGCGCAGAATGTTGCGAATGCGGGTATCACCGAAGATCAGGTCATCGCCCTTGATCTAGACTGGCGCGCGCAGAAAGGCGAAGGCGGCGGCGAGCTAACAGAACGCCTGATGTCTCATCCTGTTTCGGTATGGTTGAAGGACAAACAAGACGCGACGACCGGTTTTGTCACCGAGGTCTTTGTGATGGACAACAAGGGTCTGAACGTTGCCCAAAGCGAAATTACTTCGGACTACTGGCAGGGCGACGAAGCTAAGTGGCAGCAGACTTACTTGGCTGGCCCAAATGCGCTTCATATCAGTGAAGTCGAGTTTGATGACAGCACCGGTTACTATCAATCTCAGGCGTCCATGACGATCATTGACCCGACCACAAATGAACCCATCGGTGCCATAACGTTTGGCATCAATGTCCAAAGCTTAATGTAGCCCATCATGCAAACCTGGCTGGCTGCCCGTTCCGGGTGGCCAGCCAAGGCAAACCAAACTACAGAATCTGGTGTGTTGAAAATCGCTCCTGAAAGAGCGACGCGAGCAGCAACAAGGATTTTGTCACGGTTTTGCCAGAATCAGACCGAGGCAATACATTGGTCGTCGCGGCGCGGCTGAGAGATTTCTGCCAACGAACCAAGCCTATCGCGCCATTTCAAGCCCCGTTTCAGTAATTTGGTTCGCACAGACTCACGTTTGGCTGTGCCCGAAGTCGGAGTGCGGGGGCCAATTCCTTCCATTTTTCTGTCCAAATTTAATCAATTTACCAATTTAGAACGTCGATGTGCGGTGAGCTACGGTTGGTTCACCCTTTTTAACGAGTGGAGCAGATCTATGCATCGAACGACCAACTTCTCTTTTCCTAAATTCAGCACTGGGGTTGCGGCAATTCTATGCGTTTCGATGCTTGGTCTCGCTCCGGTATCGTTAAGCGCTGCACAAGGTGCTGATGGCGGAAACGAACGCATAAACTTTTCAGGTAAGCTTCGCATGCTTTCGCAGCGGGTTGCCGCATCTGCCTGCAACTATAATGCAGGCGTTGCGAAGGAAGACAGTCTTGCTGTGTTGTCCGGTGCACAAACTGAATTCAACAAAATCACGAGAGCCCTAGAGCATGGCGACGCGGAATTGCGCATGAATGGCGCTGAAACACGCCGCAAGACGCTCCATGCGCTGGAAAACCTGCATGGCGAATGGGACACCATTGACGCCGCGGTCGATAACATTGTTGGTGGCAACGACGTCCAACAGAATGTTGGCGTGATATCAGAACACAATATGGCGTTGCTGTCGCAAGCCAAGCTGTTGGTAAGCGAGATTTCAGGGCAGTATTCGAACCCCATCGAGATGGTTCAAGCCGACGCCCTGTTGATCGACTTTGCGGGCCGTCAGCGGATGTTGACCCAGAAGATGTCAAAGGAAAGTTGTGAGGCATGGAGCGGGGACGCAGCCGCGTCCGAAGCCCTTGCCGGCACTATGAACATGTACGAAGCGTCGCTGGCAGCGCTTCTCGGCGGTATGGCGGCAGCAGGCATCAGACCCCCCCCGACCGAAGAAATTCGCAGCAGTCTGGACGACATTTGGTCGGATTGGTCAGAGCTGAAGCCCGAACTTGAAAATGCAGTTGCCAATGTTCCTGCATCACCTGAACACCGCTCCGACGTGTTTACAAAGCTTAATGTCATGTTGGTTGAGATGAACGAGGTCGTTGGATTGTACACCAAGTTCGTGAAATCCGCACGTTGAGATCGGGTCAAAGTACCGCTAAATGAGATGGCTGCCCTCCCCAGAGTTTCTGGTGGGGCAGCCCATTTCGTTTGCGCAGAACGCCCAAATTGGCAGCATGGCGAGCCTCAATTCGCCAGTTTTTCCACCCTAACAAACATGTCAAAACGCGTGATGTGCCGGTCAAGGGAAACGGGGCAATCGGCGGTTTCGATGAAAAATTGGGCGGTAGATTCTCAAGAATGATAGATTCGTATGTGCTTTTGATGGTATAGCATTTGCGACACTTCGTGGAATCCTTCACGTTAGCGCCACAGAGAAAACGAATCTGTGATTTCTTGGGAGGATAAACATGAAATCTCTACGTAACACGGCTCTCGGCCTGTCGCTTGTCGTTGCAAGTGCGCCGTTTGCGATGGCTGACGGCCACGCAAAAGAACTGACAATCGCGATCGTGAACAACGGTCACATGATCAACATGCAAAAAGTTGCCGAAGCCTACACTGAAGAGACCGGTGTTAAGCTGAACTGGGTTTCGCTGGAAGAAGGCGTTTTGCGCGAGCAGGTCACGTCCGACACAGCAACCGGTGGTGGTCAGTACGACATCATCAACATCGGCATGCAGGAAGCTCCTATCTGGGGTGCTGCTGGCTGGATCGAACCACTTGAGTTCGGCGCTGACTATGACGTTGAAGACATTCTGCCTGCGATGCGCGCTGGTCTGTCCCACGAGGGCACACTTTATGCGGCACCGTTCTATGGTGAATCGTCGATGGTCATGTACCGCAAAGACCTGATGGACGCTGCTGGCGTTTCCATTGCTGACAACGACAGCTGGGAAAATGTGAAAGCGGCTGCCGCTGCAATCCACGACCCAGACAACGGCGTTTACGGTGCTTGCTTGCGCGGTAAGCCAGGCTGGGGCGACAACGGTGCGTTCATCACAACCGTTGCAAACTCCTTCGGCGCGTCGTGGTTCGACAAAGACTATAAGCCACAGCTTGATTCCCCTGAATGGAATGCAGCCGTGAACTTCTACGTTGATTTCCTGGGCACATATGGTCCTCCAGGTTCGGAAGGCAACTCGTTCAACGAGATCCTTGCGCTTTACAACGAAGGCAAGTGTGGCCTGTGGATCGACGCTACAATCGCCGCTTCTTTCTTGGAAGTAGACGGTGTTGCATACGCTCAGTCGCCTAACGCTGGTAACCCAGTTGGCGCGAACTGGTTGTGGGCATGGGCCATGGCTGTTCCTGCTGGAACACCCAACGCTGAAGAAGCAAAAGCCTTCATCGAATGGGCGACGTCGAAAGACTACGTTCAGGCCGTTGGTAACCACCCTGACTTTGGCTGGGGTTCTGTCCCAACAGGTCAGCGTGCGTCGACATATGCGCTTCCTGAGTTCCAGGCCGTTGCAAAATTCGCAGCCGCTGAAATGGCAGCGATCGATAGTGCTGCTCCAGAAGCCACAGACCTGAAGCCATACGTTGGTGTTCAGTTTGTTGCGATCCCTGAGTTCCCAGAGATCGGCAGCGCATTTGGTCAGGAAATGGCAGCCGCTCTTTCCGGTGCCAAGTCGGTTGAAGACGCTCTGGCAGCAGCGCAAGCCGCAGCCGTCGCTATCATGGACGAAGCTGGCTACTAAGCTTCGCCCAACACGACAAGACGGCCCGGCGGCTTGCCGCCGGGCTGATCCATCCCCCGATCTTTCCGATTGTCTGGCTTGAGTGCACCTATGCGATGCGTCCGCCCGACAAGCGACCAATTGCAGCTACGTACCGCCAGAAAAACAACTGCTTCGCAAGGGTTCCAGAGCCATGTCCGATCGTTCGATACCACGCCTACTCCAAACGCCGGCGGTTATCCTTTTGTTGTTCTGGATGCTGGTTCCGCTGAGCATGACGCTTTTCTTTTCGTTCATCCGCTATGTGCTGAACAGCACGCGTCGCCCCGAATGGACGTCACCAAGTTTGGAAAACTGGCGGGGCTTCGGAAACTATGAATATGTATTGAATAACAAGGATTTCTGGTTCGCAATCCAGAATTCGGTCTTTATCGTTACCAGCATTCTAATCATCACCGTTATCTTTGGCCTAGCGATTGCAGTGCTGATCAACCGCTCATTCCCCGGTCGCGGCATTGTACGTGTCCTGCTGATTTCGCCCTTCTTTGTGATGCCCGCAGTGAACGCGGTTTTGTGGATCAACATGATCCTTGATCCGGTTTTGGGTCTGAACGGCGTCGCCGTCGGTGGCATCAACAACATTGTCGACGGGTTGCGCGATTTCCCGGTGCTTGGCGCATTCTTTTCGCTGTGGCCAGAATTTGAACCGATCTCTTTCCGCGCCACACAAACCTCGGCTTACGCGGTCATCATGATGGTGTCTTGGCAATGGACGCCCTTTGCGGTTTTGATCTTTATGACCTCGCTTCAGTCCGAAGATGAGTCACAAAAAGAAGCGGCGACGCTTGATGGCGCAAGCCCCTGGTCGCAGTTTATCAATCTTACGGTTCCGCATCTGGCCCGTCCGATTGCGATTGTGGTCATGATCCAGTCGATCTTTCATCTGTCGCTTTATGCGGAAATTGAGATTGTAAGCCGCGGCAACGGGAACAAGAACCTGCCGTATCTCATCGGTGAGTTTTCTTCGAACAACATTGGCGCCGCAAGTGCGACCGGCATTTTCGCAGTCATCCTGGCCAACATCATCGCGATCTTCTTGTTGCGCATGGTTGGCAAAAGCTTGATGGATTAGGGAGCAGATTGATGGCAGCCGTTACCGAACGTTCAAGACTAAGCGACTTTATGTGGCCCGCCCTTGCGTGGATCGTCGCGTTGGTCTTTTTCTTCCCGATCTTCTGGTTGGTTTTCACCAGCTTTAAGACCGATGCCGATGCCGTGAAGCCTGAACACCTGTTCTTCTTTACGCCGACGTTGGAAAACTACACCAACATGACCGAGAACTATGATTACTGGCGTTTCGCCACGAATTCGGTGATCACCTCGACCTTCGCCACTTTGTTCGCGCTGGCTGTTGGCGTGCCGTGCGCCTATGCCATGGCCTTCAACCCCAGCAAGCACACCAAAGATATCCTGATGTGGATGCTGTCGACTAAAATGCTGCCCGCGGCGGCTGTGCTATACCCTATGACGTTTCTGACAAAGAACTTCCTGGGAATTTTTGACACACATTTCCTGGTGATTTTGGTGTTATGTCTGATCAACCTGCCGATCGCGATCTGGATGCTGTTCACCTACTTCAAGGAAATCCCGAAAGAAATCATCGAAGCCTCCAAGATGGACGGCGTCACCACATGGGGCGAAATCAAGGATATCCTGATCCCGCTGGCGTGGGGTGGCGTTGCTTCGACCGCGCTTTTGACATTCATCTTCTGCTGGAACGAAGCTTATTGGACAGTGCGCCTGACCACGGTTGATGCCGCGACTTTGTCAAAGCTGATCGAAGGCAACCGCGCGCCCGAGGGGCTTTTCTTTGGTCGTCTGGCTGCCGTATCCACTGCCGCAGTTGGCCCAATCGTCGTTCTGGGCTGGTTCTGTCAAAAGCAGTTGGTGCAAGGCCTGACATTCGGTGCGGTGAAGTAATGACACTTGATGCGGCTCCCACAGATTTGAGCGGACGGGTGGCGTTTGTCACGGGTGCCGCAGGTGGCATCGGGGCAAGTGCTGTTGAGCATTTTGCCGCTTTGGGCGCAAAAGTTTATGCAACTGATGTGGCTGAAAAATTTGATGGCCCCGCAACCTATCGCGCTTTTGAAATGCTGGACGATGCCAGCCTGTCTGCCTGTCTGGATTGGATCGGCGAGATTGAGCCCGACATTCTGTTCAACAACGCTGCCCTGTTCGATATGGGCAGCATTCTGGAGGCGGGTGATCTGGCGCAATTGGATCGGTTGTTCGGCGTCAATGTCCGGGCGTTTTACGCGATCATGCAGGCAGCGTCGAAATCTATGGTGTCCGTGGGCAAGGCCGGTTCAATCATCAATATGGCCAGCCAAGCCGGTCACCGTGGGGAAGCACTTGTCGCACATTATTGTGCCACGAAGGCTGCGGTGATCAGTTATACTCAGTCAGCTGCTTTGGCGCTGGCACCTCACAAAATCCGCGTGAATGCAATCAGTCCCGGCGTGATTGACACCCCTATGTGGAAAACCGTCGACGGGCTTTTTGCCAAGTTCGAGGGCAAAGAGCCGGGCCAGAAGAAACGCGAAGTCGGCGCGGCGGTTCCTTTGGGGTACATGGGCGCGCCATCCGATATTGCGCGTGCCGCTGTTTTCCTAGCCTCCGACCAATCCGCCTATATGACGGCTCAAACTATTGGGGTCGATGGCGGGAACGTGTTGAGGTAACGCGCATGTCGATTATTGAACCTGAAATCGAAATGGTGGATCGCAGCGCCCGGTCTATCCGCTATCTGGAACACGGATGGCCGACCGAGCTGTGTCGTTGGCATGCCCACGAGGAATACGAACTGCACTTGGTTGTTGAAACCCGCGGTAAAGCCTTTGTCGGTGATTACATCGGTGATTTCAAAGCTGGCGATTTGTTCATGACGGGGCCGAACTTGCCTCATAATTGGATCACGGATCAAGTCTGGTCGGAACCTGTCGAAACCCGCGACATGCTGGTTCAGTTCAGCCACGAAAGTGTTGAAAAACTTGCCGAGGGTTTTCCTGAGTTTGCGCAGGTTCTTCAGCTGTTGCAGCTTGCTCAAAGCGGCATCTTCTTCGAAGGGTTCAATCCGACTTTCGCGCGTGGGCACATGGAAGCCATTCGCGACAACAAAGGCGCCGAACGCATTCTGGCCTTCGTGCGGTTTTTGGTGCGTTTGAACGAACATGCGGAAAAGAAAACGCTTTCGGTCGCAAAACTTATCCATCCCAAAGGTGGAAGCAAGCAGGCCCGGATTGCGCTGGTCGTGGACCACATCACCAAGAACTTCAAAGAACAGTTTTCTGTCGCCCAAGCAGCCGAAATGGCGAATATGACCGAGATTACGTTTAGCCGAAACTTCCAGTCGGTCACCGGCCACGGGTTTGTCGAATTTTTGAACCGAATTCGCATCGGGCAGGCCTGTGGCATGCTTTATGCCTCGGACGACCAGATCATTTTGATTGCGCCGAAAGTCGGGTTCAAAAACCTGGCCAATTTCAACCGTCATTTCCAAAAGATCAAAGGAATGACGCCGTCCGAATATCGCGAAATCGCGCGTAAGGATCTTGCACCGCAAACGGAGACGGTGACATGAACCGCACGACGCATTCCCCAATATTCGCAACACGTTACGACAGATCAGCGTGCCAATTGGGCGTTGTCCATTTGGGCTTTGGTGCGTTTCACCGGGCGCATCAGGCTGTTTACTTTGACGATTATATGCATGCGACCGGTGATCTGAACTGGGGCATTGCAGCGGTCAATCTGCGCAGCTCGGAAGCGCAGCATTTTAAGACGGCCGCCGAAGACATTGAACGCCACGACGGTTACTTCCTGAAGTCCTATTCCGCTGATGGCCACGTCGAACTTCGCCGCGTTCGGTCCCATGTGCATTTCGCCGACTGGAGCCTTGCGCGCGAGGAAACAGAGGCGGTTCTGGCGAAATCATCCGTTCATCTGGTTACGGTTACAGTGACCGAAAGCGGATATTACACGGACCCGAACGGCGATCTGAACCTCGCGGACGTAACCATTATGTCTGAGGTTGCTGGCGGCGAAAGCGAAAGCGTTTATGGCTATCTGCGGGCTGCACTTTCGGCACGCGTTGCGGCGACAGGCGCACCGCTCACGATTGCCTGTTGTGATAACATCCGACAGAACGGGAAAATGCTGCACCGAAATTTGCTGGCCTATCTCAAGGCCTGCGGTGATCAAAGCCTTGCGCATTGGGTCGAGGCGAACGTTGCATTCCCATGTTCTATGGTTGATCGGATCACACCGCGCAGCCCGGCTGGTTTAAGCGATGAACTTTCAGCGCTCATTGGCAAATCCGTGACCTCGCCGATCATGGCCGAAGATTTCATCCAATGGGTTCTTCAGGACAAAGCGGCGGGCTTGATGCCGAAACTGGCCAAAGCCAATGTCACGGTGACGCCTGATGTTGATCCTTACGAAGAAACCAAGATCAGGGTTTTAAACGGCGGTCACACGGCGCTAGCCTATATGGCAGCCCTGGAAGGCCTTGAGACATTCGATGCCGCCATGCGCGTGCCGGATCTAAACGCCCACTTTCAAGCGTTTGAAACAAAAGAAGTTCTGCCAGCGATCACAATTGATTTACCGTTCTCGAAAGATGAGTACCTGGCGGATATTGCGCGCCGATTTGGCAATGCCGCGATTGGCGATACGGTTGCGCGCATCTGTGCGGACGGCATGGCGAAGTTTCCGATCTTCATTCGCCCGACTTTGGAAGGGTGTTTTGCGCAAGGCATCGTTCCGATCTATTCCATCAAATCTATCGCGAGCTGGTATGTGTTTGCCCGCCACGTTGCGTCGGGTAGGATCCCATTTGAATATGTAGAACCAAGTTGGGACGATCTGAGCGCGATGTTGGGCAACGACAGCTTTGTCACCAGCCCACAGCTTTGGGGTGACATCCCTGACACCTATCCTGAATTCGCCGATGCGTTGCGGCGCCAAATAACTGAATTGGAGGCAAAATGGCCGGTCTGACACTGCGCGATGTGCGCAAAAGCTATGGGGCCACGCAAGTCATGCATGGCGTTGACCTGGACATTGAAGACGGCGAATTCGTTGTTTTTGTTGGGCCTTCAGGATGTGGCAAGTCAACCTTGCTGCGGATGATTGCGGGTCTTGAAGAAATCTCCGGCGGCACCGTTGCGATTGGTGATGTGGAAGTAAACGAAGTAGCCGCGTCGAAACGCGGTGTGGCCATGGTGTTCCAAACCTATGCGCTTTATCCGCATATGACAGTTTACAAAAATATGGCGTTTGGTCTGAAACAGGCGAAAACCGACCCCAAGGAAATTGATCGTCGGGTGAAAGACGCGGCCGAAATCCTTCAAATTACCGACTATCTGGATCGCAGTCCGCGGAACTTGTCTGGTGGTCAGCGCCAGCGTGTTGCCATCGGTCGCGCCATTGTTCGCGACCCGAAAGTCTTCCTGTTCGACGAACCTTTGTCCAACCTTGACGCTGCGCTGCGTGTTCAAACCCGTCTTGAGATTGCCCGACTTCACGAACGCCTTGAAACGACAATGATCTATGTGACCCACGATCAAGTCGAGGCGATGACGCTTGCCGATAAAATCGTGGTTTTGCGCGATGGCCGGATCGAACAAGTCGGGTCGCCGATTGATCTTTATGAGCAGCCAGCGAATTCGTTCGTTGCGCAGTTCATCGGCAGTCCCAAGATGAATTTCTTTGCGATAAGCGATTTGGCAAGTGGCGCATCCACCAATTTAGGCCGCGAGCTTGGTTCGGACGAACACGTTGGGCTTCGCCCGGAGCATCTTGTCCCGACCGATGGTTCTGCCGTTGTGGAAGGTAAGATGGAATTGGTCGAAAACCTTGGTGAATACGCCTTGGTGCACCTGACCACCGAAACCGGTGTCGAGTTCATTGCCAAGACGGAAAAGCCGCCTTCAGTTGCGAAAGGGTCGACGATTGGGTTCAGCATCAAGCCCGAACTGGCGCATTTCTTTGACAAATCTTCCGGCGCGCGGAAATAGGCTTTTGCCCGCCTAGAGCGGTGAATTGATGAACGGCCCGGCTTGTGTTTGGGCCGTTTTTCTTTGGTGGCCTTACAGCAGGCTTTGCGGAAGCCAGTTTGCAAGGCTCGGGAAGACCACCACAAGGATCGCAACGATCAGGATCATGATCCAATAGGGAATTGCGCCTTTGAAGATCATTCCAAGTGTTACCGTCGGATCGGGCACGGCGGCTTTCACGGTGAATATCAAAAGGCCAAAGGGTGGCGTCAAAAGCCCGGCTTCGATGACAAGAATTCCGAAGATCGCAAAGGCCAATTCGTCGATCCCTATCGTTGCCGCGATGGGGGCAAAAATCGGAACCGTCAAAAGGATGATCGACGTTGAATCGATGAACATGCCGAGGATAAGCCAGATCATGAATAGCATCATCATAATGACGATGGGGCTTTCGCTGATCGAGAAGATGCTGCCGTTTATGACAGAAATTGCGCCACCCATGGCCAGAAAACGCGAATACATCGACGCCGTGATCAACAGGATCATAATAGGGGCCGTGGTTTTGCCAGCGCGATAAATCGCATCCAACAGTTCCTTGCGGTGCATTCCTTTGATCAGCCCAACAAGCAAGGCACCGATGGCGCCGAACCCTGCCGCTTCGGTGGGTGTCAGGAACCCGCCCCAAATGCCGCCGATGACAAGCAAGATCAAACCGATGATCGACAGGCCGCTGATCAGTTCGGATCGTCTTTGTGCGGCGGGCACGTGTTGAAATGCATCGGGCGCGCAAGCGGGGGCAATGTCGGGGTTCAACTTTGCGGTGATCACACAGTAGCCGATGAAGAACGCCGACAGCAGCAAACCTGGAAGCAGGCCTGCGATGAATAAGGCCCCAATCGAGATTTCGGTAAGGACTGCCCATATGATCATCAGTATTGACGGGGGTATGAGCATGCCCAAACAGGCGCTTCCCGCGACGACGCCAAGGGCATAGCTTTTTTTGTACCCAAGCGCTACCATCTCGGGGTAGGCCAGACGCGAGAACGTTGCAGCTGAGGCAATAGAGACGCCGGTGATTGCGGCAAAGATCGAATTGCCCGATACAGTCGCGACAGCCAAACATCCCGGAAGCCTCAAAAAGGCGCGGTTGCAGATCGTATAGATGTCTTTTGCAGCACCTGATCGGCTGATGAATTCGCCCATCAAAACGAACAATGGGATGACGATGAAAATGTCTTTTCGCAGAGCTTCGTATGCCGTTCCCGATAGGACAGACAAGGCGATGTCTGCACTGCCAAGCATCAGATAAACCCCAAAGGCGCTGGCAACACCCAAGGCGACAGCCACGTGAACGCCAAGGAAAACCAGTGCCATCAGGACGGCCAGAAAGCTGAAGATTAGGGTCGTCATCGAGTGCTCCGGTCGGGCAGGTTTCGGGCGGGGAGATTAGTGATGGGTCAGCGCTTCGTCGGTGCCAAGTTGACCGCGCCAATCCGCGACCATCATCGACAGGTATGCGAAGGCAGCGAAGGTCGCCGTGACGACCAACAAAAAACGGATCGGCCAAGTGTAGATGCGCAGTGATCCTTCGCCTTCATATTCGTTCAGTCGCATGGCTTCGATGGCTTCGGGGAAGGACGCGTATCCGATAGCAGCGAACAAAAGGAACCCGAGCGCATAAGCAAGCGTTCTGAGGATCCGCTGAGCGAAGGGGGGAAGCGCGTCGGTCAAGAGCGTGGTGCGCAGCATTGAGCCGGAGTAGATCGCGAGCGGGATCTGAAGGAAGGTCACCAGGATCACCGAATTTTGCAGGATTTCCTTGGTACCGGGCAGGGGGGCCAGAAACAGAACTCGGCCAAACACATCCACCAGAATGACGATTGCCAGAATAAAAACCCAGATCGACGACAGGATATGGATCACACGAGCGACCGCGACGGTATATCCAAACTTCATCAGAAACCTCAATTGATGGCAATTTTCTTGATACGTTAAGACGAGAGTCCTGCGCGCGCAATAAATCATTTATCAGCTGATAAATCTTCACTAGGGTTGGATCGACGGAGGGCGCGGCGTGGGCCGAAGGTTTCTCCTGATACGACAAGAACAGGGCAAAATGCCCATTGGGAGGAACCATGAAGCTTCGTTTTAGCCACTGTGCGATTCCAGCGATCGCCGCACTTTTAGCATCGGCACTGCCAGCTGCCGCAGATACATTCACCTTGCGCATCGGCTCGGGGCATCCGAAAGGGCCAGCGCCTTATGTGACGACCATGTCGGATTTCTTTGCCGTCGAAGTGTCGCGACGTGTGGAGGAGGAAACTGACCACAAGGTGGAATTCATCGAAGCCTATGGCGGGTCTATTGCCGGTGTCGCGGATACGCTTGAATCCGTTCAACAGGGCATTCTGGACATCGGCGGATTCTGCATTTGCTTTGAACCGTCAAAGATGTTCCTGCACAACTTTCCGTATTATCTGGCGTTCGGACCACAAAATTCATCCGATGCCATCGCGGCTGCCCGAACGGTCTATGATGAGAACCCATGGCTGAAAGAGGTGATGACCGAAGAGTATGGCCAAAGGTTCCTGGGTCTTGGTGTTTGGGATAACTATCACCTTGGCACAAAAGACGAATGGGACACCGTTGCTGACCTGAAAGGCATTAAGATCGGCGGGGCGGGCCCGAACCTGCCATGGCTGGAATATGTGGACGCGATCCCTGTGCAATCGACTTTGCCCGAAGGGTATCTGGCGCTAAAGACCGGCGTTTACACCGGTTGGTTGATGGTTCCGTCAGCTTACAACGGCTTTAAGTTCTATGAACCTGCGCCCTATTACACGTTGATCGGGTTCGGTGCGATGCCAGTTATCATGCTGACCGCAAACGAGAAAAAGCTAGAATCACTGCCAGAAGATGTACGCAACATTATTCTTGAAGTGGGTGCAGAATGGGAAGAAGGCAACGGCGCCAAGATGGACGCGGTGCAAGCCTTTGGTCTTGCCAAGCTGGAAGAAAACGGCGCGATTATTAAGTCGCTTCCCGAGGAAGTTCGGGCAGAATGGGCCGAAAGCCTGGTGGATTTCCCAAAGCAACAGACCGCCGAGGCCGAAAAGCGTGGGATGCCGGGTAAGGCGATCATGCAGTCTTACATCGACGCGTCAAAAGCGGTTGGTCACAAATGGCCGGTTGAATATTCGCTCGAATAGAACATTTCTGGGCGGCTCGGTGCCTTCCGGGCCGCCTTGTACTCAGGAAAGTTGATAGCGCACCGCAACTTTTGTTATTTCTGGTCATAGCCTGTCTGCACTTACCGTTATGCAGCAGAGTTCGTACGTCCGAACCTGCATTTCGCTTTGGGAGGCTTGATGAGGCTTGGTATTCTCCGGCATTCGGATCTTTCGGTTTGCAGTGATCCAGACCGGATTCGGGATGAGCTTTTGCTTGCGGATGAATTGGGATTTCAGCTCGCATATTTCCCCAACTTCGCACCTGAGAATGTAGAGGGGTTCCAATCTTTAGCCGATGGACAGGTTGCGATTGGGTTGGACGCGCATGCTTTTGGTGCGCATTCCCCAAGAAAGCTGGAAACCTTAATTCGAGATGTGAATGACCAGTTTGGCGGCAGGCTCGTTCTTGGCGTTCAGATGTGCTGTGGCAAGGTGTCGACCAAATGCAGGGTCGCGGCGCAGATTTTTGAGACGCTATTTTCAAGCGGTTCACCGCGTGAAGAGAGTTTTGCCGCATCGCACTTTCCCATGAAGCCACCGTGCCCAGACGTCATCGGATTGCCGGCGAAAGGAACCAGCGAAGAAGTCGCGCTGGCGGCGGCGCGTGGCTATTTGCCCTTCACTGCATGTTGGTTGGCCCAAGGCGACGTGGCGTACCATTGGCCCGCCATCGTCGAAGGCGCAACATCAGCCCATCGAAGGGCGTGCTCGTCAACTTGGAATGTGGCGCGCATGATCGTGGTGCATGATGATCCTACGAAGATTGACGCCTATGTGTTTGGGTCCGATAGCCCGATCCGCGCCTATTTTTCCCAATTGGTGAAACGCGGTGTTCTTGGGCCTGACGTTGACGCACATCTTAATCGTTTGGTGATCGCCGGAACCAGCGATCAGGTCGCAGAAAGTATTCAGTTATTGCAGGATAACGTCGGCGAAATCGGAACGCTTCACATGGTAGTTCCGAAGGGTTCCGATCCTGAAATGACACGAAAAACAATGGTTTGCCTTGCCGGATTCGGCATGCCAATGGTTCGACAAGGTGCTTACGAGAATTTGGAGAGAACATGAGCGAATATAAACTTTACCATCGTGCAACGGGCCAGTCAGAAGGTCCGACGCTTTTGTTGCTCAACTCGCTTGGCACAACCACCGAAATGTGGGCCCCGCAGCGCGAATTGCTGGAACGTTTTTTTCGCGTCATTCAGATGGATACGCGTGGTCACGGGCAAAGCCCAACTCCGCCCGCGCCGTATAGCTTTGATGATCTGGTTGCAGATGCCTTCGGGGTTCTGGATCGAAACGGTGCTCAGACGGCAAGCGTTATGGGGTGTTCGCTTGGCAGTATGACGGCGCTTGGGATGGGGATAAAGGCACCCGAACGCATAGACCGTATCATCTGTACCGCTGCGCGTGCCGATGCACCGCCGCAGTTCAAGCAAAGTTGGTATGATCGTCTTGAGATTTTGGACGAAAAGGGCATCGTGGGGCTATGGCCAGGTTCACTTGGCAACTGGCTGACACCCGCATTTCGCGACACAAACCCCGATACGATCGCCAAAATGGAATCCGAGTTCCTGAAAACAACACCAGAAGGTTATCGCGGTTGCGCGATGGCGTTGAAGGATCTGGACTATCTGAAAGACCTTGGTGATCTCGACGTGCCAACCTTGTTTGTTGCTGGTTCCGAAGACAAAGGGGCCGCACCCGAGACCATGCGTGCGATGGCGGCCGCAGCTAAAGACGGAGCGTTTGTTCTTATCCCGGATGCTGGTCACATCATCAACGTCAACGCGCCCGAAGCGTTTTCGGTCGCGGTCATGGACTTTCTTGGAATGACCGAAGCGCCTTAGGCCTGTGTTTCAATCCGATCCACGCAGCGAGCTGTAGTCTATCATGACGTTGTCACGATAGGCTCGTCGGGATGCCAGTGTTTCATAATACCGCTCGATGTTCGGGTGGGACCTGTGCGGAATGTCCATTGTGTAATAACGAAAAAGGCAGGACCCGATTGGGATGTCGCCCAGACCTAGCTTTGCGCCGGAAATGAAATCGTGGCCTTCCAATGTCTGGTCGAAAAGGTTGAGCGTTGCGGAAAACGCATCAAGTATCTTGGTTTTGCGTTCAGGGTCACGTTGGCTCGGCGGCAGGCGAACAACCTGATAAAACAATGCGATGAAATTCGCATATGCGTTGTTCTGGAACCACTCCACCCACATGTCGGCTTGGGCGCCTTCCGCGATATTCTTGGTCCCCAGCGTTTCCGGGGTCCCATATGCGCCGACCAAATATCGGCAAATTGCATTGGATTCCCATAAGGTTACCGCGCCGTCGACCAGGGTCGGAACTCGCCTGTTGGGATTGAGTGCGATGTAATTCGGGTCATCGAGCCCCCCGAATTCGCCACCGGCGTCAATTCGTTGACAAGTTAATCCAAGTTCCGCGATCACCCATGCGACTTTCTGCACATTGACGGATGTCGCACGACCCCACAGTTTGATAGTCTGATCCATGCGGTTTGTTTGTCCCTGAACTATCGAATTTACACGTAAGCCCTGCTACCTTGGATCATACTGGAATTCGCCCATGTGTTGGCACCCTAAAAGAAACGAAGCAATATTGTGACTGACATTTCGGATCAGGAAAAACAGTTTTCCTTGCAGACCTGGCTTAAAAACCCATCAGAAGTTGACGGGGCGAAAAAGATGCGCGGTGCATCCGAAAAGCGCGCGCGCGACATTGTTGCGGCAGCGGCTGAACACTTTTCAGAAGTGGGGTTCGCGGGCAGCACACGCGAGATTGCCAAACGCGTTGGGGTGACACAGCCTTTGCTCTATCGGTATTTCCCGACGAAAGACGATTTGATCGAAGCGGTTTATCGCACCATCTACCTTGAACGTTGGAATCCATCATGGGACAACATATTGAAAGATCGCAATCGTTCCACGAGAGATCGATTTTTTGCGTTCTACTGTCAGTATACAGAAGTTGTGTTTGAGCCGATTTCGTTGCGTTTGTCTTATTATGCTGGCTTGAGGAACACTGGCATCAATCAATGGTACAATCACCTGATCGAAGAACTGATCCTTAAGCGGCTCGTTCGCGAACATCGGGTCGAGCTTGGGTTTGCCGACGAAGCCTATGTCAGCCCAACCGAGCTTGAACCCGCCTGGCAAATCCATGGTGGTTTGATGCATTTTGGATGGCGCAAATATGTGTTGCAGCTTCGTGTTGCACCGAATGTCGACCGGGTGATTTCGGACAATCTTGATATGTATTTCGCAGTGGCTGAGAAAGCCTATGCCAAGGCGTTGATTAGCACCGAACCTGATATGAGCCATGATCAGAACTGATTTTGTGTCGGTGACTGGCGTTGCTAGGATGCCATAAGACTTGGGAAGTTCTTTGGCGGGTTTCACGTCGGAAAGTTCCATAAGGCACAGAAAATAAATCAAAAAAGGACAATTGAAGATGAGCCAGAAACTGATGCCGGATACCAGGGCCCCAGCGCTGAAGCTTCCACTCGTCGGGGGCGGCACCTTTGATCTTGCGGCCGAGACACCGGAGAATTTTACGATGGTCCTGTTTTATCGCGGTCACCATTGCCCGGTTTGCAAAGGCTATCTTGGTGGGCTGGTCAACTTGCTGGGCGACTTCGAAAAGTCTGGGTTTTCCGTCGTTGCGGCATCGATGAACGATGAAGCCCTGGCAACGCAATCAGTCAACGAATGGGAGCTTGGAGATTTGCGCGTTGCCTACGGGGTTACGATGGAAGATGCCAAGTCTTGGGGGCTTTGGGTGTCAAAAGCCTTTAAAGATGTGGAAGCGGATTTCTTTACAGAACCGGGTCTCTTTTGGATCAAGCCGGATAGGTCGCTTTACCTCGTCGATATTTCAAACATGCCGTGGGCGCGCCCGGACTTGCGAAATTTGTTGAGTAAGGTGCCATACGCTTTGGAAAATAAATACCCGGCACGTGGAACTTTTCCGGTCTAGTGGGTTCGGCGTTCTTTACATTAAAACGATCAGCCAGAACCAAATCGACACAACAGATGCGGCCGTCGCCACAAGAACGGAGGCGGCAGCAACCCGCCGCGCAGCACCGTACATATTGGCAAAAATGAAGGTGTTGATGCCAGGTGCCATAGAGGCGGTCAGAACAGCGGACCGAATAGCGTCTTGATCTAAATCCCACGCCATTCCCGTTCCGAAAACAATCGCGGGATGAATAAAAAGAGATATCGCACAGACCATCAGGATGGCCTTTACATCGCCCTCGGGGCGATACCTAAACAAAACGCCGCCCAATCCAAACAATGCCGCAGGCAACGCAGCATCGGCGAGCAAATCGATACTGCTGGAGAACGAGCCCGGCAATGGTGCGTTCGTGATATTGACGATTAAGCCGAGCCCAATTCCGATCACGAATGGGTTGCGAAACATCGCGACAAGAACGTTCTTTGATTTCTGAGTAAAGCTTGAGGATCTGATTTGAGCGAATTCCATTGCGGTTACGCCGATCAAGTACAAAATCGGGACGTGAACCGCGATTATCGCGTAATTTCCTGCAAGTGCCGCTGTTCCATAAGCTCGTTCAGTAATTGGCAAGCCAAGAAGGATTGTGTTGGAGAAAAACCCGCAAAAGGCAATCGCCACAGAGTCACTTGGGTTTCGTTTGAAGAGTTTTCGCGCGCCCGTGTAAGCGATTGAAAAGCTTGCAAAAGCACCGAAGTAATATGTGCCGAGAAGGGGAAGCCTCAGGGTTCCTCCAATGTCGATTTCGGACATGGCGCGGAAAAGCAGGCAAGGGATTGCAAAGTTTTGGGTGAATTTTACAAGCCCGTCAACGGCATTTTCGCTGAACAAGCCGCGCCAACTAACGACATACCCGAAGCCAGTAACTACGAATACGGGTAGAATGATATCGAAAAGCGCTTGCATGCTCGATTAGGATCCAAACCTATTTCAATTTATCTAATTCCGGGTACAGACGTGTAAAATCCTGATCCGCCATTCCGGCATCAATGGCCGCTTGAATCCAAGCCAATGTCTGGTGACCTATGCGCATTGGACTGCCCAGCTCTTCGGATAAAGCCACGGCCATGCCAACGTCTTTTCGAAGATTAAAAATGCGCGAGCGCCCGTCCCATGTTTCGGAGAGAATGTGATCCGGGAAGCGCCGTTCAGAAATGAAACTTCGGGCGTTGCCCGCGTTGAAGACCTTTATCATGTCAGCAAGGTCAATCCCGGCGGCTTCCGCCAACCGTCCGGCTTCCGAACAGGCCAGGAAATTCGTGTGGGTGATAAGGTTGTGGACGACTTTCATGGTGTGACCAGCGCCCGATGGTCCAAGATGGATCAACTCACCTGCGCAGGCTTCCAGAACAGATCGTGACTTTTCCAAAACGTCTGTGTCGCCACCAATCATCAAGGTCATCGTTCCTTCGTCGGCACCTTTCGCGCCACCGCCGGTCATTCCTGCATCCATGTAAGGCACACCGGACTTTGCGGCGCGTGCCGCCAACTCTTTGGTGTAAACAGGATCCGAGGTGGTAAAGTCCCAAAGGATCAATTCGGCATTTGAATTTTCGAGCATAGGATCAAGGATTTCATCAATTTGTTCTGACCCAGGCACCACAAATATCACAACATCTGCTTTCGCTGCCATTTCGGATGGCGAAAGGATTTGTGCAATGTCCGAAAAGCGATCACGCGCCGTTTGTGCCAAATCCCAAGCCAGTAATGTATGACCTGCTTTCGCAATATTTCTTGCGATGCCTTGGCCCATGTTACCCAAGCCAACAACGCCAACCTTTTTCGTCATTTTCAGTTCCAATCTGTAAGTCCATCTCCCGCAATCTTTAACCATTCGGTACGCCACTCAGTTTGATCCGCTCATTCTGCCAGAAATGCCGGAATTTCACTTGAAAAATAGGCGTTTTACCCTGCCGCAAGGTTGCGAGAATTCCCCGTTTAAAGTAGTCTAGAGCTAAGTCGTGGGTTTATCCAGAACCACATGATGCGCCCTTTTTTACGGGCGCAAATATGGCCGCGAGGGAGGTCTAAATGTTCGAAAAAATGCCCCATATCAAGGAAGAAATTTATATCGGCTTTTTAGACCGAACGATCGATATTCATTGGAATTACCATGCGCTTTTGATGGTTGGGATTTGGTTGGTTTTGGTGCCGGTTTGTATAATGATTATACGGTTTGGTAAGCCTCGCCCGACCGAATTTGGATTGCGCCGCCAAGTTCACATCAAGCACAAAGAATGGTGGTGGTTCAGCACGCATAAATACGGTTTATCGCTGGCTGTTTTTCTGTCGTTGGGCGGCGTGGCGGTAGCCTTGGCCGCGAGCGGGGGATTCAGCGGATCCGTCCATGCGATCCTTGGGAGCCTGACCGTAATTTTGGCCGTTGTTCAAGTCACGGCCGGAATGCTGCGCGGAACCCATGGCGGAAAATACTACAACAGAGCGAACCCCGATGATCCTTCAACTTGGCAGGGTGATCATTATAGCCGCACAACGCGCCGCCGGATTTTTGAGGCGTATCACAAGACCGGTGGTTACTTCACGTTGTTCTGTGCGATTGGGGCCATCGGATCGGGGCTGATGCAGTATCCGATGCCGGTCCTGGCCAAGATCGTGTTTATTCTACCGTTCTTCTATCTTGCTTTCTGGGTGATCATGGAATTCTTTGAGCGGAGTTACGACGGCTATCGCGCCGTTCACGGCTATGGAAAAGAACATCCCTACAACAAAGAACGCGAATTCCTGTGAATAGGGGCGTGCGATTTACGAGGAGAGCCTGAAAGTGGCAGACGTTCTAATCAGCGAATTTATGGACCAAGGCGTTGCTGAAGGTCTTATCAACGAATTCGACGTCCATTGGGATCCGGATCTTTGGAGCAAGCGAGACGAATTGAAAAAGGAAATTGCGAGTGCGCTGGCAATCGTGGTGCGCAATGGAACCCAAGTGAACGAAGATCTTTTGGATGCTGCGCCAAACCTGAAGGTTGTTGCGCGGATGGGTGTGGGATTGGACACCATTGACGTCGAAGCCTGCAATGCGCGCGGTATTGAGGTTTGTCCGTCCATTGGAGCGAATGCCGTCTCGGTCGCGGAATATGTGATCGCGTCGGCCATGATCCTGCTGCGGGGCCCTGCCTATTTCGCGACCGCCGACGTTGCGGCGGGGGCGTGGGATCGACCGAAATTCGCTGGCGCGACCGAGATTTCTGGTCGAACTATGGGTATCGTTGGCTTTGGGTCAATCGGTCAAGTGGTTGGAGCCAAAGCACGCGGTATGGGGATGGATGTGATCGCCTACGACGCGATGATGCCCGACGATCACGCGGCTTGGAACGATGCGCGGCGGGTGGCATTAGATGACTTGGTTGCCGAGGCTGATGTGATTTCGCTGCATTGCCCCAAACTGCCCGAAACCATTGATCTGATTGACGAACGTCAGTTTAAGTGGATGAAATCGGATGCGGTTTTGGTGAACTCTGCCCGTGGTGGCATCGTGAATGAGGCCGATTGCGCCAAAGCTTTGCGATCCGGTCAGATCGCAGGTGCCGCATTGGATACACTAGATGTCGAACCGATAACGCCGGAGGTTGGCGCGTTGTTTCAAGGTATCGAGAATCTGATCCTGACGCCCCATGTTGCCGGTGTAACGAAAGAATCCAACCGCCGTATTGCCGAAGTGGCTGCCGAAAATGTTCGGCGTGTGATGGGTGCCACCAAGTAGATTTCTGGCAACGACAATTCGGTCGTCGTCGCCAGATTTCGTTACTTGGTGATGCGATATGTGGCCATGTCGGTGCCGACTGTTACGCCACCGCTAAAACCACCTTCACGCACCGCGCCGACGTAATCGGTTTTGCTCAACCCGCCTCCGTCGATCGGATACGGGACTTGGCGGGCTGCACCCATAGGCGGGATCAGGTGGGTTAGCATCAGGTGCCCGACGCCTGCGCGATCAGACAGGCTTCCCAGATCCGTGGCCGTGCTTTGCCGGAAGTAAATCGGGGGCGGAAATCCAGTTGAGCCGTCCGGGCCCATCACCGGGTGAATAACCGAATGCACCAGAATGTCGGCATTTTTGCTGAGGGTTTCAACCTGATCAGAAGTCGACGTCGCGCGCGGTGGTTTGCGTGCGTCATTTCCCGCATCCCCGCCGATCACGACACTACCGGCAGGCGTGTCGACACGGTACGATGCGTGGCCAGGAACATGGGTGGATCGGACCGCTGAGACTGTTACGTCGTCCTTTTGCCAAACAACTTGCGGGTCATTCGTTGGATCAAACGTCACGGCATTCATCAGATCGGCAGGCCCGCCTGCAAGTCGTTTTGGGTTTTCAACCAACCGCTGTGCCATTTCGCCGGAGGAGATCAGAGCGTCGCCAATCGAACCGACAAAATTGGCGCAACTCAAGATGTGACCCGCCGGTGATTTCGCATCATTGCTGCAAACGACGTCCAGCTTGGGTCCGGCAGAATTAAAGTGCCAGCGCAATTGCGCCATGTCGATCAGGCCTTCGGAGTGATCGGAATGGATATGCGTAAAGAACACCGCATTTAAGCGGCCAACGGGAACGCGCGCTTTGGAAAGTTGCTGTGTGGTTCCGCGCCCTGCATCGAATTGCAACAACACATCGCTGCATCCGTTTTCTGTGTCACCGAACCGCACCAAAGTTCCGGCCCCCGCTTGTCCCATGAACACCGGCGGTCCACCTTGCGTTCCGGTCAGCGTGACCTCAAGGCATTGTTCGGCGAATGCCGGGGCCGCCATCGTGACAAGTGTCGTCGTCGCCAATGTTGCGAATAGCTTTTTCATGTCTCTCTCCCTGTCGGTTGTGACGCAACATTTTGCGCGACGCTCCGGTTAAACTTAGCCTGTGTATTCAAGAATATAGAGGCCTGCGTTGTAGTCAGACACATATGCCAAACCGTCTTTCGATACCCAGATATCGCAGGACTGGATCACTTTGGTTCGGTTTGGACGGCGGTCCATCATCCGCGCGGGTTCTGGGGGAACAAAAGCGGCGACCTCTTTCGGTTGGTATTCGTTCGAGATGTCGTAAACCCTTACGCCCGCATTTTGTTGTGTGGCAAAGATCAACTGATCGCTGACCATGCTGTCGGGTCGGTTTTCGTGGATGTTGTGCGGGCCGAAATGTGCGCCCTTGTTGACGTAATTCGCTTCGCTGGGGATTGGTACGGTGGATATGCTGACTGGATTGGACGGTTCGCGGATGTCAAACAACCAGATGTGTTTGATGCCGTCGGCGCAATTGTCCAAGACAGCTTCGTCGGCGACGACCAAAAGATTGCGGTCGGGCAGGGGCAGTGCATTGTGCGTTCCGCCGCCAAAAGGCGGGGACCAATTTCGGTGCGTGATCAGCTCGGGTTTGGTCCGATCTTTGACATCCATAATGACAAGCCCGCCATCACGCCACGCACCATAGGCCGTGTCGCCATGAACGATGGCGTGGTGCAGACCGGCACGCGCCTGATCTTCCGAAAGTTCCTCACCCGCAGCAGCGTTCATGCCCGGCAGCCAATACCGCCCTGCTTCTTTAGGGTGTGTCGCGTCGGCCATATCGATGGTGACAAAGATGTAGTCGGTGAACCCATCAAGCAAAACCGAAGCATAGGCCCAGCGTCCGCCGACGTACCAAAGCCGGTGCACGCCGCCGCCTTCGACATCCATAAAGCCGATTTTTCTGGGTTCTGCCGGGTTCGAGATATCGTAAACCGACATGCCCGCTGTCCAGTTTCGATCTTCCGATGTGGTGTCAGCCGTGCCGACTTTCTTTCCCAGTTTGCCTTTATAGTATTCTTCTTCGTTCTGGAATTCCTCTGCCGCGAACATATTCTTGGCGTTGATCACCAACAGCAGATCTTCGTGACTTTGCAGATGGATGTTCCATGTGTTGGGCGGGGCCGGAACATAGGCCACCGGTTTGGGATCACGTGGGTCGGTGCAATCTACAACGCTGAACCCGTCGGAAAACATATGCCCAATAAATGCATGGTTCTTGTTGACCATAACTTGGACGCCGTCTGGTCGCCCGCCCTGATCGGAGTAGCCGAGCAATTTCATATTATTCACGTAATCTGGCGTCGGCAGGTCTTGTGTCATTCTGGCATCTCCGATTGCTCTGCGTCAGGCTGCGCCGAGTTCTTTGTCAAACAGCGCGCGCAATTCCGGTGCGAATTGGCTTCTTGTTGTTTCCACTTCTTCGCGGGTTGCATCTGCAAAAGCCGACCGCGTGGCGTCATCGAGTTCGGTAATCTCGACGCCTTGGGCTCGAAGTTCGGCGCTGCAAATTGCATCGTCATCTTCGGCAAATTGACGCTGGGCTTTGGCTGCCCGATCAACGGCACGTTGAACCCCGGCACGAAGTTCGGGGTCAAGTGTGTTCAGGCGATTGGCGTTGAACAGAACCAAGGCCACGCCCAACAGGTGCCGCGTCATCAGGATATAACGGTGGGTTTCGTGAAGTTTAAAATTAAGGATATTCGTTAAAGGGTTTTCTTGGGCATCAACTGTTCCAATCCTGACCGCCTCGGGAAGATCGCGTACATCTATGGCGGCCGGAACAAAACCTAAAGCAAGGAAGACACGTTTGTGATCTTCATTCGCCAAAGTGCGCAGTTTCTGTCCCGCGCAATCAGCAACAGTTTTGATCGGTGTCGCGCTTGAGATATGACGCAGCCCGTTGTCCCAATAGCCCAACACCTCGTAACCCGTGGCCGCCGCAACTTCTTGGCGCAACCGATCACCGAGTATGCCATCCAACAGGGCGTAGGCGCGGCGGCGATCCGGAACGACGAAATGCTGATCAAAAAGCCCAAGTTCGGGCACACGTTTGGCCAGATAGCTGGACGAGAAATAGCACCCGTCTAATTCGCCACTTTCGGTCATCGACAGCAAGTCCGCCGCCTTGTGACCACGTGCAACAATATTTTCATCAAAGGAAAGCGTCACCGCACCGCCTGTTTCTTCGGCTATGGCGTCAACCAAGACACGACTGCCGCGGGTGTGGACAGATTTGTCGCCCTGATAACCGCCAAATTTGAATTCAATCATGTGAGTTCATCCATCAGTTCGCCCGGATCAGGTGGCAAGGAAACGGGTTGGCCACGCTTGGCCGAAAGATCCATTGCCATGGTCATCAAGAGATTGCGATGGCCGTCCGCTGCTGTTGCATGTGGCGTGTTGGCACCTGTGTAAAGCCGTTGGTACCAGGAATTTGTTTCCTCGCGCATTGGTCCCCAAAGCTGACCTGCATGCAAATCGCCCGGTGGATAGCTGGTCAGAAATTCCACATGGCGCGGGGGCGCTGTGTAGCCTTCTGGCGCATAACCGGCACCTTGCACGACGTTGGTGGCCATCACCAAATCACGGTGCGTGTCTTCGATGTCGATGACACCTTCTGACCCGACAATGCCAATTTCGATCCCGTACACTGCACCGGGCCAAACCTCAGGCAGGGCCCAGGAAATGTTCATCGAAAACACGGTGCCATCGTCCATTGTGAAAATACCAAGTGTCGAATCCTTGGTGCCCCACGCGCCCAACACTTTGTCGGTTGACTGTGCATAGACGCTAACAGGTTTCTTCCCCTCCATCAGCCATAGCGACATATCAAGGCTATGGGTGCCCGAGACGACCATAGGGGTCAACGTCGCCCGGTCTTGGGTGCGTTGAACGGTGGCAATGGGCACCATCTTGTTCATGAAGGCGCGGGTCACCACAGTGTGGACTTCGCCGATCTGGCCTGTGATCAGCCGTTCTTTCACAGCCAGAAACCGGCGACGGAAACGGTTGGTGTATCCAATGACGGCATCCAACCCGGCTTTTTCGATGGCCGATAGTATTTGTGCGGATTGTCTGGCGTCCGTTGCCAGCGGCTTTTCAATGAAAAGCGAATGGCCCATTTTGACGGCCAGCATCGTCGGATCGAAATGAAAGTTCTCATCGGTCGCAATGATGGTGGCAGTGACTTCCGGGCGACGCAGCAATTCGGTGTAATCGGTGGTGAAAAAGTCGGCCTGAATGTCGTCGGCAAGACTTTGGCCAATGTCGGACTTCAGATCGCACAGTCCGATCCAACCAATACCGGGATATGCCCGCGCGATTTCCGCCCGAATACGCCCAATTGTTCCACACCCCACGATGGCGAGACCGATTTCCTTACGATCCTGCATGGCTTACCCCCTGTTCTGTTTTTCTTGCACTTCTGGCCACCCGAAGCACGCCTTCGATGACCACGAAAAGAACGGCCAGCATCAAAAAAGTTCCGATCCATTGTGACAGAACGAACCCCAGAGATTTGTCCTCGAAGATCAACAGCGACCGGCGAAAATTCTCATCTGCAAGCGGGGCAAGAATGACACCCAGCACGACCGGGGCCACCGGAAATTTGAAGACCGAGAACATCCAACCGACAACGCCGGCGGCGAACATAATCCAAACGTCGAAGATCGAAAGCTTCACTGCATAGGCCCCGATTACGCAGACCGGCAGGATCAAGGGCATCAGAATACCTCGCGGCAGGCTGAAAAGTTTCACACAAGGCCCGATCAAGGCAAATGCGGCTATGTACATCAGGATATTTGCGACGATCAACGCCGCATAGATGAAGTAAATCAGGCCGGGATGATCCAACTCAATCGTAGGTCCGACGACCACATTCTTCAATGTCAGGGCGGCCAGCAAAGCCGCCGCCGCCGCGTTGCCCGGAATGCCAAGGGCCAAGGTCGGCAACATCGAACCGCCAATGTTGGCGTTGTTTGCCGTTTCAGCGCAGACCAATGCCTGATAACTGCCCTTGCCCCATTTTTCCCGCTCGTGCGGTTTCGCGCGTCTGCGCCCGATGTCATAGGCAAGGAAAGATGCAACATTCGCGCCCGCGCCGGGGATCGCACCGATGAATGTTCCCAAAATGCCGGACCGTACGGCGGCAGGGGAATATTTGGCCAACAAACGCAAGGGCGGAAAGACGCGGCCCACTTTCGATGGGATCGTTGGCATATCTTTTGCAGGCAAGGTGCGCAGGATTTCGGCCAATCCGAACAATCCGATCAACACTGCAACATAGGAAATCCCATCAAACAGCGCGAAGGTTCCGAAGGTAAAACGCGGCACGGCGTGTATGGAATCAAGCCCCACGAAAGCCACCAGCATACCAAGCCATCCTGCGATCCAGCCCTTTAGCGGCATCGATCCGGCCGCCATTGTGCCCGCAACCATAATACCGATGACAGCCAGCCAGAACATTTCCCACGACCTGAAATTCAATGCGAAAGTAAGGATTAGCGGGATGAACAATACAAGCAGGATGATCCCAATTCCGCCGCCGATGAAGCTTGACGCAATCGCCATACCAAGCGCTTGGCCACCTTCGCCCTTTTGGGCCAGTTGATGCCCTTCGATCATCGTCGGCACTGCATCGGGCGTGCCGGGGATGTTGATCAGAACAGCCGAGATCGCGCCACCGAACACACTGCCGGTATAAACACCCAGCATGAATGAAATCGCGACGTCTTGGTTCATGCCCGCCGACAAGCCAATCAAAAGCCCCATGGCCATCGTGGTCGACAGGCCGGGCAGGGCGCCCCAAATGATGCCCAGGCAAACGCCCGCAAAGGTCATCAACAGCAAAGACGGGGTCAATGCCAGAAGAAGACCGTCGATCATCTAAAAGCTCCCCGGCAGGGGGATGCGAAACACCAGTTGGAACACCAGTGACAAGATGAGCGTCCATGTGATCGATACGGCAGCCGTGATCCAAATCGGGCCGCGCCAGCTCAGATGAATGATTGAGGTGAGCGTGAGGATCGTTGCTGGTTCAAAGGCCGTGAGTTTCAGGTTTGTTCCAAAGACATTGAAATTCTGCTGAAACGCCAACAATTGGAGCGCGGCAATATAGATGGCGACCGCAATCGCCAACAACAACGAACGTAAATCCGTTGACGTGTCGCGGTCGTCGAAAAGCGGCAATTGAACACCGGCCTTGCGTCTGGTTAGGGCGGCAGCACCAAGACCCAATGCCATCAGCATCAAAGATGCTGCCACGATAAACGGCAAAAGCCCCGGCGCAGTATGAAGCGCGCCGGGCATCGGTAACCTGAAAGCGGCGACCATGACGGCAATCGAAATCGCGATCAGCAAGGCCGATGCAACAAGATCAAGCGTGGGCGATGCATAGCCAGACCCGGCCTCTTCACCCTCAAAGGTCACTTCAGGTTGTTTGGTATTTGACATGTACGTGTTCAGTAAGGTGCCAGAGCCCGCGCGAAACAGACTCTGGCAATTGCATTAAGTGCCTGAATCAATCGGAGGCGCCACATAGCCTTCCGGCGGCCACCAACCGTCAAAATCAGCCGGGGCTGGTAAGCCCAAGTCCGCGGCAGTTTTCACTTCGGCCCCTATCTGATCTTGGAACTTGTTGAAGATGTCGGCTGTGATCGCTTCCATCAGCGCACCCTCGCGGTCCGCTTCCTCGCCGATCTTCACATCCGATATGAAGAACTTGGAGTTTAGCATTTCAAGGAACCCGTCAGAGTTTGCAGCCAGCACGAAGGCATCTGCGATTTCCTGAAGCACCTCTGGCGGTAAATCCCGTTTGACCATAAAATTGTACGTCGCGCCAACCGGCAAACCTTTAGCCGCCGGGATTGCAGTGCCAAGCGTGGGCAACACAGTGCCATCGTCAAGCTTGATATCTTCGCCGGAGGTTTGCAGAAGGTTGCGCAATTCGCCCGCACGGATCAGGTCGATGTGCTCGTGCAAACCGCCCCCTGCGATATCGGTTTCACCTTGCAGACCGGCAAGCGTTGCCGGTTTTCCGCCTTTGTAGGGAACGTATTTCAGTTCAACTTCCGCAGCATTGGCAATAATCAAAGCCAGCTCGTGCCAAACGCCGCCCGTCCCGGATGTCGAGATCGACACCGAACCTGGGTTCGCTTTAGCCGCGGCGATCACATCATCAATCGTCTGGAAGGGGCTGTCTTTGCGCACCGACCATGACGCCGAAGCAGCCCCAGCTTTGAACGGTAACCAATCTTTCCACGGCGTGAAATCGGCATGGCCCATGACCCGAACAAAGCGATTGTAGTTCGCACCACCCAGCACAGTGTACCCATCCGACGGAGAGGCACCCACGAATTGCGTTGCAACGCCGCCGACGGCTCCGGGTTTGTTCAGAACGTTGATGGTCCAACCTTTGGCGGCTGCCATCTCCTCGGCGAGCTTGCGCATGATCGTATCCGTGCCGCCACCGGCTGAATACATCACGACGATATTGATTGGCCGTTCAGGATAGGATTGAGCGAATGCCGCAGTTGGCATCGTGATCTGAAGTCCTGCAAATCCCGCAGCAGCGCCCCCTATAAAGCGTCTGCGGTTCGGTCCTTTTTCCTTTATGTCGGACATGTTCTTCCTCCCAGGTTTTTCGATCTCTGTTGAGATCAGCTTTGGCCCCAGCTTGTTTCCTCAGGCCCTTTGTAATTCTTGGAATTGGTGAAGGCGGTGACGCTGCCTTCGATGTCGGTTTCCATCAGCGCGTTCCAGCGATTGTTAAACCCGAAAAGCGCAATAACGGCCCCGATTTCAACGACTTGCTCGGGCGAAAAGTGACAACGAAGCTCGGCCATATCTTCGGCGCTGGCAAAGGACGGGCACTGCCCGCCGGTTACGGCCACGCGCAAGGCGGCACGTTCGGCATCCGAAAAGATCGGGTTGGTTTCAAACTCCCACAAGGCTTCCAGCTTGTCTTCGGGAACACCATTGTCGGCGCCGTTCTTGAACGTATGGGCCGAGCAATACTGGCACCCGTTCGCAAGGCTCGTGACATGGGCCACCATCCACCGCAAAGGCGCGTCAACGGTTCCGTCCGAGCGAACAACCGCGCGGATCAATCCCAGAACGGCTTTTGCAATTTCCGGACGATGCGACAGCGTCAACATGGAGTTCGCAACAAAGCCTGTGGCCGAGGCCAGCCACTCGATATCTGCCTTCGCATCTTCTGATGCGGTCAGGTCAACGGGTGGAATATGTGGCATGGCCTCTCCAATCAGTTGGTGGCTTATGGCATGGGTATGTCTGTGACGTACTTTGGCACGTTGTACCCACTTTGCACGGCGGGCCGTTCCGCAATGCGAAGATACCAATCGCGAACGTTTGGGAATTCGCTCAGATCAATTTGCTGCCAGTCAAAACGCGATGTCCAAGGCCATGTGGCCATATCGGTGATCGAATATTCGCCGCGCCCGCTTCCCGCCATATAGTCGCGCCCTTCAAGCCGGCGATCCAGAACGCCGTAAAGTCGCCGGGCTTCTTTCGAGTAACGTTCTTCGGCGTATTCCGACTTGCCCGGATTGTACTTCACGAAGTGATGAACCTGACCCAGCATCGGGCCAATACCGCCCATCTGCCACATCAGCCACTCGATGGCGGCCCAACGATCATCTTTGGGCAGAAACCGATCATATTTTTCGGCGAGATAGAGCATGATGGCACCGGTTTCCATCATCTGGACGCCGGTGTCGTGATCAACGATTGCCGGGATGCGGTTGTTGGGGGCGATCTTCAGAAAATCGGGCGCAAATTGCTCGTCCTTCGAAATATCGATGGCGTGCACATTGTATTCGACGCCAAGCTCTTCAAGCATGATTGAGACTTTGCGCCCGTTTGGGGTGGTCCAAGTATAGAGATCGATCACGTTTCAGTCGTCCTTTAAAAGTGTCGCGCGGACAGATTTCAGATGGTTGCGCATGGCTGCGTGAGCCGCCAGACGGTCGCGGCTTTCAAGCGCCGCTATGATTTCTTCGTGTTCTGCGAAAGAATGGTAATCAGCCGGTGGGCCGTCCTCCGGAAGCTCCAGCCGCGCCCAAACAACCGACACCCGAACCGCGTTCGTGATACGATGCAGTTCCGCCAGCAAAGGGTTGCCCGAAGCCACTGCAATCAACTCGTGAAGGCGGGCATCAAGTCGTTCGTATTCTGGCCAATTGGTAGCGGCGCGCATACCGTCGGCTAAGTTTCGTGCTTCGGTCAAATGGCGCGGGGCGGCGTGGATGGCGGCGTGGCCAGCCAGTTCGGGTTCAAGCGAAAGCCGCGCCATCATGGCCGCATGGGGGCTCGTGATTTCCGCAAGCCGCCTAACCAGTGGCTCGTTACTTTTGTCCGCAGCCGAAGGTGTTCGAAGAAAAGTGCCGCGCCCAACATGGCGCTCGACGATGCCTTCTGCCTCCAGCGTTGTCATTGCCTTGCGAAGTTCACCGCGAGAAATTCCAATCCGTTCGCACAAATCCCGTTCAGGTGGCAAACGATCACCGGGCGCGGCACCAGAATTGGCGAGCCA
The DNA here is from genome assembly GCA_938005545.1 of uncultured Paracoccaceae bacterium. Taxonomy (GTDB): domain Bacteria; phylum Pseudomonadota; class Alphaproteobacteria; order Rhodobacterales; family Rhodobacteraceae; genus CALKXV01. Next base: position 59,071 of record CALKXV010000023.1, read on the forward strand.
ACTCGCCAATGCGTCGCGTGATGCCGTTGTCGCCCCATGGAAGTTCATTGGTTAACCATTAAGATTTAGTCTGATGTCTAGCAAGAGAGGACTCGGTTTGTGAAGTCAACTGATTAATTGTGTTTACGCGCCCAAAATGGCAGGTTACGCTTTCCAAGGCGATGCAGGATTGGTCTGTATTTTCCAGCATTGATTAACCAATATGACGATGCCAGTCCGATAGAAAGGGGGAGGTCAGTTTGACGGAACGCAATGCCCAAGGTGTGAAATACGCTGACATGATGCCCGTGCCTGACAAAATGAAGGCTTGGGTGTTAGGTGATCCTGACGAACTGAAGCTGATCGACAAGGATGTTCCTGTGCCCGGTCGCGCCGAAGCATTGGTGCGCATCGATGCAGTTGCAATATGTGCCACGGATCTGGAAATCATCAGCTATGGCACCCCCGCAATGTTCGAAGGCGGTCCACCCTTCAACAAGAATTTTACGCCGGGCCACGAATACATGGGCACAATCGCGGCCCTTGGGCCGGGGGTCGATGAATTCGAAATCGGCGACCGTGTCACGGTCGAAATCCACGCCGGATGTGGCCAGTGCAAGCGGTGCCGGGCCGGCATGTACACGTCGTGTCATAACTACGGGTTGAACTATGGCGACCGCGACAAAGGCCATCGGGCCAACGGGTTCACAACGAATGGCGGCTTTGCGGAATACGCGATTAACAACATCAACACGATGATCAAAGTTCCCGATACGATGTCGGATGCCGAAGCAACGCTTGTCGTGACGGCCGGAACCTCGATGTACGGGCTGACTGAACTTGGCGGGTTGGTCGCTGGTGAAAGCGTTGTGGTGATCGGCCCCGGGCCAATCGGGCTATTGGCGGTGGCGGTTGCAAAATCACTCGGGGCCAGCCCGGTGGTGTTGGTGGGCACACGCGAAAACCGCAACAAGATCGGGTTGGAGCTTGGCGCGGACGTGGTTATTGATGCGCGATCCGAAGATGCGCTGGCGCGGGTCAAGGAATTGACGGGCAAAGGCGCGGATTATGTCGTTGATTGTGCGGGAACCGAAGCCACTGTTAATCAGGCGGTTCACATGACCAACCGGGGCGGCAAGGTCTGTCTGGCAGCCTTTCCGAAGAAGCCCGTGGAATTTGATCTTGGCTATCTGGCCGTCAACAACATCTATCTTTATGGCATTCGCGGTGAAGGCAGATCGGCCACTCACCGGGCGATGGCCTTCATGGCCGACAAGCGATTTGATGCTACAAAAGTTCACACTCACACCTTTCCGATGAGCGATCTTCCAGAGGCTTTGCGCTATGCGCGCGAACGGATCGACGACGCCATCAAAGTTGTGGTTTCCATGAAAGACAGTGCCGCCAAATCGGCGGCCGCAGAGTAAGGCAAAACATGACGAAAGCAATCAGAGGAATTTATGCGGCTGCGGTGTCTCCGTTTCAGGAAGACGGCTCGCTCGATACAGCGAAGCTTGTGGCCTATTGCAAATACCTGACGACCGAAGGTGGTTGCGATGGTGTGGCACCGACGGGCACGACGGGTGAGGGGAATTCAATTTCTTTCCGTCAGAAGATGCAACTTGCCGGTGCTTTCGCTGACGCTGGATTTGATCCGTCGCGCGCAATTTTCGGCACCGGTGCCTGTGCCACGCAAGACGCAATTGATCTGTCGAAGGCCGCTTTGGATGCTGGCTTTCCAAATGTTCTGGTCTTGCCGCCGTTTTACTACAAGAACCCAAGCGACGAAGGGATTTATCGTTATTTTGCACAACTGATTGAAGCGATCGGCGACGATCGTCTGCGGGTTTATCTCTATCACTTCCCGCAAATGTCGATGACACCAATTCCGGTTGATGTTGCCGTGCGCCTAAAGAAAGACTTTGGCCCCATTGTTGCGGGATTGAAAGATTCAAGCGGTGACATGTCGCAAGCCTTGGCATTTGCCGATGCAACCGGCGGCGTCAAAGCTGATTTTGATGTTTATCCGTCCAGCGAAGCATTCCTGTTCGAAGGATTGGCCAAAGGATGTGCCGGGATTATTTCGGGATCAACCAACGCATTCGCCAATAAAGTGAAAGCCGCATTGGTCGTTGAAGGTGCCGCACGAGATACCGCGTTTGAAGCTGTGAAAGAAGTGCGCGCCATGGCGTCCAAATACCCATTGATGGCGGCCATGAAACAAATGGAAGCATGGCGCAGCGGCGACGACACCTGGACGCGCATGGCACCGCCACTGGTTCCCTTAAGCGCAGAACAACAAGCCAATCTAAAAGCAGATGTTGCGGGTTTGAAAGCTCCGGCACCGGCATAGCAACAGTTTCAGAGGCAAAACCTAGGCAAGGAGTTAGGTCGAGGAAAGCAGAAAGACACGCGACTACATCCGGGTCGATGCCACGGAAGACAGGCACGCCAAAATCGGATCAGAAATCATATCTATGGGAGGAAATGATGAACAAGTTTTTCAAAACCGGTGCCGTGGCACTCACCGCTGCAAGCATCAGCTCGGCGGCAATAGCCGAGGATATCACCCTCAGAATTGGGTCCGGTCACCCGCCGGGCGTCGTCTATGCGGGGCTGATGATCGACTACTTTCAAAAAGAACTGAAAGAACGCGTCGAAGCACGGACCGATCATACCGTGAACTTTGTCGAAGGATATTCAGGCTCGATCGTCAAGGTCACCGAAGTTCTGGAAGGCGTTCAGGACGGCATCCTTGATATTGGCGGTTTCTGCTATTGCTTTGAGCCTTCGAACCTGCCCTTGCATGCGTTTCAGGTGATGATGCCTTTTGGAACAATGGACCCGGAAAAGTCTTTGAAGATCGCGCAAGAAGTCTATGAAGAAGTTCCGTATCTCTCTGATATCTTTGAAGAAAAATTCAACCAAGTCCTTCTTAGCCGGATCGCTGATGGCGGTTATAACCTTGGGACATCTTTCGCTTGGGACGATCTCTCTGATCTGCAAGGCCAGAAGATCGCAGGTGCGGGTCTAAACCTGAACTGGCTCAAACTGGCAGGCGTCTCAGAAGTACAATCGTCGCTGGCGACGGCCTATACCGAGATGAAAACCAACGTTTACGAAGGCTGGATCATGTTCCCGTCTGCTTGGGTGAACCTGAAACTTTATGAACCCGGCCCGTTCTATACGCTGATCGGTTTTGGTTCGATGACCTGGCATGGGCTGACGATCAACCAAGACACCTACAATGAATTGCCGGACGACTTTAAAGAAATCCTGCACGAAGTCGCAGCCGATTACGAACAGCAAACCGGCATCGTCAATGCGGTTGAATACGACCGGTTGGTCGACGATCTGCGCGGCAAGATCACCGTGACTGAGATCGATCCAAGTGTTCGCAAGGAATGGGCCGAGTCTTTGGCTGAATGGCCGCAGTCTTTGGTCGATGACCTTGAAGCACAGGGCTTGCCTGCCAAGCAGGTCTTAAACCTCGTGCTCGAACGTGCGGAAGCCAACGGCTATGAGTGGCCGGTTCGCTACGAAATCAAGTAAGCGAACGCGCTCCGCTGCCAATCGCGGCGGAGCGCAACTGTTCCCGAAAATTGAGGCGCAAGATGGCATTGGTCCGACTGAGCGACCGGCTCACCAAACTTTTGATGATACTGGGCGCGATCTGGGCGTTCTTCCTATGCTTTTTCATTCTGGCTGACATCATCACACGCGCCTTGAATATGCCAATCTCGGGCACAAAAGAAATCGTCGCGAATTCGGTCGTCATGATCGTTTTTTTACAAATCGGTTTTGCCATTCGAAGCAATTCAATGTTGCGCGCAGATTTTCTGGTCACGGCACTACCAAAGCCTTTGCAAAAGGCACTTTTGATTTTCGCTCTGGTTCTTGGTGCCTTGTTGTTTTTCTTTTTGTTGAAGGCCGGAATTAAACCCGCCGTTCGATCCTTCGTGAATGGGGAGTTCGACGGCGAGGGCGCGCTTCGGGTCCCTGTCTGGCCAACCCGTTGGATGATCATTTTTGGGGCGGGGCTTGCGGGTATCAATTACACCTTGTTGTCCATCGTCGAGATTTTCGATCTTCGCGTCGAACAGATGGATCTGTAACGCGATGTTCGACTTTGGAACCGCCGGGTTAATCATTGTCCTTTTGCTGGGCCTCGTTCTTTTGGGTGTCCATGTTGCTGTGGCCTTGGGTGTCACCAGCGCTGTGGGCATCTATATGGTCACCGGCAAAATGCGCATTGTCGAGGCGACACTTGCTTCAACCTCTGCCGAGGCACTCAGGGATTTCACCTTCGCAGTGATCCCTTTGTTCATGTTGATGGGCGAATTTATCGGGCGATCCGGGGCGATAACCGACATATATGTTGCGATAAACCGGGGTTTGAAAAAAATCCCCGCGCGTCTCGCCATCGCGACTGTACTTGGCAATACAGTTTTCTCTTTCGTCACGGGCGTTTCTATCGCGTCAGCCGCCGCCTTCAGCCGGATTGCGTACCCGGAAATGAAAGCGCACGGCTATGATCGCGGCTTTTCGCTGGGTGCAATTGCCGGGTCGTCGTGTCTTGGAATGTTGATACCGCCGTCTGTCTTGATGATCGTTTGGGGCATCCTGACCGAACAATCCATCGGGCGGTTGTTCCTTGCCGGTGTTCTTCCCGGCATGCTTCTGGCCACGCTTTTTGTCCTGTACATCGTTATTCGTGCATTGATGAAACCCGAACTTGTGGGCGAGGGTGCGGCGCGAATTGACCACGAAAACGTGCGCGTCGAAGATGGGTTCGACAGCTCGCTGGTTGAATTGAAAACCGGGCCGTTTCTGGTGTCGACGTTCGGGGTCTTCGGCATCGTCGGCGCTGTTCTCGGTGGAATTTGGTTTGGCGTTTTCACACCGACGGAAGGCGCCGGTGCGGGTGCTGCACTTGCTTTGATCCTTGCCGGGTTCAAAGGCATGCGATGGCGGCAATTTATTGACGCGATCTATGCGGTCGGCAAAACAGCCGCCCCGATCATGATCCTTTTGCTTGCCGCTGCGCTTTACTCACGAACCTTGGCAATGACGGGTGTCACAAATGCCATCCGCGAGTTTTTTGTTTCAAGCGGATTGGATCCATTCGTCGTTCTAGGGATCATAATCCTGATCTGGTTCGTCCTTGGCATGCTGATCGACAGTATTTCGATCATGCTTTTGACCGTGCCCATCGTTGAACCCGTCGCCATGGCGTTCGGCTTTGATCAAGTCGCCTTCGCCATCGTCGGCATCATCGCCATTGAAGCCGGATTGTTGACGCCACCATTCGGGCTTTTGGTCTATACGGTAAAGGCTGCAATCCGGGATGACGAAGTGGGGGTGCAACGCATTTTCATGTCTTCTGTCCCCTATTGGTTCGTAATGCTGTTTGCCGTTCTTCTTATCATCATCTTCCCGGGCATCGCCAATTGGCTGCCCAATCTTCTAATGTAAGGATCTACTATGCCCGCTTATTGGCTTGCCCGCGCAAAGATCAACGACCCTGTCGAATACAAGAAATACACCAATCTCGTTCCCGCTATTATCCAGAAATACGGCGGCAAAGTTTTGGCGCGTGGCGGTGATTTCGAAATCATGGAAGGCCCGGAACACTTCGAGCGTTTCGTGGTCATTGAATTTCCCGATCTGGCTACGGGAACCGCGTGCTTTAAATCTGATGAATACAACGAAGCCGCAGCGTTCCGGCGTGCCAACGGCGCTGGTGAAGTCCAGACCGTTGTAGTGGAAAGCGGCGACGCGACGAAGTAAAGGACGGCACTATGACGATGGACCGAGTGATCATGGCCCAACAAGGGGCACCCGATGTGATGCAGTTCGAAACCCTCGAACTTCCGGACCCCGGTGAAGGCGAAGTGCAGATCCGCCAGAAGGCTATCGGTTTGAACTATATGGATGTTTACCAACGGTCCGGCCATTATCCGATGCCGTTGCCAAGCCCGTTAGGGTTGGAAGCCGCGGGCGAAATCACAGGCCTTGGCAAGGGTGTCGCGGGGCTCGCGGTTGGTGATCGAGTAGTTTATGGCGGCGTCCTTGGGGCCTATGCAACCACACGAAATGCCCCTGCCGCCCGTGTTTTGAAAATCCCCGACGGTATTTCCGATGACGTTGCAGCAGCGTCTTTGATGAAAGGTATGACGGCGGAATATTTGCTGGAACGCACCTACAAAGTTAAACCCGGAGAGAAGGTTTTATTTTTTGCTGCATCTGGTGGAGTTGGTCAGATCGCAGGCCAATGGGGAAAACATCTTGGTGCCGAAATGATCGGTGTGACATCAGGCGCGGATAATTGCGGGCGTGCACTCCAGATGGGATATTCCCACGCAATTGATCGGAATTCCGAAGATATAGCCGAACGGGTCAAAGAGATTACGGGTGGTGCCGGGGTGCCGGTCGTTTACGACAGCATCGGGAAAGCGACATTTGAAACCTCAATCGAATGCCTTGCGACTTATGGTATGTTCGTCTCATTCGGTGCGACAACGGGCGAAGCGCCTGCCGTTGCTCCCAGTCTTTTGCAACATGCAGGATCGCTTTATTTCACCCGCCCGACGCTTGCGAACTACGTTGGTCCGCGCGCCGATCTTGAACATTCGTCGGCGCGCGTGTTTCGGATGAACCTTGATGGCCACGTCACAGTGAACATCAATCAGCGGCGTCCGCTGAGCGAAGTGGCTGCCGCCCATGCCGAACTGGAGGCCGGGTCAACCACGGGTTCCACTATCTTTGTGCCCTGAGGCGACCGGGTGCCCGCGCTTTCCGCCCAACATGTTGCAAGCCTCGGCGTTGCAATCGGGGGTGCGTTTACCCTTTATGGCTTGTCACTTGGAAATGCTGGTTCCGTTTGGATGGCCGCCGGGCTTGGCGGTGCCGCGATCACACTATTCGCAACGCGCGCGATCCCGGAAATCGTCACGGCCTTCGGGATATTTCTAACGGCACTTGCCCTTGGCATCGTGCCTCGGGAGGTTGTTTTTTCCGGCTTCATGTCCAGCGGTTTTTGGCTCTTGGTGTCCGGGATCACATTGGGCGCGGCGATCACCTCAACCGGTTTGGCGTCTCGCGTCTCGGCACATCTTTTGGCGGCAACCGGTCCGTCTTATCCCCGTGCGATCTTTGTGATGGCCGCCACTGGTATGGCGCTTGGTGTGTTGATCCCGTCAACCATGCCACGGATCATCGTGATGATCCCGGTTGCCACTGCCTTGGCGGGGCATCTCAACCTTGACCCCGACGGGCGCGGTGCCATCGGATTGGTGGCGACCGCCGCAACCGCAACGTTGCTGCCGACCTATACGATCTTAACCGCGAACTTGCCGACGATTGTGCATGTCGGAGCCATGGATCAGCTTTACGGAGTTCCCAGCACCTATTCGGGCTATTTGCTATTGCAATCGCCGGTCAATGCTCTGCGGTTTGCATTGCTGGTGGCGCTGATGGTCGGCTTTTATCGTGCACCCATTCAAAGTATCCAATCCAAGGGCATCAAAACCCCTGAGGTGCGCCCCGAACAAAACCGATTGCTTGTCGTACTTGGGGCCGCGATCTTGCTGTGGATGACGGATTTCCTCCACGGCATCCCGCCTGCATGGGTGGCTTTAACGGCGGCGGCAATCGTACTTTGGCCGCGTTTCGGGATGTTAAGTCCGACGGCCATGCGCGAACAAATTGATCTTACGCCCGCCATTTTCTTTGCATCCATCATCACAGTTGTTGCGATCGCGCGCGCAGTTGAACTCGATCAACTGCTCGCAGACCTTATCATCGGGGCTCTGCCACTGGATGACGGCGGCGGATTGGTATCGATCTATGGGATCTATGGATTTTCACTGCTTTTGTCGCATCTTACCACAGCACCCGCCGCGCCCGCAGTGTTGGTTCCATTCGCAGCGACGCTTTCCGAGGCAACGGGATTATCACTCAAAGTTGTCTCGATGACGCAAATCGTTGGCATTGCAACGCCGCTCATCCCATATCAAGCGCCGCCTCTGATCGTGGCAATGTCGATCTCAAAAGTGCCCAATGCTGTCTTCATGCGCCTGTGCCTTTGGCTGGCTCTAGCGGTGACATTGGTCGGGGTTCCGCTCAGCTATTTTTGGTGGCGGTTAATTGGTTTTCTATGATGTCGGGCATCAGGAATAATTGTTGGCGAGCGCCTTTCGGGCAGGCTAACTGAACAGATCGCAAATCATTGCGACGGGAGGGTTGAGATGGCGAAAACAGAAGTGGCGGTGATCGGAACCGGATGGTGCGGCGGGATCAGAGCCGAAACGTTGGCCAGGTCGGCAATGGTCGATGCATTGCACATTTGCGAAATTCTGCCGGAACGATTAGCCGAAGTGCGCGCGTTGACCAATCCGGCAACCGCAACCCAAGACTATCAAGATATCGTGTCCAATCCCGCGATCAGCGTCGTCTATATCTCGACGACACCCGAACAAACTCATTACCCAATCGCGCGCGATTGCCTGAAAGCCGGAAAACACGTTCTTTTGGAAAAACCAATCGCTTTGGAGTTCTGGGAAGCCGACGAATTGATCGCCCTGTCAGAAACCAACAATGTGAAATTCACCATCGGCTATTCACAACGGTTCAATCCAAAAATAGCATACGCCAAAAAGGCCATTACCGACGGCAAATTGGGAAACGTCGTGAATGTAATGGTGAGCCGTCATCTGTCTCGAACTCTTGGCAAAAAAATCGCCAACCGGGTGAAACTGTCACCCGCAGCAATGGAATCCACCCACGATCTGGATTTCGTGTTCTGGCTTTTGGAACCCGCCAAACCTGTCAAAATCTACAGCCAAGGTGCCTATGGTTACATGAAAGAACTGAACGGGTCTTATGACTGTATGTGGTCGACAGTCACGATGGATGACGGCACGCTTGTTGTTGTCGGGGGTGGGTGGAACCTACCGCCAAGTTATCCCAACTACTGCGGAACCTGGATCGAAATCACGGGCACAGAAGGCGCGCTGATCCTTGACGATACCGCGCGGGATCACTGGCTGAACACTGTGTCCGAAGGCACGCAATACCCCATGTCGACCATGCCGGGTGAACATGTGGATCACGTTTTCGCCGGTCAAATGGGCCCTGAAACGATCCATTTTTTGGAAGCGGTTTTGATGGACCAACCACCGATGGTCGATCCCAACCATGCGCGCCGCGTGATGGAAACATATTCCGCCGCGGATCTATCGGCTGAAACTGGCGAACCTGTATCGCTTCCGTTGTCCAACCATTCCATTGCGCAATTGGCTGATCTAAAAGCTAGAAAATAGGGGGAAACCATGGCTAAAACCGTTGGAATTTTCGGGCTGGGGCTGATCGGTATGGCTTTGGCCGAGCGACTTCTGGCAGCAGGACACAACGTCACCGGGTTCGATATAGACGCCAAGCGCGCCGCGCTTTTGGACGAAATGGGCGGGAAACCTGCGGACGCACCGGCGATTTGGCAAAGTGACATCATCCTGTCCGCCGTCTTTAGCACCGACCAATTGGCTGACGTCATCGCAGTCGCACCCGAAGGCACCGGCAAGACAATTGTCACCATGAGTACTTGTGACCCCGATCAAATTGCCGTGCTGGAAAAAACCGCTCGCGACCGAATGCTCGTTCTGGTCGAAGCGCCGATTTCCGGCACCAGCCTTCAGGTTCAGCAGGGGACAGCACTGCTTTTGCTGGCCGGTGATCCAAAAGGGCTTGACGCATTCGAGGAGATTGCCGACGCGATATCGCCCAATCGCGAGCGGGTCGGCGCCATTGGTAATGGAAACAAAACCAAGCTGGCAATCAATTGCGTTTTGGGATTGAACCGCGCGGCAGTTGCCGAAGGATTGGTTTTTGCCGAAGCACTTGGGCTTGATCCGGCGACATATCTGCAAACGGCTCTACGGTCTGCGGCCCGTTCTGATGTGATGGCGGCCAAGGGGCCAATGATGGTCGCACAGGATTTCACGCCACTTGGCCGGATCGCGCAATCGCAAAAGGATTTCAAATTGATCCGCGAAATGGCCGCACGAAATGGGCACGGCAAAATGCCGATGGTCAATCGCTATCTGGAGGTCATGGAAAACGCCGAACAATCCGGCGACAGCGATCTGGACAATTCGGCGGTCTTTCTTGCGGTTTCGCGAATGGCGAAGGATTAGTCTTACTGTCCGGCCAAATAGATCGCAGCTGTAATCAGAAACGGCAAGCAGGCAAAGTTCAAAACTGTCGATCCCACGACCACGCCGGCCACGCGCTCCGGGCTTCTGCCATAGTGTTCCGCGATAACGAAAGTGACCAGGGCCGAGGGCATTGCGCTTAGAAGAAAGATCGCACCGGCCTCGACGCCTTCCAACCTAAACACAGTGACCATGATCAAGCCGGTTGCGATGCCAACCAACAACCTTACACCTGCCAGCAATGCCGACGTCCAGAAATCGCTCACCTTCAGTCGTGCAAGCGCACCACCTAACAAGATCAACATGACCGGGATCATAAGTCCACCCAGCAATGCTGTTGTGTTCGCGACAACCGTGGGAATGGGAAAATCCGTGACGCGAAATAAAAGAACGGCTGTGACCGACCAGACCAAAGGTTCGCGTAACAGTTTCCGAAGGCCGGGGTCTCCCGTCACGATGGCGGGTACGACAGTGTATTGGACCAAGGCGATCATGAAAAAGAAGGCCGCACCGATGATCAATCCGGGTTCGGCAAAGGCGAAAAAGACCAATGGCAATCCGGCATTTCCGGCATTTGGCAACGAAAGTGAGGATAGAAATGTTCGCAACGGCTGGCGTAATATCAAAAGAATTGCAGCTGATAATGCGCCGCCCACAAGAACTGCGGCAATAGCGATCCCAATGATGCGAAGAAGCGAGTCGTCAGGAAGTGCGGTATTCGTCAAAGACGAAAAGACCAAACACGGTGTTCCGATCAACATGGCAAGACGGCTAAGGGTTTCAGATTGAAATCCAACTCCCCGGAATTCAAGGAAAAAACCTATTCCGGCGACAATAAAAACCGGCGCGATAATATTCAGGATTTCATTACTCAAAGCACTCTGCTTTCGGTTGCATTGCTGCTCATTCCTTCTCACACGGCATAGAAAAAGCTTAGACGTTCGTGCCCGTCCAAGCCTTCAATTATACAACTAACACCCATCATGAAACGTTGTTTCCCGGTGACAGACGCCTGTTCTATCTCTCTAATGTAGATACGAAACCGGGGAGGAGGGGTTCCGTAATTCGTGAATTCGGCAAGGCTTGGCGGCTTTGCAGACATCCGAGCAATACGGAACTGCTAATTTCCCACGTGGCTCAGGTTTGCACCTGATGTCATCTGAGACGGGACAAGATTTGCAGGTGGGTACACTGTGAAAATCATCAAATACATCTCGGCCGAAGGCTGGCTGACAGGCGCTTTGGCGCTTTTGGGTGTGCTTGGATTGGTGTTTATGGCTCAGCTTGTCGCCGCACCGAAAGTTCTGTTCGGTCGATCCTTGACGGCAATTCCACCGTCGCTTTTCCCGGCAATGGTGCTGGGGGCCATGGCGGTTCTCGCGTGCATGTTGCTTTTCGCGCTGCGTGGATCGCTGTTGGTAAGGGAAAGCAAAACGTTCGAAGATGGCGCGCTTCGCCGTGTGGTTATGCTGTTCGCCGTCATGCTTTTCTATGCACTGACAATGTCCGTCCTCGGGTTTTTTATCTCGTCGGCAATCTCGATGGCCGCCGTTGCATGGCTCGCCGGAAACCGTTCCATCCTTCAAATCTGCATCGTCTCAATCGTCAGCCCTGTCGCACTTTACTTGATTTCGACCCGCGGCCTGGCGGTATCTTTGCCAGAGCTTAGCTCGATCGAGTTCTTCTATGCCCGGGCGTTTGAAGCCGCGAGCACTGCGCCGGTTGATGCCGGAGGAGCCGAACCATGATCGAGCAGTTTGCCGAAGGCGCATTAATGGCGTTTCGCTTCGACACGCTCATGATGATCGCCATCGGATTGTTCTCGGGCATGCTTGTGGGTGCCTTGCCGGGCTTCACCACGTTGATGGCCATGGCGATCTTGTTGCCGCTTTCGTTTTTCCTTGATCCGCTGGTTGGCATTCCGTTTCTGCTTGGTGTCTACAAAGGCGGTATTTTCGGCGGCTCGATCCCGGCGATCCTGGTATCGATGCCCGGAACGGGCGCTGCGGTCGCCACATCCATTGACGGCTATAAGCTGACCCAAAAGGGCGAGTCACGCAAAGCGCTGGACATGGCGCTGTTTTCTTCGGTCATTGGCGACACGTTCAGCGACGTCTTCACAATCCTGATGATTTTCCCAATCGCTTTGCTGGTCATGCAGTTCGGCCCGCCCGAGCTATTCGCCGTCTTGTTGATGAGCCTTGTGATCATCGTGGCAACATCCGGCAGCAACCCTTTGAAAGGGTTGGTCATGATGCTGTTCGGTCTGTGGTTGGCCCAGATCGGAACCGATCCAATTGGTGGGGTTGAGCGTTTTACCTTTGGTATTTTCGAGCTGAAGTCCGGTATTCCATTGCTGCCAATGTTGATTGGCGTCTTCGCGCTACCGGAACTGGTCTATGCAGTCATGCGCAACGAACGGGCCAGCGGTTTTGCGAAACTCGTCGGCGAACGGCTGACAAAGGCCGAGTTCAAACGCTGCATCCCGACTATCCGACGCTCGACATTGATCGGCACAGCGATCGGCATCGTGCCGGGGTTGGGTCAGGTCGTGGCCGCAATGATGGGATATTCTGCCGCCAAAAACGCCTCCAGCAATCCAGAAACGTTTGGCGATGGCGAAGTTGAAGGGGTGGCCGCCGCAGAAGCTGCGAACAACGCTGTCAACGGTCCGACGCTCGTGCCACTTCTGACGCTTGGTATTCCGGGCGACAACGTCACCGCCATTTTGCTGGGCGCATTCGTGGCGCAAGGTTTGCGGCCCGGACCACAGCTTTTCGAGGAACAAGGCACCATCGTTTTTGCCATTCTGGTCGCCATGGTGCTGGCGAACCTGATGTTCATCGTCATTGGCTATCTGTCCATTCCGTTTTTCGCACGCATCGTGACCATCAAAACCGGCTTGCTGGTGCCTATCGTCATCATGTTCGCCTTTGCGGGTGCATACGTCTTTCGGTCTGACACCACCGACGTTCTGATGCTGGTGGGATTTGGGTTGTTCGGCCTGTTGGCGCGCGCCGCCAAATTCGATGTTATGCCCATGGTCATGGGGTTCATACTTGGGGGGCCGCTCGAGTACGCGTTTGGCCAAACCGTTGCCATGGCAGGCAACAACCCCTTAGGCTTCGTACTTACCGAACGCTTTGGCATGGTCGCCGTTTTGATCGCGACACCGATCATCGGATTCTTGCTTTGGCGACGAATGAAAACCGCCACAACTTAGAATGGCGGATGGAACACACATCAATACAACGGAGGAGAAATCATGTACTTGAACTCGCTGAAAAAAACCGTGGGAGCAGCGCTGGTTGCCACGCTTGCTTTCGGGATGCCGGCGTTTGCTGAATACCCCGAAAAACCAATCACACTTGTCATCCCATTCGGTGCAGGCGGTAGCCACGACCTAAACGCCCGGATCATCACCTCGACCATCCCGACGCATTTGGGTCAAGCCATGATCGTGCGTCTGACGCCTGGCGCTGGTGGTCAGAAGGGCACGCAGGAGGTGGCGAGCGCGGCAGCCGACGGATACACGTTGCTCTTTGCCCACAACTACACCGATATGTTGCAACAGCATGTTGAGAACCTGCCCTATGACCCAATGGCCGACTTCGTGCCGATTGCACGTGTGAACTATGCACCAATTGCGGTGGTTGTGCGCGGTGACAGCGATTACGCATCGTTTACCGATCTGGTTGAATCCGCCAAAGCAAACCCCGGCGAAATCGATTTGGCGCATTCAGGGAACTGGGGCGCGCTCTTTGTACCTGCCGCGCAGGTGATGAAAGAAACCGGTGCCCAGTTTAATCTCGTTCCGTTCCAGGGCGGCGGACCTGCTATGCAGGCGTTGTTGTCCGGTGACGCAGAAGTCACAATGGGTTTCCCATCCGTTCTGGGGCCACTCATTGATTCAGGCAAAGTTCGCGTGCTTGCGACGGCTGGACCCGAGCGCATCTACGACGATGTGCCAACCTTCGGCGAAACGGGCATTGTGGGTGACATCGGCTTTATGCACCGGGTCGTTCTGGCACCAGCCGGAACACCGCCCGAGGTGATCGAAAAGCTGGAGGCATCCTTCACCGCTTTGCAAGAAGACAAAAGCTTTCAGCGTTTGATGAGCCGCATGGGCGAAAACACCGATCTGTTGCTCGGGGCCGACTACCAAAAGCTTCGCGATGAACAAAGCGATGCCTACAAAGTCTTGGTGGACTCGATCACCCAATAACATGACAGGGACCGGGGCGCGTGATGCGTCCCGGTTCTTCCAAAGGACAATCCTATGCCAGATCGTTTTGGACCGCGCGGCGTTCTTGGGCTGATGATCCCGCTTCAAAATTCGAACATGCAGCCGGAATACGAATCCATGCGCCCCGTTGGCGTGAGCAATCAGTGTTACCGTTTCACGCTCGCCCAACCGGACAAGGTGCACGAGGCGGTGATCGAAGCCCTGCCATCCGCAATGGGCTGTCATCCTGATCTGGTCGTCACAGGCAATTCGATGGAAATGCGCTATTGGTCTGTCGAACGCCAAGCATGGTACCGCGAACAGCATAAAGCGGCATTGCCAGACGTTCCTGTCATCACAGCAACAGATGCGACGGTTGCCGGGCTAAAGACGGTGGGCGCAAAAAAGATTGCCATGCTGACACCGATGATCGAGCTGTTTGCCAAAAGCGCGCTTGATTACTACAACGCCATGGGGTTCGAAGTTCTGCGCCATGACTTTTTGAAGGTTGAGCGCCCCGAAGACATCATCAATCTTCCCGTCGAAAAGGTGCACGAGGCCTTTGATGGTCTGGATGGTCCCGATGTCGATTGTTTTTTGCATGCAGGTGGCGCGCTTGGCATTGTCGATTACCTCGACGGATTGGAAGAAAAACTCGGGCGTCCCGTGATCTCGGTCAATGCCGTGACCTATTGGTACGCGCTTCGCAAACTTGGCGTGAACGATCCACTAACCTGCGGCGGACAGATCACGCGGCTCGCCCTCCCTGAAGAATTCGCCTGAAAAGGAACCCCAAATGGCCGTTAAAGAAAAAGCGATATGGACGTTTAGAACTCATGCGCGGCAGGAAACATCGACAAAGTCCCATGCCCGGTCGCGGGACGTGGCCATGGTCATCGACGAACCCATCGAACGGGGCGGAACCAACGAAGGCCCGATGCCTGTTGAAATGGTATTTGCGGGCTTGGCAGGGTGTACGCATGTCATTTCCAATAAGTTGGCCAAGGCCAATGACGTTGTCATCGAAGATATGGAAATCGACATCGTCACAACGATGGACAGTCGCGGCACCCGGTTGATCGAACCCATTGATGTGCCGTTCCCCAACGTGGTCATCAACATCGAAGCGACGATGACGGGTCACCCCGAAAACATCACCGAGATCGTGACCAAGCTGCGCGAACATTGCGCCGTCGCCAAGATGCTCCGTCAATCCGGCAGCACCGTGACCGAACACTGGACAATCAACGGCACCGCTTGGCAAGAAGCAGCTTGAGCGTTCAAAACCGATCTATGCCCAGATCATCGGCAAGCGCATCCAAACGGTTCCCCAAGGCTTCTGGGACGGGAATGCCATTCGCTTCGCGTTCCGCTGTGGTTGCAGCCAAACGTTCGCCCGGCAATCGGATCTCGGCTACACCCGGAAGCCGGTCCGACGATTTCATTTCGCCCCATATCCCGTCGACTTGGGATTTGAAGGTTTTGGGGTCTGCGAAGGCCGCGATATCAAGCGCGATGACGAAATGACCGGTGTTCGTCGTCGCTTTGGGATCAGCATTGAAATCCACAACGTCCTTGCCAAAAGCCGCGCCGTTCAAAGTGCCTGCCAACAACCCAAAGATCAGCGACAGCCCGTAACCCTTAGGCCCGCCGATTGGCAACAAAAGCCCGTCGCCCGCACGCGCCGGATCGGTCAGGGGCTGACCCAGCTTGTCGATCATCCACCCTTCGGGCATCGTCTCGCCCCGGTCAGCCGCAGTTTTGACCTTGCCATAGGCCGCAACCGTTGTGGCCATGTCCAGAACAACAGCGGGTTGCGTGTTCGATGGGATCGCGACCGAGATCGGATTGGTGCTCAACAGCAAGTCAGTCCCGCCCCAAGGCGGCATGTGATTGGCGCTGCCAACGGCCACATAAAGCCCGATCATGTCCTGTTTCAGCGGCATCTGTGCGTACAAAAATGCCGGGCCCGCATGGTTCGAATGCCGCGCCCCAACCCAAGCGACCCCGCAGGTTTTGGCCTTTTCCATCGCCAATTCCGCCGCGCGGGACATCACCAAATGACCGGGCCCGTTCCCGCCATGCAGCAAAGCCGTTGCCGTGCGTTCCGAAACGACCGAGATGTCAGGATCAACCGACATACCGCCCGCCTGAATGCGTTTGATGTATTGGGGCAGACGAAACACTCCATGGCCGTCTTGCCCGCCGACATCGGCTGCCGCCATCAATTCGGCCATCTTGGCGGCGTTGTCCGGCGGCATATGACAGACCAAAAAAGCGGATGCGATAAAGTGACGAAGCCGATCCGCTTCGACTTTGCGCGTAACACCATTGTTCATTCTAAATCCCCTTGCCAAACTTACTCGCGGAGGCTCCCATGAGCACTGAAGCCATTGTTCCCTATGCGTCGATCACGCCTTTCGCCCGCGGCGATGGCGTGGAAACCCGGCTGATGATCGGACGCAATCGTGTCGACGACCCGCCCTTTACCACCGGCACAACTGCCTTTCCCATTGGCATGGCCGCCCCCATGCACAGTCACAACTGCGACGAACAGGTTACCATCCTTGAAGGGCGCGCAATGGCCGAAGTAGCGGGTGTTCAAACCGAACTTGGCCCGATGGATACCAGCTTTATTCCCTCTGACATGCCCCACCGTTTCGTGAACATTGGCGACGGGCCTTTGAAGATTCTCTGGATCTATGCGGCTGCCGAAGTCACACGAACCTTCACCGAAACGGGCGAAACCGTTCCTCATCTGTCAATGGATGACAAAGTCTGAGCAGCGGCATCAATCGCGGCGCGCGCGTCTGCGACCCGTTCTGCATTGTCCCGTGCCAGTGTTCCATCTGCGTTCCAAAGTGAATTCTCAAACCCGACACGGGCTTTGCCACCGCGTTGCGCGGCATATGCAAGGCAGGGTGTTTCCGCCGACCCGAACGCACAGACCATCCAATCAAACGTCAGATCGGATTTGCGCGCGTCAAGTTGCGACAAAAAGACTTCAAGATCGCTCGGGCGCGGCAAATCTGAGCCTTCATATGTCCCAAGAACAAGCTGCAATTGATGGTGAGCCCCCGGAACGATCCCCTGATCGACGCATTCAAGAAACCAGCGCAATTCATCAGGCGAATAAACGATGTGCTGAATACTTATTCCAGCACTCAGGGCCCAATCATAAAAAGCCCTAGCCTCATCTGTGTCGTTTGGCACAGGCAGCATTTCACGCAAAGCAACCGACACCGAGGATGGCTTTAGCTCACGCACCATGGCCCGCTGTGCCTCCGCATCATAAATACCGGCGGCCTCGCTCGTCACTTGAATAAATAGATCGGGGGCATTCTGTTTCACCCCGGCAATAACATCTCGGTATAGCCCCACATCCAGACTGTGATTTCCGCCCCCGTCGCGTACATGCAGATGTATCCCATCTGCACCCGCATTTTGGCAGGCAACAGCAGTCGCGATGATATCGTTCAGCGAAATTGGAAGCTCAGGATGGTCCGATTTTCCACGTCGCGCGCCCGTTGGTGCCACCATCAGGCGGGGCAGGGGTTGCGGTGTGTTCATGCGAGTTCCGAGATGTCTACCGTGCGCCGGTCTTCAGCAGATAGCGCAATAGCCTCAAGCACTTCGATATTATGCACCATCTGCTCGGGCGTGAACGGGTAAGCTGCCTTGCCAGCGATTGCACCTGCAAAAGCCTCAAGATTGTGAACCACGGCGTCTTCCCACGACAAAACCTGATGCTGCACATCCTTCCCGGTTTCGCCGACCAGATAATTCACTTTGCCACCCGGCGTGTCGGGATGACTTTCGTTCAGAACCTCGATCCATTGCTTTGTGCCAAAGACGTGCATTCGAATGAAATGCGGCGTGTGAAGAACCGCCGACAGGGTTGCGGTCATCCCGGCTTCGAACCCAAGTTGCGCTGTCACGACATCCCCTGTTTCCCACCCAAGCGAACGGTTCGCTGTCATGGCCTGCACGGTTTCGACGCGTCCAAAGAATGAGATCAGCAAATCCGTCAGGTGAATACCCATGGCCGTCATACCAGCGGCCGGCGAAACGGCTTTCGACGTACGCCAGTCCCCCTTTGGAACACCGATCAGTTTGTCGTGCGAAAACGCCGCTTCGGTATGCATGATGGTGCCCAGTTCACCTGCGCCAATCGCCGATTTCAGCGCGACCATGGCGGGTTCGAAACGGCGTTCATGCCCAATGCCAAGCTGCACGCCCGCCTGTTCCACCGCCGCAACTGACCGACGCGCACTTGCCGCCGTAAGCCCAAGGGGCTTTTCGCAAAAGACATGTTTGCCCGCTTTCGCGCAGGCTGTGACCTGTTCTTCGTGAACGGGATTGGGCGTGGTCAAAATGACTGCGTCCACATCACTTCGGCTCAGCGCGACCCCCAGATCATCCAGCGGTTCCAATCCCGCAGCGCGGATATCATCGTGCACCGACACCACAGGTTCGATAACCGTCGCAACTTTGATGTCTGGATGGCTCTTCAGCCGCGTTGCAATGTGGCGGCCCCACCAACCGAAACCGGCGATGGCGATCCGCAGTGCACCCTCGGACGGCGCGCTCAAACAGGTGTTCCCAGGGATGTGAATTGACCACGAAAAAAGACCAATGGGTCCCCGTCCTGACTTTGAATGGCGCGAACTGACCCGACAACGATGTGGTGGTCGCCACAAAGGATCATTTCTTTCACATCGCATTCCAGCGTGGCAATCGCGTTCTCCAATACTGGCGTTTTGCGCCAGCCTCTGCGCCAGTCAACACCGTGGAACTTGTTGTCCAAAGGCTTGGCGAACCGCAGGGTTTGGTCCTTTTCAGCCTCGGCCATGACATTGACTGCAAAGGCACCGTGTTGCTCGAACGCAGAACGCGAAGGCGCTGAAGACACGATGCTCCACAGTATCTCCGGTGGATCAAGCGATACAGACGCAAAAGAATTCACCGCCAAGCCCAAAGGTTCACCATCGACACCACATGTCGTCACCACTGCAACACCCGTTGCAAAGCGGCCAAGGGCATCGCGCAACGCACCTTGGTCGAAAGGAGCTGGATATGGACTGTGCATGTTCATCGGCGCCTCCTAATTGTGAGATAAAAGATAACGTGCTGAGCCTGTTGAAAAACTAATAATAGTTGATAAGTTCAATCTGGTTTCGTGATACCTATGCCACGCCATAAAGGGGACATTGGTGAAGCTTCAACACCTGAAGTACTTTGTTGCGGTTTTCGAAGAAGGCTCGTTTTCGGCTGGCGCAAAGCGTGTAAATGCAACGCAATCCGGCCTGTCTATGCATGTTCGAAAGCTTGAAGATCGCTATCAGGTTAAACTGCTAAACCGCAGCTCGACCGGCATTACACCAACCGAGGCGGGCAAGCGGTTCTATCGTGATGCAGTTCGCGTGATGCACGCCGCAACCGAAGCCGAAGCGAACCTAAGGACATTGTCTGGTGAGGTGACGGGCCATGTCACCGTCGGCCTGATGCCGACGTTTACGCGCGCGGTGCTTGGCCCTGCGCTCATTCGGTTTGCCAAAGAATTTCCGAGCGTAAAAATCACAGTTCGCGAAGCTTATTCCGGCGAGTTGTCGCGTCAGGTTCTGAGCGGTGAGCTGGACTTTGCAGTGGTCCCGGCATTTGACGCCGATGTACGTCTGCGCTCCAGCGTCATGGGCACGGATCAGGAATACCTTGTTGTGGCGTCCAACAGTCCAATCAATCCGAAGGGTGCGGTGAAACTGGCGGATCTTCCGCCTTTGGATTTCGTTTTGCCCAGCCCCGAAAACGTGCGGCGGCGAAAAATCGATCAGTATCTCTCAAGCAATGGCATCGAAACGGGGCGTCTGATGGAGCTTGATTCCATGTTCACCACGCTTGATCTGGTGGCCAAATCTGAATGGGCTACGATCCTGCCGGGCATTTTATGTCTGCCCGACTTGACCACTGACCGTCGGCGCATGATCCCGATCACCGGACCGGGTCTGACGGTTGATTACCTTCGGATCGAACCAATGTCCGTACCGCTCAGTGATGCAGGGCAAGCGTTCTACAGCTTTTTGATGGATGAACTTATGGCGGCGCTGGACCAACTTGAATAGGCGTTAAAACATCGGGATTGGTCCATCCAAAAAGCTGATGGCGGTCATGAAGAACCATCATTTTCCGACCAAGCCGCTGGTAATACATAAAAGACTTAACACACTGTGCGGAGGGCCAGATGGACCTGTCATTCTTTACGATGCCAATCCACCCGTTGGACAAACCGATCTCTCAAAGCATTGCCGAGGATCGCGAGGCCTTTCTTTTGGCCGACAAACTTGGATATGCGGAAGCCTATTGTGGTGAGCATTCGACGGATCAAGCCGAAATCGTTACCTCGACTGTCGCCTTTCTGGCCAGCCTTGCCTACGAAACAAAATCCATCCGTCTTGGCACCGGCACGGTCAATCTGCCAAATTCGCACCCCGCACGCGTGGCGGCTGAAGTTGCGATGCTGGATCACATGCTGGAAGGCCGCCTGATCTTTGGTATTTCGCCGGGTGGGCTAATGTCGGATGCCGAAGTCTTTGGCAATCTTGATCGCGACCGGAATGCGATGTTCCTGGAATGCATCAACATGGTGCTCGACATTTGGGCGGGTGAGGCACCTTACAACTTGAAGGGCGAATTTTACAGCGTCTCTACCGAAAAAACGATGAACGCTGATATCGGGCAGGGCACGATCCCAAAGCCGCTTCAAGCGCCACACCCCCCGATTGTCGGCACCGCAGTCGCGCCTTTTTCAAAGGGAGTCACGGCGATGGCCGCACGGGGCTGGGATCCGATTTCGGCGAATTTCCTGCTTCCAAAATGGGCCGCGTCGCATTGGCCAAACTATGTCGAAGGCTGCGAACAAGGCGGTCGGCCCGCTGATCCAAAAAACTGGCGCGTGGCCAAGAATATCTGCGTTGCAAAAGATATAGAAACCGCGCGCGCCTATGCCTGCGATCCGGGCAGCCCGTACGTTTATTACTATTCACAACTTTTGACCAAGCTGTTGGCGGGCGGTCGCGCGAACCTTTTCAAAGAAGATCAAAACATGCCCGACAGCGAAGTCACGCTTGAGTATGTGCTTGATAAGCTTGTGATTTACGGCGATCCATCCTCAGTCGCGGATCAGGTTCTTGAGTTCCGCGAAGAGGTCGGTGATTTCGGGCAATTGGTCTATGCCGGGCACGATTGGACAGATCTCGAACTCGGGCGTCAGTCAATGATCCTGATGGCAGAAGAGGTGATGCCGCGTGTCAACAGCGCGATTTCCTAAAGCCCGCAAGTTCTGCCACGGGGCCTAAAACGCCAACTGAACCTTGATCGATTGTTGGCGATCCGAAGCGATTGTAAATGCGTTCAACGCCTCAGCCAACGGAATTTCATGGGTGACCAAAGGCGCAACATTCAGGCGTTTGGACTGCATCATTTCAACCGCCAGCGAAAACTCCGCATGGAACCGGAAAGACCCTTTCATTGTCAATTCTTTGGCCGTCATCGCTTGAACGGGTAGGGTCATATCACCACCAAGCCCCAGTTGCACAATGATGCCTTTGGGGCGCATCGCCGGAACGGCAGCGGCCAAGGCGGACGCCACACCGCTACATTCAAACAGTACGTCAAAGTGGCCCTTACCGGCCGTAAAAGGTGTTAGACCATCCGGGTCTTTCACAACGTTGATCGTCTGATCCGCACCAATCTCCATGGCTTTGGCCAGGGTGAAGGTTGTGACATCCGTTGCGACGATTTCTACCGCACCGGCGGCGCGCGCGACTAGAACGGCCAATAATCCTATCGGCCCACAGCCCGTAACAAGCACGCGTTTGCCCATCAGGTCTCCAGCCTGACGCGCTGCATGAAGCACAACAGACAAAGGTTCGGCCATCGCGGCTTCGGCTTTTGTCAACCCGTCCGCCGGAACACATTGCGATGCATCTGCCACCAAAAGCTCCCGAAACGCGCCTTGGATATGTGGGAACGGCATCGCTGAACCGTAGAACCGCATGTTCAGACAATGTTGTTGGTGACCCTCAGTGCAAAAGTCGCACGCCCTACAAGGCCGTGAGGGCGACACCGCCACAAGCTGGCCTACGGTCAACCCCGCAACGCCTTCACCAAGCCCAATTACGCGGCCGGCAACTTCGTGACCAAGGATCATCGGTTCCTTCAACCGCACAGTCCCAAACCCGCCATGATGGAAATAATGCAAATCAGATCCACAAATCCCGCCAGCCTCCATCCGAACAAGGGCTTCACCCGCACCGGGGCTTGGCTCAGGGTGGTCTTCAATGCGCAGATCTTTAGGGCCGTGAGCTGTGATGGTTTTCATGTCGTGTCCTTAAAGAACGGGCGTTAAAAGAGCTTGTCCTGCAAAGTGCGCAGTCAGGTTGTCGCGCAACAATTGCCCCATAGCCTTGCGGGTTTCAAAAGTGCCGCTGGCATGGTGCGGCTGAAGTAGCACATTGTCGAGCGACAGAAAGCGCGGATCAAGGTCCGGCTCATTCTCAAAAACATCCAAAGCAGCGGAACCAAGCGTCCCGGATTGCAAGGCCGTGATCAAAGCATCTTCGTCAATGTTTGAAGCGCGTGAGATGTTTATGATCATGCCCTGGGGGCCTACGGCTTCGATCAACTCGCGGTCAACGATATGGCGCGTTTCACCAGACGCGGCCAGTGTTACGAACAGAAAATCGGCATGTCTGGCAAGTTCAACCGGGTTATCAATAAACGTCCAATCCGGGGCGAAATCCTTTTGCGCGATGTCGTTATAAGCGATGTCCATTCCAAACCCGGTAAGGCGCTTGCCCACCTCAAAACCAATACGCCCAAGACCCAGAATGCCAGCTTTCCGTCCGAAGACACGGTGTTTAAGCGGATAGAGACCTTTTTCGACCCAACTGCCGTCGCGCACCCAAGTCTCTGCACCGATTATACCGCGTGAGTGACACAGCATCATCGCAACACCCAAATCGGCGACATCTTCCGTCAACACATCCGGTGTGTTGGTGACGGAGATGTTGTGGATTTTGGCGGCCTCAAGGTCCACAGCATCGTAGCCGACACCGTAAACCGAAATCACTTCGCACTTCGGGCAGGCGGCAATCATATCTGCATCGGCACCCAACTCACCTCGGGTCGCAATGGCGCGTGCATCGGCCCCATGTTGTTTAAGAAATGCGCCTTTGTCTTTGGATTCGAACATTTTTCTCACGTCAAATGCGGCATCCAACGGTCCTTGATCCCAGTCTGGATAGGGGCCAACCTGAATGATGACGGGTTTTGACATGCTGCGAATCCTTTGCTTGACAAAGTGTGTTATCGGTAACATGTTATCCGTAACAATCGCACAACGTCAACGGGGTGCATCACGTAAAGGCGGACGGAATGGAACTCTTTTCACTAACTTCAAAGCGCGCATTGATTACGGGTTCTTCGCAAGGGATTGGCTTTGCCTTGGCGCAAGGTTTATCCGAAGCGGGCGCAGAAATCGTGCTGAACGGCCGCAATACGGAAAAGTTAAACGCCGCCGCCGAGGCGTTGCGCGGCAAAGGTGCCACCGTTCACACCCTCGCATTCGATGCCACGGATCACGACGCGGTTCGCACCGCCATTGATGATTTTGAAACCAGCACCGGTGCCATCGACATCCTTGTGAACAACGCAGGAATGCAGCACCGCGCTGAGCTTGAAAACTTCCCAGCAGAGGCCTTCGAAAAGCTGCTTCAAACCAATATCAGCAGTGTTTTTCATGTTGGCCAAGCCGTTGCGCGGCACATGATCAAGCGCGGGTCCGGCAAAATTATCAATATCGGGTCAGTTCAAACTGCTTTGGCCCGCCCGGGCATTGCGCCTTACACAGCCACCAAAGGCGCGGTTGGCAACCTGACGAAGGGCATGGCAACCGACTGGGCGCAGCATGGCTTACAATGTAATGCTATCGCGCCGGGTTATTTCGATACACCGCTCAACGCAGCTCTGGTCGCCGATCCCGAGTTTAGCGCGTGGTTGGAAAAACGCACGCCCGCCGGTCGTTGGGGCAATGTCGAAGAACTCGTCGGGGCCTGTGTCTTCCTGTCGTCCGATGCTTCGAGTTTTGTCAACGGGCACACGCTTTATGTCGATGGCGGCATCACGGCGTCGCTCTGATGCGGTGCGATGCGGTGAATTGTTGCATGGCACTGAAAAAGAAATACTCCGAAACCTATGTTCGGGAGACGACGATATGAGCGAACGCATTGGCCTAATCGGGGCCGGAGCCATGGGCGGCGCAATTGGTGCCCGGTTTCTGGAAACCGGCAATCATCTGACCGTCTTTGATCTCGACGAGACAAAAAAAGGCGATTTGGTCGCCAAAGGTGCGATTGGTGCCACTTCTACTGCCGAAGCCGCCGCTGCGTCGGACTATGTGATTACCAGCCTCAATTCGTCGCGCATCGTTGAACTTGCCGCCTTTGGCAAGGGCGGAATTGCTGAAGGCGCGACCAGGGGCACGATCATCATCGACATGTCCTCTATCGAACCTGACGCCACTCGAAAATTCGCCGATATGGCCGCCGAAAAAGGCCTCGCTTGGGTTGATAGCCCCTTGTCGGGCGGGGCGCCAAAAGCGCTGAGCGGTGAGCTGACATTGATGGCGGGCGGTACAGCGAAAGACGTTGAACGCGCCCACATGGCACTGCGCCATGTCGCAACGAACTACACCCACATGGGGCCGTCGGGTGCGGGGCAGACAACGAAGCTGATCAACCAGGTGCTGTGCGGGCTTGGTTTCTTGGCGGTGGCCGAAGCGACGCGACTGGCGCTTGACGCCGGTGTCGACGCCGAGAAAATTCCGCAAGCTCTTAAAGGTGGTCGCGCAGACAGTGCCTTGTTGCAAGAATACCTGCCGCGCTTTGCGACCAAGGATTACCGGCGTACCGGCCGCATTGATAATATGGTCAAGGATCTGAATGCGGTGAACGATCTTGCGCGCCAAACCGGAACATCAATGCCCATGACAGCGCTGTGTGGTGAGATCCACAGAATGCTTGTGGCCGCTGGTCTGGGCGGCGAAGATCAGGCCGCCGTGATGGAATTTTTCGAGGGTGCCAAAGAGGAGATAACCCCATGATTACACGCTTTGCACTGTTCGAAGGTTCGATTAATCCCGGCCAGACCGAGGCATTTCGTCAAGCGGTGAAAGACCGTTTGGTACCACTTTGGACCAAGTTTCCGGGAAACACAGACGTGCGTGTCATGTTCAGCGATGATCGCGACGAAGGTGCTCCGGAATTTCCGTTGATCCTTGCAATCAGCTATCCCGACACAGCAACGATGGAGGCGGCACTGAAAGCGCCCGCACGGTTTCAGTCGAAAGAGGTCACCGGCGAAATTGTCGAAGCCTTCTTTCAGGGCCGAATTCACCACCACGTGACAGAGCGCCATGAATATTTGGCGTAACCGAGCATGACCGCCCGTGTTACAATGCGTGACGTTGCCAAGACCGTAGGCGTGTCGTCCATGACGGTGTCGCGCGCGCTGCGAGACGACGAGACCGTCAGTGCTGACACCCGTGCGCGGGTTCAACAAGTCGCTAACGAGTTGGGTTATGTCTATGACACCACGGCTCTGGCTTTCCGCACGCAAAAAAGCGGATTTGTGGCCGTGACCCTGCCTTCGATCAACAACGCCAACTTTGCCGAAACATACCGCGCCATGTCCAACGCGCTGGCTGACAGCGGCATACAGATCTTGCTGGGGGCCACGAACTACCGGATTGAACGCGAAGAAACGCTGATCCGGCAACTTCTGGCCCGAAATCCCGAAGCGCTGGTGATGACGGGTGGGTTTCACACTGAAGCGACCCGCGAATTGATCCAGGCGCGCGGCCTGCCGGTGATCGAAATCTGGGATTTACCGTCAGAGCCTTTGGGCCATGTCGTTGGATTTTCCAACGCGAAAGCAATGGAAACCATCGTGGCTCATTTGGCGCATAGCGGACGGCGCAAGCTTGCTTTCGTTGGCGCGTCGGAAGGTGGCGATCTGCGTGGTGCGGAACGTCGGGCAGGGGCGATAGCTGCGGCAGAAAAGTTTGGCTTGGAACCAATGGATGTTCTGGACGCCGGACCAGCACCCGTATCAATGCGTCACGGGGCTGCCTTGGCCGCAAAGTTCGGTCGCGATCTGCTTGCCTATGACGCCATCGTTTGCGTATCTGATCCCGTGGCATTCGGGGTTCTCAATCAATGTCGCCGGTTTGGCATCGATGTGCCCGAACAACTGGCCGTGACCGGGTTCGGGAACTTTGAAATTGCGGCCGTTTGCGAACCTCGGATCACAACGGTTGACGTGGATGCCCGACAGATCGGCGAAACAACCGCGACGATGCTGGCGGAAATCTTTGAAGGCAGGCCAACGCCGCGCACAGAAAAGGTCAGCGTGACACTGGTTGCAGGCGAAACGAGCTAGGCTTGTTTGACAGTCGAGCCCGGTATCAGGCGAAACCCAATGTCGCGAAAAGCCGGAACCGGTTCGTCAGACAATCGTGCCAGCATCATTTCTGCCGCCGCCTGCCCCAACTTCAGATGGGGCACATGCATTGATGTCAGGCGTCGCCCAATCACGGCAGCAATCGGCAAATCGCCCCAGCCCGCAATCCCGATGTCACCGGGCACTTTCATGGCTTTGCTCTCGCAATATTGCAGGCCGCCAAAAGCCATGGCGTCGTTCTGATAGAAAATGCATTCGATATCCTGCCCCGTACCAAGCAGTTGTTCTGTGCCATAAAAACCCGGATAGTACGTCGCGGTGTCATGCAGGCAAAGTTGCCGCGCAACGGTGCCGCCACCATCTTCCACGGCCTTGCTAAAACCATCGAGCCGGGACGAAGCCGCATTGGCCGTGTCGTGAGACGTTCCGACATAGCCAATGTTTCGATACCCGCATCCAACAAGATAACGCCCCATGTCAAACCCGCTGTCAAAGTGGTTGATGCCCACGCTCATATCCAAAGGGCTTGAATTCAGATCCCATATCTCGACGATTGGAATGCTGGCATTGCGCAACATCTCAAGGGCACGCGGCGAATGATACCGACCGGTCAAAATCAGACCCGCAGGTTGCCACGACAAAACCGTCTTGATCCAGTTCTCTTCTTCGGTTTGCGTGTGCTGTGTCAGACCCAAAACAGACTGGTGACCAAGGGCCCCCAACTTACGATCAATACCTTCCAGGACTTGGGCAAAAACCTCGTTTCCAAGGTCGGGGATCGACACCCCAACGAAAGTCGAAGCTTTGTCGCCCGCAAACACCGTGGCCAGACGATTCGGCAAGTAGCCAAGATCGTCCACCTTCTCCATCACTTTGGCGCGGGTCATTTCCGAATACCCACCTTCACCCCGCAAAACCCGGCTTGCAGTCATTTTCGAAACACCTGCTGCGCGAGCCACTTCAGACAGGCTTACTTTATTGTTTTTAATTGATTTATCGGCCATTTCCATGCTTTTACGTTACGGGTAACTTAAGGCTTGACAGTCCCTCATGTTGCGACGTTACACTAGCGTAACGTTACGGGTAACTCAATGCCCGCGCGTGGGAGGAATTTCGGCAATGCAGAACCTGCAATCAGGGCTGTTTTTTGATGGGATCGACAAACATTTTGGCGGCACCTATGCGCTGAAAGACGTGTCGTTGTCTGTTGGCCGGGGCGAAATCGTCGCTTTGCTGGGTGAGAACGGCGCGGGGAAATCCACGCTGATCAAAGTGCTCGGCGGCATCCATTCACCGGACGCTGGCCGGGTCTTGATCGATGGGGTTCCCTACGAACATCGCCCCGCCGGATTTGGCGAACGGCAGAAAGTTGCGTTCATCCATCAGGATCTTGGTTTGATCGAATGGATGACGGTTGCCGAAAACATCGCACTTGCTTTGGGGTTTTCGAAAAAGAACGGAATGATCCGCTGGGGCGACGTCGAAAAATTCGCATCCGACGCTTTGAAGAAAGTTGAATGCGCGTTCGATCCCACAACGCGGGTCGAAAACCTGTCGCGCACAGAAAAATCCTTGGTGGCGATTGCGCGCGCACTTGCTGTCGATAGCGAATTTCTGGTTCTGGACGAACCAACAGCATCTTTGCCTGCCGACGAGGTTGGCCGTCTGTTTGCCGCCATTCGCCCCTTGCGGGATCGCGGTGTCGGGATGATTTACGTCAGCCACCGGTTGGACGAGATATTCCAGATCGCCGACCGGGTCGCCGTTCTGCGCGATGGCGAAATGGTCGGCGTACGCGACATCGATCACACGACGCCGGAAGAACTTGTGCAAAAGATCGTCGGGCGCAAAACCCGCGAGACTGTCAGAACAAACGAAGCACCAGGTGCCGAGATATTTCGCCTTGAGAACTTCAAGGTTCCGGGCGTGGCCAAGCTCGACTTTTCACTCCGCCGAGGAGAGATCGTAGGGCTGGTCGGATTGCGCGGAGCAGGGCACGAAACGATTTCACGCGCGCTCTTTGGTCTTGTTCCATTCGAGGGTCAGGTCAAGCTTGATGGCGCAACTCCGAATTTGACCACCCCGCAAAAAGCCATGGCTTCGGGCGTTGGTCTGATTGCAAAAGATCGCACAGAAGAATCCGTCGCGATGAGCCTGTCGATCCGCGAAAACACGTTTCTCAATCCCGAAGGCTTCGGGCGTAAGCTGCTTCACATTCTTTCGCCCAAAACCGAATCCGAACAAGCCGCGATCATTGGGGCCGAACTTGGGCTATCCCCCAACGATCCTTCACTGGCTATCGAGGCCCTGTCGGGCGGCAACCAGCAAAAGGTTGTCATGGGCCGGTGGCTGGCCACCAAACGCAAGTTGTTGCTTTGCGAAGACCCGACCGCAGGTGTCGATGTCGGCGCGAAGTCTGAAATCTATGCGCTGCTCAACCGGGCGCTGTCGGATGGTGTGGGGATCTTGGTGATTTCCACGGACTTCGAAGAAATCGCCACGATCTGCCATCGCGCCATCGTCTTCAGCCAAGGCGAGATCGTCGATGAGCTGGGCGGAACGCGGCTTAGTACCGAAAATCTGATCCAATCGGCTGCGGCCGGAAACATCGCGCCCAAAAAGGATGAGCCGCATGCAATCGCTTGAATCAAATGCGCTTGAACCAACCAGGGCCGATTTACAGGGGCTTAGCTTTGGCAGACGGGCACTTCGATTCTTGCCGGTCTATGGTCTTGTTATCCTGACTGTTTTCTTGATCGTGCTCTTTTCGATCCTGTTGCCCAACACGTTCCCGACGATGTTGAACCTGCGCTCAATCGTCAGCGACAAGGCGATCATCGCGCTGTTAAGTCTTGGTGCTATGATCCCCATGGCGGCGGGTCGCATCGATCTCACGGTTGGGTACGGCATCGTACTTTGGCACATTCTGGCGATCAGCTTGCAGACCTTGTGGGGCTTTCCCTGGCCGATTGCCGTGGCTGTCGTATTGATGCTGGGGGCGTTCACGGGCTTTCTGAACGGCATGCTTGTCGAGGTCGCAAAGATCGACAGTTTCATCGCCACGCTTGGAACCGGAACCGTACTTTACGCGTTGGCCCTGTGGCATACGGGCGGCCGACAAATGGTCGGCCAGCTACCAGATGGGTTTTATGCACTGAACAACACCTTCATCTTTGGCCTGCCGATCACGGGCTATTATCTGATCGCGATCACGGTCGTGATGTGGCTCGTGCTCGAATACACACCGGTTGGTCGTTACCTTTATGCCATCGGCGCCAACCAACGCGCCGCCCAGCTTAACGGCATTCCAACCCGCAAATACGTCATCGGTTCCTTCATCGCATCTGGCATGATGACCGCTTTGGCCGGTGTTCTGTTGGCCGCAAAACTGCGGATTGGTCAGGCCAGCGTTGGTCTTGAATTTCTGCTGCCGGCACTTGTCGGTGCGTTTCTGGGATCGACCACGATCAAACCGGGCCGCGTCAACGTTTGGGGCACCGTTGTTGGCGTTGCGATCCTTGCGGTTGGCATTTCCGGCATCCAGCAATTCGGCGGCTCGTTCTGGGTCGAACCGCTTTTCAATGGTGTGACGCTTTTAATCGCCATCGGCATCGCAGGATATGCGCAACGCAAAAAAGGCGCGGAAAAGCGCTGACATTCTATCGAATTTGAAAGGGAGAATACCATGCAAAAGAGAACATTCGTAGCGGCCCTGATGGCCACAACCGTGGCTGTCGCAACCCCTGGCATCGCCGAAACCACATGGGATGGACCGACAAGCGGGCCAACCGCTGCCGAAGGCAAATCCATTGTCGTCGTTGCAGGTGATCTGAAAAACGGCGGTATTCTGGGCGTGACAAACGGCGTCGAAGAAGCCGCGGCCAAGATTGGCTGGGAAGTTCGCGTGCTGGATGGTGCAGGCTCGATCCAAGGTCGAACAGCTGCCATCGGGCAGGCCCTTGCGTTGAAGGCCGACGGGCTCATCATCAACGGGTTCGATGCGGTGGAACAGCAAGCCGCGCTCGAAGGTGTGGTCAGTGCAGATATTCCGATGGTCGCCTGGCACTCTGGCCCCAAGATCGGATGCGATGCACCGGGCGGCATCTTTGCCAACGTTTCAACCGATGCAATGACCGTGTCCGAAGTGGCTGCTGAATGGGCCATCGAAGACGGCGGCAAGGACATCGGTGTCGTGATCTTTACCGACAGCACCTATCAGATCGCCATCGATAAGGCGGATCGTCTGAAAGAAACCGTCGAAGCCGCCGGTGGCAAAGTTCTGGAATATGTCGATACCCCCATCGCCGACACATCCAGCCGCATGGGCCCGCTGACCACATCGCTTTTGCAAAAGTATGGCGAAAGCTGGACCCATTCTTTGGCCATCAACGACCTGTATTTCGACTTCATGGGTCCTTCTCTGGCTGCCGCTGGTCTGGCACCTGATGCGGGTCCACAGGCTGGATCGGCTGGCGACGGATCGGAAGCTGCGTTCCAGCGGATCCGATCCGGTGGATACCAGGCGATTACGGTGGCCGAGCCTTTGAACCTGCAAGGGTGGCAATTGGTCGATGAACTGAACCGCGCAATTCAGGGAGAAGCCTGTTCGAATTACGTGACGTCTCCGGCATTGGTGACCCCTGAAGGGCTTGCCAAATTGGGCGACAGTAACTCGTTCGATCCCGATATTCCTTACCGCGCCGCCTACGCGACGATCTGGGGCAAATGAACTAACCCCATCCTCCCGAAGGGCCTTCGATCCGATCTCTTTCGAAGGCCCTCAACCCAAAACATCTACGACCTTGCGGCAGCCTTCGACTGCCCACAGAAAAGGCAAACCGCATGACCGAGAATTCCATGCCCGCCCCACTTGTAAAGATGCGCGGGATTACCAAGCGTTTTGGCGGCGTCACAGCCTTGTCGAACGTCGATCTTGACGCTTACGCGGGCGAAGTTCTGGCAATCGTTGGCGACAACGGCGCGGGGAAATCGACGCTGATCAAGATCCTGACAGGTGTTTATCAACCGACCGAAGGCGACATTTTCCTTGATGGTGAAAAGGTTGATTTCTCAAGCCACGCCGATGCCATCACACGCGGGATTGATGCTGTTTATCAAACGCTTGCGTTGGCCGATCATCTTGACCCGCCAGCCAATATGTTTCTGGGCAATGAACTGACCCGAAGCGTTTTGGGTGTGACCATCCTCGACAACAAACGGATGCGTTCTGAAACCGAACGCGTATTGATGGAACGCCTTGGCGTCACGCTGAAATCGCTCGATGCCCCCACCGAAAGCCTGTCGGGCGGGCAACGTCAAGCCGTCGCAATCGCACGTGCGGTCTATCACGAAGGGCTGCGGGTTCTGGTCATGGACGAACCGACTGCGGCTTTGGGGCCGCAAGAAACGGCACGCACTTTGAAACTGATCCAAACGCTCAAAGACCAAGGCTTGGCCGTTATCCTGATCAGCCATTCGCTGGATGACGTCTTTGAAGTATCGGACCGTGTGCATGTGCAACGGCGCGGCCAATGCGTTGGCACCGTCAGAACCGCAGATAGCAACACGCAAGAGGTTCTCGGCCTCATCGTCGGTGCCGAGGAGGCAGCATAATGACCACCGAAACCGCTCCACGTCCGTTGACAGAACGGCTTGAACCCTACATCGCGATCATCGGCCCGATGGTGATGATCCTGGCCATTTTGATTTTCATGGGTGTGGCTGAGCCCGCGCGATACTTCCGCACATCCAACATGAACCTCATCCTTCTGGATGCGGCACTTTACATGCCGATGGCGATGGCGATGACTTTTGTCATAACACAACGTGGCATCGATCTGTCCATCGGATCAATCGCGGCCCTGTCGGGCATCATGATGGCGTTCCTGATCAAGCAATACGGGTTCTCGGTCTATGTTGCCGTTCCAATCGCAATCATGCTTGGCGCAACAATGGGGTTGATCAACGGATTGGTCATCACCCGCCTGAACGTACCAGATCTGATCGGCACACTTGCGATGGACCTTGTCTATCGCGGCTTTGCATTGGTGCTGGCCAAGGGCTTGGTACTGGCGCGTTTCCCCGACTTTCTAACCGACATGGGCCGTGGCCGTATCCCCGGCTTTGTTCCCATCCCGGTTCTGATTGGTATCGCTACAATGATCGCGGGGTACTTTCTTCTGACACGAACCTATTTCGGTCGTTATACCGTTGCCATCGGATCAAGCCCCGAAGCCGCCGAACTGACCGGTATCTCAGTCAACCGTCACAAGGTTTTTGCCTACGTCCTGTGCGGGGCATGTGCGGCACTTGCCGGTGTCATGCTGACCGGCAAGCTGAACGCCATCCAAGCGACATCCGCGCCGTACTTCAATCTGCACGTCATTGCAGCCGTGGTTGTCGGTGGCACATCGTTGTTTGGGGGGCGTGCCTCGATGCTTGGCTCCTTCGCGGGCGTTTTGCTTTTGTCGATGATGATCAACGCACTTGTCACGCTCAGAATTGAATTCTTCTGGCAGTCGGTTGCGTCGGGTGTCGTCATCGTAAGTGCCGTGGCGCTCTATGCCTGGATGCAAAAGAAAGACCGCGATGGCGCGGGCAGCTGGATGGCATCGCTGCAAACGCCGGACGGACAGAAAATGTTGCGCTTTAGCGCAGCGATCATTGGTGTGCTGATCGCTCTTTTGGCGATCGGCGGGCTAACAGCCGTGGATCCAACACCGAGTGGATAACGGCTAATTTTGCGGAGTTGGTCGGGCCGGGGCTGCAACCCCGACACCGACCGGTGGCTCCGCGCTCATGCAAGGGAGGAACCAAGATGAAATTACTAACAACGACGAGTGTCGTGGCAAGTATTGCCTTAGCGGGCGTCGCGTTTGCTGACGGTCATGCAACACTGCCACTGAAAGAATTGCCAGGTATCGCAGATCGCGATTACTGGGTGCCGGGCGAAGTGAACGCCGAAGGCAAACTGGAAGCCCTGCAAGCCGTTGTCGGGTCTGATGCGGTTGCATTTTCCGGCTCGCAAGATGCTCCGGTTCAAATCGCGTTGATCTATCCATCGGCAGATACGTCCGATTTCTGGGCTCGAAACTTTCTGGCTTTGACCAAACGGCTTGATCAATTGGGCATCGCATATGAGACGACAGAATTCGCCTCACGCCAGATCGAACACTCGCTTCAGTCGACCTATGCAGCCCAAGTCGAACAAGACGCCGACCTTTACGACTACGTCATTTTCGGCCCGTCTGAATTGGCAATCCAAGCCGACAACATCGACAAGCTTGCCGGCAACGATGGATTTTCAACCTATGTGTGGGCTTTCCATACACCGTTGAAAGACCTCGAAAATCAGCCCGACGTTTGGTTTGATTTTTCGTCTGCCGCCGGTGCATTAACGATGTGCGACTATATGCTGGAACGTCTTGGCAATGACGTCACCATGGCGATGAACCGTGGCATTCCAGGGATCACCGATAACCAGCGGTCGGGCGATTTCAAAGCCTGTGTCGAAGAAAAAGGCAACTGGACCACCGTCTATGAGCACTATGGCGAATACCAGAGTGAAGGCGGTTTCGAAGGCACAAGCCTGATCTTGCAGGCCTATCCCGAAGCCACAATCATCCACAATGCCAACACCGCGATGGCCATGGGCAGCGTGGAAGCACAAGTGTCCGTCGGCAAGGAAAAAGAGATTTTCTCAACTGGCTGGGGTGGCACGGGTCTTGAACTTGACGCCATCCGCCGCGGTGAATTGAATGCAACACCCATGCGAATGGGCGACGATGTTGGCGCGGCCACTGCCGAAGCCATCAAGGCTGATCTTGAAGGCAAAGCCAGTGATCTGCCGTTGGTCTTCCTTGGGCGGATCACAGTCGCACATGATCAGATGGGTGCCGACGAAATCGATGCGCTTGAAAAAGAAGCGTTTCGCTTTTCGGGCGTTGACGCTTTGTCACGCTAAACAACATCAGGCGCCGCTTTCGGGCGGCGCCTCTTGAACCAACCACCGCCTTCCCGCATGTTGCCACCGAAAGCAAGCAAGCGGATCGCCCTTGCCAAAGCCAATAAAATCGCCGGTTACGATGCGAAACAACAGACACATATCAGGCAACCTGGGGGGTGACCCTAGTCATCCAGGCAACCAACGTCCAGCACCTGGTTGGGGCATGCAACGCCCCTGATGATAAATGGGAAGGAGACGCCGATGTTCGGCATGATCGAGGGAACCGGCTTCGAAGCCATTGACCCAAGTTTCAATGACTGTCTGATCGGCCACGCGCGCGTTGAACGCTTGTGGAGCGGTGCGCGCTGGTCCGAAGGCCCGGTCTGGTTTGCGGCCGGTCGTTACTTGGTGTGGTCCGATATTCCCAACAACCGGATGATGCGTTTTGATGACACGGACGGCAATGTGTCCGAATTTCGGAACCCGTCGAACAACTCCAACGGCAACACCGTGGATCGCGAGGGCAGGCTGGTCACCTGCGAACACCTGACCCGGCGCGTAACCCGCACCGAACATGATGGATCGATCACAGTGATCGCCGACAGCTATCAGGGCAAACGCCTCAATTCCCCAAACGATGTGGTTGTGAAATCCGATGGTTCGATCTGGTTCACAGATCCAACCTACGGCATCATGATGGATTACGAAGGCGCGCGCGCAGAGAGCGAAATCGGCGCCTGCCATGTCTACCGTGTTGATCCGGCGGGCAACATCGCAATCGTCGCCGACGACTATGTCAAGCCAAACGGCTTGGCGTTCTCGCCCGATGAAACCAAACTTTACATTGCAGACACGGGCGCATCGCACACACCCGGCGGTCCGGCGCATATCCGGGTGCACGATGTTGCCGTTGATGGCTCACTCAACGGCGGGAACGTTTTGGCTGATTGCACGGCTGGTTTATTTGACGGCTTTCGACTTGATCAACAGGGCCGCATCTGGAGCTCGGCGGCAGACGGCGTTCATTGCCTTGCCCCCGACGGAACTTTGATCGGCAAAATCCTGATCCCTGAATTCGTCGGAAATGTCTGTTTCGGTGGCCCAAAACTAAATCGTCTTTTCATGTGCGGAACCACATCGCTGTATTCTGCATTCCTGAATGTTAATGGCATTTCACCTCTCGGAGCGGTTTGAATATGTTCACGGAACCCAGCTTGAAACTCACACATAAGGCCGTTCTCAAAATGCTTGGGGCGGCGGCAGAAAAGGCCGAAGACATCGGCCAGCCGCAATGTATCGTGATCGTTGACGCCAGCGGCGAAACTCTGGGGCAACTTCGAATGTCCGGGGCAAAGTACCTTAGTCTAAAAAGCGCGCGTAGCAAGGCGCGAACGGCTGCCAGTATCAACGCGCCATCAGATGCCATTCCCGAAGCCGTGGGCCTTTATGTGGCTGCTGCAACCGACGGTGCGGTAACGCGTCTCGGCGGGGGCCTTCCAATTGTTTTGGACGGTCACTTGGTCGGCGGAATTGGTGTCGGCTCAGGCTCGGTCGAACAAGACGTGGCGGTCGCAAAAGCCGCGCTTGACGCTATCGGCGCGTAACGAAGCCGCAATCCGACTAGCACGTGTCCGCGCGCGCCATCCATAGCGACAACAGACCCGCAGAGGCCGTGAAGGCAAGCAAAACATAGACCGTTGTTGCCCAATTCGTACTTTCGAATAACAGCCCCATCAGCCAAGCGCCCGAAATGCCCCCGAAATAATAGCACGCCAAATAAAGGCCATTTGCCGAAGCCTGATCATGGGTGGCCGTTCGTCCGATGTAGGACGTGGCGATAGATTGCGCAAAAAATAGACCAGCCCCGATCAACGTCAGACCCAACATAAACAGTGCGAGGTTGGTGGTTAAGGTCAGTCCTAGCCCCGCCATAGACACAACAATCCCGAATTGAAACGACGCCCGGCTTCCGTATTTGCGAAATGCTGATGCGGCCAGCGGGGTTGTGATGATCGCCGGTACGAAGATAAAATAAACTAGGCCAATCTCGGTCTGCGACAACGAAAACGGCGCTGCCGACAAGATAAAGTTGGCATAGGTAAAGGTCGCTACGAAAACAAAAAGCAACAGGAACCCGATCCCGAAGACCGGAACTAAATGACGGTTGGTCAAGTGATCCATCCAAGCGGCGTAAACCGACATTCCGCCCTCGGAGGCCTGATAGGTTTTGCCCGATGACGACCCAATGTAGAAAAAAGCAACCGCTGCTCCAACAAGGTTGAGAATTCCAAAGCCATAAAAGCTTTCAGCAAGCCCAAAATCGTTTGCAAGGCCCGAAGCAAGCAACCGCCCAAATAGATTAGAGGCCACATTGCCCGTGATATAGGCCGCCATTGCGCCCGCAACAGCAGTAATGCGGCATTGTTCCGATAGATAGGTCAGCGTCAGTGTAAATGCGCCCGCCATCGCGACACCTTGCAGAATGCGAAGCAACGTGAACGTCCCAAGGTCCGGCAATTGGGCCAGCAAAAACGTCGGGAGCGACAAAAGCACAAGGCACAGCCAAATGCCCCGCTTCCGATCAATGCGCCGCGCGAAAACCGCAACCACAAGTGACGCAACCGCCATACCGATGGCCGAGGCGTTCACCGCAAATCCCATAGACGACGCGCTGACATCATAGTGGACCATCAACGTCGGAAGCAGAGCTTGCGAGCCGAACAGATCGATCAACGACAAAAACGCAATCAACGCGATCATGACCGATCGGTTCAGCACCTTGCGCCGAGTTTCGAGCGCGACCAATCCCTCGGCGTCCATATGGGGGCCGACGCCGCTCATGATTGTTGCAACCATCTGCTAGCCGCCGTGTTTGCCGTGGGCCAGGGGACCGACCCGTGGCACACCTTCGATCTCGGACGCAGGCTCCACAGCTCCAAAATAAACAATAGCTGGGGCGTCGGTGTCATTGGTCCAATAGGCAGCTTCACCGCCCGCAACGGTTGTTCCTTCGCGATTGGCGATCTCGGTCGCGCCCGAAGCGCGGTGTTCCGTGACGCGGCCCTGCCATGCAAAAACCTGCAAAGGCTCGCCTGCATCTGTGAAACCCAGAAGCGCGCCGCCGGGTTCGATGGTGGCGCGATACGTGCTTAGCACCCAACCTGCGCCCGTTCCGTCTCCAAAATGTGCGCCGATATCGACGGCACCAAGAAGTTCAAGCTCTGATCCAACCGCGACCGGCATGTCGACGGGAACTGCCGTTGGAACAGGTGCAACGTCGGGGATTTCGCCGCGCGGTGGTACGACGTCAAAGGCGATTAGATGGACCGTTTCGCCGCCTTGGTTCAACCACCAATGGGCCAGCGAACCTTCTTCCAGGGCAAGATTGCCCCCTTGGTGAAAGACACGAGTTTCCGAGAGCGACGTGTATTCAAAAATCTCACCCGACGCGATGGTAAACACGGCAGGACGTTTGCTGTGGTCGTGAATGGGCACCAGCCCGTTCTTCTTGATCGTCCAAAATCGCGTGCGCAACGTCCGGCCTGCAAGCGATGCAATGCCTTCGTCCGCCAAAGAGTGGTTTCCAATGACCGCATTGGAAATTCCGCGACCTTTGCTCGGTCCTTCAAGGCCTTGGATTTCTTTCGTCGGAACACCCGCATGACCATCTGCCAAAACAGGAGCCGCGCAACACAATACAAGAACGGTGGCGGTAGAAAAAATACGCATCATCGTGACGCCTTTCGTTGAGATAATTCCAAAACATTGCTCATGTGCGGCTTTTCAGATTCGTCCAGCAAGGCGTCCAGA
The DNA here is from genome assembly GCA_938005545.1 of uncultured Paracoccaceae bacterium. GTDB lineage: Bacteria > Pseudomonadota > Alphaproteobacteria > Rhodobacterales > Rhodobacteraceae > CALKXV01. The sequence goes on from CALKXV010000023.1 coordinate 97,757, forward strand.
TCTAGCGTCGTTTCAACTTCGATCTTATCGAAATTGGCTTTCAACCATCTGTCCGCATGCGCGCGCCCAACATCGCGCAAATGGCACAAGAAGGGCCATTCCGAATTCAGTTTCGACGATGCATCCAGCTCAAGCATGTCATCGCAGCCATCAATCATATGGAGGTAGATTTCGCGGCATTTTTTCTTCGACAGCTGCCCGGTTCTGACAAACTGGTTCACAAGCTCAATCGTGCGAACATCCCGCAGCATAGGCGCATTGAATGTAATTTCATTCAACCGGTTCTGAATGTCGCGGGCACGTTTCGGTATTCCGGGCCGCTTTAGCGGGTTGATCTGAACGATCAGAATGTCGGGGCTCGGCGAATGGCTCACAAAGGGAAATAGAACAGGGTTACCCATGAACCCGCCGTCCCAATAGGGAACGCCATCAATTTCAACGGCTTTGAACATTTGCGGAAGACAGGCCGACGCCATCAGCGCATCAAGCGTTACTTCTTTGCCGGTGAAAATCCGGGCGCGCCCGGTTTCGACATTGGTTGCCGAAACAAACAGATACATGTCCCGCAAATTGGCAATCTTATCGAAATCGACGAAATCCTCGACCACATCGCGCAATGGATTAAGACTAAGCGGATTGAGATCATAGGGTGATGCCAGTCGGTTCAGCATGTCCATCATCATGTAACCGGGCGAATTATCCAGCGACCACGAACCCGTCATGATATCAAAAGGGGTGCGCTGTATGGGGCTTGATTGACCGGCCTGCGAAATGCGGCTCCAGAAAGATTCCAACATCGCGCGCGCGCCCTCGGCACCGCTGTCGTACATGCCTTGCGCCGCCACCACCGCATTCATTGCCCCGGCCGAACTTCCGCTGATGCCTTCGATCCACAACGCGTCCTCTTCGAACATTCGGTCCAAAACACCCCAGGTGAAGGCGCCATGCGACCCGCCACCCTGCAATGCCAGATTAATCGACTTCTTGTGCCGCGACGCGCGGCCCTGACCCTTGGCCATGAGGAACCCTTAAATTAATGAACGCACATCTGCCTAACGGTTCAATGCGCCATTCTATGAATTTGTAGGTCCCGTCATAGTCGTCACTGTTCCAGACGCAAGGAACACCCCGGAAAACCTCGGAATTGTGACGTCACAAATTCTTGACTGGCACCACATTGTCAGACGGCGCCGGTCACAGTTTCACGATGGCCAGCAAAGTTCATCGGCCACGAGCGGTGGAAAGAAAATACATTGGAAAATTAGCCGTCACTTCGAACGTCGGAGCCGTCGCGCAGATTACCGAATTTGAAGGAACGCCGCAAAAACGAAACAAATCAGAAGAACGACAAGAAACCGGATCGATTTAATATCTTCTTTTGGTGCAAGTCCTGAGGTGACGGCCCCGTCTGCCAGATCATCGGAAAATCCCAAAGCCGTGCTTGGCGCAACAGTCGTCTCACCACATTCTCTGGCCTCAAACATTGCGAAATCTGCTTCTTGTCGGCTGCGAATGCGTTCCTGTTTTTCTTTGGCGCGGTCGATCCAGTTCGTTTCAGAACGTTGCTTGTCGTTGTTGCTCGACTGGTCCGCGTCACTATGTTGTAATTCTTCGTCTTCGTCCCACACCTCGAAAAATTCGTCGTCAACTTCGCATTCCGGTTCTGCATTGGCCTGGACGAAAGAGCCCTGATTAAACTCTTTGACCCAATCTGGCTTTTGCTGCTCTTTTGGGGTGACTGCAACTTCCTTTTTTTCAACAGGAATTTGCGATGTCCGTCTGACTTCGACGTTGGTCTCTTCAACCAGCTTCGTAAGCGAAAGCTCAAGTTCTAAGCTTATATCGCCGCCGCCTGCACGGGCGTTCGGAATCGGCGTTGACTTGTCGTCATTTTCCGCGTCCGAGATGAGGCTTTTCCACTTGGCGGCAGATTGCAACCTGTCGTTCGGATGGATTTTCATGGCGCAATCGATGGCGCGGAGAAACTCTGGGCTGTATCCCTCAATACGTCCTTCAAGGGGAATGCAGGGATCTGGCCGATTTCCGACAATTTCTATCATCCGCGCCTGGCTATTGGCTGGCGCGGTGCCATTCAAAACATGATAGAACGTTGCGGCAAGGGCATAAAGATCGCTGCTTGGCGATTGCGCGGTGCCAGCGGCATAAAATTCTTGCGGTGAATAGCCGTCTTTTACAACCAGCAAAGACGAAACCGCACGTGTGTGTTGGCTGGAATCGGCGCGCGCGGCACCAAAATCGATCAGTACAGGCGTGCCGTTCTTTTCTATGATGATGTTGTCGGGCGAGATGTCGCGATGCAAAAGGCCCAATTTGTGAACTTCTTCAATCGCATCAAGCATTTGCACAAGTATAGATTGGACCCGAGTTGGCGACAGCGCAACTGCATCCCTAATTACCACATCGAAAAGATCACGCCCGTCAATTAAATCAAGAGCCATATAGGCTGTTTCGTTTTCTTCGAACGCGCGGTGGACACCGACAATGTTGGGATGTCTTAACTTGGCAAGACTTTGGGCTTCGCGCATGAACATACGCACGATCGAGCGAACAGGCTTAACATATGTCTCGCTCCGAGCGACCACGTTTTTGCCATGGCGTACGCAGAAATCTTCGGGAAAACACTCTTTAATGACGACCGTACGTCCGAGAACATTGTCTTTGGCGCGATACGTTATACCAAAGCCACCGGCGCCCAGCTGATCCGTAATCGTGAACTGATCGCCCGAGAGCACAGTGCCAATCGGTAGGACCCGTTCGGCAAGTGTTGCATCCTGAATGATGTTCTCGTTTCCCATCGACAGCACCGAGCAATTCGTAACGGCCTATTCCGCCAGCATTTTTCCGTATCGCGTGAGATTGTGTTTCTTTTGAGAACTATCTGCGGCAAAGATGCGACCGATAGCTAAGGCTTAACTGCAATTAAGGGCCTGTCGCATGGCCAAGCACCGTCTCAACGCCATACAGACCGTGCTGAACGGCCTTTGCATCAGATAGTTGGCGAACGTTAACAATAGCTTAAAATGGCTTCGTATTATTTCGGAAGCCGCCGTGATTGGCTGTGTCGAATTCAGTTTTCACTCTCGAAAATGCATGATGCCCAGCCACATGGGCCGGGCATCTTGATGTTGCACAAATGGGTTTCGCCACCCTAACGCTGTTCGACATCCGTGTAATCGCGTGCATTCTCGCCGATATAAAGCTGGCGCGGACGGCCGATCTTGTTCTGTGGGTCGGCAATCATTTCTTTCCATTGGCTGATCCAGCCAACCGTACGGGCCAGCGCGAAGATCGGCGTGAACATCGCGGTTGGGAAGCCCATGGCATCCAGAATGATGCCCGAATAGAAGTCGACGTTTGGATAAAGCTTCTTTTCTTTGAAGTACGGGTCTTCAAGGGCCAACCGTTCAAGTTCCATGGCAACCTGAAGCGTCGGGTTGTTTTCAATGCCAAGTAAGCCCAGCACTTCATCCGCAGATTGTTTCATGACTTTCGCACGAGGATCGAAGTTTTTGTAAACCCGGTGCCCAAAGCCCATCAGGCGGAATGGGTCGCTCTTGTCTTTCGCGCGTTCAATAAACTCAGGGATCCGGTCAACTGTTCCAATTTCGCGCAGCATCTCAAGACAGGCTTGGTTCGCGCCACCATGCGCCGGCCCCCAAAGGCAGGCGATGCCTGCGGCGATACAGGCAAACGGGTTGGCACCCGATGACGACGCCAATCGAACCGTTGACGTCGAAGCGTTCTGTTCGTGGTCCGCATGAAGCGTGAAGATACGATCCATGGCACGCGACAGGATAGGGTTCACTTCGTAATCTTCAGCAGGCACTGCAAAACACATGCGCAGGAAGTTGGACGCATAATCCAGATCGTTGCGCGGATACACAAAGGGCTGCCCAATCGAAAACTTGTAAGCCCAGGCCGCAATCGTCGGCATCTTGGCGATCAGGCGGATGGACGCAACTTCGCGCTGATGCGGATCCGAGATATCGGTGCTGTCATGGTAAAATGCAGACATGGCACCGACCACACCAGTCATAATCGCCATTGGGTGAGCGTCGCGGCGGAAACCCCTGAAAAACATGACCATTTGTTCGTGCAGCATGGTGTGCTTTGTGACAAGCGCCTCGAAATCTTCCAGCTCGGTTGCAGATGGCAGTTCACCATAAAGAAGAAGGTAACAGACCTCTAGGAAATGCGACTTTTCAGCCAACTGATCAATGGGGTAGCCCCGGTGCAAAAGCTCGCCCTTGTCGCCGTCAATAAAAGTAATCGTGCTGTCGCAGGAGGCCGTCGAAGTGAAACCCGGATCATAGGTGAACACATCGGCTTGAGCATAAAGCTTACGGATGTCGATGACATCCGGACCGGCAGTGGGTGACAGAACGGGAAGTTCGAATTCCTTGTCAGCAATCGTCAATTTGGCGGTTTTGGGGGTGTCTGCCATATTTTTCGTACCCTTTTCTTGGTTTCACAAACGGCCTTTGTTGACCCCTGTGGTTCCGCATGGATCAAGCTGTCGCGTCTTTAAGTCTTTGCACGGTTTCTTCGCGGCCAAGCACCAGCATCATGTCAAAGATGCTTGGAGACACAGACCGGCCGGCCAATGCAGCCCGGATTGGGCCTGCAAGCTTGCCGAGCTTGGTCTCATGTGCTTCGGCCAGAGACTGTACGTTTCTCTCCAGCGTTTCGCGGTCCCAGCTACCAGTTTGCAGTTGCGGCGTCAATTCACGCAGCATACCAATGTGTACGGAATCCAGTAACAATTCTGTTTTCTCGTCTCGATGCAATGGCCGCTGTGTCAATATAAAATGTGCTTTTTCAATAAGTTCTGGGTAAGTCTTCGCCCTGTCCTTCAGGCAATACATGGCGCGCGACATATCGGCGACCTGAGAATCCGTTAGCGACTTCTGACCTGAAAGTGTCAAATATTCCTGAATGCCCGAAAGCACCTCGGTATCGGTTGCGCACGCAATATGTTGCCCGGAAAGATTGGCGAGCTTCTTGGTATCGAACCGTGCGGGGGATTTCTTGATGCCCGACAGATCGAACCAGTCAATCGCTTGCTCGGTCGTAAAAAATTCGTCGTCTCCATGGCCCCAGCCAAGGCGCGCCAAGTAATTGCGCATGCCGGACGCGGGGTAGCCCTCGGCCGCCCATTCCTCGACACCCAAAGAACCATGCCGTTTTGACAGCTTTTTGCCGTCTTCGCCGTGGATCAATGGGATATGCGCCCAAATCGGTACGTCCCATCCCATGGCATTGTAAACCAGCATCTGGCGCGCGGCGTTGTTCAAATGATCATCGCCGCGGACAATGTGGGTTACACCCATATCGTGATCGTCAACAACGACGGCCAGCATATAAACCGGTGTTCCGTCTGAGCGGAGCACAATCATATCATCCAATTGATCGTTCCGGATCGTCACATCGCCCTGAACGTGGTCTTGAATGACGGTTTTTCCTTCTCGTGGGGCTTTCACGCGGATCGCAAATGGCGCATCAGGGTGGTCCGTTTCTGGAACATCGCGCCAAGGCGACCGATAAAGCGTTGACTTGCCCTCAGCACGGGCGGTTTCGCGAAAGCTTTCTATCTCAGCTTGCGTCGAGAAGCACCTGAAAGCTTTGCCATTTTCCAGCATTTGGTGCGCGACTTCAGCGTGTCGACCTGCACCGTCGAACTGGCTGATCGCATCACCGTCCCAATCCAGCCCAAGCCATTTCAACCCGGCAAAGATCGCTTCGGTCGCTTCCGGCGTTGATCGCGCGCGGTCGGTGTCTTCGATCCTTAAAAGAAATTTACCACCGGAATGGCGTGCGAACAGCCAGTTGAACAGCGCGGTTCGCGCACTACCAATATGAAGAAACCCTGTGGGCGAGGGTGCAAAGCGGGTGACGACGGGGCGGTCGGTCATGGGGGATTAACCTTTTGGAAACCAAGAAGAGAGTAGGCCTAAGGGGTGTAGTCAAGGCGTTCGGAGGTGGCAAGGGTGCGCCCGTTTAAAACGCTGAACGAATTGATCGACAGACAGCGCGGAAACCTCTTTCCATGGGCGCCAGTATTTTATGGCACAGGCATCGCGATCTACTTTGCACTGACGTTCGAACCATCCAAAGTTGAATGGCTAATAGTTGGCTTAGTATCAGTAAGTTGCGTCGGATTATTCATCTTTTCTGACGCCGGTGCTCGCGTGCTGTGGATCGGCGTTTTGCTGACCACAGGCGGGCTGTGCGTCGCGGGATTGAGAGCGAACCTGGTCGCCGAAAACGTGCTGGACTTTCGCTACTACGGACCCATCGAAGGGCGCATCGTTGCAATTGACCGTTCAGGCTCGGACGCCGAACGATTAACACTCGACCGGGTGGTTCTGCGCGACGTCCCGCCGAACCGAACGCCGAAACGCGTGCGTGTCTCGCTGCATGGCCTGCAAGGGTTTCTCAAGTCCGAACCGGGCATAAGCGTCATCCTGACGGGCCATCTGTCACCACCGGGCGGTGCCGTTGAACCCGGTGGCTATGATTTCCGCCGCCATGCTTGGTTTTTAAGGCTGGGCGCAGTCGGGTACACAAGAACACCTGTTTTGATGTTGAGCGAGCATACCCAAGGCGGGCTTGGTCTGTGGATCGAACGGATCAGGTTCCAAATGTCGGCGGCTGTGCGCAACGCGTTGCCGGACCGGGCGGGGGCATTTGCCGCCGCGATCACAACCGGCGACCGTTCGGCAATGGACCAAGACACTTTGGCGGACTTACGGGCCTCAAATCTGGCGCATCTGTTGGCGATCTCGGGGCTGCACATGGGGCTTTTGACCGGGTTCGTCTTTGCCTTTCTGCGACTGGCACTGGCACCGGCATCTCTCTACCTGCCAAGTCGAAAAATCGCCGCTGTCGGAGCTCTGCTGGCCGGATCGGTATATCTGGCCCTGTCAGGTGGCAATGTTGCGACGGAACGCGCCTTTATCATGGTTGGCGTCATGTTCGCAGCGGTTTTGGTGGACCGACGGGCGATCACATTGCGCGCAGTCGCAGTGGCCGCTTTCATCGTGCTGACCCTTAGGCCCGAGGCGCTATACGGCCCCGGATTTCAGATGTCTTTCGCCGCAACAACGGCTCTGGTCGCGGTTTTCGGTGCCATGCGTCAGGCTCCGGGCACAAAGCGGCGCTGGCCCAAGTGGCTGCGCTTTATCGGGGGCGTGGCGCTGTCATCCTTTGTGGCCGGGATGGCGACAGCACCCTTTGCAGCGGCGCATTTCAATCAAGTCCCCCACTATGGATTGATTGCCAACGTGGTGTCGGTGCCATTGATGGGCGCGGTGATCATTCCGGGCGCGGTATTGGCCGCGATCCTGTCACCTTTTGGGTTGGCGTGGATTGGCCTGTCGGTGATGGAACCGGCGATCTTGTGGATATTATGGGTCGCCGAAACCGTGGCGGGTTGGCCACGATCACTTTCATTCGTGGTGGCCCCGCCAGATCTGGTGGTCCCGATGATGGCACTTGGCGGCTTGATGCTGGTCATCTGGCAAGGACGGGGCCGATTTATGGGCATACCCGTTGTGGCCTTCGCTTTGGTCGTTTGGTCTGGAGCTGAAAGACCCATGGCCTTGATCAGTCAAACGGGCGGATTGGTCGGAGTAATGACCGAGAACGGACGCGCCTTATCAAAACCCAAAGGCGACGGCTTCGCTGCGGATGTCTGGTTGGAAAATGACGGCGATCCCGTTGTTCAGCCCGAAGCTTTCGCGCGGGGTGATTTTGACGTCAAAGGGCGGATGCGGTGGTTTCAGGTGGGCGGTGCCACAGTGCTACACGCCACGGGCAAAGTCGCGGCATCCGAGGCCTTGGAGGCCTGCGAAGAGGCCACTTTGATTGTCGTGAACGTTGAGGTTTCAGCACCGGACGGCTGCACGGTATACGACTTGAAACGTCTGCGATTTGAAGGAGCTTTGGCTCTTACACCCTTGGCAGACAACATAAAAATCACGTCGACCCGCGATTTGACGGGCAGTCGGCTTTGGTCACCATAATGAGATTGCGCCGTACTGACGTACGTCGCGAGAGGGCGGG
>CALKXV010000024.1 GCA_938005545.1 uncultured Paracoccaceae bacterium
TCAACAACCGCCGCCTGCTGGGACCCATCGGGAACATCCCGCCAGCAGAAGCCGAGACAAACTTCTATGCGGCTCTGGAAAGATCAGACATGGCCGCATAACTAAGATCAATCAGCCTCCGGCAAACACGGGGCGGTTCAGGTGGGCGTCAGAGGACGGCTAATGGTCTTGGGACGTCCATGCGGGCTTGGTGTGACAAAGCGGGTTTAAAGAACTGTTCTGCGCATGGCTTGAAAAAGGCGATGTGTCGGCGAATTGCCGAAGCAGGTGGGACGGCTCACGAGATCATGTCGGTGAGTGGTCATCTGTCTCTCGCAGGGGCTCAAAGATATTGTTCAAAGTTTGGCAGAGCGAGCCTTGCGGATGCAGCTTTTGAGAAGCTGGATGAGAGCCTGAATCGGGGTCAAAATCTGGCGAACCATTCTGAAAGGTTCGCCAAAAATTCGGATAACGATCTGAAAAAATTGATTAAAAACAATGTTCTGGTAGGCCCGGAGGGACTCGAACCCCCAACCAAAGCGTTATGAGCGCTCTGCTCTAACCAATTGAGCTACAGGCCCGACCGTGAACAGGGCTTACCAGACCGGATGATCCGGTCAAGCGCCAGACGTGTCTTCAATTCCAGTAAGGCGCACGCCAGCCAGCGGCAAGGGCATCGGATTCTGAGCAAAACCAGCGTTCGCCCTTGTGTGAACTCACGCGCGTGCGATCATACCAAGGTGACCATGGTGTGTGATAAATCCGCCCGTTATCCGAGATGTTGCCCTTGATCGGGCATCCAGGTGGGGCAGACGGTTCTTGGACTTCGGCACGTTGCCAGTGTGCCGCGCGCAAATCCCATGGGGCGGTGAAAGACCCGGACCAAATTCCAAGTCCGCGGTTCCGTGCAGCTGTTTCTTCGGCCACATAAACATCCGAGTATTTCACAAAGGCCCAAGCCAAACCCTTGTCGACCAGGTCTGCGCCCACATCTGTTCCGTCAACAAAACAAGTTGCGATCACCCGGCCGTATTGATCTGATGAAACCGGATCGCAAAGCACGTCTTGTCCTTTGACAAGGTCAACCATCGCCTTTGTCGCCGCTTGTCCACAATGCCAGTCATCGCAGGTCTGTCCATGCTCGGGCGCATCAATGCCGTTAATGCGGTACACGGTTCCGTCCATTTCAAGCGTGTCGCCATCGATCACTCGAACCTCGGCCACGGCAGACATTCCAAAAGTCAGGCCAATCGACAGACCCAAGACGAAAAAACCGACGCGCATAACATGTCACCTTCGAGCGAACAGAATGATTAATGAAAGGTTAACGTGTCTGGTCGTTCAGTTCAAACAAAGCGGGTCTCGCGTGGACTTTCAGGCAGGCATCGGCTAGGCCCCCGTCAGGCGATGGACGAGGGCATCAGAATGATCAAAAACGGGCTGACTTACGCGGATGCAGGTGTGGATATCGACGCCGGGAATGCATTGGTCGAGCGGATCAAACCCGCCGCCAAGCGCACCGATCGTGCGGGCATTGTGGCAGGGCTTGGTGGTTTCGGCGCGCTGTTCGATTTGAAGGCCGCAGGTTTCGATGACCCGGTGTTGGTGGCCGCCACGGACGGCGTTGGCACAAAGCTCAAAATCGCCATTGAAACCGGGCACTTCGAAAGCGTTGGCATTGATCTGGTGGCCATGTGCGTCAACGATCTTGTCTGTCAAGGTGCCGAGCCTTTGTTTTTCCTAGATTATTTTGCAACTGGAAAGCTTGAGCTGGATCACGCAGCCGCCGTGATCGAAGGGATCGCCGAAGGGTGCGTTCGTGCGGGCTGTGCATTGATTGGCGGCGAAACCGCTGAAATGCCGGGCATGTATGCGCCGGGGGATTTCGATCTGGCAGGCTTTGCGGTTGGAGCCATGGAGCGGGGGCAGTCGATGCCAGCCGTTCAAAAAGGCGATGAATTGATTGGTCTTGCCAGCGACGGCGTCCATTCAAACGGGTTTTCACTGGTGCGCCGTGTCGTTGAAAAAAGCGGGCTTGGCTGGGATGCCGATTGTCCTTGGCAAAAGGGCACTTTGGGCGACGCATTGCTGGCACCAACGCGGCTCTATGTGAAAACGCCTTTGATGGCGATGCGCGGCGGTGGCGTTCATGCGCTGGCCCATATCACCGGCGGCGGTTTGACCGAAAATCTCCCGCGTGTGCTGCCGGGCGGCCTCGGGGCTGAAATAGATCTGGCCGCCTGGGCCATGCCCGGTGTTTTTCAATGGCTTGCTGCCGAAGGTGGTATGTCCGAAGCCGAGATGCTGAAAACCTTCAATTGCGGAATTGGCATGATTGTCGTGGCGAACAAAGATCAAACGCCCGCGCTTATAGAGAGCTTCAAAGCGCAGGGCGAAACCCCAATCCAACTCGGTCGCATCGTCGAAGGCAAGGGCGTCACTTACAGCGGTCATCTTCTGTGAAACGCATCGCCATCCTTATTTCGGGCGGCGGTTCCAATATGGTAGCGCTGGCCCGCGATATGGTCGGTGATCATCCGGCACGCCCTGTTCTGGTGATCTCGAACACACCGGATGCCGGCGGGCTTACCAAGGCCCAAGACCTTGGCATCGACACCGACGTCGTCAACCACCGGGAGTTTGCAGATCGCACCTCGTTCGAAACCGCACTGACCGAACGGCTGGAACAGGCCGCACCCGATATCATCTGCCACGCAGGGTTCATGCGTATCCTGACCCCGGCATATGTAGATCATTGGACGGGGCGTTTGCTGAACATTCACCCGTCGCTTTTACCGAAATATCCGGGCTTGAATACTCATGCCCGCGCGCTGGATGCAGGTGACACAAAAGCGGGTTGCACCGTTCACGAAGTCACCGCCGAACTCGATGCCGGGCCGATCCTTGGCCAAGCTTCGGTGCCCATTCATCCAGACGATACGCCAAAGGAACTGGCAGCACGGGTGCTGAAAGTCGAACATAAACTCTATCCTGCAGTTTTGCGCCGGTTCGCCTTAGGCGACAGATCGACCCTTCACTTGCCCGTCAGGGATGAAACGATTATCAATGCCCGAATTAGTGATTAGAGAAAAACTTACCGATTGAAGAAAAAAGGCCCCCTTACAGAATGATTACAATAACCACGACGGAAGCGTTGGCGGCCTTTTGTGAAACGGCGAAGCAGTTCCCTTATGTAACCGTTGATACCGAGTTTCTGCGCGAACGGACGTATTATTCGAAACTTTGCCTTGTTCAGCTTGCTGTTCCCAGCGAAGTCGAAGGAAGCGCTGTTCTGCTTGATCCTTTGGCCAAGGGCATATCGCTTGATCCCCTTTATGATCTGATGCGCGACGAAACGGTGGTAAAAGTATTCCACGCCGCGCGCCAGGACATCGAGATTTTCTTTATCGAAGGCGGCGTTATTCCAACGCCGTTGTTTGATACCCAGGTCGCGGCAATGGTCGCAGGGTTTGGGGAACAGGTCGGCTATGAAACGCTGGTGCGTAAGATCGTAAAGGCACAGCTGGATAAAACCTCGCGCTTTACGGATTGGTCACGACGGCCTTTGACCGAGGCGCAGCAGAACTATGCCTTGGCGGACGTTACGCATTTGCGCGGCATCTACGAATACCTTGCGTCCGAACTGGAACAATCCGGCCGGTTGGCGTGGGTCGAAGAAGAGCTCGGCATTCTCACCGATCCCGGCACCTATGTTGTTGAGCCTGAATACGCGTGGCACCGGATCAAAACCCGTACAAGCTCGGGGCGTTTTCTGGCCATCGTGCGCGAATTGGCGCGGTTCCGCGAAACCTATGCCCGCACCAAGAACATTCCCCGCAATCGTGTAATCAAGGATGATGCGTTGCTGGAACTGGCGTCAACGAAACCAAAAACCGTAAACGACTTGAGCCGGTCACGTCTGTTGTTGCGCGAAGCCCGCAAAGGCGAAGTTGCTGACGGTCTTTTGGCTGCTGTGCAGGCCGGTATTGATACACCCGTCGAAAGCCAACCCAAAGCGGATCGTTCGCGGGACAAACTTCAGGTTAATCCCGCTTTGGCAGATCTTTTGCGGGTTCTCCTAAAGGCACGTTCTGAACAATTGGGCGTTGCGCAAAAGCTGATTGCCACATCGTCTGAACTGGATGAAATTTCGGCAGGCATCCATGACGGTGCCACATTGAAGGGGTGGCGACGCGAAGCCTTTGGTGAAGACGCCTTGCGGCTTTGCAGGGGCGAGCTGGGCCTGAAAGCCAACGGAAACATGGTCGAAGTCTTCGAGATTTAAGCTAGCCCTGCGACAAAATTTGCAGCCCTTTTGCCTTACCGCCGGATGACGCGTGAATTCAGCTGGCCGGTGACTTGCACCGTCGATGTGTTGGCCAGCGTCAGGTTCGTCACAAAGACCGCAGCTGACAATTCGCGGGATCGTTCTGTTGACTGCGCTTGGCGCGTTTCTGGTGGAATGGCGCGGAATGCAAAAGCCAAGACGCCGTCCACCGGGTCATCATCTTGATTGGCACTGATCAATTCGGCATCAAACCAGCCTTGGGTTGGCGGCAGGGCGGTTGCACGAATAATGGCACCACCCGGCGTACGTTCAATCACAAGACCGGTGATCTGGGCCACCAAGGGGCGGCGTTCGTTTTCCACGGCAATCGGATCAAGGGTTTCTTCTTCTGAACCGAACCAATTCAGCGGGTTAAAGCGGCTTTCATTGACCGCCGCACAGCCCGAAAGCCCGACCACGAAAAGTGTCATCAATGCCAAACGTTTTGCGGTCATCATCTTCGCCCCTTTGTCGGGCATAGTGCTAGCTTAATCCTGATGGCTTGGAAAGCGTCTCGCTCTGGACCTTTTGGTCGTCGCACCCTAACTCATGATCCATGGCTCAAGACGCATTTGAAGAGATCGCCGAAACGTTTGAATTCCTGGATGACTGGGAAGACCGTTACCGACATGTGATTGATCTGGGAAAGGCGATGAACCCTTTGCCCGAGGACCAAAAAGTGCCCGCAACCAAGGTTGATGGCTGCGCCAGTCAGGTTTGGCTGGTGCCAACAGTCGAAGGAACGGGTGCTGGTGCGATCTTGGAATTCGATGGGGAAAGCGACGCGATGATCGTGCGTGGGCTAATCGCAGTGCTAAAAGCGCTGTATTCCGGGCTTTCGGTCGACGCCGTTCTTGCAATTGATGCCACAGCGGAAATGGAACGTTTGGGCCTTAACGATCACCTGTCATCTCAGCGTTCAAACGGGTTGCGTGCCATGGTCCAGCGTATTCGCGATATTTCGCGGGCTGCGCGCGACACCTGAACAATCTTTTGTTGACGGTAACGCGGCAAGGCAAGTGCGACCCACAGCGATCCAAGCAGCAAAACAATCAGTTGGAGAGTGATCCCAAGCCAGTCCGTTGGGGCCCCCTCGTTGCGGGGTACAAAGCGCTGATCCCAAATGGCCAAAAGATCGGGAAACGCCTGAGCCGCATCGTAGGTTGCGTGATCCAGCCGAATGCCTTGCCAATCGGTCTCAGTGGCGGCGGATGATTGATCTGTCAGGACAACAACAAGCGACAAGGCAAGAAAAACGCGAAGAATCGACATAAAGGTCATCCGTTAACTATTTATCTTATATAGTAAATTTCGAATGATATGGTTTATGATATATTAAGTGTGGGCCGGAAATCAGGAAGGAAACACGGTCTTTGCATAGCCGTCATGCAAGCCGTTCTGTCTGTTGGACTTTTTGGGGCGGGATGGATATCACCAAGATGACAGCACTAAGGATTTGACATGACCGGCAAAGACCTCAGCATTCCCAGCTTGCGCCATCCGGAAAAAGCCAATCGTCCGGACAATGCACAGCCTAAAAAGCCGGACTGGATCCGCGTAAAGGCGCCAACAAGTTCCGGTTACAAACAAACCCGCGACATCATGCGCGAGCACAAGCTGGTCACCGTTTGTGAAGAGGCCGGTTGCCCAAACGTTGGTGAATGCTGGAGCCAGGGTCACGCAACCATGATGATCATGGGCGACGTTTGCACGCGGGCCTGTACGTTCTGCAACATTGCAACAGGCAAGCCGCCCGAAGCCTTGGATGTTTTTGAACCCGGTCGGGTTGCCGATGCGGTTAAGAAACTGGGGCTGAACCATGTCGTGGTTACATCCGTCGACCGTGACGATGTGGAAGATGGCGGTGCGGAACACTTTGCCCAGACCATTCGCGCCATTCGGCGGCAATCTCCGGGCACGACAATTGAAATTCTGACGCCCGATTTCATCAAATGCGATCCCTCGGTTCTGGACATCGTGGTGGATGCGAAACCCGACGTGTTCAATCACAACCTTGAAACGGTTCCGGGCCTTTACCCCGAAGTCCGCCCGGGCGCGCGATATTTTCATTCGCTGCGACTGTTGCAGCGGGTAAAAGAGCTGGACCCGACCATGTTCACAAAGTCCGGCATTATGGTCGGTTTGGGCGAAGATCGTCAGGCCGTCAGCCAAGTTATGGAAGACATGCGCGCGGCCGACATCGATTTTCTGACCATTGGCCAGTATTTGCAGCCAACGCCGAAACATCACCGGGTTGATCGTTTTGTGACACCGGATGAGTTCGCGAGTTATGAAAAAGCGGCATACGGCAAGGGATTTTTAATGGTCTCTGCAACGCCTTTGACCCGATCATCATATCATGCAGGCGAAGATTTCGCGCGCCTTCGGCATGCACGTTTGGCCAAACTGGGTCGGGCTTGACCCAGAAATGATCTCTGGGCTCGGCGCGGGTTTAATTCAAGGCTTTGACGTAGGCCGCGATGGCCGCGCGATCTTCCGGGGGCAATTTTGACATGTTTTCAATGACATTTGCCATTTCACCGCCTGCGCTGTCGAAATCGGGCGTGAAGCCAGTTTCAAGGTAATAGGCGATGTCTTCCGGGCTCCAATCCAGATGCGCTGGTGTAACGCCGGGAATACGGCCCTTTCCTGATGGGTTGGGCGCGCCCGACATCCAATTGGCGGTTTGAAGGCCACCCAACAGGTTGCGCGGTGTGTGGCATTCGGAGCAATGGCCCAAAGCTTCGACCAGATAGCGGCCACGCTCAGCTTCGGGTGTCGTCGCTGGCTGGACCCAATCGGTGTTCAGGAACAGCTTTTTCCAAGGCCCAAGTGACGCGCGGATATTGAAAGGAAAGCCTACGTCGTGGGGTTGGCTTTCGACGTCGGCGGAGGGAAGTGTTTGCATAAAAGCCCAAAGATCAGCCACATCCTGATCGGTCATCCGGGTGTATGTTGTGTACGGAAACGCAGGGAAGTAGTGACGGCCTTCAGGCGATGTACCGTTCAAAACAGCCGATGCAAAGTCGGTCAGCGACCATTCTCCGATGCCGAAAATCGGGTCGGGCGAAATGTTGGGGGCAACGAATGTGCCGAACTGGGTCACAAAGCGTTGGCCGCCGGGCAACCGCGTCGGATCGTCGGTTTGACCCTCGGCCTGGTGGCAGGATGCGCAGCCGCCTGCATAAAACACCTGTTCACCGTGAACCACATCACCACTGAGCGCGGTAAAGCGTTCTGGCGCCACTGGTTCTGCGCGTGTGAACCACAACACCGAACCTGCAACGACAAGGCCAACGCAGAAGAGAAGCGTCAGGAGGCGCAACATCAGTCAACCGGGGGCCCGAAAGCCCCCGATATGATCAATCGTATGATCAATTGGCTGGCGCACGGTAAGCTTTGTGGCAATCACCACAGGCTTTACCAACGCCGCCCAGACCAGCCGCCATCTCGGCTTTTCCGTCACCTGCGACAGCGGCAAGTTGAGCCGACGCGGTCGCAAGTTCTTCGTTAATCTGTCCGGCAGTTGATCCGGCTTCCCAAATCTTTGGCAAGGCGCGGGTTTCTTTACCAAGTTCGGCGTTCGATGTGCCGGGCAACCAATAAGCGGCCTGATTGAATGCAGCCAGCGCCGCGATGTTGCTCGCCGCGGCCATTGCAGCTTCGGCATCGTATTCGACGTCACCTTTGGCCATCGCGCCAAGTGCGCCCAGGTTGAAACTGTAAAGCTGCATATGAGCCTGCCGGGCTTTGACAGCGGGGTTGCCGCCGTGGCCACCGGCCCAAACTGTGGTGCCCAGTACAAGGGCGGCCAGAGAAACTGATGCGAGTATGAATTTCGTCATGGGGGTTTCCTCTCTGATGTGAATTGTTTTTGTAATCTGCCACCAGCCTAGAGAGACTTGGCGTTTTGCAAACCCTGCGTTAATGCAGATGGTATGTCGAAAAGTGCACAACCAAATTGGGATGACGTTCGATATGTCGTGGCCGTGGCCGATCATGGTTCTGTCGCCGAAGCGGCACGGGTTCTATCGGTCAACCATGCAACGGTATTGCGCCGAATTGCCGCCTTCGAGGAACGCCAAGGCGTGCGATTGTTTGAAAAAACGCGGCGTGGATACCGGGTACTGGCGGATCGATTTGGTTTGATCGAAGCAATGCGCGAAGCGACAGGCGCTTTGGGACAGGTCGAACAGATGATTGATGCCGAACGCCCAAGCTTGGTCAGCGGGGTGCGCGTGACCTCAACCGATACCTTCTGCCAAACACTTTTGGGGCCAATTGTCGCCGAAGCCTCGCGCAGCTTAAACACGCCGATCGATTTGATTTCGGACAATGCGCATCTGGATTTAGGCCGCTCGCAGGCCGATGTTGCGGTACGCGCTGCCGTCAGCCTGCCAAAAGAGCTGGAAGGCGAGGCGGTCGCGAGATTTTGTTTCGGGGTTTATAGTTCAAAAGACGGCGCGGACGGGCTTTTGGGGCTATCTGGTCCGCCAGCGCGGTCAGTGGCCGGGGATTGGCTGCGTGCGCAAGGTGTAAACGCCATGATCTCGGTCGACAGTTTCGCAACATTGGCCGGACTTGCCGCAGATGGGGTGGGAACGGCTATTCTACCGGTGTTTCTGGGGGATCGCTGGCCCGGTTTGCGGCGCTTGTCGATCCCAAAAGACATACCTGTCACGTCTGTCTGGGTCGCCAGTCATGTGGATTATGTGCATTCAGGTCGGTTGGTGCGGGTGCGCAAACATATTGGCGCGGCGCTGAAGCGGGCGGAACCAACCTTGATGGGGATCGCTTAAAATCGAAGTCCGATGGCAAGCCCGAAAATCGGTGAGTTATCACGGGAATCCGCGATACCGCCCCTGAGGAAAGCACCACTGGACGAACTGACTTCGGCGTTCAAACCAAACTGGGGAACTTGCGTGTCGTCTTGGGTTACATCGTCATTCAATATTCCCGAGACGCCCACGCTAAAACGTTCTGTGATTGCATAGTCCAGATAAAGCTCTGAACTGGCGAGCGCGCGTGTTTCGTCTTCGTAAGTGACGGCGACGCCAGCCGTTGTCGGCCCGGTCGTCAGCGCGGTTCCAAGCTGGAAAACGTCTGGCCCTTCGTTCCAGGCTTCGCCGAAATAGACCCGTAGCCCGCCAACTGCCGTGTTTCGGATGGTTTCCTGTGTCTGGCGGATTAAACGGGGGACGGACATGCGCAGGCGTGACTGAATGCTGGCGGGTGCAATGATTTTGGTTGGCTTCAAGACAGAATGCGCCGCGCCGCCCAATTGATAGTCAGCACCTTGGCTAAGCGTTGTGGAAATGTCGCCCAAACCGGTTGCATCTTGTGCAACCGCAAAGCCAGCGTTCAAGAAAACAAGAAGGGCGAATCCGGGCAATCGCAAAGGAATTCCTTTCGACGCCCCACCCACTGAGCACCTTACTCAATATCGCGCCGTGATCTACGTTACGCATAAAATACAAATAAAGTGTTTCCAGTCTTGTGGCGAAACCGCCTCAGTCTCAATCTTCCGCCGGTGTGTCCGTGAACCGAACGCAGCCGATATAGGGCAAATTCCGGTTCCTTTGTGCGTAATCAATCCCGTAACCCACGACAAACTCATCAGGAATCTCGAACCCGGTCCAAGTCGCGCGAATGTCGGTTTCGCGTCGGGTTGGTTTATCCAAAAGCGCAATGGTTTCCAGCTTTCGGGGGTTGCGTGAGCGCAAAAGCTGCAAAACATGGCTGAGCGTGTGCCCGGTGTCGACGATATCTTCCACGACCAGCACATCCTGGCCTTCAATTTCGCCGCGCAGGTCTTTCAGGATTCGCACTTCGCGCGACGACACCATGCTGTCGCCATAAGACGACGTTTCCAGGAAATCGACTTCCACGTTCATGTCTAATTCGCGCACCAGATCGGCGATAAAGACAAAAGATCCCCGCAAAAGCCCGACAACAATCAACTTGTCCGTGCCCTTAAACGTGGTCTGAATTTCGCGCGACAGCGTCTCGATCCGTGCCGCGATGGATTTGGCCGAGATCAACTGATCGATCACATATGTTTGCGTCACGCTGTCTTCCCCCTTGACCCTCGGGGTTGGTCTCTACACGTAAGGGGCAACGAGAGACCAGACCAAAGCGCATGCCGACCCATTCAGAGACCAAACGACTGCCCTATACCGCCCAACAGATGTACGATCTTGTGGCGGATGTGGCGCGTTACCCGGAATTCCTGCCCTGGACGGCTGCGGCGCGTATTCGTGAAACGACGGACCATGGCGACCACATCGTTGTTTTGGCCGATCTGGTGATTTCTTTCAAAGTTTTCCGTGAACGCTTTGGCAGTCGGGTTACGATCTGGCCCGACGCCAAAAAGATCGACACCGAGTATCTGGATGGTCCCTTCAGCAAAATGGTGTCGAACTGGATGTTCGAAGATGTTGAAGGTGGAGGCTCAGACGTTCATTTTCACGTTGATTTTGCCTTTAGAAACAGGATTTTACAGTCCACAGCGACGATCTTCTTCAACGAAGCGATGACCCGCGTGGTACGGGCATTCGAACGTCGCGCTGACGAGCTTTATGGGCCTTAGTGGTACGTGAAAATGCACCCAAACGTGAAATGGGCCGACGCCTCACGGTGCGCCGGCCCTTCAATTAAAAAGGTTTACGTTATGCAATACCTCGGTCGACAGTTTTAAGACTGCCGAGTCTCTAGGCCGTGTCTGGAACACCAGACTGACCGCCTCAAGGTGACATAACACACGAACATTGCACACTTTTTACCCCGTCATGGCCAACGACCCTGGCCCCTTGAAACTTTTTCCCTGAAAGTGCCGTAAGGGAAAATATTCCCGAATTCGAAACGTGCTTCAACTGTGCGGCGAACGTATTTGACGGTTTTCACGTTTCATTCACGATTTCTGTGAACATTTTTAATTATGCAAATGTCAGATTGATTATTTTTTGAGCTCCGCTGATTGATCGGCGTCCCAAATGCGTCTGGAATCAAAGCTTTGCGCCGATAGCATCGTACAGATGACCGAAACCGTGAATGCCAGTGCCGCAGATCCCGGTTTTACGGTGGCGATCACCGAAAACTGGACCAGTGACGATAAAACCGCGACGACAAAGACATCGATCATCGACCAGCGTCCGATATATTCAACCGCCTCATAGATCCGGTGGTTCCAATTCGAGCCAAGCCCGCGCCCGCCGGAAACTGACCGTGCCAAAAGCGCGATGGCGGCGAACTTGGCAATTGGGATCGCCACGGACGCCAAAAGAATCACCGCGGCAATCAGAACCGAGCCGTGACTGGCAAGTTTTAGGGCGCCCGCCACGATTGTGTCATCGCTTTTGGTCAGAAGTACGCGGGTTTCCAGCATCGGCAAAAGATTGGCGGGTATATAGGCGGCCAGTCCGGCAACCCACCAGAACCAGACCCAGAATACCCCATGCCGACGACGCGCCTTTAATCTGGCACCGCATCTGGCACATCGGTTCGTTTCTGCGCCCCAAACCCGCGCGCATCTTTGGCATCCGATCAATCCGGCAGTTTCGGCAGTAAGGACCTTATGCATCGTCCAAGGCCTTCCAGACGCTCCAGCGGCACATTAACGTGTTTTGCAACGCCAAAAGAATGACAAACCCGCCGAAAAGCCACACGGCAGGCCCAAGCGACACATGGGCCAGATCGACAATCTTGATCAAAGCTATTGCGGCCCCAAGAACAAAGATCTCGGCCATCGACCACGGGCGCAGTGTTTCTGCGATACGAAATGCGACACGTGCAAAGGGCAGGGCGGGCTTGTTCAGAACCAAAGGCGAAAGCACATAAACTGTCAGCAACAAGCGCGTCACTGGCAGCAAGATGACCAGCGCCAGCATTGCAATGGATAAGATAAGAAGCGGACCTTCGAACGCGAGCGCCGTTTCAACCAGCGTTGCGTCGCGGGTGATCCAAAACCGTTTGATCGACAAGAAGGGCTGAAAGACTGCGCCCATCACCAGGCCAAAGGCCGCCAGCGCAAGCAAAATGATTTTGGCGCCCGCGCGCCGTCCGGGCGAAATCAGAACCCGGTGGCACCTTTTACATGCCATTCTGGCGCCGGCCTTTGGGATTTCAGCCTTATAGAGCGCGTCACAGGTCGGACAGGCGATCAGGTCTTCAAGGGCGGCGGGCAGGTCGGATGTCATAAGGATTTTACGATCTGTGGGCACAATCTTCGGTGGCATAGCCCTGTATGTGGGCCTTCGCTCAAATCTATATGGGGAAACACTGTGTTGACGCCCGCAAAAACCAAGGCATTGGGGGTGAATTCTGCCTTACGCGTGCCAAATTGGTTACTGTCATTGTGTCGGTACGCGAAACACGCACCCCTTGTTTTCATGGCCCTGACCATCGCCCGAATGTGCGAACGCAAGCATCGTTGCTGAACCGGAAACACCACGCATCTTAAAATGGTCGCAAGTTTATCTGGAAGTTCCCAAAAGCGCCTCGTTTGTTAGAATTAGCGTCAAGTTATTGCCTAGCAACCGTGCGACAACCATCCTGTGAGCGATCAGGTAACGTCACTCTGTTTTTCTGGTTGTGTGTGAGTGTTTTCGGTTCCGCAAGAACCGGACAAATGAACGAGGTGCGTCGTCGGGTGACGATGACGTGCCTCACCCAAAATCGCCGCTTTGTTGGTGATATGTGTGTGAGGTTATTTAGTGAGTATTCAAGACACTATAGGTTCAGAGCTTTCCGATCGTCTTGCGCGTGCATTGTCAAAAGCCAGAACACCGGACAAAGACGGATCGCCTTGTGACGCAAGTCAGCCAAATCAAAAGGCCGACGGACGCAAAGCGCCAAACGTGGTGGAAATTCACCCCGAAAGCACCGAAAATAATATCGAAAATGATGCCGTTGCGAAGGTCCAGCTCGAACGCTGGCCGCTTCCCGGTCTTGCGCCGATGACGCGTGTGCGGACAATCTTTGGCGATGTGCATTCGATTGCTTTGCGCAAAGGCGACGAAGTATTGACCAAAGGCGGAGAATTTCTGCCCATCCTCTGGCTGAACCGTATCAAGCTGGAAGCACATATTCTGAACACCAAACCCGACAGCAACCCGATTGTGATCGGGCCCGGTACTTTTGGGAACAGCGGTGAATTGATGGTGTCACCACGCCAGATGATCTGCGGCGACAACACATCCGGGCTGTCAGATCCACGTGAAGCATCGACACTGGTGTCACATGCCGGCGTGCGCCGTCTTCGCGAGACGGGTCTGACCTACACGATGTTTCACGTTGGCCGCGAGGCCGATGTTTACTGTGAAGGATTGTACTTAAGTTTCCCCATGGAAGCCTGAGAACACAGTTAAAACCGAAATTGGACGTTCTGTTTTCAACCCTTCGTTAAATCCAAAGTGCGATACGTCCCGGCAACGTGTTTCAAGTGAAGCCCAAACATGTCGCTGCCTAATTCATCACGGAATGTTCGTGTAATCATCGTAGATGATACCCGGTCGATCCGGGCTATGATCCGCGCACTTTTGTTGCGGGATCCGCAGATCGAAATTGTGGGCGAAGCCTGCGATCCTTATGAGGCACGTGAGCTGATCCGCGCATTGAACCCGGATGTGATTACGCTTGACGTGGTCATGCCGAAAATGGACGGTCTTTCGTTTCTTGAACGCCTGATGCGCCTGCGCCCGATGCCGGTTGTGATGGTGTCCACACGCACCACCGAAAAAAGCGGCGCCGCCATCAAAGCCTTGTCCTTGGGTGCTTTTGATTGCGTGGACATCGCATCTCTTAACAAAGACAGAACCAACACGGATTTGGCCGAAGTGGTTGTGGCTGCTGCATCCAGTAACCCGCGCGGACAAACCACAAAGCGAAGCGTGCCTGTTGTGCAAACGCCGCCCGAACGGCTCCGATGGAATGGCCGCATTGTGATTGTTGGGTCTTCGACAGGGGGCGTTGATGCTTTAACGACGGTTTTATCGGAATTCCCGAAAGATTGTCCGCCGACCCTGATTGCACAACATATGCCGCCTGCATTTCTGGAAAGTTTCTGCGCACGGCTTGAACGTACGGTGGCTCCCAAAGTCTGTCTTGCACAGGATGGTGCGCCACTGGAGCAGGGTGTGATCCAACTTGCACCGGGTGGCGGAACGCATCTGGCATTGTCTGAGGGGCCAAATCTTTGCGTGAACCTTCCCAAAGAAGATGGTTCCGAACTCTATGTGCCTTCGGTCAATGTTTTGTTTTCTTCTGCCGTTTATCACGCAAAGAAGATTGTCGCTGTGATGCTGACCGGCATGGGCAAAGACGGCTCCGCACCGATGTTGCAACTGCGCAATTCCGGGGCCTACACGATTGCGCAAGATGGGGCGTCTTCGGTTGTCGATGGTATGCCCAAAGCTGCTCGTGATCTTGGCGCTGTTATGGAAGTCGCCAGCTTGAACAATATTGCGTCCGCCATTTTGGCCCAGGTGTCAAAACCAGAACAGGAAAAAGTGAAATGAGCTCGGTCTATATTGTTCAGGGTGACACAGCGGTCGGACGCGAAGACGACATGGTCATCTCGACCATCCTTGGGTCGTGTATTTCGATCTGTCTTTGGGATCCTGTGGCACGCGTTGGCGGGATGAACCATCTTTTGCTGCCTGACATGAAAAGCGATGGATCACACGAATCGTCCGGTGCCGTGGCGATGGACAGGCTGATCAACCAAATGATGCCGCTGGGGGCGGAACGTCCGCGGTTACACGGTAAATTGTTTGGCGGCAGTTCGATGTTGGCGGGACGCACCGATATTGGCGCGCGCAACGCACAATTCGGCCGCGACTATCTAAGCCGTGAAAACATCCCATGCGACGCCGAAAATGTGGGTGGTGACAAAGCGCGCCGGTTGCGGTTCTGGCCAAGCACGGGTGTGGCGAAGATGAAACTTGTGGATGATGCGCCGGTTCTTGAATCCCCGAAGAAAGAGCCTGCCAACGAAGTCGAACTTTTCTAATGACGATCTGGAAAACGTCAGCGGTTGGCTTTCTCGTCCAACCCTGATGTGCCTTCGCGACGTTTCAGAACCGCGTAAACGTCTTCAAGCGACACGTCACGTGCCGCCAGCATGACCAGCAGGTGGTACAGCACATCTGCGGCTTCTTCGGTCAAACGATCACGATCCCCACGCACCGCTTCGATCACGGCTTCGATGGCTTCCTCGCCAAACTTTTCCGCCGCTTTCTCTGGCCCCGCTGCCAATAGGCGCGCGGTCCAGGAACTGTCTGGGTCTGCATCTTTTCGGGCCGCAATCGTTGCGGCAAGCGTGTTCAATACGTCGGACATTACAGCCTCACAGGTATGCCAGCGGCGGCCATATGCGCCTTGGCCTGGCCTACGGTGAATTCGCCAAAGTGAAAAATAGACGCCGCCAGCACCGCACTTGCGCCACCCTTGGTCACGCCTTCAACCATATGATCAAGGGTTCCAGCCCCGCCGGATGCAATAACAGGGATCGAAACCGCATCAGAAATTGCGCGGGTCAATGGAATGTTGAACCCGGCCCGCGTGCCGTCCCTGTCCATCGAGGTCAAAAGGATTTCACCCGCCCCCTTGGCTTCGACGGTTTGCGCAAATTCCACGGCATCAATTCCAGTTTCGCGGCGGCCGCCGTGTGTGAAGATTTCCCACTTTCCGGGGCTGACCGTTTTCGCATCAATGGCCACAACGATGCATTGGGACCCGAACTTGTCCGCTGCCCGAGCGACAACATCCGGGTCAGCAACCGCTGCGGAATTGAACGAGACTTTGTCCGCGCCCGCGAGCAGGAGGGCGCGGACGTCGTCGGGTGTGCGAACACCCCCACCAACAGTCAGTGGCATAAAGCAATGTTCAGCTGTGCGTCGTGCCAGATCGTACATTGTGCCGCGATTTTCGTGGGTGGCCTTGATGTCAAGAAAGCAAAGCTCGTCCGCACCGGCGGCATCATAGGCGATAGCCGCTTCCACTGGATCGCCCGCGTCGATCAGATCGACGAAGTTCACGCCTTTGACCACGCGGCCATCGGCCACGTCTAGGCAAGGTATGATCCGGGTTTTCAGCACGAGCGTTCTATCGTCGTTCCGCGCCGCAAGAGCAAGGTTTTTCAGACCTCGCTAAACCGATAGCGGTTGGTTTGGCTATAGGTTTGATCGGGATGCAGCTCAATCGACGGAAAGTGGGCGTGATGGGGTGCGTCGGGCCAATGTTGCGGCTCAATGGCGATGCCAAAGGGTTTGCCGGTAAATATCTGAAGGCCGGGTGCATCGCTTTCAATCACCAATCGAAGTTTGTCTGACGCAAGTGTCGCGATCTCGGCCATTTCGCCGGACAGACCAAGGCAATAGTTGTGATCAATTTCGAAACTGGGTGGTGCAATTTGGCGAAGGTCAAACAGGCTGCCAGCAACATCCGCAATTTCGCCGGTCGGAATTGTGTCTGTGTTCACAGGCAGGTAGCGGTCGCTGTTCACCTGAAGTTGCAGGCCTGCGCGGTCTGTTCCAAGACGCCAATAGGGATGAAGCGCGAGGTTCATCAATGTGGGACGATCCGTTGTTGCCGTGAACGTCAGATCAAAACCGTTTTCGACCACGTCGTACCGCGCATTGATCACGCGGTTACCGGGAAAATCATCAGCCATGCGTGCGATGGCGAGGCTAAGGGTTGCGCTGGTCGCGGTTCTTTCGTCCACGCTCCAATCCGCATCGCGCGTGCTTTTGTCCCCGGAATGAAGCAAGGTTTTGCCGTTTTCGTTGCGTTCAAAATCATGGGCGAGCCCATCGATCTCGGCGGTGCCGCCCGCGATCCGATTTGCCACAGGGCCCGCAACAGAGCCGTGGTTCAGCTTGGGCCCGAGCGCTTCGTCCAAAGTGCTTGAGCCGTCAATTAACCCGGAATGCCCGTTCCAAGAGGCGGCGTTCAGGCGGGCCCCCGTTGTCCAAACTTCGAGGGACATTGGGCCAGATGTGAGTGTCAGGATCGTATTGTCAGTCATGGGCGTCCGTTTTGAGCAAGATCAGGTTATGGGCAAAGCCTCTTTATGAGCGAGGTCCGGGAAGAGAGTGGCAAGACCGTCCGCAGTGGCTGGCGCAATGCCGCGTTCGGTGATTAGTCCCGTGATCAACCGTGCAGGTGTGACGTCAAACGCCGGGTTCTCACCGCGGGTCGCCTCAGGTGTGACGCGCACGTCGCCGATTTGACCATTACGTGCGGTGCCTTGGATGTGGGTGACTTCTGATTCCGGGCGGGCTTCGATGGGGATGTCTTTCAAACCATTGCTGACCGACCAATCGATCGTGGGCGAGGGCAGGGCCACATAAAAAGGCACGTTGTTGTCAAAGGCCGCCAGCGCCTTCAGATAGGTGCCGATCTTGTTGCAGACATCGCCACTGCGGGTCGTTCGATCTGTGCCGGTAATGACAATATCGACCTGACCGTGTTGCATCAGGTGACCACCTGCGTTGTCTGTGATGTAAGAATGGCTGATCCCGTGTGCGCCAAGTTCCCAAGCAGTTAGCGCACCCTGATTGCGAGGACGTGTTTCGTCGACCCAAACGTGAATTGGGATACCGTCGTTCTGGGCATGATACATGGGTGAGGTGGCCGTGCCCCAATCGACGGTGGCGATCCATCCCGCATTGCAATGGGTCAGGATGTTGACGGGTGCGCCGTTCTTCCTGGCGGCGATGTCGCGGATCAGCTGAAGCCCATGGGTGCCGATCTGAGCGTTGATCGCAACGTCTTCGTCGGCGATCTGATGGGCGAGGTTCAGTGCTTGGTCGGCCCGGTTTTCTTCGTCGATGCCTTTCAGAGCAGACTGGCAGCGCTTCAATGCCCAACCAAGGTTGATGGCTGTCGGACGCGTGGCGCCCAGAACGTTGCAGGCATTGGCCAGACCATCGTCTGAAGGTGAACGCTTCAGTTCGCGCGCGATAGCATAGGCAGCGGTTGCACCTATCAATGGTGCGCCCCGCACCCACATATCGCGGATGGCGGTCGCGAAGTCTTCCAGTGTTTCCAGCGATGTAATGCGAAAATCATGGGGCAGCCAGCGTTGGTCGATGATTTGTACCCGGTCACGCGCCTGATCGTACCAGATCGACCGGTAATCTGTGTCTCCGACTTTCATGCTCTGTCTCCGTCCAATTCTGACATACAAAACCGAAGATGTTGGGAACAGGCTTCCCAACTGTTAACTTACCGCACGCTATCCCAGGGCACGGGCAACATCACAGGCAAAATACGTCAAGATGCCCGCGCAGCCAGCGCGTTTAAAGGCTTGCAGGCTTTCGATCATGATTTTGTCGCCGTCGACCCAACCGTTTGCCGCCGCCGCTTTGATCATCGCGAATTCGCCCGAAACCTGATAAGCAAAGACGGGCGCGCCAAATGTGTCTGAGGCGCGCTGGCAAATGTCCAAATAGGGCATGCCCGGCTTGACCATGACCATGTCCGCGCCCTCGGACAGATCGCGTTCGATCAGGCGCAAGGCCTCGTCAGAATTTCCCGGGTCCATCTGATAGGTTTTCTTGTCGCCTGTTAACAATCCTGACGCCCCAACAGCATCGCGGAACGGTCCATAAAATGCGCTGGCATATTTGGCGGCATAGCTGAGGATGCAGGTGTTCGTGTGACCCGCACTTTCCAGCGCCGACCGCATGGCCCCAATGCGACCATCCATCATGTCAGACGGGCCAAGGATATCAGCCCCGGCATCGGCTTGAGCCAGAGCCATTTTGACCAGAGCTTCGACACTTTCGTCGTTCACGATCACGCCGTCGCGAACGATCCCATCGTGGCCATTGATATTGTAAGGATCAAGCGCGACGTCGGTCATCACCGCAATTTCGGGAACGGCGTCCTTGATGGCGCGGGTTGCGCGATTTGACAGGTTATCGGGGTTCCAGGCATCTTCGCAGGTTTCGGTTTTGAAAGACGCATCAATGTAAGGGAACAGACAAATCGCAGGCACGCCCAGATCGGCGGCCTCGCGCGCCGCTTTCACGACCCGGTCAATTGTCAGCCGAGAAACACCCGGCATGGATGACACTGGTGTCTCATCGTCTGTTCCGTCACGCACAAAGGCTGGCCAGATCAGGTCATCCACACCAAGCGATGTTTGACGGACCAGTCGGCGCAGCGATGGCGACGCTTTCGTGCGGCGAAAACGTGTTGCTGGATGTTGCCCTATCGTCATGGACTGAAGCCTTTGTGCACACATTGGTTATCAAATGCGGTACCGACGCAACCGAGGGTGGTCAAGGTGCTTGGGGTTTTCTAATGTGCGCGAACGTTTTTAGCTGGGGCTTTCTTTGGACTGGTATGATTCCGTATTTGAAGCGATCGATCTGCGATCCTTCTCGAATTTATGGTACTGGATTGGCTTGGCTGTCCTTTGGTCGTCTGTGAGCCATTGGGTGCTGGGTGTGCCCTATGACACCATCATGCGCGCCAAACGGGGCAAGCCCGAAGGTGCGATGCAAGATTTACAAGACAATGTCCGCGTTTGCATCAATCGCATCCTTCTGATCGCCGAAGTTTCGGGTGTGTGGATGGCGTTGATTTCTTCGGCTATTGGCACGGCTTTGGCGCTGATGGCCTTTTTCTATCAAGTTGAGTTTGCCCAAGCGGTCTTTTTGCTGGTTTGCCCCATGGCGATCTTGAGCCTTTTGTCGATCCGAACCGCACGGATTATCGAACGAGATGGTTTGAGGGGTGACGATCTTATCAAACGGCTTTTACGCCACCGGTTCATGACCCAAGGAATTGGTGTTGTCTCGATCTTTGTCACCGCGATGTACGGCATGTGGGTCAATCTTTGGGTCGGTCCCCTTGGTGGTTTCTAAGCAAACGCGTTGACAAGACCGCCCAAGCGGTTACCTGAGCCCTCATGTCAAATCCGCAACGTGTTTCTGTCTCTGGCGCACCCGAAGGTTACGATGCTTCGCTGGTGCTGGCCGAACTCTCCAAAGTGCCTGTGGTGTGCCATGTGGCGCGCGACGACAAACGCCTTGCGGCCATGGCCGAAGCTTTGGAATTTTTTGCGCCGGGCGTGCCGGTTCTGCGGTTTCCGGGTTGGGATTGTCTGCCGTATGATCGCGTCTCGCCCAATGCGGATATTTCCGCCGCCCGAATGGCGACACTGGCAGCCCTGATCCACGGCGCCCCAAAATCCTTCGTTTTGCTAACAACGCTGAATGCGGTAACCCAACGGGTGCCTGCGCGCGAGGTGCTGAAAGCGGCCAGTTTCGTCGCGCGGGTCGGTGACCGTGTCAACGAAGCCGCATTGCGGGAGTTCTTGGTGCGTATGGGTTTTGTACAAGCCCCGACCGTCACCGAACCGGGGGATTACGCGATCCGCGGCGGTCTTATCGACATTTACCCGCCAGGTGATTTAGGCCCAGTCCGTCTGGATTTCTTCGGCGACACGCTGGACGGCGCGCGCAGGTTTGATCCGGGTTCGCAACGAACAACGGAAAAGCTGTCGGTCGTTGAACTTTCGCCGGTCAGCGAAGTCATTCTGGACGAGGCAGCCATCACGCGGTTTCGGCAAAACTATCGTTTGGAATTTGGCGCGGCTGGAACCGATGATCCTTTGTATGAGGCGGTCAGCGCCGGGCGAAAACATGCAGGGATCGAGCATTGGATGCCGTTTTTCCATGATCGACTGGAAACCTTGTTCGACTATTTGCCCGATGCGACATTCACCTTGGATGATCAGAACCCGGCCATGCGAACGGCAAGATGGGAGTCTGTGGCCGATCAATACGACGCCCGCCGCGAAGCCATGACGGCCAAAGGGCGTGTGGACAGCGTTTACAAGCCAGCCCCCCCGGATCAGCTCTATTTCGACGAAGCCGCTTGGGACAAGGCGACGGCAGGCCATCGTCTGTTACAATTCGTGGCTTTGCCACAACCATTGGGCCCAAGCGTAATTGATGCCGGTGGTCGGATCGGTCGGAACTTTTTGCCCGAGCGACAGCAAGAAGCGGTGTCTCTTTTCGGCGCATTGGCCACACATATTCGCGAACGCTCAGAAAGCGGGCAGGTTGTGCTTGCGTCCTATTCGGAAGGCGCGCGCGAGCGGCTGATTGGCCTGATCGAAGACGAAGACATCCAAGGCGCGATCCCGATTTCGGATTTTCGCGACGTGCCCGACGGCAAGGGTGGCATCTACCTCAGTATCTGGGCGCTTGAGCACGGCTTCGAAGGGAAAAACGGGCTAACGGTGATTTCCGAACAGGACGTTCTGGGCGACCGTTTGATCCGGGCACCGGGCAAAAAACGCAGGGCGGATAATTTTCTGACGGAAGCCCAAAGCCTCAGCCCCGGCGATCTGATTGTGCACGTGGATCACGGCGTCGGACGCTACATGGGGCTGGAGGTGGTGGAAGCCTTGGGCGCCCCCCATGAGTGCCTCCATTTGGAATATGCAAATGCGGATCGATTGTTCTTGCCCGTCGAGAACATCGAGCTTTTGTCCCGTTATGGCCACGAAGAAGGTCTGCTGGATCGCTTGGGCGGCGGGGCGTGGCAGGCGAAAAAGGCCAAGCTGAAAGAGCGCATCCGTCTGATCGCTGAAAAACTGATCCGGGTGGCCGCCGAACGCCATTTGCGCAAAGGCGCTATTCTGACACCGCCCGATGGCATGTGGGACGCGTTTTCGGCGCGGTTCCCCTATACCGAAACCGATGATCAATTACGCGCCATTGGCGAAACACTGATTGATTTGGGTTCAGGCACACCGATGGATCGCCTGATCTGCGGCGATGTGGGCTTTGGCAAAACCGAGGTCGCAATGCGCGCCGCTTTTGTGGCTGCCATGTCCGGGGCGCAAGTTGCGGTGATCGCACCGACGACTTTGCTGGCCCGGCAACACGCGGCCAGTTTCAAAGAACGTTTTCGGGGGTTCCCCGTGGAAATCCGGCAGTTGTCGCGGTTCGTGGGCACAAAAGAAGCCGACCAAACCCGCCATGATTTATCGCGCGGAACCGTTGATATCGTGATTGGCACCCACGCGGTTTTGGCCAAATCGGTGCGGTTTCAAAACCTTGGGCTGTTGATTGTCGATGAAGAACAGCACTTTGGTGTGACGCATAAAGAACGGCTAAAGCAGATGCGTTCAGACATCCATGTGCTGACGCTGACGGCCACACCAATTCCACGCACGCTGCAACTGTCGTTGACCGGTGTGCGGGATCTGTCGATTATCGGTACGCCGCCCGTGGACCGATTGGCGATCCGCACCTATGTGTCCGAATTCGACACGGTGACTTTGCGCGAAGCTTTATTGCGCGAACATTATCGCGGTGGTCAGTCGTTCTATGTGGTGCCACGGATCAGCGATCTGCCGGAAATCGAAGAATGGCTGCGCGATCAGGTGCCGGAAGTTTCCGTCGTCGTCGCCCATGGTCAGATGGCAGCCGGGCAGCTCGATGACAAAATGAATGCGTTTTACGACGGCAAATTCGACGTGCTGTTGGCGACCACCATTGTGGAATCGGGGCTGGATATCCCAACGGCGAACACGATGATTGTGCACCGTGCGGATATGTTCGGACTTGCGCAGCTTTATCAAATTCGCGGACGGGTCGGGCGATCAAAGGCGCGGGCCTATGCCTATTTGACCACGCGGCCCCGGATGAGAATGACGCCGCAAGCCGAAAAACGGCTTCGGGTTTTGGGATCGCTGGACACGTTAGGCGCTGGATTTACGCTCGCGTCTCAGGATTTGGATATCCGCGGCGCGGGCAATCTTTTGGGTGACGAACAATCGGGTCACATCAAGGAAGTTGGTTACGAGCTTTACCAATCCATGCTGGAAGAGGCGATTGCCAAGATCAAAGCAGGCGAAATGGAAGGCCTGTCGGACGCCGACGAACAATGGGCACCACAGATAAACCTGGGCGTGCCGGTCTTGATCCCTGAAGATTATGTGCCCGATTTGGATGTGCGTTTAGGGCTTTACCGGCGTTTGTCGGGGTTGTCTTCGAAAGTCGAACTGGAAGGTTTCGCTGCCGAACTGATCGACAGGTTCGGAAAATTGCCGCGCGAAGTGAATACGCTTTTGCTGGTCGTGCGCATCAAAGGCGAATGCAGAAAAGCCGGTATTGCGCGGCTGGATACCGGGCCACGGGGCGCGACGATCCAATTTCACCGCGACAAGTTCGCGAACCCCGCAGGGTTGGTCGAATTCATCGAAGACCAGCGCGGATTGGCCAAAGTGAAAGACAACAAGATCATTGTCCGACGCGACTGGACAAAAACCAAGGATCGGATTCAAGGGGCCTTTGGGGTGGCCCGTGATTTGGCCGCGAAGGTTCGCGAAGCGAAAATCTAGGTTCGGCTGCGGCGTCTAAGCGCAAATACAAACAACCCAAGTCCGGAAAAAAGAAGCAATCCGCCAGCGGGAAGCGGTACAACCGACAGCGAAGAATCGGTGACACTTAAGACGGTAAAATTCGCCTGATATCCGAAAAATCCACAGAATCCGTCCGGAAGGCCTGGCTGAGTTTGTCCTGGATTACAAATGGCGCCTGGATTGAGGCCTCGCGGCCCTTCATTGATGAACGTGACCTTATCAGCTTCGAATCTGGTGATTCCCATCGGATCGTTCGACAAAAATTCAGCAATAGCATCCGAACCCCGGACTAGGTTTCCGAAAATTGAAAAGTCACCTATTTTGGCAGTGCCTTCTTCAAGATTAACCTCGGCAGTCACTATGTCGCCGGGTTGTAGATCGGCGAAATAACCATTGCTCAGTCGAAAATCGCTTGGATAACACTCTTGTCCGATAGAACAACTTGTGTCGTCGTAAAAGCTCGATTGAAGCTCGAGTGCAAAGTCGCTTTCGAATCGAAGATCAAATGTGAACGTTGTGGCAAATGCCGGTGATGCGCATAGAATAGCGAGCGCCGCATATAAGGACTTCATCGTACCCACTCCTGATTACGTCTACCCAGCGTCTTTAACGTCAATCAAGAACGTGTGCGCTGCAACTAAAAAATATTCGCTTGAAACCAAAAGCCCCAGAAATCCACCGAAATCGGCAGGTTGTCGCTTGCCTTCGCTGTGGACAATGGCTTAAACGAACCTCCGGTGCGCCCGAGTGGCGGAATGGTAGACGCAGGGGATTCAAAATCCCCCGATGGCAACATCGTGCGAGTTCGAGTCTCGCCTCGGGCACCAATACTTCGAAGGGCGTCATGTCTGTGGTGGGCTGCCTTGCATAACCAACGTAACGTGACCTGAGAATACTATGAAAAGCTGCTGTATTTCATTTTTCCTTTTGTGCTGGGCAACACTTGCCGGTGCCGGCGACGTCACATTGGCGGTTGCCTCTAATTTTCTGGGCACTGCGGAAAAACTGGTCGCCGCATTCGAAACCGAGTCGGATCACGTGGTGGCCTTGAGCCATGGTTCGACCGGGCAGCTTTATTCACAAATCGATCTGGGCGCGCCGTTTGATATCTATCTGGCGGGTGACACCGAACGTCCGGCCCTGTTGGTTGAAAACGGAAAGGCGTCTGAAACGCGCGCCTTCGCGTTTGGGCGGCTGTGGTTGGTTTCGAAAAACGCTCTCACCGTCGAAGATGCGCCCGCTTTGCTTTTGGACAAGACCGTCGCATTGGCAGATCCAATTGTCGCGCCTTATGGCAAGGCCGCAACCCGCGCGATGGAGCGCTTGGCGCTCGATACCGCGACCTTCCGCCCGGTTCTTGTGGCAAATGTGGGTCAGGTGGCATCGGTTTTTGCGACGGGTAACGCCGATGCGGCCTTTGTCGCCGAAGCGCAAGTCAACGCCCTGAGCGCACCCCATGTGCTTAGTCTGGACGGGTTGATCCCGGAATTGCGCCATGATGCCGCCTATCTGACCCGCGCCGCCGATAATGAAGCGGCGCGCGCGTTTTGGGATTGGCTGGCGGGCGATGTGGCGTCCAAGATCATTAAATCCTCTGGCTACCGCCTGCCAGAAGGATGAATGTCTGGCCTGCAATATGGCTGACGCTCCAACTTGCGACGGTAACGACCGTTATACTGATGATAATTGCACTACCACTTGGATGGTGGCTGGCAACGACCAAGGCCAAGTCTCGCCCTTTTTTCGAAGCCGTCACAACATTGCCCTTGGTTTTGCCGCCGACGGTTTTGGGATTTTACCTTTTGATCCTGATGCGCCCGGATGCGCCGCTCGGTGGGCTTTTTTTGCGGCTAACGGGCGAAACGCTGGCGTTCAGTTTCACCGGGTTGGTCATCGCTTCGGTCATTTATTCGCTACCTTTTGCCGTTCAACCGATGCAAAACGCCTTTCGCGCCGTGCCACAGCCGACGCTGGATGCGGCCCGAACGCTTGGGGCGTCGTCGCGGGATGCCTTCTTTTCCGTTTCGCTTCCCCTGGCCAGCCGGGGTGCGGTGACTGCCGCAGTCCTTAGCTTCGCCCATACCGTCGGAGAATTTGGCGTGGTTTTGATGGTTGGGGGGAACATTTCCGGGCAAACCCGCGTGATCTCGATTGAGATTTTCTCGGCCGTCGAAACGCTTGACTATGGTACTGCGCATCTTTTGTCTGCGTGGTTATTGGTGTTGTCACTGGCCGTGTTGACTTTGGTTTACGTTTTCAACCGAAGTGGAGGATCGCGGCTTGGCTGATACGCTCGACTTCCGGATCAAGCTGTCTCGCGGCGAAATGTTTTCGCTGGATGTGGCTGACTGTTTTCCGCTGACGGGTATTACTGCAATCGTGGGGCCATCGGGTGGGGGTAAAACGACGCTTTTAAGGGCACTGGCAGGCCTTGAAAAAGCCGACGACGCGCGGGTGCGGTTTCGCGACCGGGACTGGGCCGCGCCATCGCTGAACCGGCCACCGGAAAGCCGCCGCATTGGATTTGTTTTTCAGAGCCCGTCGCTTTTCCAGCATTTGGATGTGGCCGGTAATTTGAGATACGGGGCGCGTCGGCGCGACGTCGAAAGCTATGATGCGATCATCGACGCTTTGGACCTTGGGGTTTTGATGTCGCGCCGCGTTCACAATTTGTCGGGCGGCGAAGCGCGCCGCGTGGCCTTGGGGCGCGCGATGGCGTCGAACCCGGATGTGCTTTTTCTGGACGAACCGCTGAGCGGCTTGGACATGGCGCGCAAATCCGAGCTGTTGCCTTACATCGGCCGCGCAGTTGCCGAAGCACGGGTGCCAGCACTTTACGTGACCCATTCATCCAGCGAAGTCACGACTTTGGCCGACCGCGTCATAGGCTTGTCGGGGGGCAGCCTGACGGGCTGGCAAGTGCCGCCGCCCCGGTTGCGCGCGACGGTCACCTCGGTCAGCGATGGCATTATGCGGGTTCTTGTCGACGGCGCAGGTGCAGGTGCAGGTGCGGATTTCGCTTTGCCAGTCATTTCCAAGGTGGGCGAAGCCGTCGGTCTTGGATTGCCAACCGACAGTCTTCTTGTGTCGACGGAAAAGCCGGGGCGCAGTGACGCCTTGGCAACGTTGCCTGTGCGGGTCGTGACCGGCGACGGGGGGCTGTCGCTGGACGTTTTTGGTCAGACGATAACGCTTCCCAAAGGCGGGCCTCACGCGGTTGACGCCGAACTCTGGCTGACGATCCTCAGAATTCTGCCCCGTCCCGAACCAAGCGATTCGGCGGAAATTCGCCGATAGTGTCGTCAATGGTCGCATTTGGGGCGGATTGATCCGTTGCCATAAACACAAACTGTGACTTCGGCGCACGTCGCAATCTTGCCGCATTCAGAATTCCAGACGCGTCCCATTCATTCTAATTGCGAAACAATGCTGCCACTTCCTGACCGGTGGCTTCACAGAAACTGTGGGGTAATTGTCTGATCATTGGTAAATAGCATGGATTCGGATCATGGCGTTTGTTCCCAATTCGACAACAATCCCACCAGTTCCCGCATGTTTCGGGGAACACATTCCTGGGCTTTGCTCAAAAAACTACACTCAGAACGCCACCTTTCCGCCGCTTTTTCCTTTGGCTTCATGGCCGCTTTGGTTAAGTTTTCCCTACCTCGCTGGGGGGTATGTGTTGCGGACAAATGGGGGAGCCGCGCACGCTTTGCAGGTGACTGTGAAGAATGGGTATCGAGTGCTGCCGATTTGGCGGCGGGGACCGATGCACGCCCCGTGTAACTGACCTTGGTGGAAGGTCGCACGGAAAGCTGCATCGGGCCCCGCGACACCCAACCAAAACCCTCTCGCTATGGGGGCGGTTTTGCGCGTGACATCACCATGTTTTACACCGGGCACCTTGATCGCCACGGATCAGGGGCTTCAGGCCGTTGAAACGCTGCAACGCGGTGATCTTCTGGTCACACGGGACAACGGATTAAAGCGCGTCATGTGGGTCGGCCAGCGGGCGTTTCATTACCGCGACGTTGCCGGTGATCCGGCTCTTTGCCCCATTTTGATCAAGGCCGGTGCATTCGGCGAAGGCTATCCGGCACAAGATATGATCGTCAGCCCAGAACACCGGTTTCTTGTCGGGCCGCACGTGTCGCCCTTGATGGGGGGCGAACCCGAAGCTTTGGTCGCCGCGCGCCACCTGATCAACACCACCAGTATCCGGCCCGCATCGATGTTGGGCGTCACTTATCTGCACCTGTTGATGAACGCGCATGAAGTCATTTTGGCCAATGGTGCCTGGACGGAAAGCTTTCATCCGGATGATGCGACAATCCGGAATGTCGCTCGGAATCAGCGTCGGGAAATCCTGGCCATTTTTCCCGAAATCGCAACCATGGGTGCCGCCAAACGCTTTCCGGCGGTACGCCCGATTATCAAAAGCAAATTCGACAGCTAAGGCGCGTCAAAATCATCGCAGACCCGAGGCGGTCCAGCGGCGCCAGCCTGAGCCTTGGTCCTTCTACATTCAGAAATTCGCAAACAGCCAGCGTTTTCAACGCGCAGTGCCTGTGGACAGCGCCTGCGACCGGCGATACTCAGCTTAGACGCACAGATTTTGGACGCCGACCATGACCAGCCTGAATGATATTCGCTCGACTTTCCTTGGCTATTTTGGCCGGAACGATCACGCCGTGGTCGACAGCTCGCCCCTGGTGCCCAGAAACGATCCCACGTTGATGTTCGTGAATTCCGGCATGGTCCAGTTCAAAAATCTGTTCACCGGACTTGAAACGCGGGATTACAAACGCGCAACGACGTCGCAGAAATGCGTGCGGGCAGGGGGCAAGCACAACGATCTCGACAACGTTGGTTATACGGCACGCCATCACACGTTCTTTGAGATGCTCGGCAATTTTTCATTCGGCGATTACTTCAAAACCGAGGCCATTCCGTTCGCCTGGAACCTTTTGACGGATGATTTCGGGATCGACAAAAGCCGTTTGCTGGCGACGGTGTATCACACCGACGACGAAGCCTTTGAGCTTTGGAAAAAGATCGGCATCTCCGAAGACCGCATCATTCGCATCGCAACATCCGACAACTTTTGGCAGATGGGCCCAACGGGGCCGTGCGGGCCGTGTACCGAAATTTTCTATGACCACGGCGATCATATCTGGGGTGGACCACCCGGAAGCCCGGAGGAAGATGGCGACCGGTTCATCGAGATCTGGAACGTGGTCTTTATGCAGAACGAGCAATTCGAAGACGGCTCGATGCGCGAACTTGATATGCAATCCATTGATACCGGCATGGGGTTGGAACGGATCGGGGCCTTGTTGCAAGGCAAGCACGACAATTACGACACCGACACCATGCGCGCGTTGATGGAAGCCAGCGCCAATGTGACCAGCGCCGATGTAGACGGGCCTGCCAATATTCATCACCGGGTGCTGGCGGACCACCTTCGCTCAACCTCCTTTCTGATTGCCGATGGGGTGATGCCGTCCAACGAAGGACGTGGCTATGTGCTGCGCCGGATTATGCGTCGGGCCATGCGACACGCGCATATGGCTGGCGCGAAAGATCCGGTGATGCACAAAATGGTGCCCGCACTTGTCGGCGAAATGGGCCAGGCTTACCCGGAATTGGGTCAGGCGCAGGCTATGATTGAACAGACCCTTGAGAATGAAGAGACGCGGTTCCTGCAAACCTTGGATCGCGGTCTGAAACTTTTGGACGACGAATTGGTCAAGCTGCCGGACGACGCCGAATTGCCCGGCGAAGCCGCATTCAAACTATACGATACCTTCGGGTTTCCGCTCGATCTGACCCAAGACGCGCTCCGCGAGAAAGGCCGTTCGGTCGACACGGATGGATTTGATGCTGCGATGGAGGCCCAAAAAGCCAAGGCGCGTGCGGCCTGGTCGGGGTCGGGCGAAGCCAAGGATGCCACGATCTGGTTCGATATCGCCGAAGCGTCCGAGGCGACTGAGTTCCTTGGGTACGACACTGAAACCGCCGAAGCACAGGTTTTGGCCATCGTCCGCGACGGCGAAAAGCTCAACATATTGCGGAAGGGCGAAACCGCATGGGTCGTCACCAACCAAACGCCGTTTTACGGTGAAAGCGGTGGACAGGTCGGCGACACCGGCGTGATCGTCGGAACCTCTGACGGTGGCGTTTCGGGCAACGTCGGTGACACCCAGCGGTTCGCCGGTGGGCGAATTTTCGGCCATCAAGTTGCGCTGACGGCCCGTGAACTTAGGGCTGGCGATGCAGTGGCTTTGAGCGTGGATCACACGCGACGCTCCGCGATCCGCGCCAACCACTCGGCCACGCACTTATTGCACGAAGCGCTTCGCGAAGCTTTGGGCGATCACGTCTCACAGCGCGGCTCGCTTAATGCGCCGGACCGGTTGCGGTTCGATTTCAGCCATCAATCGGCACTGTCGCTGGATGAACTTCGCGCCGTGGAAGCCCAAGTCAACGCTTTCATCCGTCAAAACACATCTGTTGAAACCCGGATCATGACTCCGGACGATGCGCGTGGATTGGGCGCGCAAGCGCTTTTCGGTGAAAAGTACGGCGACGAGGTGCGTGTGGTTTCGATGGGCCAAGCTGACAGTGGCAAGGGGGCTGATGGCGATACCTGGTCAATCGAACTTTGTGGCGGCACGCATGTCAGTCGCACCGGCGATATCGGATTGTTCGTCAGCCTTGGCGACAGCGCGTCCTCCGCCGGTGTGCGCCGGATCGAAGCGCTGACCGGTGATGCGGCATTCAAATACCTGTCCGGCCAAGATCACCGTTTGGCTGAAATCGCTCTGGCCTTGAAAGCCCCAACAGAAGACGTGCCCGCTCGCGTTAAATCGCTCCAATCCGAGCGGCGTGCTTTGCAGGACGAAGTTGCTGACCTGCGGCGCCAACTGGCAATGTCCGGCGGTGGCAAGGCAGCGGCAGAGGCCGAAGTGATCAACGGGATCGCCTTGCATGCGCAGGTTCTGACTGGCGTGACGGGCAAAGATTTGCCGCCGCTGATTGATGAACACAAAGAACGTATTGGGTCCGGCGCGGTGCTTTTGATTGCTGATTCGGGTGACAAAGCCGCAGTGGCCGCCGGTGTGACAGCTGATCTTACCGACAAGGTATCTGCCGTCGATCTGGTGCGCGCTGCTGTGGCCGAGCTTGGCGGTAAGGGCGGCGGTGGTCGCGCAGATATGGCGCAGGGCGGTGGCCCAAGCGCTGACAACGCCGGGGCCGCTTTGGCCGCGGTCAAAAAACTGATGGAGAGTTAGATGCCTGCACTTTGGATTGCTCACGTTACGGTCACCAATGCGGACCAATACGCAAAATACGCTGAACTGGCTGGGCCAGCGCTGTCAAAGTACGGCGGCGAATTCATCGCCCGTGGCGCGCGGTATGTTCAATTTGAGGGCCGCGAACACGAACGTCAGGTCATTGCAAAATTCCCATCCGTTGAAGCGGCGGAAACCTGTTACAATTCGCCCGAATACGCCGAAGCATTGGCGTTTTCCAACGGCGCATCCGAACGCGATGTCCTTGTGGTGGAAACCACCGAATAATCGTAAGCGGTGCTTTAGGCTTTGAAGTTCCACGGTAGCAGTTGGTCGATGTCCTTTTGTTTATGGCCATTAACGATTGCCGTGAGGACGCCGTTTATATAGCTGTGCGGTTCAACCCTGTTCAGTTTACATGTCTCAA
>CALKXV010000025.1 GCA_938005545.1 uncultured Paracoccaceae bacterium
TTTCGACCAAACGAAAGTATCGTTGCCGTCGGTCGATGTCGCTGTCCCATGCGCGCCCCAAAGAACGTCATCCCCCGCACCGCCGACAAGAACATCACTACCACTATAACCATAAAGCGTGTCGTTGCCTTCGTGACCGTAGAGTTCATCCTGACCACTTGTCCCACTAAGTTGCACACCGATTGTGGAAGTGTCCTGCTGTGTGTTTGCATCCTCAGCGCTTGCCACATGCACACTTGCCCCAACTTCGAGATACTCAATACTCTGCGAGAGGGACGCGATGAACTGTTCATTGGAGATGCGTCCTTCGTTTAGATGGTCCGTCCAGACATATCTCTCGTCTGGTGTCGGTGTGCGACCGAGCGCGTTTTGGAAGACTTCTTCGACAAGCGCAACGCCGGTGAGGCCATTGAGTTGGTTGGTGCCGACGCCTTGGAGACCACCATTTGTGGACAGAAGGGTTGTTGCGATGTCATCGAGATTGTCGGTTCCTTCAAGCAACCGTTCTGTGAGAACCGACAACTCCTGCACCGTTGGATCACGGTCGTAGGCGACGTCGACAAGGTTTTTGACCTGCGCTTCGACGTAAGCACGATCAAGACTACGCTCGTATTGAGCCGGGTTCATGATGACGTCGAAGTTATTGGTCGCGCGATGGCCATTACCGATGACGAGATGCTCGATGGATTCAGAGGTGTCCTGCGCCAGGCTTGCGCGGGTTGCGAGACCTGAGGTGAGTTCGTTGAGATGTGCGTCCAATTCCGCAAGGCTTGGCGCACGGCCGTAGCTATTGAGATGGATTTGAGTGATGAACTCTGCGTCACTGATTGTGCCGTAGCGGGTCGCAAACTCATTAGAAGCGACCAGGTCTTCGACCAGTGCCATACGGTCAAGCTGACCGCTCACGACGTATTCGATCAAGCGTTCGGATTCCGTGGTGTCAAGATCGCGATCAAGAACCGTATCATAGATGCGCGCGGCTTCGGCAAAGAGGCGCGCCTTGGCGACGGCATCAAGACGCACTTCGGTTGTGCTTGACTGGACAGCGCCGTTCGACAGCTTCCAGGTCTTCACACAGGTCCAAGTGTCAACGCCACTGCTGTCAATGTCGTGCGTGATCAGCACATGGGTGGCGCCGTAAGCTGCCGCCACCCCATTGTCCCAGGTGTAACTGCCGTTATCGATGGCGGACTTGGTATAGGTCTGGATGACCCCGTCGCGATTGATCGTGTCCACCAACCCATCCGAGGATGTTGTTGTCACAAACGTGCTGTTCTCATATCCGGCTTTGTTGAACGACGTTTCGGTGACAATGGTTTCGCCATCGGAGCGGACTTCGGTTTCGCTCCACTTGTCAGCAATGCCGTTGCCATCATAGTCATGGGTCTCAATAGTATGACGGCCATCGCTGCTGATCGACACGTCAGACTTGGCCCTGAGATCACCGTTGGCATAGAGCGTCTCGCTGACGATGTCGCGACTGCCATCGTCATTGAGGGTCGTGGTTTCAGACCTGGTGCCGTCGATTGTCCCGTCGCCATCCACATCAATTGTGGTCGTGCTGGACAGCCCGTTTCCGGCGTCCGTCATCACTTCTTCATAGATGAGCTTGCCGTTTTCCAAAGTCTCGGTGTAGCGCGTGACGGCATCTCCCGAGGCGTTGAACATCGTTTCGGTCGCATGCGTGATTTCGCTGTCGCCATCTCCGTCCAAGTCAAAGGACGTCGACGCCTGTGTGCCATTCGCCGACCGCACCATGGAGGCGCGGGCGTCGGTCGCGCCCAGGAACGACAGACCTTCGTAAGTCGTGGTTTCGGTTCTGTCGTCATCGACGTCCGACGTCATGCGTTGATCAATGCGACCGTTGCCATTAAGATCAATCTCGGTCGTGGACGTCCAGCCATCCGCACTGACCATTCTCTCTTCCGAACGGTTCAACTGGAAACCGCCGCCATATTCATCGATCGTTTCTGTCAGCCCGCCAGACGCCCCGCGTGCTGTATCAACGATGCGATCAGTGCTACCGTCACCGTCGAAGTCCGTGGTCTTCTTTGTGACCAAACCATCGCCGCTGGCTGTCGTCGTTGTCTCAGATACGACATCATGGGTTTCATCGGTGGTTTTTGTCGCTGTCACCACATCGCCGTTCGCTGAGAACGTCGTTTCTGTTTCGGTCGTGAACTCAAAGAGCCCGTCGCCGTCCAAGTCGAGCTTGGTCTGACTGCGCAACCCGTCGTCGCTGATCTCGTGTTCTTCGTTCGCTAGACCGATATTGCGACCGTCATAGTGCTCAATGGAACTCCAGGTTGTTCCGTTGGCACGAATGCCGCCCGTCTCAGAGAGAATATGTTCCGCTGTTCCATCCGCATTCCGATCCGTGACGACGCGGCGCGTGAACCCATCCGCACTGACGGTTTCTGTGCGGTTGGCTTCCTCGGTTCCGCCCGACGAATGGAACGTCGAGGAGGTTTGAATGTCGCCATCGTCTTGAACAACTCTTTCAATGCGAACATCGACATTGCCGTTCCCGTCCAAATCCGTCTCGGTAACGACCAACCGGCGATCTGCGCTGGTGGTGGTTTCTGTGCGACTTAGCAGCGACGCGTCTGTTGCGCGATCTTCAACGGTCGCGCCCTGACTGCCGTCGCTTGCAATGGTACGTTGGCTCTCTGTGGTCCGATCATTGTCACCGTCGCCATCAAGATCAATCGTCTGATTTGAACTTAGCCCATCATCGCTCACGTTAGACACGATCTGTCGATGCAAACTTCCATTGGTTCCAGATTGCGTCTCGGTTGTCGTGCGCGATCCATCTGTATTCAGAACCGTCGTGGTTTGACTTGTCCGCTCAAACACACCATCGCCATCCGCATCATACCGCGCTGTCGCAGACAATCCGTTGGCGGCGGTCACCGTCTCAGTTCGGCTTTGCAGCGTGCCGTCCGCATTGAGTTCCGACGCTGTTGTCGTCGTGACACCTGTGTCGGCCACAATCCGGCTTGACGTCATATCGTCGTTGCCATCGCCGGTCACGTCGGTGGCGCTTGTCGCAATGCGCCCATTGTCATTGACCGTCTCGGTCGAGCTATTGCGGAGCACCCCCGCAGCATCGCGTAGCTCAGTGACCACCCGAGTGCCGCCATCATTCAACAGGGTCGTGGTCGATGTGGATGTCAGATCGTATGTGCTGTCGCCATCTGCATCGGTCTCTTCCGTCACAGTCAAAGCGTCATCACTGATGTTGGTACGCATTTGGTTCAGCAGAGCGCCATCATTGCTGGAGGTCGTGGCCACTGTTGTTTGGCTGCCATCGGCATTGAGCGTGGTGGTGGATTGGGTCTCGCGCTCAAAGATGCCGTCGCCATCCGCATCAACGGATTGTGTGGTTTCCAAGCGATCGTCGCGCAGGCTTGTGATGTTCTGAGATTGCAGGCTGCCATCGCCGTTGGACAGGGATGTTGTTGTCGTTTGGCCGCCATCCGCCCCAAGCACAGTCTGAGAAGACGTGCTGACATCATCTGCTCCATCGCCGTTGATGTCCTGGCTTTGGGTTACACTCAGGCCATCTGCACTGGTTGTGCTGTGGCTCGACGCAATCACTGTGCCGTCAGTGGCGTAGCTGGTCGTTGTCGTCGTGAAGGACCCATCCACCGCCTGATCATGTGACGTCACTTGATCCGCCGCACCATCGCCATCGGCATCCGTGGTGGTGGTCATGCTTCGGCGATCAGCGCTTTCCTCGGTGATGGCTTGTGAGAGGAGCGTCGCGCCGTCGCCAGCATGGGTGGTTGTCGTTGTGGTGACACTGCCATCGGCATTATTGGCCTGGGTCGAACTGGTGATCTCTTCATCAGCGACATCATCGTCTATATCAGAGCGTGTGGTCACGCTCAGCCCGTCAGCGCTCGTCGTCGTGACCGTTTCGCTGCGCGCACTGCCGTCCTGGTTCGTGACGGTTTGCGTCCGCGTCGTACTGCCGTCACCGTTGATCACAGTCGTCGTCGCGACATTCGTATCGCTTATGCCATCACCGTCCGCATCAGCCTCCGTTGTGCTGGACAGGCCATCCGCACTGGTGACCGAGGTCGTCGTCCTGTTGAGGCTGCCGTCTGCATTACGGTCATAGATGACATCGGTGCGGGCCTGAGTGCTTGCATCCACTGAGACCTGGCGCACCAGATCACTCGTCTGGAACACGCCGTCCTGATTGAGATCGTCCCAGGTCTCGGAACTCACTTTGTCGGCACCAAGCGTCACGCGTTCCATCGAACGGATCGAGCCATCGGTATTGGTTTCGGTCATCAAGGTTTCACGGCTGTCGTCGGCATGGATTGTGGTGGCATCTACCCGAGTAACATCCACATCCCCGTCACCATCGACGTCATTTACAGATGTCTTGGTCAGAGCATCGTCAGATTGGCTGTGACTAACCGTATTGCGCGTACTGCCATCACCGTTCCGCACGACCAGATTGGATGTCGTCGTCCCATCCGCGTTCACTGTGATCGACAGGTCTTCTTCCGTGTCGATCTGGCCATCGCCATCAATATCCCGCGCGATCACCTTCGAGCGTCCGTCAGTCCCAACCGTTTCAACAACAGAGGACCGCACAGAACCATCGCCATTCAGCGTTGTGATTGTCTCAGACCGGCTGCCATCGGCATTCACCACAATCACATGGGTGACCTGATCATCGACGACACCATCACCATCGCGATCAATCGCCTCATCACGCTGCAATCCGTCCGCCGACACTGTTTCGATGATCGAACGGTGGACACTGCCGTCCTGACCCTGATCCGTGATTACAATCGTCCGGCTTCCGTCGGCATGAGTGGTCCGCACCTCAACCTGATCAAACCAGCCGCCACCAAGCGAATCCCGCTCAATCGTTTCAACGTCGCCCGCAACAGTCGTCACACGCTGATCGGTCAGAACGGCAGTCGCCACATCGTTGCCAACCATGTTCGTCACGGTCTCGACACCGCCCGCCGTCACAATGGTTTGCAGCTGGTCGACAACACCGTCGCCAGTGTCGTCATAGCTGTTGGTGATCGAAGACCCATCCGCGCTCGTGACGGACGTCACCACAAAAGCAATCGCACCATCCGCGTCATAGCCACTGGACACTTCGGTGCGCGCACCCGCACCATCGACACTGGCAACCTGCTCAACACGATAGCCGTTCGCATCGGCAACCAGCGTCGTATCCGCCACCGTACCAGTTGAGCC
Source organism: uncultured Paracoccaceae bacterium (assembly GCA_938005545.1). GTDB lineage: Bacteria > Pseudomonadota > Alphaproteobacteria > Rhodobacterales > Rhodobacteraceae > CALKXV01. The sequence goes on from CALKXV010000025.1 coordinate 5,233, forward strand.
ATCGGCCCATTCAAACGTTGTCTGCCCGGTGATGATCGACCCATCGGGCAGTTCGATATGCGTGGCATCCGCCGTCAGATTGATCGAGACGATGCCAAGTTCGCTCAACGTCTTCGCAACCCGAGACCCATCGGCCTCGGTCACCATCACACGGAAATCACTCAGTTCAGCGCCCGACAACTCCCCGTCGCCGTTCTCGTCAAACACCGAGCGCAGCGCTTCCATATCACTCGTCGCCGTCGGGTCCCATTCCGTAAACACATACTGACGCGTCTCGGTGATCTCGCCGGTGCCGTCAGGGTCATAAAACAAAACCCCATCCCCAGCACCCGCCCAGGCCGTCCGGTTCAAAAGACCATCACCCGTCGCGTCAACAAAAACCGTCGAGTTCGATAGCTCCGTGATCTCAATGCCGCTTCCGTCAAGGTCGAGGATGATCGGCAAAGACCGCAAACCACTGCTACCGCTGCTCACGGCGTCGTAATGATCTTTCCCGAGGTTGTCGTAGCTGCTCTTGGATTTCGTAGACGTGCTGTTTGTATTAGCGCGACCGGGCCCATCCTCGTCATAGACTCCGCGATCATAAACGCGCTCACCAGTAGCCGGAGATTTGACACTGGTAGGTTCAGAATGGCCTCGTTTTGGTCCGCCGTCGCGGACAGGGCCTCCATCGTCGCTGTCTCGTCCCCATAATTCAACGGGATCAATTTTGGTAGTTCGGATCGGAGGCGAATCTTCATCGCGCCGCCAATCGTTATCGTTCGATGAATCGCCATCGCCAAACGAGTTACGCGAGGGATCGTACCAATTGTCGGGAACAGCGTGTTGAAACGGAGATCCATAAAAACTAGAATACTCGGAAATAGCGTCTAAACCATTCAATTCATCGCCGACAAGCAAGCCGGGCGCGGCTCCGTTCCTGCCTTCGTAAAAAGGAACTCTTGCACTGCCTAAATACCCGTGCATGCCTATGTACGAGCCGCCTGCCGGATCGACTGCAGGCTTTGGCTCCGCCAAAGCAACATTGAAACTCAAGTATACGTTGGTGGAAGAAGTTCCGACGCCAACTCTCGCAGACGCCGCTAGGTCTTCTGGGTTTATTGTGCCACCTAGCATACCTCCAACTTTGCCATGAGAGAATACATCAACTTTAACTGCTACGAGGTCACGTTTGATGCCGACGGTCTCGTTGGCCAACAAATCACTAAGGTCGTCACCGGCCTCAATAGAGCCGACCTCAATGTTGTCAGCTAATGAGTGGGAAATTGCCCCTTTCACAGAGAGTTCGTTGCTTCCAAACTCAAACTCTCTCCTTGTGGAGAGTTTGAGCCCACCCGGAAGTGAAGTAGATGTCTTCAATCCGGCGGACACTGATAACTCTAAAATCACTTATTTTCCTCACTACTTTTAAGGCGATTACCGATGACAGATAAGAAACAGAGTACGTAGAAAAAAATTATCTCTAAAAAAAACACGATCCACGATGTTGTATCTGCGAAGGCCCCGAAAGCGACAAATACAGCAAAAGAAAATCCTACCAAAATTCCTTTCCAGTTTTCTCTCCATTCTTCGCAGTTTGGCGGCTTAAAAAGTTCGAAGATAAATTTTGTCAAATTCAAATCTCCCTAAATCCACACCCACGAATACTCGATAAGCGAATTTTTTGGACAAGTTGATCGCGTTGCACTATGGGCTCAAAGCCGCACTCCAGAAGGTGCGGACTGGACAATTCCCACCCAACCCGGGTTCAAATCTGGAATTGCGTTCCAGTCGCTCAATCGAACTCATGGCAATCTTCCCTTAACCCCACCGAGCGCAGGGACGTACAAAGGGAATCCCACCCTCAAGACGACGCACAAATTGCCACAAAACCATCCCCTTTCGAACTCACACATCACACAACCTTAACGATTCTCGTCAATTCCTAGCGAAGCCCATAAGCAAACCTTATGCAAACGAAAATGTGATGTCCCGCAATCACATTTTGACTTTTGAAGAATCCTGCACCCAAAACGAGTCGCACCCAGCCAAGACTTCCAAAATCCACCAAAAAGCCAACTGCCTGCGCCACCATCGCTGAACACACCGATATTTGCTACCTCATGGCGGTCACAAAACATCCTGACCCCAGCTGCTCCACAGACTTCAGCTCAAGCCACCGAACTCCATTGGCTGCCCAGTTCCATTCGAAGGAATGCAAATGTCTCGCAATCCCGCCACCATCAACCCCTGCACACACCCACTCAAGACCTCCAAAACCTCTCCGGCTTGATTGGCTCCCAGCTGATCGCCAATCCCACTCAACTATTTAACACTTTCCAATGGCTGCTCTGGTGAAATCCGCCGCGTTGACGAGAGAACATCGCTGCAAGCGCAAAGACTTTCTGCGTCAGCAATAGCCGCAAGGGCAAAAGGCCGGTTTGTCCTGCATATCGCTGGTTGATAGCGCAATTTCAAACGGCACAAGACCCGGCCGGACAAAGATCGAACACGCTTTCAAGCGCACTCAAATCCGCGCAACGGACACGCCACCGATCTCGCCTTCCAGAACGTCCAAGTCACTCAGCGCGTTTTCGACCTCCGTGATATCTTTGTCAGAGGGCGCATCGACCTCCAGGTCGGCTTGTCCGCCAAAATCCAACTCAAACTGTCTCTGATCATCCGCGATTACAGCAGCGCGCGCACGTGGCGCCCGATTTGACAGGCCGTGGTTGAGGGGCGCCTGTCCAATCGCTTCGTCGAGTCCCATCCTGGCCTCGAAATCCCGTTCCGACAGACCAGAGCCTCGCGGTGACGCTGGCTTAGCCTGGACGCTCAGAGGAACGTTGCCATCTGGCTGAGACGCGGGCCTTTCCGGGAACGGCAAATCCCCCTGCTGCGCGGCATGAATGCTCTTGAAGAAAGGATCCTCAAAATAGACGACCCGTTTTGCACGAACTGGCATCTGCGCATCGACAACCACAACGATTTCGTCGAGCGGCAGACGGCGCGCTTCGTCTTCCGGGAGCAGCGGCGTCTCTTCTGTCCGCTCGGATTGGCTGCGCCCCTCGAAAGGGTTTTTCCCGACGGCCCGCGATCGGGTCACCACCGTCTTCGTGGTTTTGCCGACCGCTTTGCTGAGCTCCTCAACCGTCTTTTCATCCGACGGTGTGAGGTAGAGTTTCACGCCCGCGTTGCCTTGCAATGCGCGCCGGGTGTTCTCCCCATAGATTTCGTCAATGGCGGGGATGGTTTGCGTGACCACGGCCAGATGCCCACAGTAATGCCGCAGCATCTCGATGCTTTCGGCCACGATCGGCATCTTGCCCAGCCGGTTGAACTCGTCGAGCATGATCATCACCGGCCATGGCTCGTCCGCGCCCGGTTCTTTATCCTGCAGGGCTGATAAGAGGTCCGAGAAGAACAATCGAATGAGCGGCGCCAGTGGCTTCACCATCAACGGCTGGACCACGAGATAGACGCTGAACGGCTTCTTGCGGATCGTCCGGAAATCAAAGTCCGAGACAGAGGTCGCATCATCAATTGCCGGGTTTTGCCACTGATCGAGACCCGAGGTCATCAACAGCGAGACATAGGAGGTCAGCGTGTCGTTGTTGGTGGACGCCAATCGCGTGAAAATCAGCTTGGCCGCCACGTTGTCCACCTCATGACAGCGCGTGAGATACTCCTTTTGCTTATTCCCGCCTGAAGCCGCAATCCGGTAGATCTCGCCAAGTGTCGGACGCTTGCGCTGGAACGCCAGCAATCCCGCCGCGACAAAGAGATCGATCCCGCCCTTCAAAAGCCCTTGCACACGATCATTGTCATTCTGCAAAAAGAGCGTTGCCAGAAGCTGCAACTCCATTTGCTGACGCGCGGGATCGGTCAGCTCATAGATGCGCAAGAGCGGGTTATGGCGGTGCGTGCGTTTGTCCTCCCAGTCCGTCGGCGCAAACCGATAGACCGTATCCCCCTGCCCCGCCCGGTGACGTGCTGAGGCTTCAAAGCATTCGCCCTTCACATCGAGAACGACTGCAGACCCCTGCCAGGTTAGCAGATTGGGAATGACAAAGCCCGTCGTCTTGCCTCGTCCAGTTGGGGCCACGATCAGGGCATGCGGATAGGTTGTAGAGCACAGAAACTGGCCGCGCGACTTCGGTTTGCCAAGTTTGCCGATCACGAAGCCTGTTCCCGGGGTGCCAAAGAACCCATTCCGCTTCAGTTCGCGGCGCGTCTGCCAGTGGGTATATCCGAACCGGGTCAGCGCGGAGCCAGAAAGGGCCAGACTGACCATCAAACCACCAACTCCGGCACCCCCCATGACCAGATTGATCAACTGGAAATCATCCGGTCTGATGGCGCGGATCGCCAGATAGTTTTGTGCGATGTAGTAGAAATCGATGTCCGACTGAAACCCGAGGTCTTTGAAGGTGAGCACCGCAGAGGCGACCACGTAACCCATCGCGATCGCCACAAGGGTGATCAGAACCACGCCAACCGCGAGACGCCCGCGGCCCATCAGTGCGTCTCCCCACGCTCAGTTTCCCCATCCCGAAGATCAGCGCGGTTGAGCTCATACTCCCGGTCTGCGATTTCTTCGACAACAGCTCGGGCAGCCTCGCTGTTCGCCGTCTCGACATTGGACTGCAGATACACCTTTGCGGCATAGAGCCGATCGAGACGGTCCTCGATTTGACTTTCCAGAACGTCGACATCGCCTCCCCGCAGCCGATCAATCTGGTCCTCTTCAAGGTCACGCTCCACCGCGTCGCGATAGAGAAGGCGCTCTTCGGCATCGGCAAATGGGGATGTCAGATTGCCATCGCGCTCATGCGCGACGACGCGCCGGACATCCGCATCAACAACCTCTCCACGCTCCAATGTGATCGGGGCTTGTTCCTCGGTCGTCACCCGATCGCGCGCCTCAATCAGCTCTTCCTGGGTCTCCGCCACGAGCCCATCTTGCCGCAAAATCTCGTTCCTCTCGAGCGTGATCCCAAGCTGCACATGGGCCGTGTTGAGCCTATCGCGTGCCGTTTCCAAGTCCGCACGGCGCTCCAGATTCAACCCTTCGGTCTCCGCGACGCGGGTCAGATCATCCGCAATCCATTGCCGCTCAAGCGCGGCATTCTGCGCCCCGGTTTCCATCCGAGCAATTACCACAGAGGAGCTGATCCCGGTCCCGCGCAGCGCCGTATCAACCTGCGCTCGAACACTTGGATCCTGCAATCGCTCCACCTGGTCTCGATCGATATTGGCCTCCGAATAGACCCCGCCGTCTGAGGGTCGTTCGGTCAGAGTGACAGACCTGAGACCCAGTGGTTGCATATGTGCAAGACGCGCCTGGATTTCATTGAGGCTGCGCTCAAGACGCGGTCGTTCAACCTCCGGCTTGTCGTCAATCATACCCTGGATGCGCGTCACCTGATCAGCATAGCGCGTGCGGAGATCGTCAAATGATTGCTCCTCGGCCATGTAGACATCTCCTTCAAAATTGAGCCTGCTGCCCTTTGCCAAAACTTCGCCCGCCCGGAACAGCGCATCCGCGATATCTTCGCGGTTCTCCGATGAAGCTTCAGCAGCCAGCGAATGATAAACGGCGCGAGTATTGGCGATCTCTTCGAGCGCCCGCTCAAGGTCTGCGCCAACCCGTGCCCGGACCGCAGGAGGACGTCCTTCCTCCTTCGAGCGGTAGACCTCTTTTGTCCGCGGGGGGTAGTGCACAACCCCTCGATCCAACCGCCGTGTCGCCTCCAAACGCACCCCATAGGTCTCCGCCTCTTCGACCATTGCGCGCCGGAAATCGTCGTAGTTGAACCGGTGATCCCGACCCAAAAAGAAGAACTCTCCCTCCTGCGACCGGCGGTTCAAAACGGTGTGGGCATGCGGGTGATCGCGGTCTTCGTGGACCGCAATGATGTAGTCAAAATGCCCTTCCTCGGTCTGGAAAAACCGATCCGCGACCTTCGCTGTGATGTCGCGAACATCCTCCCCGCGAGTCCCGATTGGATAGGACAAAAGCATGTGCGTAGTCTGCCCCAACTTCGGCTTGAACCCGGCTTGCCAGCGCTTCGCAAAGCGCTCCGTCAGGTCTTTGATCTCGCCCTTTTCAAGCCGCGCTTTGCCGTCCAGAAACCCGCTCGAGTCGACGATATGAGTGGACTTCGTGGTGAGGTATTCGAGCTGAGTTGTGAGCTGTGATTTATTATGCGTCCCACCCCAACGGATGGCTTTGAAGACAGCCGCCCTATGCCCCGCCGCAGCCCGCACAAGCTGCTTCTGCTTGGACGAATGCAACCCCTGCATGGAGCCTCGAATCCGGCTCCAGCCGTCCCGGAAAATCTCCCCGGTAACCGCATCAACCGCAGCGGCGGCCCGTGGCCCATCATTCAGCCGCATGGGCAAACTCCCTCAATGCGGCAGTCGCCTCGAGCTGCATCGCGTCCCGACGGCGGCGCACGAGAAGGTCGATCTCATCGGCACTGTCGAGAATGAAGCGTGCCAGCCCGCGCATCTGGGCCAGACGAAGTTCCGTGAACTCAGGACCAGCCCCCTGCCCTTGCCGGTTGGCCTCAAGCATTTGTTTGGTGAGCTGCGCGACCCCGTTTCCAACACGGTGCAATTCCTCTCTGTAGCGCACCATCTCAGCGGCCAAATCAGTGTCCGGCACGAAGGTCCCGCCAGCCCCTTGGATGAGCCGTCTCAGCCCCTCTGTACGCGTCTCGATACCCGCTGCCTGCAGCACTCCTTCGAAGGCCTCAGCCTCTTCAATCGTCAGCTTCACGGTCACACCGACCGTCGCGACGGCGGCATCCTTCTGCCGCTCGGCATCTGCCTTCAGCGTGTAGCGCACCGCCCGGGGCGTCACGCCAAACCGCGTGGCCAGCTCCGCGGTCGATACACCCGCTTGCGCTTCGCGGACGATCTCCATGCGTTCTGCATTGGTCAGTCTTTTCGCCTGGGACATGTGGAAGAAAGCTCCCCTATTTCCTGCCACCTTCATTTAAGGTCGCCTTTCATCCTACATAACTATAGCATCGAGTCAACCGATATACTGTTGAATCATCCCTTGAGGCGGCCTTAAATTCCGTTTCTGCCGAGCGCCGTAGGCGCGAGGCCGCCCGAAATCGGCAACTTTCGGCTTGAACCTCTGCATTCGCCTCGTGGGCGCCCTTGGTGGGGAAGTCGGTCGAAAACCCCATTGCCATCGGGCTCGTTAGCGAACGCAGATCACGTCGCGCCAACCGACAGCAACAAGGGCCGGATGCCGAAGCGACCGACCCTTGCGCGGGAGGAAAGAGAGGGGGGCGTTTCGGGGAGGGACGCCCCTCCCCTGAGCTGGTCACTCGGTGACGGGATTGTCGTCCGCATCGTCCGACCGGGGCTCGAAGAGGACGAGCTCGCCGTTGGTCGGTGTGGCGAAGAGCTGGATCGTCATATGTGATTTGGCGCTGTCGCTCTGGGGGAATGCCACCCCTACCTTGTGGAAGCGCGTCTTACCGTCCTTGCCGGCCTCGGGTGTGGTGACTGTGAAGTACTTGGTCATATCGATCTCCTTTCGTTTTCGATGCAAACGAACAGGCGGGATCGCCCGGACCGGATGTCAGGCGGAACTTTGTCTCGCGAGGAATGGGCGCACAGCGCACAGGGGAAAGTTCTGCTTGAAGCCCGGTGAATTGCCTCAAAGCAAAATTGAGTGTGATCCGCGTTCGAGCGCAGCGAGAGGCAGCGGATCGCTCGTCGAACTGGCAATTCACCGCAAGCGGCAGACGGGCCAGGTCACGCAGATTGCATCAAGAAGAAAACGAAAGGAGATCGATATGGCTGGCGGGGTTCACAAACCAATCCCGACGGCATGAGACTGGAAAGATGCTGCGCCTCAGGTGAACAGGTCCGCAGTCACGTCCATGGCGGCATGTAGCACACCGATAATGGCGATCTCTTCCTCCGGCATCACCAGATAGAAGATCACGTGTTTGCCTTCCGGGAAGCTCCGATACTCATCGGCGACATCGTCGCGCGGGCGGCCAACTGACGGGTTGTCGGCCAACCACTGAAACCGATCCGCCAACTGCCTAAGATAGTCTTCCGTTTGGTGCGGCCCCCAACGGTCCAGGGAGTAATCAGCGATTGCATCCAGATCGCTCAACGCGCGCGGCGTCAGTCGGTACCTAGCCACGTCGTGCGACGGCCCGCGCAACGATGTCCTCGGGCGACCACGCTTCCACGAACTCGCCAGCTCGAGCCTGATCTGCGCCGGGATTCAGGTGCTCCCGCAACGCATCAAGTGTCTCGGACTTCGTTTCGAGCTCTCTAAGCGCAGCCCGGACAACCTCGCTGGCCGACGCGAATCGACCGCTTTTGATCTGCTCTTGAATAAAGCCTTCCCAGTGCTCGCCGAGCGTCATACTGGTGGATGCCATTTCAAACCTCCAATATTCAAAATGAATATATCTGATTTTCGGCCAGTTTCAACCACTGCGCCTCAAGCTGCGACATCACATGCGATCCTGCGCAATTGAAATAACCGAATACCTGATGCGGATTGGAGTGGCGCTATCTATCTTTAGAAACCAACCCACGACCTGTGATAGCCGCGAGATTTTCGGGTGTTCGACGCGACAGTTCGATGCCATCGGAGGACATGGCCGCGTCCACAAACTCGGTCTTCTTCAAAACGCCGCCATCTGCCTCGACCCAGGTTGTGCTACCCCCGTCTTCACGCGTGATAGACCCATCGTAGTTGATGCGGATCGAGATACTGCCCACTTTGATCGAGACCGCGTATTGATCTACGACGACGCCCTCCCAGGCATCAGGGTAATCCCGTCGCAAAACGATCATGTCCGGGCGCAGCTTGATCTGGACATCCTGCGCGGCATCACCTGTCGCCGATTTGAGAACGACGAACGCTTCCTGCTCGTCCGGGTTTTCGTGGATCGTCGCGCGTCCGTTCTTGGGCGGCCAGACATGTGGCGCTTTGCGCACCCTTCCATCTGGATCACGATGAAACCCGATGTAGAGCTGAGCGGACTTCCAGACCCGTTGTAGCGACTTGGTGAGCGTCGTCATCTTTAACGTCCTTCTCGATCGGCCGACGGCCTCAAAACAGAGGCCGGTGTTTTCTTAAGGCGATGCGGTCCTGTTGTTTGGACTGGGGGCAGTGCAGCACCGCCCCCAATCACTGCTCAGGCGATGTGATCTGGCACCCACGCGTCGATGCGGACTTTCTGTGCGTCGGTCACGCCGTGCAGCTTCTGCTTGGTCGGGTCCGAGAACAGGTCATCCAACGTTTCCGCCTTCTCGCCCTTTTTCATCTTGGCGAAGGCTTGGGCCCGGTCATCGGCCGGAGAGAGCTCCAGAAGGTCGCAATAGATGCCTTCCATCATCGGACCGGAAATCCGCTTGAAGAGGTTGTCCGCCGTCGGCGTCCAGACCTTGCGGATCGCCGAACCTGATTTCTGTTCGAGGAAATCGGAGAAGTCGGCATCTCCACCGGTCAAGAGTTTCGCGAGCAAGCGAGTCAGTTCCGCAGCGCGGTGCTTCCTGCCCCTCTTCTTGAAGGTTGCAAAGGCTTTCTTGAGGTCCACGTCCCAGCGATCCGCAGGCGTAGCGTCCGGCTTGCTCAAACGCTTGTCCACATCGAACCCATCGGCGCAGGACGGTGCGTTGGTCGGCTGCCCTGTCGTGACACCCAGCACGTCCCGGAAACCCGTCATACCGCTCAACTGGAACGTCAGAAGATCGAGGAGCAGGTCCGGTTGGTCCAGCATCGCATTTTGCAGTGCCGCCAGCTTGATCGCGTCCAGATCGTCGCGCAGCTTTTGCGAGTACGGGTTCTTGGGGGCCTTCTCGGCAGACCCATGTTGCGAGGCTGTCAGAATGCCTGCCTCTATTGCGGCCTTCTTGTCTTCGGGCAGGATCAACCCGCCCGTGATTTGCAGCTCTCCGTTCTGGCTCACATGGACAACGCAACCGGCAAGCGCCTTCTGGTCTTCCGTGAAATCGCCGTCGAGGATGGATTGCAGTTTTTCCAGTTCCGCTTGTCCCGCCTCGTTCAGCACGTCACCTTCGGCCAACTCTGCCAGTTCATCGTAGCGCTCGGTAAGATCATCCGAGAGAACACCTTCGACCGGATAAATCCGCTCGAACTTGTGCTCCTCCATGAAGTTCCACGAGAGATAGGCTTCTTCGTGGGTCATGACCCACGCCCAACCCTCTTCTTGAGCGACCGCCTCCCCAGCAGCGTTCAGGCGTTCGGCAAAAACTTCATCAAGAACGTCCCGATCTTCGAAGAAGACATCGTCGGAAAAAAGATCACGCGCGATCTTTCCGCCAGCAGTCTCATAGGCCTCCGCCCCGACAAACACAGCGCGGCGATCCGAGGCCTTCACCGCCTTCGGATGCAGCACCCCATCGATTTGGCTGGTGTGCGTGATGCGCCCGTCCGCGATCAGCTGGAGCACTTCGAGGATCAGCTTTTCGTCGTCCGCTGTGGTCAGCTTCTGCGCCACCGTCAGGTTGATCTCTTTGGCCTTGAGCGCGTCCAAGGCGGCGTCCGGCAGATAGGCGAGTTTCAAGCGACCTTTGACATGAGCGACTGTGACACCAAATGCGCTGGCGATGTCATCTACGCTGGCTTGGGACTGAGCCATCCGGCCATAGGCGCGGATTTCGTCCGCCGGATCGAGGTCTACTCGGGCGGTGTTTTCGGCATTCGCCCAGACCTCCGCCTGCGCATCGTCTTTGGCCAGCAAGACAGGAATGGATTTGGTGGTCTCCTGCGGAGGATCGCTTTCGGCCAGATAGGCCAGAGCACGAAGACGACGACCACCGGCAACAATGCCGATCTTGCCGCTTTCGTCCTGTAGCCCGCCGAGATTTTGCAGTAGGCCACACGTTTTGATGCTCTTGGCGAGCGTTTCCACGGCTTCCTGCGCCACCTCTTGGCGCGGGTTCAGATCATGCAGGTAAAGCTGATCAAGCGCTGCATAGATGATGGTCGCGTCAGTGGAGTGTTTGGATTGGTTTGTCATGGAAGTCATCCTTCTCGGTTGGTTGGAAAAGTGGTTTGGTTAGGTCCCGCCGGGACAGGCGTGCTTCGAGCAGACGGACACATTCGGCCCGCCCCGGGGGCTGCTCGGTGTTCAGTATTCGGAGGCCTGCAAGATCGTGAGGACGCGACGGGTCACCTGAGGGTTCGCTGGATCGTCACTGCCCATGCTGTATTCGGCATCAAAGAGATCGTGTGTGGATGCTCCCGGTTTAGCAAGACAATCTTCGGACGTTTCTGGTTGCGTGATCGGTACCGGTCGTGTGTCAGGCCTCCGCATGTGGCTCAGGTCTGCCACGGGCCGTTATGGTGTTCGTGAGCTCGGGGT
>CALKXV010000026.1 GCA_938005545.1 uncultured Paracoccaceae bacterium
GCACCCGTAGCTCAGCTGGATAGAGCGCTGCCCTCCGAAGGCAGAAGTCAAGTCTGGCGATGGTTTGGGGTGCTGGTAAAAGGAAGTGAAGAAACAATGGCTTGAGCGGATATCGGGTTCGCTCTTCAATCGGCCGAAAATCTCGCGTAAGCGTGGCGTAAGCATCGCGCAAACGTTACGCACCCGTAGCTCAGCTGGATAGAGCGCCGCCCTCCGAAGGCGGAGGCCAGAGGTTCGAATCCTCTCGGGTGCGCCATTTTTCTAAATAAAATCAAAGTTTTAAAGGATTGCTTCTTTTGCGGATCAGTGCTTACGTACTGCTTACGCGGAACATTCGCGTAAGCAGATAGGTCATCACGACACACTGAATCAGTAATGCCGCTCCGCGATCAGACGATTTTTATAGGTGCGCACATTCAAGCCAAAGCGTTCCGGATTGCCGCTTCTACAATTTCTGGAGACGCTTTGAACCATTCGGTCGCGCTGAACGACCGTCCGTCTGGTCCCGTGACCCGCAGCGCAATGTGATAGGGCCGAAGGGCCCGGTGGATGCGCTGTTCAGCCTCTTTAGCAGAATGGCCGGTCAGTTCGTACGTCTCAGTGACCGTTACTGGCGCGAACAAGAACGTCGACTGGGTTTCCGCACGCGCGATCCGGTCCTCGACGGACCCGGACGTCGTTCCCACTTTCAGGAGCCCCTGCACCTCAGGTTTATCCGACAGTGAACGCAGCACATATACGATCCCGGTGCGCGCACCTTCGAAGAGCGGACCAGCACCTGCAGTCCCGATGCGCCTGGCATCTTTGTCTTCATAGAGCCGGCGAACCAGCGAGGACATGAGAAGATTCGACTCCGTACCGTTGTCAAAGATAACGCGCAGACGCGCATCGGGTTTGCCGTTGCGGCGATGTTCATCGCGTACGTCCGAGACATGGACGAGTTGTCCCTTTAGGACAAAGAATTCGCCCAGATCGACGCGTTCCTGCCGGAAAGGTTGAGGCTTGCGTGAGCCATCCTCGACGCTCTTCCGGACCTGCTCGAACAGCGGCTCGAAGCGTTCGAAATCGGGGCAAGTTTGTCGGTCGGCGACGTAGTCCGGACGCGCCAATGGTTTGAGTCCCTCACGGACTTCGAAGATGCCGAGCCCGTCTGAAAGCAAAGGGTCATCAAGGGGGTCGGCTTGTTCGGAATGACCAAATACAAGCCTTTTTTCGTCGAACGGTTCTAGGTCGATTAGGTCGGGCTTCGATGCCTGCAATCCCGCCAACTCGTTTGCCAGCATGCGCTCGCGCACACTGCGCCCCGCCTCGGATACAGGTTGCTCTCCCGTTTCGTCGACAAACGCATTGATGCGTTCAAGCACATCGATGGCGCGGTCGAGGATAGGGGTTCGGACCGCCTTTGGCTTTTCGTCCGGGGTGAGGAGGAGCTCGTCCTTGAGGTAGTCGATTTTGCCGTTTTCTTCAGACATCGACGACTCCCGTCTTGCCCGCTTGATCGGCGTCTGCCCCCGCCATCTCGGCGCGTTTCTGCCGCGAGAGTTTACGCAGGAAAGCAAGGGCTTCGGCCAATCGTACCTCACGACCGTTTGGGGCGTTGAGGTTGGGCTCGCGGCTTTCGCGTTGGATGAACTCCTTAACGCGCGGATAGAGTTTCTCGGCCTCCTCCTGTGTCATATTCACTTTCATGGCGCGAACCTCACCATGCAAACGGGCAAGCAATTCCTCTGACAGTTCCTTCGATAAGAGTTCGTAAGCATCATCGAAATCACGCCGCCCACCGAGCAAATCAACCTGTAGGTCCTGCACATTGATGAACCGTTTGGCTTGCTGGACGAAGCGGTCACCCGCATTCGGGCCGGTTGAGACTTCTTCATCGCCTCCAGCCTCGTGCCCCTCGAACAGCGCTTGCTCACCCTCTGACATGCCCGGCGTCTGTATGATACTCGGGTCCTTCGCCACTTCTCGTCCCAAACCGGCACGTACGCCGAACAGACCAACGGCGTCGCTCACCTGGTCTTCGGAAAAACCCGGATAGCGCTTCCTGACGACGTCGGTGACGACCAGATCGTACATCACATCAGTGTGGTGATCATCGGGATTGATCATTACCGTGAGGGTGCGCGGATCGTTTTGCACGTCGGCGAACAGGTCGTTGAAGTCGGTCTCGATCGCCTCGACAGCCTTTTCATCGATTTCCGGCATGCCGACGATTTCGATCTCACCAGCGTTCGTCACCGGATCGGATTTCTCCTGTTCGCCCGACGTTCCATCGAATTCGTCCGCCCCCTTATGGGTGCGGAACTTGAACACGGGTGCCATGACTTGCTCCATGAGCAGCGACACCGAAATCGCCTTGAGCATATCGTTGACGGCACGGGAGATAGCCTCGTCATTGGCGAAGGGCGCGGAAACAAGGTTGGTGAACTGAGCTTCCGTCTTGCCCGGGGCGTCCCGCGTTGCGCGACCGATGATCTGCACAACCTCTGTCAGTGAACCGCGATAGCCGACCGTCAGGACATGCTCGCACCACACCCAGTCAAAGCCTTCCTTGGCCATGCCGAGCGCGATTATGACATCCACATCGTCACGCCCCTCCACCGCGCGCAGAGAGGCAAGAACCTTCTCCCGATCGGCGCTGTCATCGACAAGATTGGCGATGCGCAACGTGCGCCCGCCCGCCGTGAGCGTGACGAAACCGGTCGCGGGGTCGACACCCGTCTTCGCATTCTCTCCAAGGCGATCGCCGATGGCATCCACGATGGCGTCGACCGCGAACATCTTGTTGACGCCGCTGCCCTCGGCCGAGCCGACATGGGGAATGTGCACGATGGTCTTGAGCGCGGGATCAATCGCTTCGCCGATCGCGTCGAGATAGCGGCCCTGATAGAAGCGAAAGTTGATGTGCAGCGTTTTGAGATACTCATAGCCGTTGAGCTGTTCGTAATAGGTGTAGATCACCCGCTCGAACCGGGCCTCATCCTCCGGATGCAGAACCGCCGTGCCGTCGCCCCGAAAATAGGACCCGGTCATGGCGAGGATGTGGGCCGCATCCGGGCCAACCTCGCCCGCCCGGTCGATCATCCCGCGCAAGAGGTTGCCGAGGCGGCTGTTCTCATCCGCCGAGGCGTGGTGCAATTCGTCAATGCACACCAGGCAGCCGTCGAAGATCGTGACATCATCGGTCTTCGCATAGGCTGAGCGCAGCGTGGAATGGGTGCAGAGCGCGGTGCGGCCTTCCTCGGCGGCCAGAAACGCGATCAATTCGTCCACCTTGCGGCCCGTCTCCGAACCCACGGTGCAGAGGTCAAGATCAAGCGTCCAGTTCGACGGGAAGCCGTGTTTCGCAAGGTCCGTGTCCCGGAACGACGCGCCGATTGAGCGTTCGGGGACGGCGACCAAAACCTTCCGCACCGCATCTGTGCGCAGCTTCTCCAACCCGACGAACATCGCCGCACGCGATTTACCAGAGGCGGGCGGCGACTTCACCAGCAAATGCTGGGCGTCGACCTTGTCCCACACCCGCGCCTGCATGGCGCGCATGCCGAGCGCGTTCGTTGCCTTGGACGCACCCGTCGCTTCATAGTGCAGCGTAGTGGAGCCAAGATCGTTCTTTGTTTTCCCTGTCGTGCTCTCACTCATGCGTTGGC
This sequence comes from uncultured Paracoccaceae bacterium, assembly GCA_938005545.1. GTDB lineage: Bacteria > Pseudomonadota > Alphaproteobacteria > Rhodobacterales > Rhodobacteraceae > CALKXV01. The sequence goes on from CALKXV010000026.1 coordinate 3,651, forward strand.
TTTCTTCTTGGTTGTCTTGGAAGGCTTGGCGGCTGTTTCCTCGGCGATCATGCGTTCGTAGAGTTGGAGCATATGCTCGATGCGGTCCGCGTCCGAGCGGTAGCGGCGCGAACCGAAGATCGTTTCCATCGTCGCGTCCAACTCCTCATGCGCGCGGCGCAAGGGGCGTGGCATGGTCTCGGGCTTGTAAAGATCACCCAGCGTCCGCCCGAACCCAGCCTCCTTGCGGGCGAGGTCAATCTCCCACCAGTGTTCTTCCAGTTCGGCCTTCCGCCGGTCCGAAAGGGGCGGCAGGGGGAAAGTGTTCCAAACGATGGTGTTGGAGTAGCGTGGGTCTTCTTTGAGCCGCCCACCGACCGTTTCCAGCCATAGCCGATGCAGGCGCGAGGACAGGACCGCTGCCTGCCAGATTGCGCCATCGAAGATGCCGAAGGCCTCGCTGGACGTGATATTGGTTTGGTCCTTCACATTCACTGGCAGATAGTCGCGATCCTTGCTTGCGGGACGCGGAACCATGATCGTGTGCGACGTTGCAGCGCCTGGCCGTTGAAGAAACCGATGGGGTCGGTCGGCAAAAGACTTTGAAATGGCACTTGCTTTGTCCTTGGATCGGTCTCGCGTGACGGCCTCGAAACGCAACGCGATTTCAGGAATGCGTTTTGCCGCCTCCACCTCATCATCTGCGACCCAAAGGCAATACCGTTCAATGCCCTTCATCAATTCTTGCGAACCGTAGAGCCGCCGGACGAAGCGCATAGCCTCCGGATGCACGTCCAACAAAGCATCGCGTTCATTGCGATCAAGGATCAGGTTACCGCCATCGGTCGGCTTGTTACCGAAAGCCATTGGTTCGAGTGCTGCGATCGGCTTGCTCGCCTTGGCGACGATGACTGTCGTCCCCGGCGCGAGGTAGGGACCGATAACGTCCACATCCCGCACTGTGTCTCCATCGAATAGGCGTTTTTGGCCATCGCTTGGCGGGCCCATGCCGACGATCACGCAGGTCACGCCTGCATTGTGCGCAGCCAGGTTCGACCATTTGAACGAACGATGCGCGAAGCAGATTTCAAGCCCGTCCAGCATGTGTGGCCATAGCTCAGGCACCTGAACGCCCTGCATTATGGAATTGGTCGCAACGAAGGCAAACGGCGCACCAGTCTGCAGCGCGTAGTCGCGTGCCTTTGCAAACCAAAGCGTCACATAGTCGAGATTGCCCCAGTTCTTAACGCGCCCCTTGAATACGCGCGCCATGTCGGCCTTTTGCTCGGCGGACCAGTAGGACGACCCACGGAACTGCGGGTTGCCCACCACGACGGTCTCTGATGCCTCATCCGAGGGGCAAACTTGTAGCCAATCAACCTCAGCCGCATTGCCTCGAACGATCACCCCCGCCTTCTGCAAGGGCAGAAAGTCCGTCCGCTGACCGAGGTTGAGTTCCAATTGCTGATCGCATTGATATTTGGCGATCCAAAGGCCCAGGCGCGCCGCTTGACAGGCGAAATCGTCGATCTCGATCCCGTAGAATTGTTCAAGCTGAATGCCGGACAGACGCACTTCGGCGAGGCGTCGGAAAGCTTCCAATTCTAGTGCCCGCATTTCCTTGTAAGCGAGGATGAGGAAGTTGCCCGACCCGCAGGCCGGATCGAATACACGGATGCACCCCAGCCGTTCGAGAAAAGCGCGCAGCCTGACCTTGTTCGACCCAGCGCGTTCCAGTTCCGCCTTGAGGTTATCGATCAGGATCGGCTCCAGCACCTTCATGATGTTGGACGGGGATGTGTAGTGCATCCCCAGTTCGCCGCGCTTCTCCACATCGACGACGGCCTGCAGCATGGACCCGAAGATATCCGGGTTGATGAGCTTCCAGTTCAGACCCGCGCAATCGAGCAGCAGCTTGCGGCAGCGCCCATCCAGCGCAGGCATCGGCATCTGTTCCTCGAATAGGGAACCGTTGACGTATTTCAGCTTCGACCAGGTCTTGGTTTCCGCCGGGCGCTCATCCGGCGGCGTGTCCATGTGCCGGAAGGCACCGTCAAGGAAGTCGGCCAGGTCTGTGCCATCGACCTTTGATTGACGCGCGGCTTTTTCGAAAACGTCCTTCTCGAAGATGCCCACGTCGTCCGAAAACATGCAAAAGAGGATACGCGCCATGAAAATGTTGAGCGCGTGCCTGTCTTTCTCTGTTGTCCAGCCCGGGTTCGCGTCCCGCACCGCGTCGTGGAAGCGCGAAATGAAGCGCGTGGCTCGAACATCGGCCAACTTTTCCTTGGCCGGAACGTATCGCTCGTGTCCGCCAAGGGGGAAGAAGACGTCGCCTTCCAGCGAGAGCATATCGAGTCCGGCGAGCAGAGGTTCGTCGGCAATCTTGGTATCGAACGCCGCAATGCGCTCACCATCATACGCGAGAAGAATGCGAGGGCGGCGGCTTTTGGGCGAGGTTTCCGCCTCTTCCCTCATCCGGTCGAGCGCTTTGCCTGCCCGACTCGGTTCCGTCGCCTCGAAACGCAACATGCGCGTCCAGGTGAACGCGCCGTCTGCCGCCTTTTCGCGCAGCTTGGTGATGGTCGCGCGCGGCGCGCCAACCGCCTCCATCAACGCCAGACCGAAGGCCCCGCCCGTGGGAGGGTTGGCGGCGAGGTCGTCGAGGTTCGTGTAAATTTCTCCAGGGGTCAGCATGCGTTAGGTTGCCCCAGTACGAACGCATCTTCTGACCCGTCCGGCGCCGTCACCGATAGCCGCACTTCATCGCCGAGCGCCGAGAGGCAACGGGCCAGACGCTCGACTGAATAGCCGTTGACCTTGCCATGCAGCACCGCTGACAGATCTGGCTGCTTGAGCCCCATGCGTTGGGCAGCTTCGGTTTGCGTCAAACCCATCGCCTTCATCCGGCTGGCAATATGGGAAACGAGCCATGTTTTGAGCTGGTTCTCACCGGCATCGGGGGTGCCGAGATCGGAAATCAAATTGCTGTCAGGTAGGGACCGTTGAATCATTGAGTAGTTATAGCCAAACAGCTATATTGCGCAAGTGTTCTGAGCGTACGCTCGGCGACTGAGAGCGCCAGGTCGCCTTTTGCATCAGTCAATCCGTTCGGATTCAACGCGTTTATACGGTATAAAATGCGCAATACTGTAAATGCGAAAAATCCATTCGATCATTCCAAGAAGGCACCATTTGTTTGGGCCTGTGAGAGTAGAAGTGAGCGATGTCTCTGCTTGGGATAAATGATCCGTAATTGGAGCTTTAAACTGAAAGACAGGCTAAACAATTTTGTTCAGAAAGTTGACGCGCGCGATTTGGAAATCCTGCTCGCTGTCGCTGAAGCCTGCAGCTTTCGCAAAGCCGCTCAGAAACTTCATATCGGTCAGTCCGCCGTTTCCCGGCGCGTCCAGAAGCTCGAAGATCTCCTTGGAGTTTCGCTTTTCGAGAGGCGATCGACGGGCGCGCGGTTGACCTATGCCGGCTCGGAATTCGTCGCATGCTCCAGTGCGATTTTCGAGAACCTCAAGGCCGCAGTCGCTCAGGCCCAAACTGCCGGCATCGCGACAGGAGGCAAGCTCAAAATCGGGTCGATGGCATCCTTTTCAAATGGTCCTCAACGTGAGCTGATCAAGACATTCGTCCAGCGTCACCCCGGCGTAGATTTGTACTTCGTCGAATGTGAGCGCCAGCATATGATGACAATGCTCGGGCATCGAACGCTCGATGTCGTGCTATCGGTGGGAGAGCCATTACCGGAAAACGGCAACGGTTTTGTGCTCGTCCGCGCACCCGTCTACGTGGCTGTGGCAAGCAGTGAACCCTGGGCTGACGCAGAGCGCCTTAGGTGGTCGGATTTGACGGACGCCTTGTTTCTGGTCAGTGCCCGGGAGTCCGGACCAGATATTCACGACTATATTGTACGCCAATCTACCGAATTGGGGCGAACAGCTTCCATCGCTCGGCACCAAGTCAGTCGAGACGGTATCATGAATCTGGTCGGTTTGGGCCTCGGCGTCACGGTTGTGGGTGATCACGCAGCCGGTGCCCGATATCCAGATGTGCAGCTCGTTCCGATTGCAGATAATGAAGACATACCATTCTCGATATGCTGGCGACCCGAGAACGACAATCCCGCCCTCCGCCGGTTCATCAGCCTTGCGCGGATCGAGGCGCGGAAGAACGGGCTTCCCGCTTAGCCTTCGCAAAGCCGCGATCGGTCGTCATGAACCGCTCCAGCATCGGGCCGATCAGTTTGCTTGAGTCCAAGTTCTGCCCTGTTTCCTTACCGAGAATTTCTGCATATGCCGTCAGATCGCGGTGAACCTTTGCAGACAGTTCGACCGTGACTTTCACGGGCTTATCGTCGCGAATGTTACCAAGTTTGAGCTTACTCATAGGCCGTCTCCCAACGGTTCGAGGATAAGATCGCGCGTTACCATTACGCGGACTGGGAAGCCGGGCCGGATGGTCAGCGTCGGCGGGATGCCAAGCTGACGTTGCACGATGGCCTCTCCGGCACGCCCGATAGTGTCCTGCGTCCCGTCGCGGATGGCCTCCGCGATCTCGTCATTGTTGTCCTCACCGGCCTCCAGACCGATGTTGAGGATCGTGGCGAGGCCTGCTGCGATGAACAAGCGGTCCCAGTGGTTATCGACGCCATCTTCCAGCCCTGCGTAACCCGCCTGATCTGTGCCCGGCTCGCGTTCGAGTAGGATGGAGCGGCCGTCCGGAAGGATGAGACGGGTCCAGGCGAGGAGAATACGCCGCTGGCCTGCGGCGACTCGGCTGTCATATTCACCAAGCAGGGGCGACCCTTGCGGAATGAGCAGGAACTGACCGCTCGGACTGTCATACACATTGGCGGTCACTTGCGCCGTGATCTGGCCTGGCAGATCGGAGCGCAGCCCGGTGATCAGCGCGGCAGGGATCGTCGATCCGGCCTGCAGGACATAGGGGCTTGACGGCGATTGCAGACGATCCTCCGCAGTCGTGCGGCGATCGACGTCGCGGTCCAGGAAGGCCTCGCGGCGCTCGACATTGTCGGGTGCGCGCGCCGATGGGGCGGAATTGGGAAACAGCCCCTGCAGCCCGGTGGCAGGGGGAGAGGTTGGGCGAGATGCAGTGGGCGCCTCCGCCGGTGATGCGGTGCGCACGTCCGCGAACAGGATAGCGAGACGGGCGGCTTCTTCCTCTTGCAGGCGCAGTTGTTCCGCCGGATCGACTGCCCCGGATGTTGGCACGACAGGCACTGGTTCGCCGCGCCGCTGTGCCGAGAGCACCGGGCGACCGAGTTCGCCGGGAAGCGGTGGGCCGAGCTGCGGTATCGATCCATAATCACTGGGAAGCTGCAAGAGGCCTTCGGCCTCTTGAACGCGGTCGGTGGAGAAGAGCTCGGATGGTCCGTCTCGCCCGTCCGGATCTTGCAGCGCCGCAATCAGGATCGCTCCGATACCCAAACCACCGACGACAGCCAGCAGCGTGATCGCCTTGCGCGAGAGACGCATGACGCGAGGTGGATCGGACCGCAGGCGCAGGTCTTTGGCGATATCCTGTTCAGTGCGTGGAGGCTCGGTCGCTGGTTTGTCGGCGTCGATGTCCGTCATCTGTCCAACTCTTGCCGATGGAGGCTGGCCTGACGGTCATCGCTGCGCGCGGAGCGCTGGCGCCCATCCGTGCGGATGATGCGTACGCGCTGCTGCCGATCTCCGAGGCGGAGCTCGGCCGCGGCGAAGAGACGGTCGACGATCATGAAGTTGCGCCGGATGCGGTAGTTGACGAGCTGACCCTCGCCTTCTGGGCCGATGACGAAGAGTGGCGGCATCTCGCCCTGACCGATGCCGCGCGGGAACTCGATGAAGACCTGACGCCCGTCATCGAAGGCGCGGCGGGGCCGCCAAGGTGCGCGATCTCCGGTAATGCGATAGCGGAAGTTGACGTTGGTGAGATCGACGTTCCGTCCGATCGGCAACGCGGCCTCGGCGTGCGCGTTCTGGCGACGCAATGCGATCAGATCGTCTTCGGGATATTGCCAAGAGACGGACGCCATATAGGCTTGCGGCGTCGCGTGCAGTTCCAGATGATAGGTCCGTCGATCTGTATTGATGACGAGATTGGTGGTTAGATCAGGCCGCGTCGGCTTGACTAGGATATGGATACGACGGCTGTCGCCCGACCCGCTCTCGGTATCGCCGATGATCCAGCGGGCGGTATCACCAGCAGCAATCGGTCCGGATCCCACCAAGCTTTCGCCTGCCTGCAAAGCGATATCTGTCACCTGACCGGGCGAGGTGTAGACCTGATACAGCGCACCGGAGCTGTAGGGATAGAGCTGGACCGCGTTGATGAACCCGTCCCGGACTGGTTCCATCCGCGCGGCCGCATTGGCGTTGGTGACCCGTTCGGTTGGCTCGGCGGCTTGCGGAGATTTCGGATCGGTATCCACGCGCATGAGCTGGCCGGGAAGCGGGAGCGGCTCGGGCCGCTCCACGATCCGGATCGGACCCGGCGGGTCCGCGATGAGGGTCGCTTCAACCGGATCATCATAGCTGATCTCGGGCGGCTTGAAGGTAGCGCAGCCACTCAAAATTGCGACGACTGCGACGGTTGGCATCAGGCGTGTCGAATAAACGAGGTGTCTCATTGGGCGTTCTCCCTTGACCAATTGATGGCGTGGACGAAGACGCCGAGGGGGTTCTTGCGAAGCCTTTCGGCGTCGCGGGGCGGTTGGATGACGACGGTAAGGATGCCAGTCCATCTTTCGGTCCGGGCAAGCTGGCCGTTCACGTAACGGCGCTCGCTCCAGGCGACGCGGAAGCTGTTGTCGGATGCGCGGATGACGCTTGAAATTTCCGCCGTCACCTGAACTTCACCGACGCGCTCAAACGGATCGTCTACCCGTGCGAAATCATTGAGCGCGACCGCACCGCGATCGGTCGTGAAATCATAGGCGCGCAGCCAGTTCTCGCGCAGGACGATCGGATCGGCGGGGCGCTGGCGCACGTTCTCGATGAAGCGCGCGAGATGGAACGCGATCTGCGGATCGGTCGGGCGGTAGTTCGCGGTTGCGGGGGCCACAGCCTGCGCGGCCCCGAGTCGATCGACCTCCACCACATAAGGTACAATGGTGCCTTGAGTGGATTGCCAGACGAGCGCCAATCCGAAGACCGCGGTCGTCGCAAGGCATCCGACAGCCATCAGCCGCCAGTTCTTTGCTTGGACGCGGGCCGAGCCCATCCGCTCGTCCCAGGCTTGGGCGGCCTTCTGGTAGGGCGTGGTCGGTTCGGGGGTTTTGGCGTATCGCACGCTGGGACGCTTAAACATCATGATTTCTCCGAAAGGCTGATGGCGGTTCCGCTGCCGCCACCGTCGCCGGAACGCACGGCATGGGCGGCTACGCTGGCGCCGTGTTGCAGGGATTGCTGGCGCTTCATGCGGCGTGCCCAGGCTGGCGGTCCGTCGTTTGAGTTTCCGGGGGCGGGCGTGGGTGAATTGCTGAACTTGCCCCCGGTGGCCTCGAAGGCAGCGCGCGACCCGGATTTGTAGCTGTCACCGACAGTACGTTTGAGCGGGCTCATCGCCGCCGATGCGCCGGCCTGACCGACGGCTGCCATGCCGCTCGCTGCCTTTCCGGCCGTGCTTGATCCCGACGTTGCGCCGATCTGGAAGGCTGTCGAGGCACCACCGGCGACGGCGGACCCGCCGCGCATGGCGGCACCGCCCGCAGCACCAGCGATTTTGGCGCCTGCGAGACCGCCCGCGACCACACCGCCCGCTGCGAGACCGGCACCGACGGCAGCGCCAGCCCCGAGTTGCGGTCCGCCCGACACGATGCCGTTGGCGATACCGGGTCCGAAGATGCCTAACGCGAGAAGTGAGAGCGCGGCGAGGACGACGGCCATGGCGTCGTTGATCGTCGGCTCGCCCGTAAATCCTGCGGTGAACTCGCCGAAGATGGTCGAGCCGATCCCGACGATGACCGCGAGGACGAGCACTTTGACGCCGGACGAGATGACGAGACCGAGAACGCGCTCGGCCATGAAGGCGGTCTTGTTGAAGAGGCCGAAGGGCACGAGGATAAAGCCCGCGAGTGTCGCCAGCTTGAATTCGATAAGCGTGACAAACAGCTGGATCGCGAGGATGAAGAAGGACAGGATCACGACGATCCAGGCGAACATCAGGATCGTGATCTGGATGAAATTCTCGAAGAAGGACACGAACCCCATCAGGTCGGCGATTGATTCCAGGATCGGCTGACCCGCTTCTAGGCCGACAGCGGCGATGCGGCCCGGCTGAAGCAGTTCGCCTGCGCCGAGCGCACCGCCCGTGGCGACAAGGCCGAGCCCCGCGAAACTCTCGAAGACGACCCGGGCGAGCCAGTTCCAGTTGCTGATGATGTAGGCGAAGACGCCGACGAAGAGCGTCTTCTTCACCAGTCGCCCGATGATGTCCTCATCGGCGCCCCAAGCCCAGAAGAGCGCGGCCAGCGTGACGTCGATGACGATGAGCGTGGTGGCGAGAAAAGCGACATCACCGCTCAGCAGTCCAAATCCGCTGTCGATATAGGTCGTGAAGACCTCCAGGAACCGATCGATGACGCCGACATCGCCCATGGCCTACTCCGCACCCTGATTGTCGGAGGACATGCCGAAGAAGCGCTGCCGGTTCTCGGCCCAGGCTTCTTGGCAGGCGATGTCTGTTTCCAGCTCCTCAGGCGTCAAAGTCCGGCAATGTTGAAGTGTTTGCCGGAGGGGATCATCCGAGATGGAGATTGCGGGTGCTGCCTCCTCGTCGAGCGCGCGCTGTAATTCGGTTGCGGCCATAAGCGCTGCGATGGCCCCCATGGCGATGGCGATCCCTTTGAGGCTGGTTTCGGCGGTGAGTTTCATCGCGGCCTACCTGAACATCCGGACGGTTGTCGGCTCATAGCCACCGCCATAGTCGAGGAACCGCGAGAGGTTTTCGCGCGCCTGCGCCTCGGCAGAGGCGGCCCGCGCGGCTTCGAGCGACTGCGCCCGGTTCTGCGCGGCGATGGCCGCGGTCAGATCAGAGATTTGCTGGCTTTGCAGCGCGAGCAACTGGTTCCCGGCCTGTGTGGCTTGCAAGGCCCCGGTCGCGGCCTGACTGCGGCCCACGAGGGCCTGCATCTCGGTGCGGGCGGTCTCGATATTGCCGACCACGCCGGCTTGGACTTTCAGCGCGTCTTCGAACCCTGCCACGGAAGTCTGCCAGCGTTCGCGGGCACCGCCGATCATCTCGTCGAAGTCGCCGCGCGCGGCAGCCGCGCCGTAATCCTGAGTAAAAGCTTCGTCGATGGTCGCCACGTCGTGCGCGATGCGCTGTGCCTCGCCGAGCAACTGCTGCGTTTGCTGCACGGAAGATTGCAGCTGCGTGAGCGATGAATATGGCAGGCTGGCGAGGTTGCGCGCCTGATTGACGAGCATCGCTGCCTCGTTCTGCAATTGCGCGATCTGGTTGTTGATCTGCTCCAGCGTTCGCGCCGCGGTCAGCAGGTTCTCGGCATGGTTTGTCGGGTCGTAGACGATCCCACCAAACCCGCCGCCGAATAACCCGGCATGGGCCGGCGGCGCGGTCGTCGGCGAGAGTGCGATCCCACTCGACAGCAGCAAGGCTGCCGCAGCGCGGACGGCAAATTTACGTGTTTTGGTATTGGTCATTTTCAGTCTCCTTGGCTTCGGTTGGGGGTGGGGTGGCGTCGATGACCGTGTCCGATGGCCCGAGCAATTCGACGGCCCAATTCAGACCGCGCCGCGCGAGCCAGACGGCGGCGAATCCGTCGCGGCCGTGCTCCGCGAGCACCGCGTCGATGGCGGAATGGTCGGATTTGGAAGAGGCGGCGATGAAGGCCAGCGCGACCTTGCCGAGGCCGAGCGCGAAGAGCCGGTTCCCGCGCCGGGACTGGCAGTAATAGTCCTGCTTCGGGGTGCTACGCGCGATGATCTCGATCTGGCGGTCGTTCAAACCGAAGCTGCGATAGGTCGCGGCAATCTGTGGTTCGAAGGCGCGCTCGTTGGGCAGGAAGATCCGCGTCGGGCAGCTCTCGACGATGGCAGGTGCGATGTCGGAGGCGTCAATGTCGGCCAGCGACTGTGTCGCGAACACAACGCTGGCGTTCTTCTTTCGGAGCGTCTTCAGCCACTCGCGCAGCTGGCTGCCGAAGGTCGCATCATCGAGCGCAAGCCAGCCCTCATCGACGATGATGAGGCTCGGCCGTCCGTCGAGCCGTGCCTCGATGCGATGGAACAAATAAGCCAGCACGGCAGGTGCTGCAGCCGATCCGACCAGCCCTTCCGTTTCAAATGCCTGCATGTTTGCCGTGCCGAGCGCTTCGCTTTCGGCATCAAGCAATCGCCCGAACGGACCGCCGAGGCAGAACGGGGCCATGGCGCGTTTGAGATCGTTGGATTGGAGCAGGACCGACAGACCCGTCAGCGTGCGTTCTTCGGCAGGCGCGGATGCGAGCGAGGTTAGCGCGGACCAGAGATGGTCGCGGGCGACGGGATCGATTTCCACGCCCTCACGCGCCAACATCCCGGCCAGCCAGTCTTGCGCCCAGGCACGTTCTGCCGGATCATCGATCCTCGCGAGCGGCTGTAGTTGAACGGCGTTCTCGTCGTCCGACAGCGCCTGGCCGAGATCTTCCCAATCACCGTCGCAGGCGATCGCCGCGCAGCGGATTGAGCCGCCGAAGTCGAAGGCGAAGATCTGGGCGTCTGAATAGCGCCGGAATTGTAGCGCCATCAAAGCGAGAAGGACGGATTTACCCGCCCCGGTGGGCCCGACCATGAGCGTGTGGCCGACATCCCCAACATGGGTCGAGAAGCGGAACGGCGTCGCGCCTTGTGTCTTGGCATAAAAGAGCGGCGGACCGTCCAGATGATCGTTGCGCGTGGGCCCGGCCCAGACCGCCGAGATCGGGATCATATGCGCGAGGTTCAGCGTCGAAATCGGAGGTTGGCGGACATTGGCGTAGACATGGCCGGGCAAAGATCCGAGCCAGGCTTCGACCGCGTTGAGCGTCTCCGGCATGCAAGTGAAGTCGCGGCCCTGCACGACCTTCTCGGCGAGCTTGATTTTTGCGTCCGCGGCGCGCTCGTCCTCGTCCCAGACCGTGATGGTGGCCGTGACATAGGCCGCGCCCACGATGTCCGAACCGAGCTCCTGTAGAGCCTCGTCCGCATCTAGCGCCTTGTTTTCGGCATCGCTGTCCATGAGGCTTGATGCTTCGTTGGTCATCACCTCCTTCAAGATCGCCGCCACGGATTTGCGCTTAGCGAACCACTGGCGACGGATGCGGGTCAGAAGTTTGGTCGCATCGGACTTGTCGAGACAAATGGCGCGCGTGGCCCAGCGATATTCGAAGGCTTGCGCGTTAAGTTCGTCGAGAAGTCCGGGCCAAGTCGATGTCGGAAAGCCGGTGATGGAAAGTGTGCGCAGATATGCATCGCCCAAGCGCGGAGCGAGACCACCAACTAGCGGTTGATCCGCGAGATAGGCGTCGAGGTGCATCGGGGTTTCCGGTACGCGGACGGCCTGCCGCCGCGTAGAGATCGTCGAATGCAGATAGGTCAGCGTATCTTCGTCGGAGAGCCATGCGGCCTCTGGCATGAACCCGTCGAAGAGATCGAGCAGGCGCTCGCTGCGCGATATGAATGCAGCGATGTGCTCCTGCGGATTTGCACCTTTTGACGGTGCGTCCTCGAACAGCCACCCGCTCGCCCGGCTCGTATCGTCGGCGGGCGGCATCCAGGTCAGTGTCAGGAAGTAACGGCTCTCGAAATGGGACGATGCTTCTTCGAACTGCGCTCTGCGTTCCGCATCCACGAGCGCCGAAACCGGATCGGGAAACTGCGAGAGCGGATAGTCACACGCGGGCACGCGCTGCGCCTCGACGAAGACGGCCCATCGAGACCCCAACCGGCGCAAGGCGCTGTTAAGCCGGGCGGTGGTCGCGACCAGCTCGGCTGGTGTTGCGGAGTCGAGGTCCGGCCCCCGAAACTGTGCCGTACGCTGGAGGCTGCCATCCTTATTGAGTACGATCCCGTCGCCGATCAAAGCGGCCCAAGGCAGGAAGTCCGAGAGAAGAGACGCTTTGGAGCGGTATTCCGCGAGGCGCATCATCGGTTCACACTCCCATCCAGGTCGGATAGCGGAGGTGGCGCCGGGCCACGTCGGCGATCTGCGGGTCGCGTTTGGCGGCATATACAGCCAGCATGTGCCCGACCGCCCAGAGGACCAGCCCGACGAGCCAAAGACGCAGACCGAGACCGATGGCGGCGGCGAGCGTGCCGTTGGCGATCGCGATCGTTCGTGGCGCGCCGCCCAGCAGGATCGGCATGGTAAGCGCGCGGTGCACGGGGGCGGTGAAGCCGGGGATATCGGTCGCGTCGGTCATACGAGAACGCCGCCGCCAAACGAGAAGAAGCTCAGGAAGAAGCTGGAAGCAGCGAAGGCGATCGACAGGCCGAACACGATCTGGACGAGACGCCGTGCGCCCCCGGAGGTATCACCGAAAGCAAGGGTCAGGCCGGTGATGATGATGATCATGACTGCGACGATCTTGGCGACCGGGCCTTCGATCGATTCCAGGATGGCCTGCAGCGGGGCTTCCCAGGGCATACCCGAGCCCGCGGCCTCGGCCTGACCGGCCATCAGCAGGAAACCGAGTGCGACCGCCAAGACGTAGACCGGCCAGCGCGGACAGAGGATGGTAGTTCGTGTCATCATGGGTTTGGTCCTTTCGGGTGGCTGAGGAGGGATTTGAGCGCGTAGTCACTGTCGGCGGTCAAACCGGTCACACGCGCGAGTTCGGCCAGTCGGCGGTCGGAGCCACGGCCCGTGAGGATCACGAGCACGTCGATCGTGTCAGCGATAAGCGGACGCGGCACCGTGACGACGGCTTCCTGGATGAGTTGTTCGAGGCGGCGGAGAGCGCCTATGGCGGAGCCCGCGTGGATCGTCCCGATCCCGCCCGGATGGCCGGTGCCCCAGGCTTTCAGGAGATCGAGCGCTTCAGGTCCACGCACCTCGCCGATGGGGATGCGGTCAGGGCGCAGACGGAGCGAGGAGCGCACGAGATCGGAGAGCGTTGCGACGCCGTCTTTCGTGCGCAATGCGACGAGATTGGGTGTCGTGCACTGGAGCTCGCGCGTGTCCTCGATCAGAACGACGCGGTCGGAGGTTTCGGCAACCTCAGCGAGGAGCGCGTTGGTGAGAGTGGTTTTGCCGGTCGATGTGCCGCCCGCGACGAGGATGTTGGCGCGGGAGATGACAGCATCGCGGAGCGCTTCGGCTGCCAGCGCATCCATGATCCCAGCACGAACGTAATCGTCGAGCGTGAAAACGGCGACGGCGGGCTTGCGGATCGCGAAGGTCGGCGCGGCGACAACCGGTGGCAGAAGCCCTTCGAACCGTTCTCCCGTTCCGGGCAACTCAGCCGAGACGCGTGGCGCATCGGCATGGACTTCAGCGCCGACATGATGCGCGACCAGCCGGACGATCCGCTCGCCGTCATCGGGGGACAGATCCGAGCCGGTATCACACAGCCCCTCGCCAAGACGGTCGACCCAAAGGCGGCCGTCCGGATTGAGCATGACCTCGACCACCGCATCTTCGTCGAGCCAGGCCGCGATATTGGCCCCGAGCGCAGTACGCAGCATGCGGGAGCCGCGCTCGATCGCTTTTGATTTGGAAGTTTGGACGTTCATTGGCGGTCCCGCATGTGGTTACGGGATCGAGCAAGAAGACCGAATTCAGGTCATCGGCAACAAGTTTGAAGGCGTAGTAGTGGTGCGGCGTAGAGTGGCAGGAGATTGCGTAGTTTACTAATTGCGATGCTTGCATTTCGGTAGATCAACTGTCTGGATTTATATCTGCCGAAACCTCTTTGGTCAGCGTTGCGCCTTTGGCGAGTCGCCGACCCAGCGCTTCGACGAATCCATCGTAGCGTTCCTTACCCGAAGCCTGCGCCGCCTCGCGCATGCCATCCGGCAACGGCGGTGTGGTGGTTAGCCAGAACTTGACGAAGAGCGCGACGGCCTCGTTGCCGATCGACTGATCCCGCTCGAGCCGTTCGACGGCACGGGTGAGCCGATCGAGCCGCCGAACGATTGCCGCTTCTCGCTGGTCGGCACCGTCCGGTGACAGGAATGCCGCGAGCGCAGCCTCTACGATTTGCGATTTCGAGACCTTGCGCCGTGCCGCCAGCGCGTCGAGCTCATCCGAGAGCGCCGGATCGAAATACACATTGAGGCGATCCTTCTTCATTCCGGCCTCCTAGAGCTCGATGCCATCATCGGGGTCGAGCGAAGCTTGCCGCGCCACAGCGCCAAAGCGGTCGCGCATCGCCTTCGCGCGCTGCGGATCGTCATCTGGTTCATCGTCGAGATGCGCGAACTCGCCTTTTGCCGGCGTTACCTTTTTCGTGATGTCTTCATGCTCGGGGAGGTCGGGCTCGCGGCGAACACCGCCGTTGACATCATCCGTATCTTTCTTTCGCTTTGGTGATGGCGGTGCCGCGATCGGATTCAAACCGCTCCAGCAGTCGGAGGACTTTGGGCTGTCTTGCGTGCCCGCTTGAATGGCAGGCGGTGGGCCGATCCGCGCATTGAACTGCGGATCGGCGTAGTAGCGTGCCTTCTCAGCGCGGATGGGCGGGGAGCCAGAGACCAGCACGACCTCGTCGGTTGGCGGCAACTGCATCATTTCGCCGGGGGTCAGCAGCGGCCTTGCCGTTTCCTGTCGCGAGACCATGAGATGCCCGAGCCAGGGCGACAGTCTGTGTCCGGCATAGTTCTTCATCGCCCGCATTTCGGTCGCGGTGCCAAGCGCGTCCGACACGCGCTTCGCCGTGCGCTCGTCATTGGTCGCGAACGCCACACGCACATGGCAATTGTCGAGGATTGCGTTGTTCTGCCCGTAAGCCTTCTCGATCTGATTGAGCGACTGGGCAATCAGGAACGCTTTGATCCCATAGCCCGCCATGAAGGCGAGCTGGCTCTCGAAGAAATCGAGACGCCCAAGCGCCGGGAACTCGTCAAGCATCAACAGGACGCGGTGCTTGCGGTTCGTATGCAGATCTTCCGTCAACCGCCGACCGATCTGGTTAAGCACGAGCCGGATCAGCGGTTTGGTTCGAGAGATGTCGGAGGGCGGCACGACGAGGTAGAGCGATATCGGGCGATCACCGGAAACCAGATCGTCGATCCGCCAATCGCATCGGCGCGTCACCTTGGCCACGACCGGATCGCGATAGAGCCCGAGGAAACTCATCGCGGTCGAGAGCACACCGGAGCGTTCATTCTCCGATTTGTTCAGGAGTTCGCGGGCGGCCTGCGCGACGACAGGATGTGGACGATCTCCCAGATGCGGCGTGCGCATCATCGCCGCGAGCGTAGCTTCAATCGTGCGCTTCGGATCTGACAGGAACGCAGCGACACCCGAAAGGGTCTTATCGGCTTCGGCATAGAGCACATGCAGGATCGCGCCGACCAGCAGCGAGTGGCTGGTCTTCTCCCAATGGTTCCGCCGTTCCAGCAAACCTTCGGGATCGACGAGGATGTCGGCGACGTTCTGGACGTCGCGCACCTCGGTGTCGCCGCGCCGCACTTCAAGCAATGGATTATAGGCCGCCGAATTGGCATCGGTCGGATCGAACAGCAGGACACGGCTGAACCGCGCGCGCCAATTCGCTGTGAGCTGCCAGTTTTCGCCCTTGATGTCGTGGACGATCGTTGAGCCGGGCCAGGTCATAAGCGATGGCACCACCAGTCCGACGCCCTTACCGGACCGGGTTGGCGCGAAACACAGCACATGCTCGGGGCCGTCGTGCCGGAGGTAGCGTGCGCCGTATCTCCCCAGCACCACACCATCGTCCGCGAGCAACCCTGAGTCCCGGACATCCTTCTCGGTTGCCCAACGCGCAGATCCATAGGTTGTCACGTCGCTTGCTTCCCGGGCGCGCAGCACCGATAGAAAGATCGCGACGCCGACGGTGGCGATCCCGCCCGCACCTGCTATGATCGCGCCTTCCATGAAGACACGCGGCGCGTAGGCATCGTACCAATACCACCAGACGAAGACGTTCCATGGCGGATAGATCGGCAGACCGAAGAGGTCTGTCATCGGTGCGCCAAGCTGCGCCTGGAAACCGAGCCGGAAGGCGACCCATTGGGTGGCCGCCCAGACGAACAGGAACGCGACAGATGAGACGATGAGGATCTGCCCCCAAAGGATGGCGGTAGCGGGCGAGTGATATTTCTTGCGTGTCATGAGTGTCTCCGAGGTCAAACGCCGAGGCCGCGCTTGCGCCCAAGTGTCCAGTCGATGCCCCCATTTGCCGTGACCGTGCCGCTGACTGTCTGGCCGAGATGCTTGTCGAGTTGGGGCTTCCAGGGCACGAGCTCGAACCCGAGCCCGTCGTCGATCATGGCGAAGCGGCCCGATGCGAGGTCGAGACGCTGGCGATAGGTGCCCGCGACGGTGTCGCCCTCGCCGCACTTGCGGAATGGAAGCCCCGTATCGCCAGCAACCCGTTGCGCGGCAGCATCAAGATCGCGCTGGCGGAGTGTCCTCAAGAGATCACGTGAGAATGTCGTGCGTTCACCTTTCCGAGTTGCCAGGCCTTGTTCGACAAGATGCGCCGCGCGTTTCTCCAAAGCAGTGCGAACCTCCGCGCCGAACCCGCCATGGCTGAGCGGTTCGCGGGTCTTCGCCACCGCCAGACGATCCACCCATGTCGCGCCTTCGGCATTGATCTGTTTGTCGAGCGCGAGATCGGAGCGACCGACCAGCGCCATCCTCCGGGAGCTACTATCTTTCCTCGTCCAGCTCCGCGTCTCGACAACTCCCCCTGCCGGTGTATCACCGGTCAACTCCAGATCGCGAAACCGCAGATGATGGAGGCGGCCATCCACGCCGTCGATGACGGCATAGGCTTCACCGCTGAGTTCGTTGTGCAGACCACGCTCGACGAGTTTACCGAGAATGGGTGACGCCGGTTCACTCTCGATAGCGAAGTCCGCTTGCGTGCGGGCATGGCTGCCCATGGCGCGGTGCATCGTCTTGATGATGTCGCCGCGTGTCGCGAGATCGCGCAGGGTTTCTTCCATGCCCGGCTTGAGCTGCCAGACCGACGGTGCCAGCTTCTCTGCGAGACCAAATCGTTCCAATGTCTGCGCGCGTCCGATCATCCGGTTTTTGAGCGCGCGGTCGTCCAGATCGGGTGCGCTGGGCCGCATGTCAGCGATGCCGGCCGCATCGTCGGAATAGGCGCGCAGTGCACGGTCCAGGCCCGTCCAGCGCTCTGCGGTCACCTCAACATCAAGACCGGCAGCGATCTCCCGCTCGGTTCGTGGTCCGAGCTCGAGCTGGACCAATTCTTCGGCCCGACCGCGCAATCCACTGGCGATATAGTCGCGCGAGATGACGAGGTCTTTCCCGTCGTCTGCCTTGCCGCGTACGAGAACATGCACATGCGGGTTGTCAGTGTTCCAGTGATCGACTGCCGCCCAATCTAGCTCGGTGCCGAGATCGCGTCCGGCTTGCGCCATAAGATCGCGTGTGAACGCACGCAGGTCTTCCATCGGCACGGCATCTTCGGGCGAGACGATGAAGCGGAAATGATGCCGATCTTCCTCGCAGCGCGCGGCGAAAGCCTTGTCGTCGATCCCGTCCCGCTCGCCGTCAAATATTCCAGCATCGCGCCCATCCCGGGTGACGCCCTCGCGCTTCAGATAGGTGATGTGCTTGGCAAGCGGGGCGGACCGAAACTTCTGGCCGCGATGGCGCACCACGCGGGCTTTGACGACGACGCGCCGATGTGATCTCGACAGACCGCGCGCTGTGCGAACGAACGTGCCGCGACCGAAACTCGATGCGCCACGCGTGCCGCGTCCCAATCTTGAGAATCCGTGGCCTGTGTGCCCGGCCTTCCGTGCGGCCTTCATGACCTGTCCGACGAAGCTCTGCGCGCGCTTGGGTGACGGCCCCTTATCGCGAATGCGGCCTGGACGGATGCGGACATCACTGTCTCGGTTACTCATGCGCGAGGACCGTCAGGAGCAGGCACGGCACGGCAAAAGCGATATGGACTCAGTGCGTTAGATGCGGTCGCGGCACTATGCCGTTGCGCGAAGCACGTAAAAAATCCAGCAACAACAAAGCCGTAGCGCCCAAGCGCGCCGGGCCTTTTATCTCGCCCTCCCGTCGTTGAGTTCGGTTGCAATCCTCCGTCTGCCGCACTCCATACGACGCAGCACGACAGAGCGGGACGGAGCCGGATTGCGTCGATCATCGGTCTGGCTCCACGGTTCTGGAGACGAAAAGCGGGTTCGGTTGGTGGTCCTGTGAACCTGGCTGGGTCGGGTCGTCTGCGATCTGAACTTCTACTGGTGTGCGGTCCGGGTCGGCTCTGCGCTGCGTTTCATGCGAAGCTGTGATCGGCGCAAAGAGCGGGGCAGCTTGCCATCGGTCGGCAGAAACGGTGCGGACCGGCTGCAACGGCGCTGTATCCGAGAAGCCGAGTTCTTGCGAAAGCGCGGCAACGTAGCGGCGCGTTTCACGCGGCAACACGCGCCCGGTTCGCAGGTGCTCGGCATACCGTCCGGGGCCAGCATTATAGGCTGCGAGAAACCCCGGCGCGCCGAACTGGTCATACATCTGGCGCAGATAGGCGGCGCCCGCGAGGATATTTTCGCGACGGTTGAACGGGTCGTCGCCGAACCCATGCGCGGCTCGTAGTTCGGCCCATGTACCGGGCATGATCTGCATCAGACCCATCGCGCCGGCGCTGCTGACGGCGCGCGGATTGCCCGCACTTTCGGCCTGCATCACGGCGCGTATCCAATGCTCTGGGATGCGAAAGCGCTGCGCGGCTTCTGGGATGTGGGCGTCGATCTCGGACGTCGGCGCGGCGGTCTCCGCTGAGCGCGAGACCGTATCCTGCGCGTCAGCGGCGGGCGGATTGGCGCAGCCGGAAAGCACGATCAGGATCGCGGATGCGGCGACGAGACGACGGCCGGAAGGAGGAAGGAAAGCCATCGCGTCAGCCCTCCCGCGTCCAGATCGGGACCGCGCGGCCAATGATGGTGTCGCGGAGCAGCGGCCCGAAGTACCGTCCGTCGAGGCTCGCCTCGGTGTCGGGATTGAGGAAGAAGATCTGATTGTCGGTGAGCAGATGACAGCCCTGCCAGACGGGTAATGGACGGTCGAAACGGTCGCGTTCTTTCGCGGTTGCGACAGTCTCGTCATCGATGCTGATGGTGACGCCAACGCGGCAGACACGCTGCCCAGGAAGTGCGGCGACATGCTTGATGAGCGGGACGTCGGCGCCGAGATAGCCATGCTCCAGAAGCCAGTCGCCGAGAGGCGATGGCGGTTCGAGCACCACGAGATCGCCGACATTCGGTCTGTCGAGCGGTTGCACGGCATAGAAGCCGATCGGCACGCTGGCCGACGCGTTCCAGACGAGGATCGGGTTGGTGCGAATGATCGCCGACAATGCGATTAGGGCGATACCGGCGCTGCCGATGATGAGCGATGGGCGCGCACGTCTCATGACGCCAACGCCCGTCTCTTGAGCCAGGCCTTATGCCGGAAAGGCGTGTACGGGCGTGGCTCAAGATTGCAGCTGAGGCGGTTGTGTACGTGTCGCCAATGGTCCGGGCAGACGTATTCGGGTGCGATGCCCTCGGCCTCAATCTGGTCGATGGAGAGCAGCACCGCTTCGACCTTGGGCCAGCCGGAAAGTCGCAAGAGCGACGCCCCGCCGGGCGTCACAAAAGGCACCGTCGAATAGCGCTCGCAGGGGTTGATGGCCCGCAGGATATCGATCCGGCTCTCGACGGTGCCGTAGTCGTTCGCGGTCCAGCGGATAAAGGCGAAAATGCTGCCGGGATCGACGCCAACCACGCTGACTGAGCGACTCGTGATCGTATCCTGCACGATCCGACCGAAGCGCAGCCAGCGTTCGACGCGGCCTTCGATCCACGTGAGCTCTATGGTTGTGCGCGTGCTCATGAGCGCTTCTCACCGCTATAGGCTGGCGAGATCGCCGCGTGACGTTTGGCGGGAAGGACGGCGTCGCCCGTGTCGTCGGAGGTCGAGCGTTTCTCGCCGCGGCTGACCCAGGCCTGCAGATCGTCGACCGCGTAGACGACACGCCCACCGATCTTGGAGTAACGCGGTCCCGTGCCGTAGGTGCGGTGTTTCTCCAGCGTCCGGCCGGACAGGCCAAGAAAACGGGCGGCTTCAGGGGTTCTGAGATAGCGCGGCGGCAAGCCGGCAGTGGGATCGGGCATCGGGGACTCCTCTGGTCATCGCGGGTCCCTCGCGGGATGCGAGGGACGGCTCACGGCCAGAGAAGCGGAGAAGAGCGCCCGGGAGGGATGACGAAGAATTTCTTGAGGAATCGTCACCCCTGAAAAATGCAGATAAGCGTATGCTCAGTCGGTATTTGTTAGAATGGAATGTCGTCTTCGGATTGCGAACTGCTGCTTTCGATCCGTTCGATAAAGGCCAGAGAAGAGAGTACGCAGTCGATCAGAAACTGTGCTTCGGAGACCGAAAGCAGGTCATTGTCGTGCGCGAAGGATCGCTTGTTGCGCGCGTCGTTGAGACTTTCAAACAGCTTATGTTGTACGCGGAGCGTCGGTAGCGCGAACTCTGTGATCTCTCCTGCATCGCGGAGAAACTTTCCATATGCGCCGAAAATCGCATGAAGCGGCGTCTTCGCGTCTACCGGCTGGCCAAGTTCAGAGAGCAGATGACGGAAGCGTTTGACGCAATAAGTGTGCACGCGATCAAGCGCGACATCCGGTTTCTCAGCAACCAGATCGTTTGCGATGGAGGTGCGCAGCTTCGGAAGCGTCGTGTCGCGCGAGAAGTCGGTCAACGCATCTTCAAGTTTCATTGTTGATGCGGCTTCGAGTTCATTTGCGAAGCGTTTAAGCCAGTCCGCGAGGCGCGCTTCTTCTTCTGCATCTTCCTCGCGGTAGTCGGCCAGAGTGCACCGGTAGTCCCAAAGCGCACGCATGACTTGGGCCACAAAGCGCGGTTCCGCGACTTCGACAAAACCGCGCAGCGTCTTTCCTTTGCTGTGCCCGTCGATCTGGAAACGCTCTTGGAAGATATTCACATCGAACGTCTCCTCGAACCATTCGGCCATCGTCCGGTCCGAGAAATCGAGCACATATCCGCCACCACTGTGAAAAATCTGATCGAAAACCGTTCGGGATTTCGTGGGCAGACGCCGCGTGCGCCCGAGAATACGCGGAGGGCTGAATGAAGGGTTGGACTCGGTCGACATGACCGCAGAATAGCAGGAGGACTGCTTGCCGCAATCATTTGGCTTTACATCGTTTTTCCACGCAGAAGCTGTTTGAAACCGGTTCCCGTCAGATGTCGACCGTAGTTTGCAAGACGTGCGACCTGCGCCTTCAGGGCGCTCGTCTTCCAAGGTTCGGCAGCAACCCGGCGCGCGCCAAAATAGACGACGGCGATGTCGCGAAGACGTGCCCCCGATTGCCGCGCATCATCTGTTCTCAGTGCATGACCGATGCGCCTGCGCCGTTGAAGGGTGAACAGGGCTCCCGGTGTCCTCCCGAGCCACACCGCCCTGAGACGCTCGGCGGTGGCGGCTCTGATCGACCAGTCAGACGTAAATGGGATGACGACCGCGCGCGGCTGGTCTGTGGTCAATTCATCGTCCGAAACAACGATCAGTCCAGAACGAACGCGCGTCCAGTAGCGGCCGCGCGCGCCGCGTCGCGTATCGACGATGATTTGATCAAAAACAGTCGGTTCGGATTCTCTTAGTTCTCCGGCCGTCATCAAAGATGTCACGGCTGGTGCAACGGATGGCCTCCAGTAGAGTTTCGCATCGGTCGCCTTGAGCTCAGGATCGACTGGGAAATCGCAACCCCCAAGCGGCCGCCTCGCTCTCGGTCATGTTCGAAAATGCGGCCCGGTAGTCCGGGTTGCGCCTCAGGCACTCCCAAGCCAAGCCGGAGGTATCGAGTGTTTCGATGTAATCGTAGTCGCTTTCTTCTCGCCAGTTCGAAGGCATATCCGCTCTCCTACTGCTAAGCGCTCAGCGTAGGGCGCCTTGGAAGCGCTAGTGTGCTAGCGCCAAACGGGAATCTGTAGATAGATGAACGGCATATGGCGATGCAAAGAGAGCATCGCTGTATTGCATGCGTCTCGCGGTTTCAGGCCTTCGGGAGGAGTTCGCGGTAGCCTTGCTGGGCGATCCAATGCGCTCGCTTAAGGTGGCTCTCATGCACCCGCTGGGCACGCTCTGGCTCCCGAGAAGCATCAATTCCAAAGAGGTAAAGGACAATTTCGGAAAGCGCGGCCCCATCGACTTCTGCATCAAGAAGACGTGCGTATAGCTTCAATTGAGCGCGATCGTATTCGGTCAGACTGTCGCTTTCAGGCGGAGTGTCGGCAAGCTCGAAACTGTTTTGGTTACCCATCTATTCCCCCAGCGGACGACGCTGCGCCCACATGATTATTGCCCCAACTTGTGGGGTCAGCGCAACTATCACCCGGTTAGCGAAACCGTGTCGAAGCATCGATCTCTGTCACCAAGCCAAGGTTTCGAGTATTATAGTACGTCGCACTAAAATACGCGATACGTCTTTTGTCGTCGGATGGATATCCGGCAGATTTTTGGGAACAATCTCAAGCACTACAGAACTATAGCTGATATGAGCCAGGCGGCGTTGGCCGTGAAGATGGGCGTGGATCGCGCCCATGTGAGCTCGATGGAGCGCGGCCAGCAGAACGTCACGATCATCACGCTCTGGCATGCCGCGCTGGCGCTGGATGTGCGACCGGATCTTTTGTTGAAGGAAAGCGCCACGAAGGGCGCTGAACAGACGTAAGCCCCGCCCGGTTTCCCGGGCGAGGCGATTGTCCAATCACTCGCCGTTCTTGCGGCGTGCCCGGGACCAGATGAGGCTGAAGGTCTCTTCGCCACCTTCGACGACGGTGTCATCGAAGAGGTTGGCATAGATCGGCTGGGTGAAGCTTGGATCGTCCAGCTTGAGGCTCAGATAGTCGCGATCCTCGTTCGAGCGCTTCGACCAGGCGGCGCCGATCTCGGCGCGGCCGACGAAAACCCGGTGTGAGGGAGCGTTCTCGCCGGAAGTGCTGTCCTCGGGGACGATGCGGACGTTCTGCGCCTGCACGTTGAGGGTGACGATTTCTCCGACGTATTCGTTGCCGGTCTTCTTGAAGGTTCCGATGGTGGCCATGTCATTTCTCCTATTGGTTTTCGATCCCGCGCCCGTCGCGGTCTCGATGGCGATCGTCAGGACCGGGGCGATCCGCCGACGCAGCCCTTGGCCCGCAGCGCACGCGGAGGACGCCGGGGGCGGACTTTCTTGGACCCGTCCGGGTCATCCCGCGAGGAATGGGCGAAGCCCAGGGGAAGAAAGTCCGAACCCGGCGTTGCGGCTGAGGCGGTCGAGGCGTCAGCCGATCCCGGTCAGATCAGCCAAATGAGAGGCCGTGACGGACGCGGGTGACGAGGGCATGGGATGAGAAATGACCGCCACCCTCGAACCCGGCAATCCACCGGCAATGTCGATCGGAGAAAGACAGGCTCTGGCGTACAGAACGGCGCAGAGCCGGATTGTCGCAGGACATTCCCGGCAAGCCGAGAATGCTCTTCTCATAGCGTTTCGGCTGCACGTGACATGTGCTGAGCTAGGTCCAGGCTCTCAAACGAGATTAGACCCGCCATGCCAGAAGCTCGTATTCGAGCTTTATGCTGCCTCGCTCCATACCGTGATACTGAGTCGTCGTAGGCGGCGTGGTTTCAGCGATCGTTCGCGAACGGGCTCGCTTGAATGGCATCTGCGTGCCGCACTTCATCCTCGCCCGGGGGACCGGCGAGGCTTGCAATCCGCACCCAGGCGGTTCCGGCGGTGACGATCCCGCCGATGATGGCGAAGGTAAGCGTCCAGCCTTCGGAAGCGCCGCCGATCTGCGACAGGCCCTTGATCGCAGAGAACCCGGCGACGCCGGCAGGGGCGGCGAAGAGAGCGCCGATGGCCAAACGAACGGGGATGGACTGGACCTTGGCGAAGATGATCTGACCGATGAGATAGGTGAAGACGGCGGCGAACATGCCAGCGACCAATGCCGCGATCACGCCCGCTTCAGTGTCATAGACATACATGCCGACACTCACTCCGACGAAGGCGGGCAGCGCGTAAACGGCCAATGCGAATAGCACCCAGACGAGGAAGCCGAGGCCGATAACACTCAGGAAGGCTGATACGAACATGGGCGGTCTCCTCTCATGGGATGCGCCTCCACCACCGCCACGGCGCTGATCGAGCATACCACATCGGCGGTGTTCACGGAATATTCCCGTGCAGCGCATCGCGATGCTATATGCGCATCACGGGTCATAACGACCCGCCTTTCGCTGCGCGGAAATCGTAGAGCGGGATGCCGAGAACCTTGGCCTTGTCGGCGAGATTGTCGGTGATGCCGGAGCCCGGGAAAACGATCAGACCGATCGGTAGCGTCTCCAAAAGCAGATCGTTGCGCTTGAACGGCGCGGCCTTGCCGTGGCGACTCCAGTCGGGCTTGAAGACGATCTGTTGGCACTTGCGATTGTCGGCCCAGCAGGCCGCGATGCGTTCGGCACCCTTCGGTGAGCCGCCATGCAGGAGCACCATGTCATCGTGTTTGGCGCGGACCTTGTCGAGCGCGGCCCAGATAGCTCCAGTGTCATTCACGTCCTGCCCGCCGGTGAAGGCGATCTTGGTGCCTGTCGGAAGCAGCGGTTCGAGTTCGGTCTTCCGCTTCGCGTCGAGATAGTCGCGGCTGTCGATCATCGCGGCGGTCATATGCTTGCGATTGACGTGGCTGCCCGAGCGTGGATGCCAGGTCTGGCCGAGATGCGCCTCGAAACGCTCGGCGGCGAGGTCGCGCATGCCGTCATAGGCGTTGCGCTGTTCGGTGAGCGTCAGCCCTTCGGCGATGAGGCGTTCCAGTTCGACCGAACGGACTTCGGAGCCGTCCTGGCTGCGCTGCGCGCGTCGCTGCGCCTGTTCGTTATCGTCGAGCTTGCGATCGATGCGGGTCGTCATGCGGTGGAAGACATTGGTGGTCGACCAGAGCAGGTCTCCGAGATCGGGTTCGAGCCGCGTGTCGTCGAGCGCCACGACAAGTGCATCAAAAATGTCGGCGATCGCGCCTTCGACGGTGCTGGCGACCGGCAGTGGCCGCGAATCGGGCTCGTCGGCGAAGGGCCGATGTCCGAAGAGCTGGAGTTCATCGAGTATGAGGGCTGTGGCGGAGCGGGTTTCGGGTTCGTGCTGGGTCATGGGCGTTGTGCCTCCTTGTCGCTGACCGCGCCTCGCGCGGCCTTCATGGGCGACGGAAAGCGGGACGCGGCCGGGCCTGCACCCTTCGCCAGAAGGGCCGGAGCGTCAGCGGAGGATGGCAGAGGCGACGCCGTTTTGAATCGCGATGCAAAGCCGGGCTCGCCCGGCGGCGGAAAACGGTGTCGCCGTAGCCATTGCCGGACCGGGCGGGTTCCGCTCCGGCTCGCCCCTCTCGGGAAGGCCGTCAGGCGCGGCTCCGTGGCGAGGGCTCATTCAGCCTGTCCCGCTGACGAGACAGGTTCTCGACTTCAGCCGGTCTCAACCGCCAGCAAGGTCGGAACATCGACCGGTGAGAGCTGGGGACGCAAATGGCTGCGCATCTCATCGATGCCGCATTTCCGGAGATCGCCGTTGAAATCATCCAGCATCGGTCGCAACGGCAAGAGGTGCAGGTCGCTGTCCGCGAAGCGCTCGACTAGTGCATCGAAAGCCGCCTGACCGGCCCCGTCATTGTCGATGGCGACATAGAGTCGGCGGCGATCTGCGGGCGGATCGAACGCTGCGAGATGGTTACCGGAAAGCGCTGCGGCAACCGTAAGACTGGAAAGTGCTTGCCTTAACGAGAGCATCGTCTCCAGGCCTTCGCCGACAGCGAGAATGTCGGTCGGTGATCCGATCCTGGCGGCGTGGCCGAGCAGATTGCCCATCGCCTTGCGGTTGGGATCGAGCGGAGCCTTTTCGGCCGTCTGCGGATCAAGCCAGGTCCGATGAACGCCGGTCAGGGTTCCGGCAGTGTCGGTGACCTTGGCGAGTAGTGCGGGCCAAGCGTCGGGTGCGTCGTCGACATCTGCACCCTCTCGCCAGTAGTAGCAGTTCGGATGAAACCGGAGTGCGCCCACACTTCGAAGGCCTTTCAGACCGCGTGCGGAGAGATAACGCTCCGCCAACGTGCCCGCGATCGGCCGACCCATCGCCCAAAGCCGCCGTGCCGCCTCGGGCGATCCACGCGCTACTGGCGTCTGGGGCTGTCTTACGAGCGGTTCGGGACGTGGCAGGCTCAGAAAGCGTCGTGCCTCGTCGAGCGTGTCGCGGAGTGTGGAGAGATTGAGATTGGCTGCTATGAGGTCGAGCAGATCACCATGTTCGCCGGTGGCGGCATCGGTCCATTTGCCCGCTGCGCCCTTGCCGCGGGTCGGCCCGGAGAGACGGATGTAGAGGCTGCGACCAGGAGTGTTGTCGACGTCGCCGACGACCCAGTAATTGCCATGCTTTCGACCATTGGAGAGGTATTGGCGGCACACAGCCTCGGCCTCGCGGCTCAGTTTTTGCGATAGGTCCGTTGCGGGACTGTCCATGTCGGTCTCCCGAAAAATACATAAAAAAAGGGCCTGCCGCGTCCGACAGGCCCCAGGGTGAGGGAGTTGGGGGAGCGTCTCCCTCGGTTGGTGGTCGCCAACTGCTCGAAGAATTGGGCGAAGGCGGCTTCGGCGACAGTTCGATCATCACCCAATCGGGCGCGTTGAACCATCGACCGTGCGCCGCCGAACGCCTGTCTTTGTGCTCTTCACTCGGCAGCTTGGAGCGCGACCGCCTCTTCGTCGTCCTCGACCACCAGTTCGTCGGGTGTGACATCGCCGTCATCGACGATCTCGAACTCCAGCTCATCGGGGTCTTCCGCGAGTGCAGCCGTGCGCAGCGGCTGCGGGAGCCAGCCCGTGCCCGCCAGCAGTTCTTCAGCTGCTTCGACCATGTGGGACTTCTTGAACCCGGCGATACGGTCGGCGTCCTTGTCACCTTTCGCCTCGCGCACCGCGGCGAGGATCTGGGCCTTGGTCACCCGGCCGAGATAGCTCTCCGCCGTCGGCGTCCAGCCCGCCTTCACCATGTCGAGGCCCAGCGTCGATGCGAGGACATCGGCATGCGCGATCTGGCGCGGCTTGCGGTGGTGCGGTTCTTGTACGGCGTTGACGGTCATCGCCACGCAATGGGCGAAGAGCGCGTCGCGGCTGTCGCTGTCCCATTCGGTCAGCGCACCCCACAGGTCCTCCGGTTGCTTTGGAAGATTGCCCGCCCAGGTCTCGATGCCAAGATCGATTGACTGGACATAGGCCGCCTCGCCAAGGTTCGGGGCCTGCGACCCAAACTGGGTGGAGCGCGGCGTGATCTCGACACAGCTGTCCTGGCCGTAGTGGTAGAAGAGCTGCAACACCATCGCGTGCAG
The DNA here is from genome assembly GCA_938005545.1 of uncultured Paracoccaceae bacterium. Taxonomy (GTDB): domain Bacteria; phylum Pseudomonadota; class Alphaproteobacteria; order Rhodobacterales; family Rhodobacteraceae; genus CALKXV01. Next base: position 31,215 of record CALKXV010000026.1, read on the forward strand.
ACAGGCGAGCATCGCCAGCTGCGGATCGTTCGCGAGCGCATCGCGCAGCGCCATTGTGCGATGGACGGTCAGTTCGCAGACGAGGCGGTCTGATAGCGGCTTGGTGCCGTCGTCATCGTCTTCCTCGTCCTGATCCGTCACTGGATCGGATGCGTCAGCCACTGCATCGTCTGCGTCTGGATCGACTTCATGGCTGTCGGGATCGTCCTCGGCTTCGACGGGCGGTTCGTCCTCGGGTCGCACGTAGCCGCGTTCGACGCGCAGACCACCGGAGCTGTCGATGCTGACGAAGGCGCCCGCGATGGCGTAGTCCTCCGCCGCGAAGCGGACCGGACGGTTCTGGAGCGCTTCCATCGCCGTCTCGATTTCGCCAAGCCGCGCGTCGATCTCTTCGGGGAGTTCATCCGCCTCGGCGTAGTCGTCTTCAAGTTTGTCGTATTCGGCTTTGAGCGCCTCGTAGGTCTTCCCTTCCTCCTCGCTCATTGGCTCGGCTTCACCGCGAATACGGCGCAGATCGTAGGTGTGGCCATAGGGAAAGTCGGTGCCGACCTCGATCCAGTGCCAGCCTTCGGCGCGGATAGCCTCGGCTTCCTCGTTCAGCTTCTCAGTGACCATGGTTTCCAGCAGCGCCGCATCCTGCAGCCAGCCGCCATCATCGGTCTGGAAGAGGTCACGCAGGACTTCGCCTCCCGCTTCGACATAATTGTCGAGGCCGACGAACTGGGCCCGCCGGTCGGAGGCGCGCACGGCGCCCTCGGTCAGCATGCGACGGATTTCATAGGGCTGCTTGGAATAGTGCTGCTTGAGCGCTTCCCAAACCTGTTGCTGGCGTTCGTGGTCGGGATTGACTGTGAAGGCCATGAGCTGGTCGAGGGTCATCTCCTCTTCGGCATATGCGTCGAGCAGTGTCGCCGAGACGGCGGCCAACTTGAGGCGCTGCTTGACGACGCCCACCGAGACGAAGAAGGCCGCAGCGATCTCCTCCTCGGACTTACCCTTCTCGCGCATCGCCTGGAAGGCGCGAAACTGGTCGAGCGGATGTAGCGGCGCGCGCTGGATGTTCTCGGCGAGGCTGTCTTCTTCCGCCAAGCCGTCGGTGCGCACGATGCACGGCACCGGCGCGGTCTTGTTCAGCCGCCGCTGTTTCACCAGAAGCTCAAGGGCCCGGTAGCGGCGGCCACCGGCCGGGATTTCGAACATGCCGGTCTCCGCGCCATCGTCGTCGAGGACCGGCCGGACGGTCAGGCTCGCCAGAAGCGTGCGCCGGGCGATGTCCTCAGCCAGCTCTTCGATCGAGACGCCGGCTTTGATCTGGCGGACGTTGGACTGACTGAGCAGGAGCTTGTTGAAGGGGATGTCGCGCGAGGCGCTGAGGGTGATCTTTTGAGACTTCGTCATGGGATCTCTCCGCGACGGGCGGTCACGAGACTCTCTCTGACCTCCAAACCCGTCACGAAAACCCCGGCCCACCTCTTCCTCTCCTGAAGCGATGGACCGGGAACGGGCTTCTCGGGATGAATGTGGAACGGCGGAGCCTAGGCGGCGGCCTCCAGCAGCTTCTTGGCGCGGGTTTCCATGGTAAGGCGCGCGTCCTGCTGCGGCTTCGTTCGCGCGACGGCGGTGATGCCCTGGACGAAGTCGAAGACACTCTCAGGCGGGCGGCCTTCCTCCGCGAGAACTGTCTCGACGATCTTGCCGGTCTCCGCCTTCGAAAAGCCGCGCTTACGCAGGAAGTCGTTGCGGTCCTCGTCGCTGCGCGCGACGATCCGTTCGCGTGCGGAGCGAATGCCTTGAATGAAGGGTTGCGGCGAGGAGTCGGCGAAGTTGGCCAGCGCCGGAGCGGCTTCGTGGGCGAAGCGATTGGCGGCATATTTGGAGTGCCGGATACTGATCTCCTGAAAGTCCTCCACGCCCCAGAGATTGCGGTTCTGGCAGACGGCGCGGAGATAGAAGCTCGCGATGCCGAGCGTCTTCGCCCCGACCTCCGAGTTCCAACAGTAGAATCCCCGGAAGAAGAGATCGGGCGACCCATCGGGCAGCGTCCCTGCCTCGATCGGGTTCCTGTCGTCGACCAGGAAGAGGAAGACGTCGCGGTCGGACGCGTAAAGCGTGGTCGTATCCTTCGTGACGTCGACCATCGGGTTGTAGACGCCCGTCGACCAGTCGAGCACGCCGGGTACTTTCCAGCGCGTGTCGCCAACGCCGTCGCCTGCGATGCGCTGCACGGCGGAGACGAGCTCATGGTCGTAGATGCGGCCATAGTCCGGACCCGTCACCGCGCGCAGTTCGGTGCGACCATTGGCGACCTCCATCGTCTTCACCTGTTCCGCGCGGTGGTTGGTGAGGCCATATTGCAAGTTGATGCCCGCAAGCGGTGCCGGAAGCTGGCGCAGATAGGCCGCTGGCGCGGCGACGAGGCTCGCTAGCTGCCCGAAGCTCCAATGGGTCGGCGCAACCGGCGCGTCCGCGCCTGGCAGGACCAGCGCCAGCTTCTCCGGATCGTCGCGATGGGCTTCGACGCGGATCGCGGCGCTCTCGACCGTCCGCGTCTTGCTCAGTTGGGCGCGGCCTTTCACCGAAGCGTAGAGCTCCGAAAGCGAGAGGTACTTCTCGTCGTCGGGCCGGGAAAACCATTCGGACGAAACCCGCCCGCTGTGCCCACCACGGGACACATCCACCTTGTAGCCGCCGCTCTCGGGGCGGCCGTTCATGATTTCGATTGCAGTCATCGCTGATCTCCACGACGGGCGGTCCGAGAGCCTCTCTCTCGACCTCCAAACCCGTCAAGGCGAAAGCCGCACGTCTCTTACTCTACGGTGGCGCCCACGGCGTCTCCCCGCAGAAAGGATCGGGCGAGGCGACAGGCTCGGCCGGGGGGGGGAGTTCTTCCCCTCCGGGTTATCTCAACTGAAGCAAAGTGGACTGGAGCTGGTGGGTGGATCAAACACCTACAAAGACAGTCACTTCTTCCCAAACGTTCGTATTACCCGAGTATTTGATGCTGATGCTTCAAGAACATAATCGTCGCTTGCCGCTTTAGCAGGAATTGCCTCAACGCGATCGGTAGAAAAGGCGAGCTCAAACCCTGCGGGATCAAGCCACCTAATTGAACCATCGCGCACAATCGGCGTCACCGAATAGCGATCATGTCGTCCGTCGGTCCCAGAAAGACTGGCGGAAAAGGTTCTACTGGCCTGTGCGGCTGCATCGGTGTGTGGAAGGGATGCTCTCCAACGCAGGAAAAGTTGGGGGTCAATAAGGTCTTCTGGTTCTTGTTTGCCGGTCTCTGCAAGCAACCAGGTCTTATACTCGTCTGATCGCTCGGTTGCTTCGTCCCGTGTTTTTGCAACACCTTGTGACAGTGCGAAAGCGACGAACGGTTCATGGGTGCCCCATCGCAAAAGTTCGCGTGCCCAGAACGCAAACCAAGGAAGTCCGGTCGTATCCTTCCAAGTATCCAGGCTTGGTGCCGCTAGAGCATTGTCGGCACCCTCTTGCCAGATTCTAGCGGTGACAGCGCCGATCGCCACTCCCATCCGAAATTCGAGATTATCACTTGTAAACCGTTGCCATGACCTGAGCTCTTTAGGTCCAGGACCGGGAACCTCCGGTTCGTTCATCCACCAACCAAGGACGTCCGGCCAAGACTCAAGAATAGCCTGATCACCAACGCTTGCCCGCACACGAAATCCGTAACCGCGGTCAGCAGCCAACAAATGACCAATGTCCTCGAAGATGTTGATACGCGCTTCGGCATCAAGCGATCCGTAGCCAACGGATGCCGCAAGGATTGCAAGGATGGGCTCAAATAGAGCCTCAAAGCGGCGACCTATCAATGGGGTGAAACCATAATGATAGAGCCGCTTTCGTTCTTCTGACGTCGGATAGAATGTTTCGGCAACCCCAAGACCTCGCTTGATGAAGGCTTGTTGCATCCATTCCTCCTGTGCTGCAGCTACGGCACTGAAGGTTTTCTGCCAGAGGCTTGAGAGATGTTCTTCTGCTTGAGCAGGGGAAAGCGCCTCGTCATCAATTTCTTCCAGTTCCGCAATCGCTGCGAGGACAACAGCGTCTAGTTCGTCTAGCGCGTCGGCAAGTTGCGAGAATTCGTCATTTGCATCTTGGCCAGCGGTGCTGCTGATGCTTTCAGTGGGTGTAATCTCAAGCCATTGCAGGAATTGATCGGGGCCGACACCTAGTTTGAAGGCCCGGTCCCAGATCGCTCTCAGGAGAGCTGTAAGGGGACTATCTGCAGAATCCTGCTCGCCTTCCTCGACCAGAAGCCGAGTTCTTAACTCCTCGTAGTCATTAGATAGGGCCTGTTGTTGTCTTCTTTGCAACGGAATCGTTCCTGCGGCGGTCGCCGAGGGACGGGTTGGAATTGCGATGAGCGTCATGCCTTCAACGCCACGCGAAGCACCGGGTCGACCAGCGCGGCCCGAAAGGTTCCGAAATTCAGCCGTCGACATCGGCTGTTCGTCTCGCTCCTCATTGGCAGAATCCCAAATTGCTCTCTTAAGCGAAGTCAGGAAGATCAGATCAAAAGGAAGATTTACCCCTTCCGTCAATGTCGCGGTCGCTACGGTAACCGGGCAGATTCTTCGGTCGATCATTTCCGTCATCAAACGACGAAGGCGCTGAGGCATCTGACCGTGGCTAGTGGCGATGCCTTGATCAAGAAGAGCCAGTTCGAAGGACTCTTCTCCGCAATAGTCGAGGCATGTAGCACGCGCTTCGTCGAAACGTTCGCCATTGAAGCCATCTGGTCGCTCAAAACGAGGAACGCCCGCCCAACTGTCCAAAGCGAGGGCTTCTGTGAACCATTCCATGAGCCTTTCTGGAGATTGCGCTACAGAAATCAGGATGCGTTGATCTTCTTGCGCAAGATGCATCGCGGTCCACAATACGCTTGTTGAATTGAATCGGTTGAGACTATTGCGCATCCGTGCTGGCAATTCCGGCATGTTCGGTATTCTTAAAGGAAGATACACAGGATCGTCTCTCCCGCGGATTGTTAAGAGACTGCCGTTCATGATCTCGAGGAGAACGCGATTTGCCGCGTTCGGATTGGTCTCCAGGACACCGACAACTTGGCGAGTGCTGCGATACCGCAGCCCAACCGCTTGTGCGTCAGCGTTGCCTTCCATCCATCGAGCAACAGGTCCTGCGGCACCTCCCGCGACCGCAGTCAGCGCGATGCGGGCAACTTCTGGTTTTCTCGTCAGGACGCGTGAGACGAGACTTTCAAGTCGAAGAGCACGACTGCCATGTTCAGCGAATCTTTGGATCGACTGCTCCTTAGCATCGGGCACGACTTGATGAGCTTCGTCGATGATGAGTACCGACAAGCGAGCAATTAGCTGTGGGCCAAGATAGCGCAAAAGAGCCTCAGCTTTTTCGACGGTAACAACCACGACGGCTGGTTCATCTCCAGTCAGCCAAAAATCGGTGATGCCCCAATCTGCGCCGCCGTAAAGCGCAGTAACAATCATATCTCGCCCCAATTCCGAGCGAAGCTTCGTCTCAACTTCGCCGGCCAGAGCGCGTGAAGGAACGATGTATAGTGCAAGGGGCGCCAGGAGAGGCGCTGCCGGTCTGAGAAGCAACTCTTTGACCAGCGCAAGATTAGCAACCAGCGTTTTCCCAGAGCCCGTCGGCGTGCACAAAGCGAATGACGATCCTTCAGTTAGACGTTTCAAACCAAGGATCTGGGACGACCACAACATGCCGCGGCCTCGACCAAACTGATCACGGGCGAATTCAAGCAGACGCGGTTCTCGTTCAGGGTTCATCGCAGCGAGCGTTTTGATCGGTTCGTAGACGCTTGCTCTAGCGTAGCTTTCTGTGACCTGCTGAAGGAGGGAAACGATTAGAGCCGCATCTTCGCTGAGGGTGCGAAGCGCCATTTGAGCTAGCGCCTCAAGTTTCTTACGTGCTTGTTCGAACCTGGAAACATTTCCGGTTCGCAAGGTGTCGGCTATCAACCCCAAGCTCCGCACCAATTCGACGGTAAAAAGCCATGCGACTGGGTCGATGTCCGCGCCAACACGGTCGCTGACGTCTTCGTGCGAAAGCAGTTGTCCCGCATCTCTGGTTGTTAGATCAGGGTTCGCGGCCCAGAAGTTGTTGGTTGCTGATAAGACCCCATCAAAGTCTGCTCGGAGGAATGCCGCATACAGAGCGACTCCCTGATTTTCGATGCTGACTTGTGATAGTAGTCCGCTTGCCATTGCTGGCAGTTTGCCCAGTTGATAGGCGGCGGATGCCAGTATCTCGATTGGGACAAGTGTACGGACGCTGTCATCGGATCGGGTCATCCATTCCAAGAGCTCTCCGGCACGGCGATAGCAGTCCATTGCACCAACTGATTCTGGGCCTTGGATTTCTTGAAAGATATGTGCTGCGTGCAGTAAGCGCCGTGCATCACTTAGTTGCGAATTGGAATCGCGATCACCCCAAGCAATAGTATCAACATCCCAAGTTGTCTGGAGGCACCTCACGAATGATCGCGCTTGTATGCTGGATATCTCGTTCTCAATAGCCAACTCGCGGCGGATTTGCTCGGCAATTTCGATGCGTTCTGCGTCCCGCTCAGCCATCAATCGGCATCCCATAGAGAGTCGTAGAGCGCGTCGATCAATTCTTCTCCATCTTCAAGTATCATTTCTACGACCTGCAAATCGTGCGGAGCGGTATATTCCTCAGGGAGAACTTCCCAAGGTATCACGGGTTCGCTGGACGATCGCGTCGCGGCACCATTTCCGGCGATCACTAGGAGATTGGTCCGCGGGAAGCTTGCGTCGCGTGCTGCAATTGCTTGGTCGATCGATAGGATTGCCGCAGCGAAACCATCCGGATCCCGAGCTTCCAATAAGCGTTGGAGTTGCCTCAAGCCATGCGGAATAGGCGTGTCACGGTTCAGTTCATACCAAACCCCGCGGCCATTGTGCTCAGAGATCCCTGTTTTCTTGTTCTTCTTTTTTGGGCCTAGCAGGATGCCATCCACTTGAGATTCGGTGAGATTTTTCCGCCATTTGGCTTCTCCAGCGATAACTCGCACCACTTCGCCGGTGTCACTCAGCGCGACTCCGATAAAGTCTGAACCAAATCGACCGAAGATCTGTCGCTTACGGTCTGGATCAAAGTTCAACGTCCAGAGGTAGGCTTCGACGTCAGCGTGATAGCGAAAAAGAAATATTGGAACGAACCATGCGTGCTGACCTAGGAAAGTCTTCTGATAGGCCTCTGTAGCCAGGCCCGCGGCGACTTCGCCAAAGAGACCTCGTCTGGCAGTCGGCGGAAGACATCGTGGGTAGCTTGGCGCTGCCTCCCCGCCATCTGAGTCCGGGTGAAGGTCAATGCCAATCTGCGTATGGAAATGCTCACGCGCATCAAGGTGGGCTGACTCAAAATAAGGACGCAATGCATCCACGAGTGCGGTGTCTGGAGCCTTCCTTGCTTCAAGAAGCAAGTGCCCGTAGCGGTCTTCGACCGACGGGTACTGTTTTAGCCAGTCTTTGAGAGCATCTTTAGGCGGTGGGCAATTGTGCATTTCTTAGTATTTCTTCCGCCCCTAGGGTTTGTTTGCCAGATTAAGCTGAGACCGCTCTCCATGGCGAGCAAAGCTGCTCTTCGGAACATCTTAGTCGGTAGACGATCTGAAAACCGCAAGCAATTTCAGACGAGTATATCTGTTGCATCGAAGTTTTAGATTAAGGCCTCATTCTTAAAGTTGATATATACCCCCGCTACGAGGCGGGGTAGTCTGCAAGCGAAACTCCTGATTTTTGCCTAGGTTGCTAACACCGCACTTCACCGGACTTGTTTTTTGTCGCCTCAGGGGCGACGTATCTGGCGGTGCTCAAAGTGATTGGTTGTCAGACTTTGAGATTCTGCTATTATGTCGCCCATGACGGGACAAAAAGAGGCAAAGCTGAAGTGGATGCTCGATCAGCTGCCGCACGGGCATCTGATCGATACACGTACTCTCAAGCGTCATGACATCGACCGGAAGCTGGCACACAAATATATTGAGAGTGGATGGCTCGAGCCAGTCGTCCGGGGCCTCTACCGTCGACCAAATCCGTCTGGCAACGACACGAACTGGCGGACGGTCGTTCGATCGCTGCAGCACATCATGGATTACTCATCGATCGTGGGCGGGCGGACCGCTCTCGAGGAACAAGGCTTAAGCCACTACCTCAAGCTGGGTGGCGACCCGGTCGTACATCTCTACGGCGCCCGCCACCCGACCTGGCTGAAACGTCTCGGCGGTGAGACGACCTACATCCTACACGGGAGCGGCCTTTTCAGTGATCAAACGAGAGAGCACGCAAAAGTGGAAACTTCGGCGGGGTCAATTCTTTGTTCGTCTCCTGAGCGCGCGGTGTTGGAGATGCTCGACGAACTTCCGTCAGCAGAAAGTTTTCATATCGTCGACACCGCTTTCGAAAGTCTTACATCCGCCCGGCCAAACCGTTTGACAGAGCTCCTGCAGCGTTGCCGTAGTGTAAAGGTCAAACGTCTCTTTTTTGTCTTTGCTGATCGACACGCACACGCTTGGCGCAAATACATTGATCGTGATGCATTCGATCTCGGCAAGGGTGACAGAGCGCTTGTGCACGGGGGCCGGCTCCATCCGCTCTACCGGATTACTGTTCCAGAAGATCTGCTACCCGCAGCAGACGAAGGAACCCTAGATGCGTGAACGCTATGCCGCGCAGGTACAATTGCTGGTTGATGTTTTGCCAGCGGTCGCCGCCGAGGGCGCGTTTGCGCTCAAGGGCGGCACAGCGATCAATCTCTTTTACCGTGATCTGCCGCGCCTCTCAGTCGATATCGACCTGACTTATCTTCCAGTTCAGGACCGCGGCACCTCGCTTGCGGGCATCAACGTGGCCATGGATCGAATCTCGGAAAGAGGTGGTATCGGCACTATCAGATCGTCCCGCATCGCTGGAGGCGGGGGCGGTGCCACCCGTGTGTTGTTCCAGCGTGGCGCGGCCACGGTGAAAGTTGAAACATCGCCGGTCACGCGTGGTGTCGTGTTCGAGCCGGATCGCCGCCGCGTCTCATCTGCAGTCGAAGACGCATTCGGATTTGCAGAGACTGCGGTTGTCTCCTTCGAGGATCTCTATGGCGGAAAGATTGTTGCTGCTCTCGACCGGCAACATCCGCGCGACCTCTTCGACATCAAGCAGCTCTACGAAAATGAAGGTCTCACGGATAATCTCTTCCGATCGTTTCTGGTTTACCTCGCAAGTTCGGGCAGGCCGCCACACGAATTACTGAACCCAAACCTCCGCGATCTTGAAGCTGTCTTCGCGAAGGAGTTTGACGGGATGACGGTGTTGCCGGTGACCGTCGACGAACTCGGGGCAGCGCGCGACATACTGATTCAGGACATTCGAGGCCGTCTCTCGGGACGGGCAGCGGAATACCTGTTTGGACTGGCAGATGGCGAGCCGGACTTTGACCTAATCGGACTACCTAACGCAGCTGGTCTCCCCGCAATTCGCTGGAAGTTACAGAATGTTGAGACGTTGAAACAGCAAGATCCTACAAAGCACCGGGGACAGGCGATAGCACTGGAACGGCTTCTTTTATGACATTTCAAACCCAGAGGATTCAGTTAAACGAAGTTCCGGTTGTGCGAAGTAGCTGCGCATGTCTGTGTGGTAATCCGGTTCCATATCGTGGGGTGCTGACATGAGTTGGCACGCCGAGATCAAGTTCATTGACGGACCGAAGTTCGTGCCAAGCTTTTGGCTGAGGCCAAGTGGATTTGCTTGGCTACTAGGGGCAGGCGCATCGGCCTCCGCTGGTATACCCACAGGGTATGACATGATCACGGATTTCAAGAAGCAGCTGTTCTGTCAGTTGAGTGGGACAAGCCGAAAACAGGTTGATTGTAATGACCCCTTATGGATGGAGCGGATCGATCTGCTGCTAGAAAGTCGATCCGCCTTACCGCCACCCGGTGATCCTATGGAATATGCTGCGGCGTTTGAAGCTGTGTATCCAACACCAGAGGAGCGCCGCGCATACATTGACCATGCAGTTACTAAGGGAACGCCATCATTTGCGCATCGGGCACTCGCTGCAATGATTACGAGAAAGTCTGTGCCATGCGTTTTTACCACAAACTTTGATGCCATGATTGAGACAGCCACTACGGTAACCGACCAGTTGTTCGATGCATCCGAGCGCGCCAATTTAACGGTGGCGGGGATCGACAATGCTGCGCGGGCCGCCCTTTGTATTAAGGAGTCGCGTTGGCCCCTTCTTGCGAAGATGCATGGTGACTATCAGTCCGTTGAACTCAAAAACACGACTGAAGAACTCGCCTCCCAAGATCGCGAGATGAGGCATGTTCTGACCAACGCCTGCACTCGGTTCGGCCTCATTATTGTTGGCTACAGCGGTCGAGACCAATCTGTCATGAGTGCTTTGACAGATGCATTGACTACGCCAAACGCATATCCGACTGGCATCGTTTGGACCTGCAGATCAGCAAAGCATCTTTTGCCGGCTGTCATTGAGTTTTTGAACGCTGCGGCAGATGCCGGCGTGAGTGTTTCGGTAGTTGAAACACAGACATTCGATGAGCTTGCAGCAGATTTGCTTGACGGAACCGAACTGCCTGACGTTCTTGCCGCGCATGTTTTGCAAGCACGACCTGCCGAAGTAAATCAAATGGTGCCTATTCCATCGGGGGATCGCCGTGCCTTCCCGGTTTTGCAAAGCTCCGCTGTTCCAATAATCGAGATGCCGGAGGTGGCGCGTCGAATAAAGCTCAACAAGTCAATTACCACCCAAGAGGCGCAAATGACCCTCAAGGCGTCTCGAAAGACAGGGATCGTTGCGAGTGTGGGTCATGAATTGGCGGCATTTGGGCGCGATGAAGATTTGCTCGCGGCTTTTTCAGATCATGGGGCGGAAATTGCGGGGACCATAGAGCTAAATATTGTCGATGAAAGTTGGGCAATGGGGTTGGTATATGACGCGCTAGTACATGCTATTTGCCGCACTCAGCCAATCCTTCCACGGTTGCGGCGCAGTGGCCATGTGGCTGTTTTTGCGCATGGTCGCCGTGACGAAAATGCTTCTGTGGCCGAGCAGCGAAAAAATCAACAGTCTTCGGCGCAGTCCGCCTATGGGTCTGCGCTCACCGGTAGGCTGCCCAACCAATCTGGGTTCTTTTTCAATGAAGGCATCCGCATTAAACTTGATAGAGTGGTGGATAGGTGGTGGTGCGCTTTCGAACCTGCCACTTTCGTAAAACCCCCCCGAACCGATGATCCAAACCAAGAAAAGAAGAACCGAGATATTGTTGTCGATTGGACTCGAGAGCGGTGGGCACGGCGCTATAACAATGTGTGGTCAAAGATCATTTCAGCATGGGTTCCGCTGATTGCTGGCAATAAAGAGGGGCGCATTCAGGCATGCGGCATTCAGAAATCCGATGGTGTTGACGCGGAATTCTTGATCTCTTCTGCAACAGCGTGGAGCAGGCCGTCGCATGATCATGCGTACTTTCAGAGGCGATGAGCATGAGCGTAGATTACTCCAAATCGAAATTGCCACCATTTTCATTGTTGGGCGAACCAAATCTATCTTTTGACACTGATGATAGTTCGCTTGATGTGAACCCACTTCGCGGTTTGGATCGGTTCGGGCCTCACAGCAGCGACGTATTTCCAAATTTTACGCCAAATGTACGCTTGGCGACAATGGGTCCACAGAGTGGGTGGGCCCAAATGAGAGGATTGGTTTCGACCCTGAGATCTCATCAAGCTCCGGCTGACAGAAAAGACTATGTTCCTGCTTTTGGTGGGTTCGAGAAGGTGTTTGGAGTGCCGCTGGTGGCAGCGGATAAAAACGCGCATATCAAGTGGAATGATGAGCTTTATTCTACAGGCCCTGATCAACCTCCGCATTTGCAGCTTCTCAACGCAATGCGGGAGGGAATGGATCAACTCAGCCTTGTTAGAGACCAGTTTGATGTCCTCCTGGTGCATTTACCTGAAATGTGGAGATCGGCCTTTTTTGCGGAAGGGTTTAACGCCCATGACGAGTTAAAGGCACTTGGCGCTGCGAGCGGGATTCCTACACAGGTCATTAATGATCGCAGCTTTTCGTTCAGCTACAAAGCATCCTTAGCTTGGCGGCTGTCGATTGCCCTTTATGTCAAAGCTGGGGGTATTCCTTGGAAGCTTGGCCCATTGCAAGGAGTCCCGGAACATACTGCGTATATTGGCTTGGCCTACTCATTGCGCAGTGGTGCGGAAGGGACCAAATTTGTAACATGCTGTTCGCAGGTGTTTGATGCCGATGGCGGGGGCATGCAATTCGTCGCCTTTGAAGCTCGCGATCCCGTTCAGGAAACTCCAGATATCCGACGCAACCCATACCTGAGCCGTAGCGATATGAGAGCGGTAATGGCGCGTAGTCTGAGCCTATATCAAAGTCGTAACGGAGGATCTCTGCCGCGACGATTAGTTGTGCATAAGACTACCGCCTTCAAGCAGGATGAAATTGAAGGGGCTTTGGATGCTACATCAGCGATCTCTGAAGTTGAGTGTGTGGAGATCAATCGTTCATCTCCTTGGCGATCAGTTTGGTTGACTGAAAACAAGGGTTCTGGTGCACCAAGTCGACCAGATGGTTATCCTGTTCCGAGGGGCACGACGCTTGTTCAATCGGGATGTTCTGCGCTGGTTTGGGTGGCAGGTAACGCACCAGATGCTTCATTGGAGCGAAACTATTATCAAGGTAAGAAGAGCATTCCGAAGCCGCTGAAAATTGTGCGGCATACCGGGTCTGGGCCATTGGAATGCACTGCTCTTGAAGCCCTCGCGTTGACCAAAATGGATTGGAACAACGACGCACTTTATGATCCCGTACCGGTTACAATTCGTTACTCTCAAACCTTGGCGCAGACCATTGCAAACGTCCCAACGTTGCCTGGCAGAGAGTACCCATATCGGTTGTTCATGTAGCGCATTGCTATGAGCCGGAGGGTCAAGTTCGGGTGCTGCCATCGCCAGCTAGAGTCGACTGCGCTAAAAATAGGGATAGAGCTTCGCGCCGCGCGGTTCGATCGAGTGCGTAGGTCGTTTGCTCGAACTGAGCACCGTTGAGCAGCCCTTGCACGTATCCCGCAATGGTATCTGCCGCCATAGTGAGCACGCTGTCGAGCGAATGGATATACTTACTTGTGATGGAGTGCGTCGCATGGCCGAGGAGTGTGGCGATCGTGCTCTCGGTAAAGCCAAGGTCGTTAGCGATGCTCGCGAAGCTATGCCTCAAAACGTGCGCTGTGAGGTCTGACAATTCAGAGTCACCGAACACCTTCCGCCATTGCCTCGGTAGCCCGCCATAGGTGTCCGCCCCACGCTTGCCCGGAAAGACGAAATCGCTCGTCGCCGTCTCGCGAAGCGCTTCCAGCAACTCGATGGCGGGCAGACCAATGGGTCGGACGGAAGCGCCTTCTTTCGAGTCTTCCAAGCGCAGGCAGCTGTTATCGAAATCTACTTCGCTCCACTTCAACGAGATGACCTCGCCGCGGCGACAACCTGTTAGCGCCAAAAGGCGGCTGATCCCAACGGTCCATGCCATGTCGGCGTCTTTTTCCGCTTCGTTCAGGAGGCGTCCAAGTTCACGATACTCATCCTCGCTCAGCCTGCGATCTCTCACTTGATCCCTGGGCTTTCTTATCCCGTGAGCGACATTGTGTTCGATAATCCCCATGCTAATCGCATAAGTGAGCATCGAGCCGGTGAGACCTACGCATTTGCTGGCCGTGCCCCGGCCGCCGCGTAGGATGGATTTGCCGCGCTTCTTTGTTTTCTTCACCGCCTTCGTCTTCCCGGCGATTACGTCGTTCATCATTTTCGTCACGTCGGCCTTGGTGAGGTCCTGGACACGGCGTTGTCCTATCAGGGGTATGATGTGGCCACGCAGCTGGCCCTTGTTCACGTAGATCGTCGACGGTCGTTTTGGGCGACCGCCTTTGCCCATGATGAGGCCAGCATCCATCGCTTCGATGTAGCGTTCGGCAAGTTCACTGACCGTCATCGCGTTGCGGTCCGCCTGTCTGGCCTCCGCCGGGTTCTCGCCTTGTGCGATCTTGCCGAGTTGGACTTTTGCTTCCTTCCGCGCCGTGTCCGGCGTCCAGATGCCATGAAGACCGATACTATAACGGCGCGATCGACCGGCGGCGCGGTATTGGAGGACGTAGCTGCGCTTTCCGGATTTGAAGACCCGCAGCCCGAACCCGTGCAGCTCGTCATCCCAGATGACGTAGTCTTTTTCTCGGGCCTCGGCGGCGTCCACGACGCGCTTGGTGAGTTTTGGCATGAGAAGTCGCACCTTTCCGGCCGGTCCCGCGTAAGCACTGCGTAAGCAGTAGGGCGGAAATCGCGACCTGCGTTTGGATAGAGACTTCGGCGGAGCGCTTCAGAAAAACAATGTCTTTCAAAGCGTTATCGTATAAAGACGTGCTCTATCGCATGTTTCGGATAGGTGCTATTAAATCCTCCGAAGGCAGAGGCCATAGGTTCGAATCCTATCGGGTGCGCCATTTCGAAATTAGCAGTTGAAACTTCCCCTAACACCTTGAAGGGTAACGAAATATTGGGGGTTCGAACACCCTGATTTCGGCTGTAGCGGATGGGCTCCGCAAAGGCCAATCGCAGCACGGTTTTCTGCCATGCGAAAGAGCCGTTTTTCCAGATATTCCAAGGGTTTGACAGGAATCGTAGGGCGAGTTCGAACGACTCCTCCAGAGTACCAAGCGGCTTGCCGCCTTTGACCATACGTTCTTCCAGAAAAATCTTATCGGCTTCCAGCTTGGCAATGCGCTTCTCATAAGCGGCGATCACACTGCCTGTGCTAGATACGACAATGCGGTCGAGCAGAGCTTCGATTTGCTTTTCAATCTTGTGGATATCTTTCTTAAGCCCCTTGGAGGTCTCAGTCGCTTGCGCGAGGCGGGCATTCCAGATGTCGCGGAACATGGCCTTTGCGAGCTGAAACAGCCCCTTGGAGGGCTCCAGCGCTTGCAGGAGGCCTTCGAAATCTCCTTCGAGCTGATCGCGCTTGATCGATTTACGATAGCTGTCACAGCCTTTGGTTTTGCAAAGATAATAGGGATGTTTCTTGCCTGTCTTGCTGGTGGACCAGCAAGCCGTCAGCGCTTCACCACAATCGTCGCACTGGACGAAACCGCGCAGCGGGAAGTCGGAGCTGATGTCTTTGCGTGCGGGAGCCTTGGCAGTTGATACCAAGCGATCCTGAATCTTCTGGTACGTTGTGAAATCGATCAGGCCTTCATGATGACCTTCGCGCATCGAAACGCCCCAATCCACATGCTCAATATAGCCGGAATAAAGACATCGCGTCAGAATCTCGTAGACGCGCTGGTTACGCACCTCGCGGCCGTCCAAGTCTTTCGGGAAGGCGGGTTGGCTTTCCAAGAAGCGTTTGACCTCCACTTGCGTCTGGAAACGCCCACATGCGTAACCCTCAAGCGCCTCCTGCAAGATCGACGCAATGGGCTCATCGCGCACCAATACCTTGCCATGTCCAGCACTGGAGCGCTCATAGCGATAGCCGATTGGTGCCTGAAAAGGCCAATACCCGTTTTGAATGCGGGCGCGCATACGGTTCTTGGTTTGCTCTCCGTTCTTCTGGCGTTGGTGCTGAGAGACCGACGCGAGCAGGTTCTCGACAAGGATTGAATCCGAGTCTTCTCCAAACTCAATGGATGGGCTTTCAAGAAGACCGCCAGCATTACTGATAGCCGAACGCAGCTTAAGATGCGCCTCCAGCCCACGCGCGAGACGCGTGATGTCGTCAATGATCAGCACATGCGGCGACTTTCGATGCTTGCGCAGGAACGACAGCGCATCTTGCATGCCAGGGCGTGCATGGAACTTGCCAGACATATCGTCTTTGAAGACGGATACGACCTCGTATCCCTTGTACTTGGCAAACTCGCGGCAACGAGTTTCCTGCGAGTTCAAGCCGTCGCCGCGCGTGGTTTGCTTGGGGTCGGACACGCGGCAATAGATAATTGCCTTCGTGCCAGGGCCCGATTTTTGTTTAATGTCTGATTGCATATCTACTCCTTATCTCTTGGCGGTGCGCGACTACGTATCATCACGGGCCGCGTCAAATGCGCCTTGCAGGGTCTCAAAGTTTGGCTTGGGATCATTAGAATCCGTCTTGCCGCTTGGATCAACCTCGTCGGTGATTTGTCCACAAGCTTCTTGATCCATTGCTTGCTGGACGGGATGCACCCCGAAACCAAGATCAACAAAGGCGGTCATGATCGACCAGAGCGCCGTGATGATTTCGTCTTTTTGAGCATCCGATAGAGCAGGGTCATCGAGATAGGCTTGATATTTGGCCACATCGATCTCGATGGATGGCGATGTGGCTTGTTCCAACGCCTTTGAGAGCAGGCTTTCATCATTCATGGCTACACACTCCTTTCCGGCATCGCTTCCATGAAGCGGTGCGGTTAGTTGTCCGTCTTGCCCTTGAGGTGCGCTCGCCAGAACTGGCGATGCGGGATCAAGCAACTGAGCATGACCACCATCGGTCTTTGCGTCAGTTTTCTGCTCTACCTTAAGTTTACCATATTCGGTTTTTGCAGCGCAAATTCCGATCATGTCGTCGGTTTGGATCGCTTCGTGTTTCATAGCGTAACTCCTTATGATTGTTTCAGATTTTGGGGCGGTGGCCGTCCAGATAGGACCACTCACCGCTTTGATATTGCGGAAGGTGCGAAAGCGCCGCTGGCACTGGCTCGCGAATGATGCGCAGGGTTTTTTTGCGGCCAAGCCATCCAGATACGCGCACGGAACTCAGATCCGCATCGAAATACGGATTGGGTCCGTACATGCCGCGATAAGCGCTCATCGTATGATACGGCAGCTTGTCCGCCAGAAACGGCGGGATGCCGTAGCCAGATGCCATCACCAGCGCTTGCTTATGGCTCATGCCCAGAATTTCTTCTGGCGTCATGAGCGCTCTAGCCTGTTTGCGTTTATGACCGCGCTCATACTCCAGCGTCTTCATCGCCAGACCCGTGCGCATCGCACTGCCCTTGCCGAAGAGCGCATCATGCATGGCCTCGCGCATCTGACGATCCGCTCGGTGCTGGACAAGATGATCTTCCAACTCCAGCGTTTGGTTGCCGAGCTTGGCGCTCAGATGGCGCGCGGTTTCCAAATCAGAGATACCGCCGCCGAGATACACCTCCAGATCAGCGCTGGCCGAAAGCGTCATCGCTCCCGTTGGCCCAAGGTTCTGCTTGATCTGGCCGATGTCCTGATAGACGCAGACCGGACACAGCCCGAAGCCGCGCCCAATGGAATAGAACTCGGCAATCTCAGGGAACGGCCCAAGCTGTGCGGCCTCATCAATCACAAGGTTCAGCGTCGGCGCTTCTGGTTTGGATTGCTTGATCGTGCGCAGCGTCGAGAAGAACTGACGGATCAGCGGCGCGTTTTGCTGAATCATCTCCGGCGGCATCACGAAAAATACGAAAACCGGATCAGGACTATTCTCACACAGCACATCTAGCGTGAAGTCTGCCAGATGCGTGCTGGTGAAAGCACTTTGCAGGCGCGGATCAGTCATGAAGGCGAGCGCATTGGTTACGCTGCCCATCACCGAGTCAAAGGTGCGGCGACTATCATGCGCCATATCCAGCATCTCATCATAGGTGATGCGCAAATCCGGTTCGCCGCATTCAGCCATCATGTGCGCCATGAGCTCCCAGGCTTCAGGGTCAGAACGGATCATGCCAATTAGATCGAACAACTTGGTTGGTGAGACGCCATCAACCGTGGTGACAAGGCCACGGATCATAGCATCCAGCCAGTTCTGCGCTTTTTGATCGAAGAAGGCTGAATCTCCGCCTCCGCTATCCGGCAAAAGTGTGCGCGCCACGCGGCGACTATCAGCCACAAGACGCGGGCTGTCTTCTTTAAGGTGGCTAAATAGCGAGAGCGTTGATCCGGACGCCCCATGGGTGAAGTACGGATTGATCTCGTACACGCGAGCTTTGATGGACGCGAAATACGGCTCCATTACCGCGCGCAGCTCGCGCTTGGGATCGAAGATCGCATAGCGCGGCGGCTCGCCAGCGCGCCCCGGCGCATTCATGATGTGCGCAAGAACGGAGGTGAACTTGCCCGAGCCCGCGCCACCGATCAGCAGCATGCCCGCCTGTTTAGAGTGATACAGCTTGCGCTTGCCGTGGAAGGCAAAGGGAACGCCGCCAGCAGCGCGAAATGCGCGGTTGATTTCAATTGGGCTGGCAAATCGCGCCGAGCCATAGGGGTATTGTTCGTCAAATGTCATGACGTTTCCTTTCATTTCGATTTCAGAAGAAGGATGGCGGCGCTCGTGCCGCCATCCCGTAGCATTCAGCCCGCATTTGCGAGCAGATAGATGATCCCGATGATCACGCCGCATCCGGCGATACCTTCGAGAAAACCCTTAACCTTGTCGCCGAATGTTTTTTTCGTTTCGGTGACATAGAGCGTCCCAACAGGACGTTTGATCTCTTTAGGCATTTGATTTCCTTTCATATTTGTTTCAGTTTTGATGCCTGGCCACGTCATTGCAGCCAGCCAGTTTGTCTAGATCATGCGGTAGGCGAGATAGACGCCTGCCATGGTCAAGGCCGCGCCGATGGCTGCGCGTGCAGCGAAGAACGTCATCGGCCATGCGATGATGTCCCAGGCAAAGGCGATGAGACCCACGGTGTCGTAATCGTAGTGATCTTCAGCAAGCCAGATGACGTAAGGCATCGTGTATTGGCTGAAGGTCGGGGTAACGATGATCGACACCATCACGGCTGCGCAGGTGGCAAAGCCGCCTGTCATGTCCGCTCCGGGTCCGCGATTGCCCGGACCATTGTTGTATTGATGCGGGTGCATATTTTACTCCTTTCTCTTTTATTGAGCTGGCATAAGGCACAGCGGTATCGGGCACTGAAAACGGGGTTTTCAGCGGGGTTTCAGTTGTCAGTTTCGGGTGGGCTGTTGGCGCCCTGTTGCCTCGCTAGAGGCGGTATGCCAAATTGTTTGGCGTGACTGCTTCCTAACTCCAAAACAGGCCTTGACGCAAACGAAGCACGGAAGAAGAGCACTCAGAATAAAGTCGTATTATCTTTTATATTCAGTTGGTTATTTTGAATGGCACGACGCGGACCGAAGCCCAAACCCAAGCCAAAACTACGCCCCAAAAACCGCTATCAACGCCACTCAAAGCTCAGCGAAGCGAAGTTTTTGGAGGTTCTGAAAGGATTCTCAGAGCTTACAGTTTCGAATCAAATCGCCAGCAAAACTCGTATCTCCGAAAAGACGGTTCGTGAGCTCACCTGGAAAATCCGTTTCCGCATGATGGATGACATCATGAATAACAGAAATATCTTTCAGGGCATCCGACGCTATCTATTTGATGGGGGCAAAATTTTACCGCGCGGCCAAAGACTGCTGGATGATGCGGGCGCGGTCGATCCAATGATACTCTATACTATGCTCCACCGTCTTAATGGGCGCAGACTGACAGAACGCCACTACAGCGCCTTGGTTATTGAGAATGCTGTGCGTGCCTATTGCCGCATGGCCGGACAGCCATACGGGCTCTTCGAGATGAGCGATGAACTCAAGAACACTTACAAGGTCATCAAAGACTCTGCTGAAGGGCTCGCAAAAGCGGAAGTCACAGCTGAGAACATGCAGGAGTATGAGGCACTGGTTGCCGAGAATGCACGCCTGCTCAAAGATGCCGAAGAAGTGCTGGATTTGGAGCAGCGCATGGCCGTTGCCGATGCGCACCGCTCGTACGTCAGCCCCAACCAAGTGATCTATAATGATCTTCGGAAGTCGTTGGTCAAGAAACCTCTATAAACGCCCTTGCGATCAAAATTGACAATCTTTGCCAATTTGTGTCATCCTTGAAGAAAGGAGACTGCCAATGGCAACGATGAATGTATCCCTGCCGGACCCGATGAAAGTCTGGGTCGAGGCTCAAACCAAAGATGGCCGCTACAGCAACGCCAGTGACTATGTGCGTGATCTGATCCGTCGAGATCAAGAATGCCGTGCGACAGCCTCGCTGGAAATCAAAGCTTTGCTTGAAAAGGCAGAAGCCAGCGGCGTCGGAACCCGCTCGAAAGAAGCCCTGATCGATGCGGCCCGAGCCGAAGCGCGGCAGAACGGATTGCTGAGTGGCGAATAGCTTTACGCTTTCCAATGACGCAGAACGCGATATCATCGATATCTACCTCTACTCACTTGAACAGTTCGGCGAGACGCAGGCGGATGCCTATATCGACGCGCTTTATCAACGATTTGCTCAGATCGCAGCAGCGCCAACATTGGGTAGAGATTTCGGCGATATCCATGACGGGGTATGGCGGCTGAACCAACAAAGTCACGCGATTTACTATAAGCAAGACACGCAGGGTCTTTTCGTTCTGCGCGTCCTTCATCAAAGTATGGACCCCGCACGGCATCTTGGTGTTGAGCTAGGTTAAGGTTCAGTATCATAGAGATTAACCAATCCTTAATCCGCACAAGTGTATAATTTCATTGTGCCTTTTGACGACAACGAACAAGAAATCAGACTGACCGAGCGCTTTGCAAGACATGCGCGGGACTTCGACGACCTTCAAAATGAGATGGCTGGTCGCGATGTGGGCCGGATTTCGCGGTTCTTGAGCGCTGATGCGCAAGATGCAAAGGAGCCAGAAAAACGCGAAGAACGGAAAGCGGCGATGCTCTCGGCTTTGCAGGCAGCACTGGCCGATCCAGTCTACGCGGCGCTCTTTGAAGACACCCAGAATGCATTGGCTGATGCCCAGAGCCGGTTAGATACGTTAGCCCAGCGGGTTGCTGCCGAGATCGTTCGAAGCGAGGCGGCGCTCGAAGAAAAACTGGACCGCGCGGCGAGTTTGCCGGATGGCACAAAGGTATTCAAAGACAGAAATGGCGATGTCCGCACCCAAGACGGTACAATGGTTTCAGCGGAACTAGCCGCAACCATCCTTTGGCAAGGAGACGAACCGAGCTTTGAAGACATACAAGCGCATGCTGAT
The DNA here is from genome assembly GCA_938005545.1 of uncultured Paracoccaceae bacterium. Taxonomy (GTDB): domain Bacteria; phylum Pseudomonadota; class Alphaproteobacteria; order Rhodobacterales; family Rhodobacteraceae; genus CALKXV01. Next base: position 52,339 of record CALKXV010000026.1, read on the forward strand.
CGCATTGAGCGCTTGAAGAAGATCGATGATGATATCAGGTCTGGTCAGGCCGAGATTGGCGATATGCAATCGGCAATGGAAGATGAAGACAACCCGCGTAGCGCAGATGAATTAGAAGACTTCGGCCAACGCGGACGAGAAATAGCGGATTCATTAGAAGAAGAACTGGAGAACACGCTTTCGGTTTCGGCCCCGGCTTCAGAAAACAATCAGACCGCAGGCCGAACAAGCGCCCCCATCATAGCCCCGGAGCTATGATCCAGAGAATTTTCCGCACTGTTTTTCGACCACCGCCAAAACGATAGCTTGAGGATACAGATCGGGGAACCGCTGCATTGCGGCTCGGATCATTTCATTGTTTTCTGGCTTTGCGACATCGCCTTCCCAATACCAATCATCGATGCATGCGGCGATATGTGAGTGATTTCCCGTCTGCGTTGCGACAACCCCGATCATCGTGATGGATGTTTGAAAGTAGTTGTTTTGTCCTTCGTCGCTCCATTCCAACAGGTCAGCTCCCGTGAATCCATCTGCTGAAACAAGCTGTGGATGAATAGCAAGAAGCGCCACAAAAGCATTTAAAAACAAATCCTTGGAGGTGATCATAAACGAAGGATTTTGAACATCTATACTTCAAAGAGGCATATGAAAACACTACACTCCAAACATCTCAGATACTGGGGCTTTTGCGTCCAAAATTGGCTTAATGGCGCGTTCAACGCCGCCTGTTCAGAAAGGTTCATTTTTGATCAGGGGGCGGCATGAACGTCTGGCCACATATCGCAACAACAGGGCGGCGTATCGGCTACGCTCGAGTTTCAACGAAGGATCAAAAGCTTCGAATGCAACTTGATGCGCTCAACGCCGTGAACTGCGACATGATCTTCAAAGATCATGGAGTGTCCGGCACCAAGGCCAATCGCAACGGTCTGGACGCCATGCTGGACGGTCTGAAAGCGGGTGACACTGTTGTGGTCTTCAAACTCGACCGCCTTGGGCGCTCCGTCTTGCACCTCGCCGATCTTCTTGTACGTTTTCAGAACCGCGGTATCCATTTCTGTTCAATAAGTGAAGGCATCAACACCACAACGCCGGGCGGTAAGCTGGTCTTTCACCTTTTCAGTGCCTTCGCCGAGTTCCAGCGCGACATTATTGTTGAAAACACCCGCGCCGGACTAGACGCCGCGCGCAAGAGAGGTTCGCGTTTGGGTAGACCGCCAGTGTTGGACACTCGAACTGTACTTAAAGCTCATCTAGAAATTCAGAGGGACGGCGTTTCGGTGTCGCAGGTGGCACGACGCCTAGGGATTGATCGTGTTACACTCGCCCGATCACTTGTTGGTTGCAAGGAAACTGCTGACTAAACAAAAAGAGTGTGGTAACAAGTCGAAATTATAGAACGCCGAGACGGTGGACGACTTTAGTATTTCAACTACCGCTCTCAGCAAAACTCTATTATTCGACAGAGACTTGTGGAGGAAAAAATGCAATTTTGTCGTGTTTATTCGGTAAAAGAAGGCAATTTCGCGCTTTTGAAGAAGAACCCACCTGACATTGTCGTCACAGCTATGGGACAGGTTGCAACAAGCGGCTGGAGAAATGGGCACCTTACGCCATGGCTCTATGTGCGGCCTCCCCAGGATGGGATACAGGATTTTGACTTCGTTGCCGAAAAACCAACTGGAATCGTGCTTCAGGCGCTCCAGGACATAGCTGGGGACGCAATCATCACGGATGCTGATATCCCAAATTTTTGGGGCGAAGGATTGCCACTACATGGCTTCCGCATTCATGCATCTCAGAACTCAATCGAAGTGCTTCTTGATGAGAAAGCTAGCGGTTTAGCTATCTCTATTTGAATTTATGCGGGTCAACCTTGGTGGCGAGGTTGAGAGTGCGCCAAGAATTTGGCCCGCAGATTTCAGGCCGGTGGCAGACGCTTTCTAGGTACACTCGGAAATCATAGTTTATGTAGTTGCTACCGCGAAAGTGGTGATGGTCTATATGTAACAATCAGATTGCTGGCTAAAGCATTGTATTTGAGTTATGAAATGGTACAATTTTTTTGTTTTTTTGCCTTAGATTAAGCACCGCGCAAAATGGATAAGAATGATGCGCTAAAGATCGCGCGAGAGCATACTGATGCAATCGATGGGCTTTATCGAATTGCAGTAGCACTTGGCCTACTTGGGTTCTTGCTACTGGCATCCTTAGGCGTCACTCGGTTCTATTTGGGATATTGGCCGCCGTCGATCAGCCACTCATATCACACGCCTATGGGTGACATACTGGTTGGTACGCTTTGTGCGATTGGTATTTTCCTTTTCTCTTACAAGGACTTTAACCCCGAAGAGTATCTCTCTGGTTCTGCGGCTGCTTTTTGGACTGGTTACTGGGATCGATGGTGGTCGCGGGCTGCCGGAATTGGCGCGATTGGCGTTGCACTGTTTCCTGTCGACCCAATTAGGATAACTGCGTGCGAAGCAATCGTCACTGATGCACCCTCGTTGCCTTGTTCGACCGGAGGTATGGTTTGGCATGGATACATCTTACTTTCGCTTGAGCCTAGTGAATTTAGCAACTTGTTCCATTTTGGGTCCGCAGGCGTATTTTTTCTCAGTATTCTTGTTCTTTGCGTTTCCTTTTTTCCACGTGATGCAATCAACATGCAGTACCTTGGCGGCGATCTACAGAAAGGTTGGAGGGTTGCTTTCAGTTTGCCCACACTTCGAACAGTGATGTTTTGGGGCATTGGTGCTGTGATTGCAGCTAGCCTCGCGGGGTTGGTCTACATCACTGTTTATGGTGGAACGCAAGCAAGGCTCATCCACTTTCTTGAGAGGAACAATGGGTTTTTCTGGTTGGAGTGCTCAGCAATCTTTGCCTTCTCCGCAGCTTGGCTGGTGAAAGCGGGAGATTTTAAGATTGTGAGTGAACTGAGTAAAGGGAGGTAGGCCTTGACAAATGTAAGGTTGTACGCTACATACATACATGTTGATTGCGCGGTGCGATCAATATGGATGAACAACACAAAAGTAGTCAGCCATGTGTATTGTGCAGCATTTTCAGAGTATCCGCTATGAAATGTGTTGTGAGTACGCGTGTTTGGGCTGTTGCCAAGGGGTTAGGTGGAAGCCTGACGGAGCCTTACAATGTAACCGATATGGAAGCTGTAGAAGAGGTTCGCGATTTCATACAACGGGCGTTGGCAGCGAAAAGCCCCTCCGACATATACCAGTCTCCAAGGTTTTCAGCAAAGGAGGTGGTAGAAAACCGTTACGTTTTGACGATCAGCTTATCGCGTTTACCGCGTTTGCATCGACAGAGAAAGCTCTTACGCCCGCCCATGGTCGTAAAGCAAGTAGCGGATGATTTGTGGGAGGTCGATTTTGAATGATATAAATGAGGAATACTATGAGCGAGATACAGGACGACTTCATTGAGTCTGCGGCAGACCTGCCTTGGACACCCAAACACCCCGGACATTTCATTAAGAAAGACATTCTGGAACCAGAGTGTCTCACGCAAGATGAGTTAGGTAAGCACCTTGGCGTTTCGCGAGGAACGATTAATGAATTAGTTGGCGGCGGACGAGACTTGACTATTGAGATGGCTCGACGCTTGTCAGAGTTGACCGGACAGTCTGAGGAGTATTGGATCACATTGCAAACCCAATACGCACTTTGGGAATCTAGACAAAAGACACCCTCCTTTGGAATTGAACCCTTGGAGCACACGGATGAAGAGGCAAGTCTAGACGAGTCGCAAGTGGCTTACGGATAGCACCGGTCGCCCTATCTTAAAGCGCGGTATGTGCTGTCGGTTAACCAAAGTCTGATTTACAAGATGTGTGCGTGGTAGTACCACTCACATCTTGGCAAGGGGGCCCGCTCCAGACTTTCAGTCTTGCGCGCCCCCGTTGCATCCCCCCATCCCGAGCCAGTAGAACGTATCCCCGTTCAATCAGTCGCAAGGAGACTTCGCTCTCCTTAGCAAACCTTCGAGACAAGGGGCTTTCGCGCCCCCTGACAACCCACTCGTTGGGCTTGGAGACGTGCCTCTCCACCAACACCGAACCATGCACAAACCGCTGCCCGTTTGATCACCAATCAGGGGAGCGTTCCTGCTATTGACCTGCTCCCCTGAAATGTCCGGTATTTTTGGTTAGCCTGTTCTCCAAGAAGGAGACAGATGATGAAGAGAAGCCGTTTCAGTGAAGAACAGATAATCGGGATATTGAAAGAACATCAGGCGGGGGCAAGCGCTGCTGATCTATGCCGCAAGCATGGTGTCAGCGATGCGACGTTTTACAAGTGGCGATCCAAGTATGGCGGCATGGAGGTCTCTGATGCGAAGAAACTGAAAGCGCTTGAAGCCGAGAACGCCAAGCTGAAGAAACTGCTGGCTGAACAGATGATGGACGTGTCGACGCTTAAGGAAATGCTGGGAAAAAACTTTTGAAGCCCGGTTCAAGACGACGCGCTGTGGACTGGGCCATGACTGAGAAGCGATACAACCAGACGCGGGCCTGTGCCTTAGCAGGCATCGATCCGCGCGTCTATCGACGGACGTCGAAGCGTCCGGCAGACACTGCGTTGCGTGCAAGGATGAAGGAGTTGGCGTCTGAGCGGCGACGCTTCGGATATCGACGGCTGCATATCCTGCTGAAGCGCGAAGGCTGGCATGTGAACTGGAAGAAGCTGTACCGGATCTACCGCGAAGAAGGGTTAACAGTCCGTAAACGGGGTGGTCGCAAGCGTGCAGTTGGCACCAGAGCGCCCATGGCAATCCCGCAGGGGCCAAACCAGCGGTGGTCTCTGGACTTCGTGTCTGACAGCCTGTCCTGCGGTCGGCGCTTCCGCATTTTGAACGTCATCGACGACTTCAGTCGAGAGTGTCTGGCTGCTGTTGTGGATACATCTTTGTCGGGTGAACGCGTTGCCCGCGAGTTGGATCGGATTGCTGAGATGCGCGGATACCCGTGCATGGTGGTCAGCGATAATGGAACCGAACTGACTTCCAATGCCATCCTAAAGTGGCAAGAAGACCGTAAGGTTGACTGGCATTACATCGCGCCCGGCAAGCCGATGCAAAACGGGTTTGTCGAAAGCTTCAACGGCAGGATGCGGGACGAATGCCTCAACGAACACCTGTTCCACAGCCTGCGCCATGCACGTAAACTCATTGCCGCTTGGCGGACGGACTTCAACAACCACCGTCCGCACACAAGCCTCGCTGGAATGACGCCAGCCGAATATGCTAAGCGGTCAAAGGAAGACCAAAACCTGAACAGAGCTAAC
>CALKXV010000027.1 GCA_938005545.1 uncultured Paracoccaceae bacterium
CGACCCCACGATCCGCGCGGTGATCTTCTATGAACTGGATCATCGTTTGAATGGGCGGTCGAGCTCCGCCTGGGCAAAATATGCGGACGCTTTGCGCAAGATCTCGTTGGCCTGCTTCAGCTCGCGCACCTCGCGTTCCAACACAGACCGTCTTGAACAGTGCTGTTAGCATTCGCCAACTCGCCATCGATCTTCCCTTAGAAGAAATAAATTTCAACGTCGACTCATTCGTAGCTCAAGAGTACCAGAGTCGACGGCAGACCTTTGAAGCTCTTCGTCAGACTAGGGCTGAGCAAAGCATTGAACAGTACCTTGACCAACTACCGGAGCAATGGTCGGCTGCCACAGGCACTGATTTGAGCGAAACTACCTTAAGTACAATTAGAAACATTGTGGCTGCAATCGAGGATGAAGGCCTTGAAGTGCTGCCTGAAGCGGACTCGATTGAGCCCACCGAAATCCCGTCGCTGCCACCCGAAACTGATAGTGACGACTCAAATCTCAAAGTCCTTGTGGATATTCTGGCTGAAGGATTTGGTTTTGGTGAGCCAAGCCTCTTGATTGCCTTTGTTGAGGGAAATTCACAGCTAAGAAGCGCACTTACTGACCTCGCTCAGATAGTCTCAACAAAGGATTGGGAGGCTGCTGCGGAGGCTCTAGAAACGCTCCTCAGCGGCGCGATGATGCAGGACTTCATCAACGAGGTCCTCCGCAAGCTTTCCAAGAGAGCAAAACGACGTTTTCTCCATGCGCTGGCCGTTCGGGCGCTTCCATTTGTAGGTTGGCTGTACACCATCGCTTCTTTGATTGTTGCCTTCAAGAGCAACTACCATCGATTTTCAATTGCGTAAGGCGTACATTTTTTGATAGCTTATCCTTTTGTTTAGAAAGGATAATATTATGAACAACGGATTAACTAAGGTATTTGGCGCTGCCGCCGCAGTAGGATTGGGTCACTATGGGCTTAGTGGGCTCGAAGATGCCATTGTTTCCATGCAGGTCGGCGTAACGGCTATGTTTGGTGCAATTACTCTCGAAAGCATTAATGGGGTAGGTGAAGTTGTTGAGCTACGCAGGCAAGAGCGCTCCAACAAGAACGACGATGACGATCCTCTACCGCCCACTCCCGGTCAATAGGATTTGGATGCCTAGCCGGGCGAACTGTCATCATCATCGATGAACCACTCCGCTTTCGATGCATGGGGCTTGAACTCCGGCACCAACACATCGGGTTTGCTCATCCTTGCATGGGTGAGACGGATAGCCAGCCGAATGGTATCATCGGCGGCCAGATGAAAATGCCGCCTTAGATCATCCAGTTTTGAGGCATGCGCCTCATCAAGATTCAGCATGAATGTTTTTCGTGTGGTGTGTCGCATAGCGACCTCCTTTCTTTGGGTTAACGTTCACGGCCAAGATCATCGCCGCGAGAGCGGGTGCGCTCGCGCTGTCTTTGGCGATCTGCGCTTTGGCGCTCACGTCTGCGCATCTTGCTCTTGGCTTGTTCATTGGATTGGGCGCGTTTGACGTTCTGGTTTTCCGGCGGGTTGAGACTCATGGAGAACAAGTGATTTTGGCACTTGGTGCCTTTCGAGATGGCCTCAGCCTCTTGGAACGCATCAGCCAGATCATCGCTGACGAAGCCGCGCAACTCATGCAGTTCGACATGCTCATTGTCGCGCATCGACATGAGATATTTAGCTAGTTGAGGTGCGTTGCCGCGTTCTTTTGCTTTCAAGATCATGGGCTGCCCCCATCTTGGAGGGCACGCATCAACGCTTCGCGCATGGCGGCGATATCGGCGCAAGCTTGCTGGAGCTCAGCCTCGGTTTCGGGCGTGACAGGAAGTGCGCCCATATTGACCGCTTTGGCGAGCTGATTGACGTTGTTAGACAATCGCGATTTGCCAAGCGCGCCCAGAACGTGGCCAAGAGCTTCATCATCTGAAACTTTGGGGTCCTTGCGCAAGACATTGTGCGCTGCACCATCAAACAGGACAGCCTTGATGAAGGCCCCAAGGGGCACATCTCCGGCCATCTCTTTAAGAGCTGCCTTCTCTTCAAAACTCAAACGCAAGGAAAACGGGGCTTCACGCTTCTTTACGGGCTTTGAGGCTATCCTGTTGAAATCATGGAGAGAATTTGTCATATTCGTTCTCCTGATCATTAAGATCAGAATGAACGAGGTGGGTTTCCCACTCTTGGAGGGTGTCAAACAGAGAGTTCAAACAAATACTCTCTAGCTGCACCATTTCGCTTTTTTGCCCAAAGATTTCCCCTAAGTAATTGAAGATGAACGATATTTTGGGAATTCCATACACCCCATTTTGGCCATACTGAAGTGGCTCAGAAAATGCTAATCTGAGCACAGTTTGGCGCACCGCATCGTCGCTATTTTTGTATATATCCCAAGGCCTTGAGAGGAATTCGAGGGCGAGTTCAATACAATCCTACAGCCGTCCCTTTGGCGGTACTGTTTTTTTCGCTTTCTCCGAAAGCATGATCTTCTCATGTTCATCCGCCGTCAAGACCAAGCCCTTCGCATGTGCTGCGGGCGCAGCCAGCGGTCTCCCCATCCTTCCGCAATTCGTTTGTGCAGGACGGGTGATCCCCCTCCGCTGTCTCCGGTCTGTGACGGTCTCAGCGTCGAGCCGTGCCCGTTCTTCAAAGGTTAGGCGCAGCGAAAACGGCGGCGGATACTTCGCCTTTTCAACCTCTGGCTTCGCTAACTTATTGAATTTATGGCGCGAAGGTGCCTTGCGAATTTACACAATTGCACCGTTAGGTGAATTTTCCAGGGCCTAACCGCATGTGTTTGACGTCAGACAGTCACTTTACAATTGGTGCTCTCTCGACAGTCGCTTGAATGTTTTGGGCCATCGCATCGCAGGAAAGCGGCGTCTAGCCCGCCGCTGCCGCCTTTCTTTTGCGTACCACTTTTTGGATCAAGGGATAGGAGATCAACAACACTGCGAGCAGCACGCAGGTCAGCGAGATGGGCCGCGTGATGAACGTGGTGACGTCCCCTTGGCTTGAGATCAAAGACTGGCGCATGGATCGTTCCGCAAGGGGCCCCAAAACAATCGCCAGAACGGCGGGCGCAACGGGATAATTCAGTTTACGCATCAAATAGCCAACAACCCCGATGAACAGCATGATCCATGTATCGAACATGCGGTCTGTCGTTGCGAAAACGCCCAAGACGCACAGCACGAAAATAATAGGTGTGAGCAGTGTAAACGGCATCGCCAGCACCCGGATGAACACCGGGATCAGTGCGAGGTTCAGCAGAACCGTCACCACGTTCGCGACATACATCGAACCGATCAGGCCCCAAACGAATTCCGGGCTTTCCTGGAACAACAATGGCCCCGGTCGCAGCCCCCAGATGATCATGCCACCCAACAGGATCGCGGTTGTGGGTGATCCCGGAATGCCCAGTGTGATCATTGGCAACATTGAACCCGTGGATGCCGCATTGTTCGCCGCTTCGGGCGCGGCCACACCGGCAACGTTTCCTTTGCCATAACTGTCAGGGTCTTTGGAAAACGTCTTTGACAGACCATAAGACATCAACGCAGCCGGGGTCGCACCAGCCGCTGGCAGAGTTCCAACAAAGAAACCAAGGAAGGATCCCAACCAAGTTGAATTGATGTATAGTTTGATCTCGCCAAAGTTCTCTTTCATCCGCGCCCAGGTCATGCTGACCTTGTGCATCTGGATCTGGCCTTTCGTGCTTTCCAACGTCCAAAGCATTTCGCCGATGCCATAAATGCCGATGGCCAAGACCAGGAAACCTATTCCGCGCTGGAATTCGACCATGTCGAAGAAGATCATTCGTGGCTGGCCGCTGATGATGTCAAAACCAACGGCTGCCATCACAAGGCCCAGAAGGATCGAAAAAATCGTCTTTGGAATGTCGTCACCGCCCAGCCCGATGAAGGTCGCAAAGGCCAATAGCATCAGCGCGAATTCTTCTTGTGGTCCGAATTTCAGCGCGAATATGGCCAAAGGGGGCGCAAACAACGTGAACAGAATGATCGACACGGTGCCGCCAATGAATGATGCAATCGCCGCTGCCATCAGCGCCTTGTCGGCTTTGCCCTGCTGCGCCATGGGGCGTCCATCAAAGACAGTGGCCACCGCCGTCGACGCGCCCGGAATACCCAGCGTGATGGACGAGATCGCCCCGCCGTACATGGCGCCATAGTAAAGCGCAGCCAAGAAGATGATCGCCGCTGTGGGCGGCACAAGAAACGTGATGGGCAGAAGGATCGCCACGCCGTTGACGGATCCCAACCCGGGCATACAGCCGACGAATAACCCCGCCAGACAGCCCGCGACGATCATGAAAAAGTTAAGCGGTTCAAAGGCCTGCATCAGGCCACCACCCAAAGATACGAGGATAGTTTCCATGTTCAGCGGTCCTTCAGTAAAACCATTCGTAGCGGAAGTTGTCGATCCAAAGAAAGCCTTCTTCAAAGAACGGAAGGCCTTTGGGCAGATATTTCGTCAGCGCGACTTCGAACAAAAGATAGATGAAGATCGGCGTTCCGATGACAAAGCTGTTAGTTACGCCCCAAGAATGTCGCCCCAGCACGCGTACAAAGAAGAACATGAAAATCATCAGCGCCAGATAGGTGCCGATATAGGTCATCATGACCAAAAGCGCGAAGATCGCGAAGGCTGAAATAGCGACGAGGAAAAGCGTGTCCTTGTCGATGTAAGGCGCGTCGGATCGGCTTTCCGGCGTGGCACCCGAGTACCAACGGTAAAGCGTCGCAACCGACGCCAATGCCATTCCCAAAGACAGCCAGAAAGGCCAAACGCCTGCACCGGGGCCGCGTCCGTCAACCCAGTCGACGCGTAAACCATCCGCCCAGACGTTGTACATCAACCCCAGCGACAACACCAACGTCGCGATCCCCATCAATAGCTCAGCCGTCCGCACAGTCATGGGCCACACCCCTCCCGCTCGCACAAATTTCAATGCGAAATCTGGCAATCATCTTTGAAGATTGTCGGGCAGAGCCAACTGGCTCTGCCCCTTTGTCGCTTATTCGCCTGTGATTGAGCTTGCGCCAACCTGTTCGATCAGCGCTTTGTGCGCCACGACGTTATCCGAATGGAAGCTGGCCAGATCGGCCCCTTTCATAAAGTTGTCGCAGGTCAAACCATCTGACGTGCAGAAATCCTGCCATTCCTGGCTGGCGAACAATTCGCCAAACAGATTGACATAGAATTCAACCGCTTCTGGATCCATGCCCGGAGGTCCGTTGACAGACCGCTGCATGTAATACTCGATGTCCACACCCAGCTCTTTCGCCGTTGGCGTGTCTGGGAATGCAGGCATACGCACATCGGTAAACTGAACCAATGGCTTCGAATTACCAGCGCGGAAGAATTCCATCTGCTCGGCTGGATTGTTTACGGTGCTGTCGATCTGATTGCCGACGAGGTTTTTAGCAACCGTACCGCCACCGGGGAATGGAATGTAGGTGACGTCATAGTCAAACGCCGCTTCCATCATTGCCGTCAGAACCGAGTCTTCCTGACCCGAGCCCGTTCCGCCAACTTTCCAGTCAAGTCCAGCACCTTTCACAGCCTCAACATAGCTGTCGAGATCGGTGATGTCTTCGCGGTCAGTGTTGACCCACAACAAGAACGTATCCATCGCCATCAAACCGATTGGTGTGAAAGTTGTTACGTCTACACCCAGGTCTTCTTGAATGATTGGCGTTGTGTAAAAGCTGTTCAACGTCATCATCACAGTGTGGTTGTCACCTTCTTTATCTTGAAGATAACGAAGCGCTTCAGCGCCCGAACCGCCTGGTTTGTTGATAGGAATGAAAGGACGCGGGCTTAAATCTTTCTTTTCGATTAAACCCTGCAAAAGGCGCGCAATCTGATCCGCGCCGCCGCCGGTACCGGCCATAATGATGAACTCGACCGGTTTACGCGGTTGCCACTCGGCAAAGGCAGCTGGCGCAGTCACGGCCAGCGCAAGCGCGCTTACTGAAAGTGTCTTTACAAACGTCATGGTGTTCCTCCCTTAGGTATCCATGTCGGGCGATCAACTCGCCCAATTGCTAATGACAGATTTCTTATTTTGCTGGTCTAACGCCGCAATTTTTCGCTCGTATCTTCTCTCCTAGTGAACCATTACAATTGGAAACTTAGCATTCTGTACAACGTGTTGCGAAACCCCGCCAAACAGCGATTCTCGCTCAAAACTCTCATGATAAGCGCCCATGATCAAAACCCCGGCACCTATCGCTTCGGTCTCGCTCAACAGCAGTTCACCGATTTTTCCGGCATCTGCGTCAAAAGTTCGGATCGAGGCCGAAACGGATTTCAACTCAAGGTAGCGTAACACCTGTTCCGGCGATGCGTCATGCCCGGTTGAACCCGATGACAAAATGGTGACCTGCTTTGCGCCCGCAATCAAGGGCATTGCCATCGCCAAGGCACGCGAAGCTTCAAGCGACCCGTTCCATCCGATGGCCACGTGATCTGCGAAATCATCCTCAACCGCACCCTGTGGTGGGCACATCATGACCGGGCGACCAGATGAAAACAGGGCTGCCTTCAACGTGTTGTTGCCAAGGTTCAACTGCGGGTCGGGCTGCGACACACAGATCAAATCCGCAAGCCGCCCATAGTGGCGCACCGCGTCCACCTGTTTGCCTTCATAACTGATGAACCGCGCAGTCGCAGTCCCTGGCAAATGGTCTTGAATGGCCAATCCGAAATCCGACGCCAGCGCCTTGAACTCATCACTCAACTGATCGCGTGTGACGTCCACGTTCCGTTGCGCCACCTCTTCGATCTGAGCGCGCAATACTTGCGGGATCACGACACCGAAAGGCATCAGATCGTCGGGTTTGGGATGACAATGCACCACCCTCACCCGCGCTGAATGTCGCTTTGCCAAAACTGCTGCATGGGCCAGAACGTTGTCGCCCTTGCCGTCGCCCCGCACAGGAACAACAATCGTATGCAGCAAGCTATTTGTCATGCACCAAACTCGTCGCCAACACTAAGGCCTGCGGTCGCCGCCCATTCCGAGGCCGCAACTTTACCGTCCGCGCCCTTCACCCGTTTGATCAGAATTCGGCCACCGACGCATTGCACTTCGATCCCATCTTCCGAAATTGCCCGAACGCGCCCAGAAATGCCATCCCCTGGAACAGATGCGCTGTCGAACACACCAAGCTTTGCGCCCTTATGCGTCGTCCAGGCACCGGGTGCCGGATTGGCGCCACGGATCAAGTTGTAAACCTGTCCGACAGGACGGTGCCAATTGATCTCGGTATGGCGCGCCGTACAACGACGCTCATAGGTGGCTTGGCTTTCGTCCGGCACGATCCGGGGCGGATTGCCCGAGCGGAACAGATCGCAAACCTCCAAAATACTGTCGACAGCGGGTTGATAAATCTTCTTGAAGTAAAGATTGATCACCGTGTCATCCGGCCCAATGTCGCATTCCCACTGCAACAGGCTGTCGCCTTCGTCCAAACCATCGCTGGGATAAAACCACGAAAACCCGGATTTGGTATCACCCATAATAATGGGCCAATTCACGGCGCTTGGCCCCCGGTATTTCGGCAGTAAAGACGGATGAAAACAAATCGAACCCATCTTCGGCGTCTCGCGCGCGGCTTCGGGCACAAAGATGTTCACGAAAGCCATAACCATCAGATCAGCTTCAAAGCCCGCCAACGTCGCCAAGGTATCAGCGTCGTCAAAGTTTGCGGGCTGATGCACCGCAATGCCGCGTTCCAACGCGAATTCCTTGATTGGATCAACGGGTTTGCCGTCACGATCCGGCTCGCAATACACGGCGATCACTTCGTCAGTCCCAGCCTCTAAGAGCTTGGTCAAAACGTCTTTTCCAAACGCTTGCTGGCCCATCACGATCAATCGCATCTTCATCCTCCAAAAATCAGCCCGCCCGGTCTTTGTGCCGGGCGTGAACTGCGATATTTACTCCGCCGCCACCTGTTTCGGTTCACCCACGGCACCAGACGCGATCACCTCGTCCAATGCGTCGCCATCATATCCCAGCACATCGCGCAGAACTTCTATTGTGTGTTCGCCCAACAATGGCGAGCGTTCCACGTCCACGGGGCTGTCGCTTAACTTGATCGGACAGCCGACGCTGACATAGGTGCCCCGTTCGGGATGCGCGACATCCACGATGGTGCCCGTCGCGCGCAGACCATCGTCTTCCATCAATTCCTTGGTCGACAGGATCGGCCCAACCGGAATGTTCAATGGATTACAAATGTCCATGACCTCAAACTTGGTCTTGGTCATCGTCCAGGCCTCGGCCGCGTCAAAAATCTCGTTCAATTTGTCCAACCGTTCGGGCGGTGTGGCATAACCCGGTGCGTCTTTCCACTCGGGTTTGCCGATCACGTCACAGACGTTTTTCCAAACGGCGGCTTGGGTAATAAAATAAGTATAGGCGTTAGGATCGGTTTCCCAACCTTTGCATTTCAGAATGCGTCCCGGCTGACCGCCACCGGAATCGTTGCCCGCCCGCGGCGTTGCGTCGCCAAACGGCACACCTTCGCCAAACTGGCTGTATTCGTTCAATGGCCCCGCCGCCAAACGCTGTTGGTCGCGCAGCTTGACCCGAGTGAGGTTCAAAACACCATCCTGCATCGCTGCCGAAACTTTCTGGCCGCGCCCGGATTGTTCGCGATGATAAAGCGCGGTCACAATCCCCAAACACAGATGCAATCCCGTTCCACTGTCGCCAATCTGAGCGCCCGTGACCAAAGGCGGTCCGTCACGGAAACCCGTCGTCGAGGCCGACCCGCCAGCACATTGCGCGACGTTCTCATAGACCTTGCAGTCTTCATATTTTCCCGGTCCAAAGCCTTTGATTGAGGCCAAAATCATCCGCGGATTGATTTCTTGAATACGTTCCCAGGTGAACCCCATCCGATCCAAAGCACCGGGCGCAAAGTTCTCGACCATGATGTCGCATTCTTCGATCAACCGGGTCAGCACTTGCTTGCCGGTTTCATTCTTCGAATTCAGTTCGATCGACCGCTTGTTGTGGTTCAGCATCGTGAAGTAAAGGCTGTCGGCACCCGGAACGTCCTGCAATTGTTTGCGGGTTGCATCGCCAACACCGGGACGTTCAACCTTGATCACATCCGCGCCAAACCACGCCAGCAATTGCGTGCAGGTTGGACCGGATTGCACATGCGTAAAGTCCAGAACTTTAACACCTTCGAGAGCTTTCATTTTAGTTCCTTTCAAGAAGGCTTAGATTTTTTTCGCCTGAGGATAACGCGCTTGCGCCACCACAGACGATGGATTGAGATTACCAATATTGCCGCTTTCTTTTCCAGCGTCTTCCGCAATGACCGCATTGATCAATGTGGGTTTCCGGCTGGCAAATGCCGCAGCAATCGCCTGTTTTAATTCATCGGGGCTGGTGACATGCACACCTTCGCCACCGAAGGCCTTCATCATCATATCGTATCGCGCGTCTTTGACAAAAACTGTTGTCGACGGGTCTTCACCGCCCGACCAGTTTTCACCATCACCGCGATAAATGCCGTTGTTGTTCATGATGACAACACAGACCGGAAGATCGTATCGACAGACGGTTTCAATCTCCATTCCGCAGAACCCGAAAGCGCTGTCGCCCTCGATGGCCAGGACCTGATTACCGGTCTCAACAGCCGCCGCAATGGCGTTGCCCATGCCGACGCCCATGATGCCCCAAGTACCCACGTCGATCCGTTTGCGTGGTTTGTGCACATCAACGATAGACCGCGTCATGTCCAAAGCGTTCGCGCCTTCATTGACCAGAACCGTATCAGGATGATCCGCCATCACCTTTTTCACGACACCCAAAGCGCCGTGGTAATCCATCGGTGAATTGTTGTTCTGCAATCGCGGAGCCATCCGCGCCACGTTCGCCTCGACCTTTTCGCGCACAGCGCCCGTCCAACTTTCGTCCGGCTTTTTCCAATCGCTGCCAATTGCATCCAGTAAAGCCGTCGCGCAGCTTTCAATATCACCGATCAATGGTGCTGCAATTCCTTGGTTGGAATCCATTTCCGTGGGTTCAATATCAATCTGAACGAAATTCTTTGATCCCGGTTCGCCCCAGGATTTGCCCTGTCCATGGGACAAAAGCCAATTCAAACGAGCCCCGATCAGAAACACACAGTCTGCGTCCTTCAACACCAAAGACCGCGCGGCCGAGGCGCACAATGGATGTACATCCGGCAACAAACCCTTGGCCATCGACATCGGCAAATAGGGGAACCCAAGCGTTTCAACCAACTCGCGCACTTTGTCATCGCATTGCGCGTATGCCGCACCTTTCCCGATAATAATCAAAGGCTTCTTGGCAGAAGACAACACATCCACAGCACGCGCCACGGCATCCGGGCCGGGTAAAGCTGCCGGATTGGGTTCAACCACTTTGATCAAAGATCGCTGACCTTCGGCGGCATCCATCACCTGCCCCAGCAATTGCCCCGGCACGTCCAGATAAACGCCCCCCGGACGCCCGCTCAGCGCCGAACGAATTGCGCGCGCAACGCCCAATCCAATATCCTCGGCATTCAAAATCCGATAGGCCGCTTTTGCATGGGGCCGCGCAATCGCCAGCTGATCCATTTCTTCATAATCGCCGCGCTGCAAATCAACAATTTCGCGTTCGGATGAACCTGAAATCAAAATCATTGGCCAGCAATTCGTCGTGGCATGGGCCAAAGCCGTCAGCCCGTTTAGAAATCCGGGCGCGGAAACGGTCATGCAAACACCGGGCTTTTTCGTCAGAAAACCGGCGGCAGCGGCGGCATAGCCGGCGTGCTGTTCATGGCGAAACGACAGAACCCGCAACCCCTGGGCCTGCGCATAGCGACCCAAATCCGTGATTGGGATGCCTGGCACATTATAAATCGTCTCAACGCCATTCAGCTTCAGCGCATCGATCAAAAGATGAAACCCGTCGGTCAAAGTTTCGGGCGCCGTCTCGGCACGTGCCACCAGTTCCGCGTTCTTCTCCGCGATACCCATTGTCTTCCTCCCAGTCAGGCCTTTGTTCCCGGCCTTTTGTTTACGACGCAATCACGGCGTCGGCTTCTTTGTTTCGTTCCATTTCAAGCTCGGTCCACGTCCGGCGCACGTGTTCATGCAATCGAAGCGTATGTTCACGAACCCGCGCTTCTGCCGCATCTGAATCCCGACTTTCCAAAGCTTCGATTATTTCCACGTGATCCACGACCGAACGCTGCACCCGGTTGCCTTCTTTCATGGCCCGCAACCGCACGGCCTGCATATGAAGAAACAAACCATCCGCCATTTCTTTCAACAACGCACATTTCGAAATTTCCAGAATACGCTGGTGAAACCGAATATTGTCGTCCGAGTATTCTGATATCTGCGTGGCCAATTCCGATTGATCGTACTTAGCGGCGATCTTGCGCAAACTGGCAATCTCGGCGTCGCTTGCCAATTCCGTTGCCAATCTTGCCGCCATGCCTTCCAAAGCAGCCCAAGCCACAATTATTTCCAGAATTTCGTCCAGACTTTTGCGTTGGACATAAACCCCTTTGCGCGGTTCAACCCGCACCAATCCGTCACGCTCCAGACGCGCAATCGCTTCACGCAATGGCGTGCGTGAAATTCCCAATTGTTCGGACATCTCGCGTTCATCCAGCCGTAAATCGGCCCCTTCGGCATAGATATCCATCGCAGTAATCGCGTCCTTGAGCATGTCATAGACATGATCTTTCAGCGTGAAATTCGTACGGATGGGCGTCAGCTTCATGCGTCAATCGCCAAAAGTGTACTGTTGTGTACTGGATTTCCTTGCATGTGGTATACCATACACAAGGCCAAAACCGAGGCAATCGAAATCTGAACTAGGTGTCGTTGATCAGCGAAATCCGCGCATCGCCAGCCGTCATCCCATCGTCAACCCGGTCGAATCGAAGATGCGCCAAGCCCAAGCCATTTGCTTGCGAATAAAGCGTGCCCGCCACTTTACCCGCGCCGTTCACAACCGTCGTCCCCACCGGAGCCGAACCTGAAACGGCCACCTGTCGCAACCCTTTGCGCAGTTCGGTTTTGTGCTTCATCCGAGCTGTCACTTCCTGGCCGACGTAACAGCCTTTCTTGAAATCAACGCCGTTAAACCCCTCAAAACCCACCTCCAATGGAAAACTCTCATTGGGGATCAATTCGATGCCACTTTCCGGCACGCCCAAGACGATCCGGTGGGTTTCGAAATCAGGAACGTCACCGCTTCGCCCATCATACCCCCGCCATCCCAAACCCGGATCACGCGGGTCCGCAAAAGCACCCGCTGGTACCTCTCCCAGCCCTTGTGCAACGTTCACATCCACAGGCTCGATCTGCACATCGGCCCGCAGCTTGTACATCCCCAACCGCTGTACCAAACCGGCGGCCAAAGGTTCCGCCACGTCGATCAAAATCGCATCATCGCCCGGCACCAGAAAGAAATCCGCCAAATACTTGCCTTGGGGCGTCAGCAATGCCGTCCAAACCAGCCCGTCAGACAACCGTTCAACGTCATTGGTGACCAGATTTTGCAAAAACTCCACTCGGTCACCGCCCGTGACCTTAAAAACAAGACGTTTGCTCATGACTGGCATCCCCGTTGCGCTGAACGCTATATAGGGTGAAACACAACGCGATGCACCCATGACCGCTCCACTCACCATCATTATTCCCACGCTCAACGCCGCTGCCGCACTTCCGGCGACGACAGACGCGCTTTTGGAGGGGATCACAGACGGGCTCATTTCGGAACTGGTCATCTCAGACGCCGGTTCAACCGATCAGATCCAAGACGTGGCAGAGGAACTTGGCGCAAAGCTTGTGACCGGAGCCAAGGGACGCGGGTTGCAAATCGCGCGTGGACTTGATACCGCAACAACGCCCTGGCTGTTGATCCTGCACGCCGACACGCATTTGTCCGACGGCTGGGCCGCGACAGCCCTCAACCATATGGAACACCATCGGAATGACGCCGGTTGGTTCCAGCTTGAATTCCGCGCCACGGGCCTGATGCCCAAACTTGTCGCCAGGGGCGCTAACCTGCGCGCGCGTCTTTTCGACCTGCCCTATGGCGACCAAGGCCTTCTTATCCACCGCGATTTATTGAGCGCAACCGGTGGCTATCCGACGCTTCCCATTATGGAAGACGTCGCTGTCGCCCGACAGTTGAAAGGAAAGCTGCGCCCTTTGGATGCCCAGGCGCGCACATCCGCCGAACGTTACGAGGCTGAAGGCTGGGCCCGCCGCAGCTTGAAAAACCTGAGCTTGCTGGCGCGCTATAAGATCGGTGCGAAATCTGAAACCCTGATCGCAAAATACGACGGAAACCGCCCGCCGTCCTAGCTCAAGAGACGCTCAATCCTTACTGAATTGAAGTTCATAAAGCCCTGCGTAAACACCGCCGCGGGCCAAAAGCTCCTCGTGACGTCCCACATCGACCACACGGCCACGATCCATCACCACAATCTTGTCGGCGCTTCGGATCGTCGACAAACGGTGCGCAATGACCAGCGTTGTGCGCCCTTCCGACAACCGCTCTAACGCTTGTTGAACGTGTGCCTCGCTCGCCGCGTCCAAGGCCGACGTAGCTTCGTCCAACAGAAGGATCGGCGCATCGCGCAACAAGGCCCGCGCAATCGCAACACGTTGGCGCTGACCACCTGAAAGTTGCGCCCCGCGCGGCCCCGCTGGTGTCTGCAAACCCAATGGCGACGCCGATACGAAATCGGTCAGATAAGCCGCTTCAACAGCCACCGCCACGCGCTCATCGGAGGCATCGCGTTCCGCCAGTCGAATATTGTCGGCCAAACTTTCGTCGAACATCGGCGCGTCCTGCGTCACCACCGAAAACAGCTGTCGAAGGTCCGCCAGTCCAAGTTCGTTTGTTGCCACGTCGCCCACACGGACCACACCGCTATCCGCATCAACAAGCCGCGTCAAGCAACTGAAAATCGTAGATTTTCCCGCTCCAGATGCACCGACGAACGCGGTAGTCTCACCGGCTTTTGCGACAAAGCTAAAGCCACGAAGCGCAGGTTCACCTCCATATTTGACAACCACATCGTCAAACAAAATATCCGCGCGCGTCGCGTCGCCTGACAGAACCGAAACAACGTCGGGTGCAAAAATACTGGGTTTTTCATCGAAAATTTCGCGGATGCGTTCCAGACTGGCCCGCGCCGATTGCCAAGCTGCAGACACATTGGCCAGCTTGCGCAGCGGTTCAAACAGCAACGCAATCGCGGTGAAGAATGACATGAATTCGCCGACTGTCTTCTTTCCGTCAATGATCTCGCTGCCGCCGTAAAGCACCACGCCCGCAAACCCGATGGCAGCCACAACATCCATCGAGGCCGGGATTCCGGCCGATCCAACCCGCGCCTTCATTTCCTGACGAAAATACCGATTAACAGCCACGCCAAAACGCCGATCTTCATGGGCTTCGGCGTTGTTCAATTTGATAGTGTTCACACCGTGAAAAATTTCGTCCAACCGTGTCGACAGCTGGGCGGCGGCCTCACGCGCGGCAAAGGCCTTGCGACGCACATAACGCTGCATGATCAGGATCGGTCCAACCAACAAAGGCACCCCCGCCAAAGCCACAACTGTCCAGCGCCAGTCCACTGAAATCGCCACCCCCAACAGAGCAATAATCGCCACCATCTCACGCCAGGCCGAGCCTAAAACCTGCATCCATATCTGGTTGGCAACGGTCGTATCGCCGCGCACGCGTTCAATCAGCGTTCCCGGCGGATTGGTGTTGAAATACGAACTGTCCAGCGTCAAAAGGTGTTGAACAATCCGCGACTGCATCTGTGTTATCACCGACAAACCGACGCCAAACATCAAAATGCGATGCCCAAAGTTGGTCACAGCGCGCAGTATAAAGATCGCCGCCAACGCTGCCGCCACCCAGATCAAAGCCGCACTATCACCCGCAATAAAAACAGTATCGAACATCGGTTTGATAACGTAGCTCAACGCCCCCAGCATTGAGCCTTCGATGGCCATCAAACCCAATGCAAGCGCAACTTTTGGCCAATGTCGCTTCAGATAGTCACGCCAAACCCAGCCGATCAACGCGCGGTTGCCGACAACGCCGTCCGGCGTATCCGTTTGGTTGGGGTTTGTGCTCACGTCCTGGCTCCGGGCCGTCTTCCCGACTAGCTAACCCGGCAGGCAAGCCGTGACAAGCCAGCGTCGTTGACGCCGCCGCGCCCTGCCCCTAAGCCTGAAAAACAAAGACAAAGGAAAGCCAATGACCCTTGCAAACGGCCTGACCTATCTTGCCATCCCCGGCCCTTCGGTGATGCCGGAACGGGTTTTGCAGGCCATGCACCGGGCTGCACCGAATATCTATTCCGGTGAATTGGTCGACATGGTGCCGCATTTGGTCACTCAACTGAAATCCGTCGCCCGTACCAAACACCACGCCGCAATCTACATTGTGAACGGCCATGGCACATGGGAAGCCGCGCTGGCCAATACGATCAATGCTGGCGACACGGTTTTGGTTCCCGCAACGGGTCAGTTTGCCTTTGGCTGGGCCGAAATGGCGCAACGTTTGGGGATCAACGTCGAATTGATGGACTTCGGCAATCGCACAAGCTTTGATCTGGACGCCATTGAACAGCGGCTCCGCGCCGACGACGCCCACAAAATTAAAGCCGTTCTGGCAGTGCACACGGACACCTCAACCGGAATTCGAAACGACATCGCGGCATTGCGAAAAACCATCGATGCCGCCAATCATCCGGCGCTTTTGATGGCCGATTGCATGGCGTCGCTGGGCTGTGATCGTTTCGAAATGGACGATTGGGGGGTCGATGTCATGGTGGCGGGCTCGCAAAAGGGTCTGATGACACCGCCCGGCATGGGCTTCGTCTTCTTCAATGACAAAGCCGACGCTGCCCGCGACGCTATTGATCGTGTCAGCCAATACTGGGATTGGCGTCCCCGCGTAAATCCCGGTGTTTTCTACGAATATTTCGCAGGCACCGCGCCCACGCACCATTTGTACGGTCTGCGCGAAGCACTGCAAATGATCGAGGATGAAACGATGAAAGGTGTCTGGGCCCGCCACGCCGGATTGGCCAAAGCCATCTGGGCCGCCTTTGATCATTGGGGCACCGACGGTCCGCTTGAGGTGAATGCCGCTGACCCCGCAATCCGATCCCACTCTGTGACCGCCTTGATGGTACACTCCGAAAAAGGCACCGCCTTGCGCGACTGGTGCCAGACCAAAACCGGCCTGACCCTTGGGATTGGTCTGGGCATGGCCGATGCCGGCGCGCCGGAATGGCATCACTTTTTCCGTCTGGGACACATGGGCCACGTGAATGCACAGATGATCCTTGGCGCCCTTGCGACCATCGAAGCCGGCCTAAAAGCCACCAACATTCCACATGCGCCCGGTGGCATTGTTAAAGCTGCCGACGTCATCGCCGATTTGGCCTGACATTATTTTCGCGCGCCACCCCGGAAATCGACCGTCATCAACCGATCAGCACCCCAACTGACCAATCCCGCCATGATCAGCCCCCAAATCGCCCAGATCGCAAAAAGAACCATAAACACCAGAAACCCCGCCGAAACGAGAAAGGCATTGGTATAATCCGCCACCGGTGTCGGGTGGTCATTGCGCAAAGTCTGGCCTCTCTTTGTCGTCTTAGAACAAAGTGTAACCCAATTTAGGATCAAATCCACAGATTTGGCCATATCGATCTTTCGGAACCAGCCAGAACGCGGTTTTCGGCCGACCATGCGCGCCGCCTCAACCCCGCCCGGCAACGTTTTGGCAAAGCGATCCAACTCAACATCCGGCGCCGCAGTCGCCCGGATGCAACGGTGGCCGGGGGTCGCCGGGCAAAGACGATTTCTGAGCAACTTGGAGAACCCATTCGGGCGGCATGACGATGGAGATGTCCTGTTTGTTGGCCAAGGGGGTGTGAGAGCTTTGCAGTAATGCCACCAGAAATACTTACCAATCGGTTGTGTCCACCATCAGAATGCCGGTGGTGGTTGCTGTATCCAGTTTCTAAGACACGCAGAAGAGGCGGTTTCAAGCTGGCGCTCGATGACGGAACCGGCGAAGTATCGACGTTCTTTTTGACACAACTCGACCCTGCGCGTTGCCAGGACCAACTTTTCGATTCAGCCCGAGAACGTGCGAAATTCATTGCCAGCGCTTGCACTGGTCCCTACGCTCTTTGTTACAAAACTGTTAAAAACAGGTTCTGGGAGGGATCACCGTGAACACATTTAAACTGGTGCTTAGCGCATCTGCACTTTCGGTCGCGGCTGCGGCGGCGCAGGCAGACAAACTGACACTTTACTGTAGTGCTCAGGAAGATTGGTGCCAGCTTATGGCAAACAGCTTTCAGGACGCGACTGGCATTGATGTGGCCATGACGCGCAAATCGTCCGGAGAGACGTTCGCGCAGATCAAAGCCGAAAGTTCAAATCCCAAAGGTGACGTCTGGTGGGGCGGTACGGGTGATCCGCACCTGCAAGCCGCCGAAGAAGGTCTGACGGCAGAATACGTTTCGCCAATGCGCGACCAGCTTCACCCATGGGCGATTAGCCAGGCTGAAAGTGCCGGAAACAAGACCATCGGCATCTATTCCGGCGCATTGGGGTACGGCTATAATACGGACCTCTTGGCCGCAAACAACTTGCCCGAGCCAACCTCGTGGGCCGATTTGACCAAGCCGGAATACAAAGGCCACGTCCAAATGGCGAACCCGAATTCGTCAGGCACCGCTTACACGACGCTGGCCACCATGATGCAGCTTTTTGGCGAAGACGACGGCTTTGACTTCATGAAGGGCCTGCATTCCAACATCAATCAGTATACCAAATCTGGTTCGGCCCCCATCAAAGCCGCCGGACGTGGCGAGACAACAATCGGCATCGTCTTCATGCATGACGCCGTCAAACAGGCGGTTGCAGGCTTCCCGGTCAAGGTCGTCGCGCCAGCAGAAGGTACTGGCTATGAAATCGGCTCAATGTCGATCATCGATGGCGCGCGCAACATGGACGAAGCCAAAAAGTTCTATGATTGGGCGCTGAGTGCCGAGGCTCAGAACCTTGCGCTTCAGGTCAACGCCTTTCAGGTGCCTTCCAACGTTGGCGCCGAAACGTCAGAAAGCGCGCCTGACATGAGTTCGATCAAGCTGATCGACTATGACTTCAAGACGTTTGGGTCATCTGACACCCGCAAGCGTCTGTTGAAGAAGTGGGACGACGACGTATCGGTTCTGCCGCAATAAAAATACGTGCGCACAATCACGTCTGAACAAGCGGCCAACCCGGTTCTGATCTTTTGGATCGTTGCCGGGTTGGTTGGTTTCTTTGTTCTGCCCTGGTACGGGGTCGAGGACTTTTTCACGTTTGAATGGTTGATCGACGGCTATCCGTTTGACAAGGATTATGCCCCGACCGCTTTCCTGACGGCACAGGGCGAAAAGCTTTGGTTGACGCCTTTGATCGTGCCGCTATTTGCGCCGATCTTCGTTTTAAGACGGCGAAAAACCGATCCGCTTTATGCTAAAATTCTGATCGGAGCTGGTGCCATGGGCTTCGGCTGGCTGATCCTGCAAGGCTTCGCTATCGGCATTCGAGGTTGGAATTTCGGCTGGGCAACCGCGCTTTTCGGCGATCTAGGTGACCGTCAGTTCGGCATGGGATACGGCGCTTTGCTTGTGGCCTCGGCGTTCTTGTTCATCTTCACCCAAGGCATTGCCGCGCGAGGTGCGATCAACGGGGACGTATTTGTCGTCAGTTCTATCGGCGGCGTGGTCGTGATCGTCACTGTCTTTGTGTTCTTCCCTATTGCCAAAATGCTGACGGCTGCCTTCATCACAGAAGACGGCGGATATTCTATCGGCGTATTCGCCTCAAAGTTCTTCGACGACCGGCTTTGGGGCCTTGGGTGCCTTACCGGGGGCCGATGCGGTGTCGCTTGGAATTCGCTGTTTCTGGCAGTGTTGGTAGGGCTGATTACAACAGCCCTAGGTCTCGTCTTTGCGCTTGTCGTTACGCGATCGGGTTTTCGTTATAAACGCGCCCTTCGCGCGCTGACCGTGCTCCCAATTATCACGCCGCCCTTCGTGATCGGTCTTGCACTGATCCTGCTGTTCGGGCTGTCCGGGTCGGTGACCGTTTTCTTTGCCGATGTGTTTGGTGTGCAACCAACACGCTGGCTTTATGGCTTGCCTGGCGTGTTGATCGCGCAGGTTCTGGCGTTTACACCTATCGCTTTCCTTGTGCTTATCGGTGTGGTCGAAGGCGTTTCACCGTCAATGGAAGAAGCGGCACAAACGTTACGTGCTTCGAAATGGCAGGTGTTCAAGACCGTATCCCTGCCTCTGATGCGTCCGGGCCTCGCAAATGCATTTCTTTTGGGTTTCATCGAAAGCATGGCCGATTTTGGAAATCCGCTGGTGCTTGGCGGCAATTTTGACGTGCTGTCGACCGAGATTTTCTTTGCTATCGTCGGCGCTCAATACGACCAGGGCAAGGCCGCCGTACTAGCGATGGTATTGCTGTGTTTCACGCTTGGTGCCTTTTATGCGCAGCGCTTTTGGTTGGGCAAGAAAAGCTACACCACCGTTTCCGGCAAAGGCGACAGCGGCGTGCATCCGCATATGCCACGCGGACTTTCGGTGCCCGTTCTGGCATTGGCCGTGTTCTGGGCCGCGTTCACGATGGTCGTCTATGCAATGATCCTTTACGGCTCCATGGTTGAACTTTGGGGCGTCAACAACACTCTGACGTTCAAGCACTATGTCACTGCATTTTCGTTCCGGTTCGAAGACACAGGCATCCGTTGGTCGGGTGCGGCTTGGGACAGCTTTTGGACAACCTTAAAAATCGCAGCCATCGCGGCCCCTCTGACGGCCATTGTCGGTTTGATCACCGCCTACCTGCTGACCCGGCAGACGTTCGCCGGCAAGAACGCCTTCGAATTTGGCACGATGTTGTCCTTTGCGATCCCCGGAACGGTGATCGGTGTCAGTTATATTCTTGCTTTCAATGTCCCGCCCATCGAAATCACCGGTACAGGCATCATCCTTGTTGTCAGCTTCATCTTCCGCAACATGCCCGTGGGTGCGCGCGCCGGAATTGCCAGCATGTCGCAACTGGACAAGTCACTCGACGAGTCTTCACTGACGCTTGGTGCAAACTCGTGGCAGACCTTCCGCCGGATCATTCTGCCGTTGCTGCGCCCCGCCATTCTGGCCGCCTTGGTTTATAGCTTTGTGCGGGCCATGACAGCGATCTCTGCCGTGATTTTCCTTGTATCAGCCGAATACGACATGGCGACCAGTTACATTATCGGCCGCGTCGAAAACAACGACTATGGCTTGGCAATTGCCTATTCGACGACGCTGATTTTTGTGATGCTGGCTGTTGTTGGGCTGATGCAATTGATCGTTGGTCGGACCGAAATCGGGCGTCGCATGACACAATCACGTACCAATGTGTAAAGGGGATCAGCGATGAACATCAACTCCAAAGCGGCCCCCGTCAGCTTTCGCAATGTCACAAAGGTCTATGGCAAAGATGTAGTTGCCGTGGATGACATTGATCTTGAAATCGAAGCCGGAAAACTGGTCACCCTTCTGGGTCCATCGGGTTGCGGCAAGACCACGACGCTGCGGATGATTGCCGGGCTTGAGATGGCCACCAAAGGGTCGATTGTGATCGGCGACCGTGACGTGACGCTTTTGCCCGCAACCGACCGTGACGTCTCCATGGTGTTCCAGTCCTATGCTTTGTTCCCCCACATGAGCGTGATGGAAAACGTAAGCTACGGCCTTGGTTTTTCTGGCTTCGACAAATCCGAAACGCGTGACAGGGCGGTCCGCGGGCTCGATTTGGTTGGCCTGAAAGACTACGGCGACCGCCTGCCTTCCGAGCTCTCCGGCGGCCAACAACAACGCGTCGCGGTGGCCCGTGCCTTGGTTTTAGAACCGCAGGTTTTGCTGTTTGACGAACCCTTGTCCAACCTTGACGCCAAACTGAGACGGCAAGTGCGCGAAGAGATACGAGAAATTCAGCAGAACCTCGGCCTGACAGTCGTCTATGTCACTCACGATCAGGAAGAAGCGCTGGCCGTTTCCGACGAAATCGTCGTGATGCGCAATGCAGGCATCGCCCAGATCGGAACACCGCGCCAATTGTATGACGCGCCCGCTGACCGTTTTGTGGCTGACTTCATCGGTGAAGCGAATATCATGCCGTGCACTATAATCGAAGTGAACGGAACTATGGCGACAATCCACGTCGCGGGTTTCCAGCACAAATTACCCGCCCGCAATCTGCCCCCCGGCCCCGCGCAACTTGCCGTACGACCGACACGCCTTGTCCTGAATGCACCAAAAGGTTTGGCCATGACCGTTGTAAAGGCAACCTATGTTGGCAGTCGCATGGAATACACATTCAGCGCTGATTTCGGCACGTTGTTCGCGGTCAGCGAGGACGTGGATTCACCACTTGCCGTCGACACCCCTGTGACCGTCGGTTTTGATCCCATAGGCCCCGTCTTATTGCCCGCCGACTAACCTCAGAAGACAGCAGCCGAAAGATCGAGCGCAATGGTAGTGCCAAACATTACCGTGCTGCGGCATCAGATTTGAACGCATGGAGCCGAGCTCAACGCCCCAAGTTGTGCAAATTGGTTGGTAACAACGCCTTCTTCATTCGGCAGTTCCGAAGGGTCACACCATGCCGTTCGACCGATTGGCGTCGAAGAACTGTCCAGCCTTGCGCCAGAAACATCGGTTCGGCAAGCAAGCTGGCATCTGTGGTGAGTTCGGGCAATCCCAAATGCAGGGCATGGGTTTCAAGCCTTGAACAAAGCGCCGACGCGACCCCTTTGCGCATATGATCGGGATGGACGAAGGCCAGATCGATATGTCCTGACCCCGGTAGAAGCGACATAAAACCAACCGGCCCCTCGGCGTTTTCGGCCACGAATGTCACGGCTTCGGTCAGTTTCAGCGACCACGCAGAGCCTTCCGGCAGCTTGGGGCACCATGCCGACCGGGCTTCGGCGTCATAGGCGTCAGCGGCCCCAATATGGATTGCGTCATGGAAAATTCGCGCCAAAGCGTGTGCATCGCTTGCGCGAAACTCCCGGACGTGAGCCATCAGATCGCGTCAAGGGCCTGAAAGATATCCGCCGTCAGATCATCGATATCTTCCAAACCGACGGAAATCCGCACCAATCCCGGACTGATCCCCAAGACCTCGCGCTGTTCGTCTGTAAGGCGTTGATGAGTTGTGGTCGTAGGATGGGTGACGATGGATTTTGCATCCCCAAGGTTGTTTGAAATCACCACGATCCGAAGCGCATTCAGAAACCGAAATGCTGCCTCTTGGCCGCCTTTCAAATCGAGCGAAATTACGGTCCCGCCTTTTTCAAGCTGAGCCATGGCCACTTCGTGTTGCGGGTGCGCGGGTAATCCGGGGAAAATAACCCGCTCCAACCGGTTGTCGCCTTCCAGGGCGCGCGCCAATGCCAAGGCGCTGTCGGCTTGCGCATGGACACGCAGATCAATCGTTTCCAATCCTTTTAGCATCACCCAGGCCGTGAAGGGGCTCATCGCGCCGCCGGTGTGTTTGATGTAGGGTTCCAGAGTTTTGCGAACATAGTCACGGGTGCCCAGAACGACCCCGCCCAAGGCCCGGCCCTGGCCGTCAATGTGCTTGGTGGCAGAATAAACCACCACGTCGGCCCCCAGTTCCAAGGCGCGGCTAAATACGGGCGTTGTAAAGACGTTGTCCACCACCACTGTCGCACCAACCTCATGAGCAATTTTGGCAACCGACGGCAAGTCGATCACCTCAAGCGTGGGGTTCGACATGCTTTCCAGAAAGACGGCCTTGGTATCGGGGCGCATGGCAGCCCGCCATTGATCCAGATCGGTGCCGTCGACGAAGGTGACGTCCACTCCGAACCGCGTCAAAACCTCTTCCAGAATGTACAAACATGATCCGAACAAGGCGCGCGCCGAAACCACATGATCCCCGGCTTTCAATAGACTGGACAGTGCTGCGTTGACGGCGGCCATGCCGCTTGCGGTCGCAAAGGCATCTTCGGCGCCTTCCAATGCGGCAATTCGTTCTTCGAACATGCGCACCGTCGGGTTGCCGTAGCGTGCATAGATGAACTCGTCATCGCCCGCCTGTTCGAACCGGCCAGCCGCTTGTTCCGCGCTGTCGTAGACGAACCCTTGTGTGAGGAAGATCGCCTCCGACACTTCGCCGTATTGGCTTCGGCGTGAACCGGCATGTACCAGTTTCGTGCGTTTTTTCCAGTCTTTGGCCATGAGGACGGCTCCTTTCCCAAAACAAAACCCCCGAGCGACAATGAGCGTCGGGGGCGAAAGGTCCCAACCTCTTTAGCGGAATTGTTTAACGTGGCCCGCAATCCGGAGAACAAATCGCCACAGAGGTTTTGCTACTTCGAAGTCACTTTGAGGTCAAGACCACCATGCCAGCCCCTGGCGTCAAAGGCTCGTTACGCACCAAACCGGTCCGCGCCGGGCGGTCTTTGGGTTGAACAATATCATGCGCCAACCCCAGCGTCGCAAGCGCTTGAATGAACCAATAGCCGGGATCAAGCTGCCCTGCTTCGACGCCAAGCTTTGCAGAATGTGGAAACGCGTGGTGGTTGCCGTGCCAATTTTCGCCAAACGTCACCAGCCCAAGTCCCGGAAGATTGTATCCTTGCACGGGCAATCCATCCACGCGCCACCCTTGGTGGCCGGTTTTATGGGCAAAGTGGCCCACCAACCAGTGACCAATCACTGACACGGAAACGCGCAAACAAATTCCCCAAAGCACCCACGCGATCCCGCCAAAAACAAACAGCGGCACGGCCAAAATCAATTGTTGTGCCATCCAGTACCGCTCGATCCAACGATAGACGGGATCGTTCTTTACGTCGGCTTCAATCTTGAATTGCGGCGGGTGATCCAGATCGAAACGGCAGTGCATCTGCCACCACGCATCGCGCCAAAACCCGGCACCGTGGCTCGGATGAGGTGGGCATTCGCTTTGACGTTGATGCCAGTCGCGCATGTCGTGGGCGGAAATCATGCCAAAAGGGCCTGCCATACCGACAAGCGTGCCCAACCAGACAAGGATGTACTCTATCCATTTGGGCGTTTGAAATGACCGGTGGATCAAAAGTCGGTGCATGCCTACGGAATGCCCGGCACAAATGGTCGCGACTGTTAAGGCAACAAAGATGCCCAAGCCATCCCAACTAGGAGTAAGAGCGATTGCTGCAATCCCACCGAAACACATAGAAAACAGCCACAAGGATTTCGCGGCATCCCAGCGAATGCGACCTTCGGTGGCGGAGGTGTTGGCAAGGGGGCGTATTCGGTCGGTGGCATGTAACATCAACTGCCCTCAGGTTATGTGACTTGAGGACACGCACCGATCCGCAAGACGAAAGCCGCAGTGGTTGATCCCCTGCGGCTTTGTCATTTTGCGATGGAACACATCATCAAAGTGTCGGAGGGAGATGCTTACCCTCCTAACTTGCTAGTTTTGTGCGACGTTTCGAGCGTCTGATGGTATGCTTTGGTTCGGAACATGCATCCCAAACAAAAGACCACCATCGGCCTTCCAGCCCTGAAGCGCATCGGGATAATATTGAACGTTCTCAATGCCAACGATTTCGGAGGCATAGAACCACGACAAGGCGCTCAATTCGCCGGTCTGGCAAACGCTGATCACGATATCGCCGTTCAAGTTTATACCGCGTGCCTCAAGTTCGGCGCGGAACTTATCTTTTGCAGGCGACGACATTCTTTTCGGAGACAAACTT
Organism: uncultured Paracoccaceae bacterium; assembly: GCA_938005545.1. Classification (GTDB taxonomy): domain Bacteria; phylum Pseudomonadota; class Alphaproteobacteria; order Rhodobacterales; family Rhodobacteraceae; genus CALKXV01. The sequence continues at coordinate 24,910 of CALKXV010000027.1, forward strand.
GGTGCCAGGAGACTGGTTGGAATGTAGCGTGCCAATGGCATGCTTTTCATTGCCTTTCCAGTTTTTATCGACTTTTTCACCTGCGAATCCAGTCGCGCATCAAGGATAGCTCCTTTTCGCTGACCAGTTGCGACGCCAAAGATATCCATTGGATCGGCCCACCAGTCATCGCGGTATGCGACGTCAACAACACGGGGTTCCAAAACGCTTGGTTCCTCGGCGATGTTCAGATCAGCCGCCGCCCAGGCCTTGAAACCACCGGCCATGATGGCGACTTCTTCGGACCCTGCGGTTTTGATCAGCCAATAGACATAAGCGGCTTGGCCTGTCTGAAGCGTTTTTCCGGTATGGTTGAAGATCACGATCGGACGATCAATGCTGATACCAGCATCACCCAAAAGCGCTTCAAGCATTTCTTCGCTTGGCGGCTGTCCGGCACGGTTTTTTGCACCGCGCCACGTTTTATACGGCATCGACACAGCGCCGGGGATCGTTCCCTTGGCGACATACTTCTCGGCCCGAATATCGATGATCTGAATGCCCGCGCCATCCTCAATCGCGACATCAAGTGCCTCTGATGAAATCAGGCGGGACCACTCCGCATCTGTGTTAGCCGAGCTAACCGAAGCGGAGGAAAGAATAACAGGAACAACTAATACGGCCGCAAACAAAGCTTTTCTAACGGAACAAAGCATAGAAGTTCTCCATTGAATAACCAGAAATGGTTGCAATTTCTTGGATTTGACTAAAGATCGACACTTTGGCGGTGCTTAGACGGAAATAAGGCCCATTTTTGATCTCTGATGCCGAGGAGTGATCGGACCCTTTGAGAAGTTCAGACAACGAGCGTTCAACGCGCTGAATATAATACGCTATTTGGCGGTTTATGGAGTTGCATGTGTGGTCTGCCGACCATCTTGCCTGCTCCCGTTTTAAAAACTGAGAAGGCTTTCGGTCGCTGCGTTGTCACGGCAGTTTCAGCGTCCGCTCAAGTTCGACAAACTTACGGCTTCCGCCCACTTTGCAATGGCACAAAAACGCTCGACACTTTCATTCAAGCCGCTGACCGAACTCTCACAGCGTCCAGAGCCTCGATGATCAGTTCGGTGCCTGCACCCGGAACATGCGCGCCTTCCGACAAAATTCGCCGCCAGTGCCGCGCACCCGGACGGCCCGAAAAAAGGCCCAGCATGTGCCGTGTGATCGCGTTCACCCGTCCACCTTCGGCCAAGTGTTTCTCGATATAAGGCAGCATCGCCAAAACCACCTGATCCGGGGATTCGAATGGCGGCACCTCGCCGTGCAATCGATCAACATCCGCCAAGATGTTCCAAGGCGTTTGATAGGCCGCGCGTCCGATCATCACGCCGTCCAATCCAGCGTTCAAGAAACCGCGGGCGTCGTTCAGCGATCCAATTCCACCATTGATCCAAATGGACATATCGGGAAACTCAACCTTCATGTCCCGCACAAGATCGTAATCCAGAGGCGGCACATCGCGGTTTTCTTTCGGGCTGAGCCCCTGGAGCCAGGCTTTGCGGGCATGGATCGCAACTTCGCTTACGCCCACATCGCGCACCCGTGCAATAAAATCCGGCAACACCTTGCGCGGGTCCTGATCATCAACACCGATCCGACATTTCACCGTCACGGGCACATCTACCGCCGACCGCATGGCCGCCAAACATTCTGCGACCAGCGCCGGCGTCTTCATCAAAACGGCACCGAACACCCCCGACTGGACCCGGTCAGACGGACAGCCGACGTTCAGGTTCAATTCGTCGTACCCCTCGCCTGC
>CALKXV010000028.1 GCA_938005545.1 uncultured Paracoccaceae bacterium
GCGCGGCATGCCTTGTCCTGTCAGAACCTCAACTTGCCGTAACTTCGTAACAATCTCTTCGGGCTTGGGTCGTTTGTTTGCCATTTCTGGTCCTCCGTTTCCTAAACATAGGGGTGGACCACTTCAATGGGGGAGGCTCAACGCATTTTGTTCCAGTTGTCACTTTTGCCGCCAAAGCCTTTGCGCATACGGGTGTTTTCATCGTGATCGCGATTTCGATGGTCGCTTATGTCAAAGCGGCCGGGGCTGAAACGATCATTGCCAAAGCCTTTACCGGCAACCAGGTGCGGATGGTGGTTTACGCAGCCATGATCGGTGGATTGTCGCCCTTTTGTTCCTGTGAAGTGATCCCGTTTGTCGCCGCTTTACTGGCTGTTGGCGCACCTTTGGCGGCGGTGATGGCGTTTTGGTTGTCGTCGCCTCTGATGGATCCGGCGATGTTCACGATTACATGGGCCGAATTGGGCCTTGGATTTGCGGTCGCCAAGACGGTGGCGGCGGTTTCGCTTGGGTTAATGGGCGGTTACGTGACGATGTTCTTTGCAAAAAGCGCAGTCTTTGCGGAACCTTTGCGCGAACAACCCCAAATCGGGGGCTGTTGCAGCGTGCAAAAGCCGTTCCAAGGCAAACCGGTCTGGCGTTTTTGGACGGAACGCGCCCGGCGCGAGAGTTTTCGCGCCAGCTGGATTGAGAACGCATTGTTCTTGGGCAAGTGGTTGATGATCGCTTATTTGTTTGAAGCCTTGATGGTCACCTATGACACGACCGAGTGGGTCGCGAAGGTTCTGGGTGGTGACGGTGTGGGCACGATTTTATTGGCCGCGGTTTTGGGGATGCCCGCCTATTTGAATGGGTATGCGGCGGTTGGCCTTTTGGGCGGTTTGTTGGATCAGGGCATGGCGCCGGGTGCGGCGATGTCCTTTGTCATCGCAGGTGGGGTTAGCTGTATTCCAGCCGCGGTTGCGGTTTGGGCACTGGTAAAACCACGGGTATTTGTCGCCTATTTGGGCATCGCCTTGGTTGGCGCCTTGGGCGCTGGATTGGTTTGGGGCGCAATCGCATAAGCAAATGTTTGCATCGGCTTCACAGTCGTCAAGGCAATCCCGCCACCCCCACCAGTTAAGGTCAGCCATGATCGCCCAATAAACGGGCAGTTTGGGCGATCTTTCAGGCGTTCTGTAACGGTCTGTCTTGCCCCCTTAGGTCTGCTGGTTTATCCCGTTGTGACCGCGCTAAAGGGGGGCAGTGAATGTACCGCGTTTGGAATTTCATCACCAATTATTCACTGCTGTTGATTTTAGGGGCCGGGATCGCTCTGGTTTGGGCGAATACCAATCCAGATAGCTATCACCTGGTCGTCGAATATCCGATCTGGATGAACAACTGGGTTGGAGTGGACGCGCAATACTGGCTGAAATCCTATGGCAAGTATTACGAGATCACAGAAATCCCGGATGCGCGGAAAGTTCTGAGTTTTCATTACCTTGTGAACGACGTCTTGATGGCGTTTTTCTTTGCCATTGCAGCCAAGGAAGTCTGGGAAGCTGTGATCCTGAAAAATGGATCACTTCGCGGAAAGAAGGCGGCGACGCCCTTATTTGCGACCGCAGGCGGTATGTTTGGCCCGATTGCCGTTTATCTGGGCCTTGCCGCTTTGCTTGGTTCTGAAACCTATGATGCGGTTGCCAATGGTTGGGCGATCCCGACGGCGACCGACATTGCGTTCAGCTATCTTGTCGGCCGCTTGGTCTTTGGGGCAGGGCACCCGGCCGTGCGATTCTTGCTGCTTTTGGCGATTGCTGACGATGCCGTGGGTTTGATCATTCTGGCGATTTTCTATCCGTCGGGCGAGTTGGCTCCGGCATGGCTATTGCTTTCGCTGTTCTCGGCCATTGGCGTTTACGTGCTTTTCAACTGGTTGCCACGTCGTATGGACCGCCATGACCAACTGCGCATGCGTTCAACCTGGGTGCGCCAGAAGCTGTCGTTTTGGCCATACTTGGTGGCGGCTTGTCTCAGTTGGTTCGGCTTCCAGGAGAGCGGCCTGCACCCCGCTTTGGGCCTTTTGCCAATCGTTCCGACGCTGCCCCATGCGGACCGTGCGTTCGGGATCTTTGCTGAGGCTGAACAATATCTGACCGATCTGTTGAACCACGTCGAACATCTGTTGAAGCATCCGGTTGAAATCATCCTTTTCTTCTTTGGCCTTTTGAACGCTGGCGTCGAGTTTTCGGCCATCGCGGCTCCGACTTGGCTCGTGCTATTAGGATTGATCGTGGGCAAGCCATTTGGTGTTCTATTGTTCGGCTGGTTTGCTGCCGGGCCCCTTGGGTTGGGGCTGCCGCAAGGCATGCGCACCATCGATCTGTTTGTGATTGGCTGCGTGGCGGCAATCGGATTTACGGTCTCGCTCTTCATTGCAGCGGTCGCGTTTGACCCCGGCCCGGTACAGGATGCAGCCAAGATGGGCGCCTTGTTGAGTTTCTTTGCGGCAGGGTTGTCGTTTGTGGCAGGAAAGCTGGCGAAGGTCGAAAAGCAACCTGGCTAACGGCGGAACATCGCCAGAAATACGCAAAAAGCGGGGTTTTGGCCCATTTTCGCTGTGTCTGGGCATGGATCGCGAGTGGTTTTTTCAGCAGAATGGCCATACAATTGTAACAATTCGCTGAATAATGGCGGCAACACCTCGACTGTAGGTATCGAAGCAGAACGACGACCCGATGATTGAATTCCAAAACGTTAGTAAATCCTTCTGGACGGGAGAGCGGCGCAAGGTGATCCTTGATAACGCCTCGTTCCGGGTCGATTTGGGCAATTCACTGGGTATTCTCGCGCCGAACGGCACGGGGAAAACGACGCTTGTGAACATGATTGCCGGTTTGGAAAAGCCAGACGAAGGGCACATTATTCGTAAGTCGCGCATTTCCTTTCCATTGGGATTTATGGGCGGTGTCGTTCAGCGTTTGTCAGCCATGGAAAACTGTCGGTTTATTGCGCGGATTTACGACAAAGATCCCGACTACCTGGAGGCTTTTTGCCGCTGGGTTTGCGGGCTTGAGGAATACTTTGACATGCCGGTCGGAACCTATAGTTCAGGGATGCAGGCGCGGTTCTCTTTTGCGTTGCTGCTTGCACTGGATTTTGACGTTTATTTGATAGACGAAGGGATGCCGACGACGACGGATGCCGAATTCAACAAAAAGGCGGGACGGATCCTGTACGAACGGTTGAAAACGGCCACGGTGATAATCGTGTCGCATCAAGTCGAGACGTTGGAAAAGTTCTGCCGATCTGCGGCTGTGCTCCGAAACGGGCAATTGCATATGTTTGACACACTTGAAGAGGCGAAAGCACTCTATGACTACCAAGCCCAAAGCGCCTAAGTTTCGTATCCGCCGCAGTTCGGCCCTGACGCCAAACGGCGGCGACAAAGCCCTGCCGTCGAAATCCGATGATGGTTTTGGCGATGCGGCTTTCCCTGGATCTGCAAAAGCAGAAAGCGATGTTGTGTCGGATCAGGCAATCGCGAAAATTCGCCAAGAGGGGTTGACCGGCCGTCAGTTGCGTATGGCGCGCCGGTTGGCACAAAAACACGAATTGACCCCGTCTTCGGATTTTGATGCGGTGCGATTGCTGCGTGAGAAAGGGATCGATCCCTTTGATCGCGGGAACATGATCGAACTGGTGCACGAAAAACAAGCGGCCCCGAACGCCGAAGCGGCGCCGGGCCAACAGGGCGCAGCTCTGGCAAAGATAAAACCCGAACGCAAAGCGGGTCTGCCCCAAACGATTGAGCAACCCAAAAACCTGCCTGGTGAGGCCATACCGCAGGGCGGCCCAATGGGAGTGCACGAGATCGAGCGCATCCAAAAGGATATCGCGCGTCGTCGTCGCCGGAAAATGATCCATCTGGCAATACGCTTGTCGGTCTTCGTGCTCATTCCGACAATCGTCTGTTTTTTCTATTTCGCCTTCATCGCGACACCGACGTACGAAACCAAATCGGAATTTATCGTCCAGCAGGCCGAGGCATCGTCCGCAGGCGGCGGCGGTCTTTTGGGGGGCACACCCTTGGCCTCCAGTCAGGATTCCATTCTGGTTCAGGATTTTCTGACCTCGCGAGAAGCTTTGCAAAGGCTGGACGAAGAATACGGATACCGCGAACATTTCGGCGATCCTTCGGTCGATTTTCTGCAACGGGTTGAGGCCGGGAGTTCCAACGAAGCGCTGTACAAGCATTTCACGGGTAATCTGAAGGTTGGCTTCGATTCAACCGAAGGCGTGCTGCGCATGCATATCTCGGCATATACACCTGAAATGAGTCGGATTTTTTCCGAGGCTTTGATCGGTTACGCGGAAGAAAAGGTCGATCAGGTTACCGAACGAAAGCGTGCTGACCAAATGCGCGGGGCAAATGACTCCTTCACAGATGCAGAAGTCAAAATGATCGAAGCCCAGAGAGCCGTTCTGGAACTTCAGGTTCAGGCCGGTGTGCTTGATCCGCAATCGGAATCAACGGCGTTGATGACGCAGATCAGCACTTTGGAAACTCAGCTGACAGAAAAGAAACTGGCTCTGAGCCAGTTGCAAGATAACCTGCGTCCAAATGCAGCCCGCGTAGCGGGTGCCGAAGGCGACATTTCTCGACTTGAAGTCCTTATCGGCGAGCTCAGATCGCAATTGACCGAGAAATCTTCGACCCAAGGGTCACTTGCATCGATCACATCGCGACTGCGGATGGCCGAGGTGGATTTGGAAACCCGCACGTTGATGATGCAAGAATCGCTCAAACAACTTGAAGCCTCGCGGGTTGAGGCCAGCCGTCAGGTGCGTTTCCTGTCAGTCGGTGTAAGCCCAGTGCCGCCTGATGAGCCAACCTATCCGAAAGTCTTCGAAAACACGCTCATTGCATTCCTGATTTTCGGAGCGATTTACCTTCTCGCATCGGTCACAGCTGCAATCTTGCGGGAACAAGTCGCATCCTAAGGTTTTTGCGCATGGCAGGGCTTGCGCGACCGGCCCTGCTTGCGTAAGAAACGCCAACCTGATGGGGTGTGGCCTAGTGGTAGGGCAACTGTTTTTGGTACAGGAGATCGTAGGTTCGAATCCTACCACCCCAGCCAGGTAAATCCACAGAACCTGCGATACGAGAGACTGCGCCAGTTTATGGCGTTGTTTCGGTAGGTTGCGGGAATATGGGTCTCGCTGAGACGGGGCTGGAACTCCAAAGTGGCAGGGTATTCCGCAAGTGTCTCAGATGGCGATTTCCGCGATACGCGATGGGTTTAGTCTAGAGCGTCGCGATGCGCTTACGTTGCGCTTGCCATTCGGCTGGAAGTGCATGGCGCAGGCACCAATCCGAGGTCAGGCCGGTAGGCTGAAGCCCCTTTGTTATGTCGCGGACAATGTCTGGGGCCAGAAAAGCGAGTTCCACAATCTGCTGAACACGGCGTTTGGACGTACCAGCTTCAGACGCGATTTCGTCAAACGAGTGGCCGGTTTTCAACTGTTGATACCAACGGTTCGCCAGAGCGACATTTGTGAGCAGCCTCTGATCGATCCCCGTTGTACCTTTCCCGGAGATCAGTTTCATCTCAACGCCGCGTCTGCGATCCGTGAAGGGCATCGTTATCCGGAGCGCGTCCGGATCTAACACATGCTTGGCTTCAAGTCGTTTCGAAGTTGCATCTGGGCAAAGATCGATTTCCAAACGCCCGGAGGAAAAGCGGACCTGACGAACCAGTTCCAAGGCGGTTTTGGCATCAAGTCTCGTGCGTTTGGGGCCAGCAATACTTTGGTCTTCAACGGCGGTGACAATGTCACGAAAGCGGGTGTCTACCCAAGGAATGAGCACGGCCAAGTTGATCCCGTCTGGCATTGCAACAGGATTGCGGAAATTCACAACTGTTCTGAGACCGGGTCCGCAATCACGTTGCCAAGCTTTTTCGATCCCGACAAACGCGCGTTCCCCCAATCAATCAATGAGGCCGCCAGCTGGGTTCAGTCGCACCCCGGCCGTTTCCTTGTGATTGATGTGTGAGGCAACACCGGAGGTGATTTTTTGGCAACACTGCCGTTGATCGACGCAATCGCTGAGAGCGTGAAGCAGTGCGGCTGCGCCGTGTTGGTTGATAAATTTACCTTCTCCGCGGCCATCGTCTTTGTTGCAATTCTCAAGTTTCGGCTAGGGCCGAAGGTAAAGATCATTGGAGAAGACATGGGAGACGGGCTAAAGTTCTTTGCGGAAGGCGGCCTGGTCGAATTACCGACCAGCGGAGCCGTTGTTCGCCACTCATCTGCGCGCCACGATTGGGAAACTGGCATAGCCGATCTAACGACGCCGCCTGAAATCGCGCAGCAATTGGTGCCCGTCCGTAATTTGGACGTGAATCAACAATGGGTTTCAACACCGTTCGATACGACACCGCGAAACGACGTGTACAGCAGGCTCATCGAAGAGTTGGCTTAGAGCGCGGACGGAAGGTGTGTACGCAGACTGTGATTTCGAGCAACTTAAGATTTCGTAAATGCAGCGAACGGCGGCAGTGCGGTGTGGTTTCGACTGATCGCCGCAACACAGGCTTCAAATTTCTCTGCTGGGGTTTGGTATTGCAAGGTCTTTCTAGGCCGCTCGTTGAGCTGGCGAGCGACGGCGCTGAGTTTGGCTTGACTAAACCACCGACCGGCTGGCGCCGGTGGGATTTTCGCTATGCTGCTCGAGGTACTGAAGTACGATGTCTTCGGTGATGGCGCCGTTGGTCGTTGAGAAGTACCCTCGACCCCAAAAACGCCTGCCCCAGTAGCGCTTCTTCAGCTGCGGGAATTCACGTTGCACCTTGTGGGATGATCGGCCCTTCATCAGCCGCACCAGATCGCTGACCACCAGTTTCGGTGGCACCGACACGAACATATGGACATGGTCGGCGGACAGCACACCCCGGATGATATCGACGCCGTTCTCGCGGCAGATGTGACGGCAAATGTCCCGGACGCGCAGCCTGATGTCGCCCCTCAAGACCTTGAAGCGGTACTTGGTGGACCAGACGATGTGATACCGGTGGTAAAAGACGCAGTGGCTGCCGGTGGAATATTGCATGTCGATACCTTCAGAAAAATGAGCCTACGACCCGGCTGCGGCTCATTTTTCTGAAGGTATCGACATATGATCTTTGATTCACGCTAAAGCGGGACCGACTGGAAGTCGGTGGGTTTACTCCAAAGAGTGGATACTAAAATGTATTATATGCAAAAAAAACAATTGACAGTAACCTAAAATGTTTTTTAAGCATTAAAAGCAATATATACAGGAATCGCGACCGTATGAGCCTTGGAAATACCGCAGCCGCAAAGCGACCCGTGCTGGAAGCACAAGGAATTTCAAAGCATTACGGTGGAATTGTCGCTCTGGATAAGGTCGACCTCACTTTGAACGAAGGTGAGGTTCTGGCAATCGTTGGGGATAATGGCGCGGGCAAGTCAACGCTCATCAAGGCGTTGACAGGGGCCATCGCCAAGACCACAGGGGTCATTCGCTTCGACGGGGCCGAGACCCAGATTGACACGCCCGGCGATGCCAAAACAGCTGGCATCGAAACCGTTTATCAAGACCTCGCTTTGGTGAACGAAATTTCTATCACAAAGAACGTCTTTCTGGGACGCGAGATCGTGCGCGATGATTGGCTTGGACGCTGGCTCGGCGTGCTCGATTTTAAAAAGATGGATGCCGAAATCCGCGACCTTTTCGACAAGCTCGATATCCGCATCGCCGACATCTACCGCGACGCGGAGGCTTTTTCGGGCGGCCAGCGTCAGGCGGTCGCGCTGTCAAAAACAGTTATGTTCGGAAAGCGCGTGGCCATCCTCGATGAGCCTACGGCGGCCCTTGGCGTGCGCGAAAGCAAGATGGCGATGGATCTTGTTCGCTCGCTCAAAGATCACGGCCTGTCCGTGATCATGATCACCCACAACATGCAACACGTCCTGAACTATTGCGACCGCGTGATGGTGCTCAGACTGGGCCGCCTCGTGGCCGTGCGCGATGTCGCGGATGTGGATGGTGACACGTTGGTGGGACTGATTACCGGCGCAAAAGAGGCCGGAGCCCAGGCATGAGCAATACCGACGGCCATAGCGGCACATCCAACCCCGGCACCAGCGCGGCCTGGATCGTGCGGATCAGGCATGACCTCATGCAAATCTGGCCCGTTCTCGCGAGCCTCATACTGATTTACGGTTTCTTCTTCACTATGTCGCCACCGTTTCGCAGCATTGACACCTTGCTGTCGATCTTCGGGCAAGCGTCCATTCTTGCCATCCTCGCCTGCGGCACAACGATTGTTCTGATCTCGGGTGGTCTGGACCTGTCTGTCGGCTCGATCTTTGCAGTTGTCGGTGTCTCGGTGGGCATCTTCATGGCCGAATGGGGCCTGCCACCCTTTGCCGCTGTCTGCTTAGGACTGGCAATCGGCGCAGCACTGGGTGCGCTCAATGGAACAATTCAGGTGCTAACCAAAGTACCAGCCTTCATCGTCACGCTCGGAGGTTTGACCGCCTATAAAGGTCTGGCTGAAATTCTGGCCAGCGGTCGCGATTTGTCCCGCTTCCCCGATGCCTTCAAATTCTTTGGAACAGGCAACGCAATTCCGATGGTGATCATGTTCGCGGCAGCCCTGCTGACAGGTCTGTTCCTGACAAAAACCCGTCTCGGCAACCGCGCCTTTGCGATCGGCGGCAACGAAGAAGTCGCGCGTCTCTCTGGTGTGCCAATCGCCAAAAGCCGCATCTATTACTACATGCTGGGCGGCCTGCTGGCGGGGCTTGCCGCAATGGTCGAGGTCGCGAAACTCAACTTCGCCATGCCTGCGCGCGGTCAAAGCTACGAGCTCTACGCCATTGCCGCCGTGGTCATCGGGGGCACCAGTCTCTTTGGCGGACGCGGAGGCGTCGGCAAGACGCTTCTAGGCATGTTCATCATGCAAACCATCATTGTCGGACTGTCCTATCTGGGCGTCGGCACATCATACCAGCGCATTGCAATCGGGGCGATCATCATCGCTGCGGTCTATTGGGATGTCTGGCGACGTACGGCTCGGTAACGCATCTCTTCGCCGAGCCCATCAAAGTCCAATTGGACATCATCAAAGACCTTCTGGGAGGAACATCATGAAGCATAAAATCACAAAGACTGTTTTTGCTGCCGCAACCGCCATCGGCCTTGCGACAAGCGCTTATGCAGCAGACCTGCGGATCGCATACACCGGCTACTCAACCGACAACACGTTCTGGATTGGTGTGGCAAATGCCGCAGCAGGCGAAGCCGAATCCCAAGGTATTGAATTCATTGATATGACGGCCTCTTCGCCCGACTCTGCGGCTCAAAAAGATGCCGTCGACCGTGCGATCGATATGGGCGTGGATGGGATCATCATCGGTTCCGTAGACAACCGCGCCTTTGACACCTCCCTGGACAATGCCGCTTCCAAAGGCATCCCGGTTGTTGCCGTTGATACCGGCATCGACCATCCTCATGTGTCGAGCCTTGTGCAGACTGACAACCTGGCCGCGGCTGGAATTGCGGGAGAATACATTGTCGGCAAACTGGGCGGCGAAGGCTCTGTTTTGATCCTGGGCGGCTCTGCCGGTCACCAAACCGGAAACGCACGTCGTGACGGCGTCTTGGTCGCAGCGGAGGCCGCTGGTCACGAAGTGATCTTCCAAATCTGCGACTGGCAAGATGCTTGTGCGTTTGAGACAACGACGAACTTCCTGCAATCCAACCCTGACATCAAAGCCATCTTCTCGGCATGGGATCCCGGTGCACTGTCAGCGGTCTCTGCGTCCAAAGCCTTAGGCAAACTGGACAATCTGGTCATCGTCGGCTTTGACGGAAACCCGGCCAATCTCGTTGCCATCAGCGAAGGCGAGCAATCGGCCACGATCAAGCAGGACAACACCCGTATGGGCATCGAGTCCGTTCAGAACCTCGTCAACATCATCAAGGGCGAAGCCGCTCCTGCTGTTGTACCAATCGCCGGTATTCTGATCACCGGCGATAACGTCGCCGAGTTCCAATAGACCTCCTTTGGTCGGCGGCCTTTTTTGGGTTGCCGGCCAGCCTTTTGATCGAAAGCGCTGACATGCAATCTCTTGCCATCGAAGACACAGGGCACACTGCGTTTCGCGACGTCAAGGGCGTGACCCCGGGACCCGGAGAGGTTCTGTTCAATGTCGCCTTCGTTGGGTTGTGTGGCAGCGATCTGAATACATATCTCGGGCTGAATCCGCTTGTTGAGCTTCCGCGCATCCCCGGCCATGAAATCAGCGGCACAATTGCAGCGCTCGGCCCGGATGTAGCGCCGGAATTCGCGGTTGGACAACGCGCGATTGTCATTCCCTACACAACCTGCGGCACCTGTCCGTCCTGCCGCAAAGGACGGGTCAACGCGTGCCAATTCAACAAAACGCTGGGTGTTCAGCAAGATGGAGGTCTGCGCACACAGATCGCGCTCAAAACCGATCGCCTGATTCTCAATGACAGCCTGTCGCTCAAAAATATGGCGTTGGTGGAGCCGCTGTCAGTCGGCTTCCACGCCGTTTCACGCGGGTCAGTGACGGCAGCGGACACTGTACTTGTGTTAGGCGGCGGAATGATTGGTGTCGGCGCGGTGCTGGGCGCACAGGCACGCGGTGCCAAAGTGATCGTCAGCGAAGTGTCGGACAGCAAAATCGAAACCTTGCATGCCTTGAACGTCGAAGCCGTCGTGAACCCCAAGACAACAAACCTCAACAACGCGATTGCAGACCTCACTCAAGGGGAAGGTCCAGATGTGATCATCGAGGCTGTCGGGCACAGCGAGACATTCCGTGCGGCCATCGACCTCGCGCCGTTTTCCGGGCGTGTCGTCTATGTTGGATATGCCAAATCCGAAGTCAGCTACGACACGAAATTCTTCAATCTCAAAGAGCTCGACATCTTTGGTTCCCGCAATGCCACCAGCACAGACTTCGAAGAAGTGGTCGCCTACCTTCAGACCCACCCCGAGCTGGCCGACCAACTCATCACAACAGTATTGCCATGGGGCCAAGCGGATATAGCCCTGGCCCATTGGGTGGAACACCGGGATGCCGTGTTCAAAATCATGATCGATATGAAAGACGCCATATGAACCTGAATTCGGTCTACGGACTTGAAGGGAAACGCGCTCTCGTTACCGGTGGCGGCACCGGCATCGGCAAGGCTATCGCCACATGCCTCGCGCAAAGCGGCGCGGCAGTCACAATCGCCGGGCGTCGCGCGGACGTGCTGGACGCCGCCGCACAAGAGGTCGGCCATGATTGCCAGAGCATTGCGCTCGACATCACCGACATGACCGCCCTTGCTAAGGCTGAAGCAGAACTCGGCACAGTGGATATCTTGATCAACAATGCTGGCAACACTTTGAAGACAGCTTTTGAAGACCAAACGATCGAAGAGTTCGATCAGGTGTTCGATGTCCATGTGCGCGGCGCGCTTGAACTCAGTCGCCTTGTGATACGCCGTATGCTGGCCGATGGTCGCACAGGCAATATCCAGTTTCTGTCTTCTATGACCGCCTTTATCGGCCAACCTATGGTCTCGGGTTACACGATTTCAAAGACAGCTATCAACGGCGTGGTTCGGGGACTTGCCTCGGAATTTGCCGCGCGCAGCATTCGCGTCAACGGGGTGGCACCAGGGTGGATCGATACGGATATTTTCCGCAAGGCCACCCAAGGCGACCCCGCCCGCAAAGACAAGATCATGAGCCGCATTCCAATGGGGCATTTGGGCCAAACAGAGGACATCGGCTGGTGTTGCGCATTTCTGGCGTCACCTGCCGCGAAATACATCAACGGTCAGGTCGTTCTGGTGGATGGCGGAGGTGCTACGGGCTTTTAGAAGGAAAGTGTTCGAAATTCCGACGTCATGGATTAGGGTATGTCGCAAGACTTAGGGAGGTGACGAATGTCACGCAGCAGCAGCACCTTCAAAGAGGGATATAACCGTGCTCTCGATATCGTCGGATCGGTTGGAACAAATGTCGACTTGCCGACCGAAGTGTGCCTGTCTCAAAAGCTCGATGTCAGCCGCACGACCGTGCGTGGTATCCTGGCCGGACTGCAAGACGCGGGTATCATCGAATGGTCCGGACGATCCAAGCGGGTTTTGCGCATGCCCCGGAAAGCAGAATATTTTCCCATTTCCGAAACAGAATCCATCGCCGAAAAATTGCCCTCCCTGTTCATGGAATACCTCTTTTCAGATGAGCTGACACCGGGCACGATGCTGCGCGAGACCGATTTGGCGAAGGAGTTTAACGTCAGCTCTACCGTCATACGGGAGTTTCTTATCCGGTTCTCGCGTTTTGGTCTGATCGAAAAGACGCCCAATCGCCATTGGGTGCTCAATGGATTCACCCGTGAATTTGCCGAAGAACTCTTTATGGTCAGGGAAATGTTTGAAAAAACCTGTTTTCAGCAGTTTCTGGCCGGCGATGCCGACCGGCATGGAGAAGCAATCAAACTGCGCCCGGAACATGAGGCAATCGCCGAGAATATTGCGGACGATTACCTGCTCTTTCCCCGTCTGGATGAGAAGTTTCACCGAGTTTGGATCGATAGCTTCGGCAATCGCTTTGTGCAGGATTTTTTCGAACTGATTTCGCTGATCTTTCACTATCACTATCGTTGGAAAAAGCACGACGAGTTGGAACGAAATCACAATGCGATCGCGCAACATTTGGAAATCATCTCCGCGCTTGAATGCGCTGATACGAACAGAGCCATGGTTGCGTTTCTAGCTCATCTGGAACACGCCAAAGAAACATTGTTGGCGTCTGCCGTTTGGGACGGAAACACCTAGATCACTGGGCTGAAAAATTCCGTCCTGTGCCCGATATGTCTCGTTACCGCCAAAAAGCAACTCGCCGTTTTCGAACTGCCGGCTGCTTTGAGAATTGGGTTTGAGCGCTCCACGCGGACATTCATGGCACGACGCGCACATTGCTCTTGGGCGACATCAAATCCAACCTAGCGTTTCATGGTATCTTTCCTCTGGCTGAATGGTGTCAACATCGACTTTAACGAAGTTCGAAACCTCCCAAGCCGGATTCGCCGCAGATACGCCATGTCTGCTAATTGGCGAGCGATCACCTTGCTTCAAATGACAGAAATTGGTGGTCGGACACGAAACCGGCTCTCTCTAGCGTGGCTTTCGAAGCAAGGTTTCTGGCGCCACATCCGCAAATTGGTCGCAAACCTTTTCTCTCAATCCTGTTGGCAATCTCGCTGACGATGTAAGTTCCCAGTCCTCTTTGACGAAAGCCTTTAGCGACCAGCATGCCGACGTCTACCGCTTCGCAATCTTTGATGAAGCGGTTGGACACGCCACAACCAGCAACCCTCCCGTCTACTCTGACTGTCCAAAGCTTGTCGGACTCGGCCAGACCTGCAATTTCGCCTTCGCTTGCAAAGAAGCCGTCATTGATTGCCCACAGTGCAGCCAGGTCGGTCGGTTTAGCGGCGCGCATCTCTGCATTGGGAAATGCTATTTGATCGCGGGGTTCTCGTTTTCTGAAAAGAAATCCTCCTACAGAGCCTGTCCATCCAAGTTCCTCGCAAGGCCTCACGAAGTGACGGTCATAGGATTTGACGAGCGCCGTCGAAAAGCCGTGTAAATCACGGAAATCACTCAGCAGCCTTTTCGAGTTTGTCGGATCAGCGCTGAAAAACTCGACTAAGACATTCCCATTTATGACGCCATAGGAGCCATCTTCCTGCGTCCAGAACTGCCCCGATTCTACCAACTCTTCCAGGAAAAATTCCTGAGGCTCTTCGAGCGATTGAAGATATTGCCGTCGTAGCAGTAGCGATGGTTCGGGAGAACGGGTGAAACCTGACATAAGCGACGTTGTAAACGAAACACGCATCAAACCAAGACAGGATATTGGCGCCGCCGCAAATCCGCTGTGAGTATCCGTCTTGGTCAAGTACCATTTGGCAGCCATTCCCTATCCGCTCTCACCAAGGCGTTTGCGAGTTCAATGAGTTTGCGCATGACAGCTGTGAGGGCCATCTTTTTGGGTTTCCCTTGGTCGACCATGGATTTGT